>JAHEBQ010000010.1:0-129892 GCA_024642205.1 Planctomycetaceae bacterium | reverse complement strand
CAAACTGTTCGAATCCCGCGCGAGCGAAATAAACGGAGAGCGGACATAACAGTCCGCCGAGGATCCCGGTGATTCCGCCAACCACCGAAAGCGAAATCGTTTCTACCAAAAACTGCTGCGTGATATCTGATCGCTTTCCACCGAGGGCGCGGCGGATACCGATTTCGCGTGTTCTTTCTGTTACGGTTGCGAGCATGATATTCATGATACCGATCCCACCGACCACCAACGAAATCGCGGCGATCAAACCCATGAACATCATGAACATCAGGCGAGTCGTCTTGGCTTGCTCAAGCAACTCGTAAGGCACAACAACCGAGATGTCCTGCCGCTCTTTTCCTTTTGACCGCAACGTAGCTTCGACCAGTTTTGCCGTTCGGGGAACGTCTTTGGCGTCATCAACCTGGACCGTGATCTGGGAGAGCTCGAATTCCTTGGCGGAGAACGAGCCTCCCGTCTGTTTGATTTCCTTGTCCCCCATCCGCACTCTCATCGTCGTGACGGGGATGTAGATATCCAGGGAGAAATCCTGGGCGGCCAACGAACCACCGATCGCGGCGGTGGCATTTCGGTGTTTCAGAACACCGACGATCTTGAAAAACTCCTTTTTCTCGGGCAGGAAGATCTGTTTGTTCAAAGGGTCTTCCGAGGGAAACAGTTTATCTGCCAGTCGGGCGGCAATCACACAAACGCCGGCACTCGTTTCGACTTCACGTGGCGTCAGGAAATGTCCC
This sequence comes from Planctomycetaceae bacterium, assembly GCA_024642205.1. Taxonomy (GTDB): domain Bacteria; phylum Planctomycetota; class Planctomycetia; order Pirellulales; family Pirellulaceae; genus Mariniblastus. The sequence goes on along the minus strand of JAHEBQ010000010.1, from coordinate 129,158 downwards.
CGTGCGACTTCCAGGCGAGTGACTTCGGCATATTCCGAAGTACAACCGACCAATCGTCCGTCGATCGGTTTGGCATTTGCGTTCCCGGTGTAGGCGAATTTCTGGCTGAGTTCACGAATGGGCAGAACCCGGCGAACGGTCGAGACGGTTCGCCGGATCATTTCGCATTCTGCACGCGAGACTCCAAATGCTTTGATTTCGCGGAAACTGGAGCCGCTTTCGTCCGGCGGCTGAATGCTGCGGACGATGATGTTCTCGGCGCCCAGGTCTTCGATTTGTCGTTGCGCTTCCTTGCTGATCCCTTCGCCAATCGCGAGCAACCAGATAACGCTGGCGACCCCAATGAAAATACCCAAAACCGTCAATGCAGACCGCATCGGGTGCAACATCAGGCTTTTGAGTCCAAGTTTCCAGGTTCGAAACAACAACATAATACAAAGTCAGTTTTGGTTGGGCGTGAGCAAGTGCCAGGAAATCCCGGTTCAGAGTTCTGCTTGCACTTCGGCGTTCTTGGAAATTTCGACAATCTGTTCTGGTGTAAAGACTTTGCGATTCTCGACTCTTTGGTCGATTTGAATCTCTCCATCGCGAAGTCGAATAACTCGTTTGGCGTGTTCAGCGACTTCGTCTTCATGCGTGACCATGATGATGGTTTTGCCTTCATCATTGAGCCGTTGAAACAAAGCCATGATTTCGTCGGTGGTAACCGAGTCAAGGTTTCCCGTCGCTTCGTCGGCGAGGATAAAGTACGGATCGTTAACCAGTGATCGCGCGATGGCAACACGTTGTTGCTGACCACCGGACAATTGGGTGGGACGGTGGTCCAGACGGTCACCGAGTCCGACCATGGCCGCCAGGGCAATGCTTCGTTTTCTTGATTTGGCGTTCAGGTTGCCCATGTAATACAACGGGACTTCGATGTTCTCGACAACGCTTAGCTGGGCGATCAGGTTGTAGGATTGAAACACAAATCCGATTCTTGACGCACGAATTCCGGAAAGTTCGTCGTCCGTCATTTTCGCCACGTCGTCGCCGCCGAGGACAAATGAACCAGTCGTCGGTCGATCCAGGCATCCCAGTAAATTCAGCAAAGTACTTTTACCAGAGCCGGATGGTCCCATGATCGCCACATAGTCACCCTCCGGAACATCGAACGAGACACCTCGAAGGGCACGTACGGTTTCGCTTTTGAGGACGTAGTGTTTCTGGAGGTCGCGAATCACGGCCGCCATTTTTGGTTGCGGGACTGCGTTCACTTATTGGACTCCGCCTTCGCCGCCACGTGGACCGCCACCGCGTTGGCCTCCGCCTCCTCCGCGTTGGCCACCGCCACCGCCACCCAAACCGCCACCGCCTCCGCCGGCACGCGGACCGCCACCGCCACCACCTTCTTGCATGCGTTTTTCCATCGCGGATTTGAGTTCGTCTCGACTAACCGATCCATCCCGGTTCCCGTCAGCGGCTCCCACCATGTCTTTGGCACGATCGGGCAAGGAGGCCATTTCATCCTGATCGATGGTGCCATCACCATTGGTGTCGTAGCGTCCCATCATCCCGTCGATCATTCCGTCTACCGAGAAACCTCCCGGAGGACCACCTGCGGGGGGACCTCCCGGTCCGCCTCCTCCGGGTCCGCCCGCGGTTTCTTCGCTGGTTTTTCCAACGACACCGACGGTACCTTCGGGGAGGTCAATTTTTGATTCAAGTTGGAATGCGGGAAGTTCCATATACTGCTTGTAGGCACCCGGGTTCATGACCAGTTCCGTACCTTCTTCAATACCGGACTTGATGTATACCATTTGAGAATTGTCGCCTGCGATCTCAACTGGCAGCGTCTTCCATTGCTTGCCGTCTCGGATGAGGCAAAACTGTTGCTCCTGAACGGAATAGATCGTTTGGATCGGAGCCAGCAAAACATCGGGTTCATACTGGACCTGGATCGTAACCGACGCGTTCATGCCGGGTTTCAGCGCTGGAGGAGGATTGAGGATTCGGACGTTGACAGCATACTTGCGAATGCTGCTACTCATGAAGCCACTCGATTCGGCATACTGGTTGACTTTGGTCACGATTCCCTTGAGCGTCACGTTGTTGAGCGCGTCAACGCGAATGGTTGCTGGCATATTGGGTGCGATACGCGTGATGCTTTGCTCGTTGATGAGCGCTTTGACTTCCATTTTTGCCGGGTTGGGGAGTCGAATCAAAACCTGATTCTCACGTACGGAAGTACCTTCTTCGAGAACCCAGTCGGTTCCGCCGCGGGATGACTCTTTGGCAAACACAACCTGTCCTTCGACACCTTTTGGGACTTTGATGGTGCATTTTTCGATCAACTCTTTGATGTCAGCAAGAGTTTTGGTCTCGACGGCAAGCGCCTCTCTTTCGCTGTCCAATTTCACTTCGGCCGAGCGAATGTCGGCGTCCAGCTGAACGGTTTGTTTTTTGTACGAGATTTCCTCAAGGACCCGGAGCTGTTGAGTGGCAAGTTCTTTGGAAAGCTTTCCTTTTTCAAGTGCGATCTTGGCCTTTGATACTGCGAACTCGTCGGATTCCAGTTGTTGGCTGGTAATGTAACCCTTGGCTTGAAGCTTCTTGCTGTGCTGGAGCACATCTTCGGCCTGGCTGAGTGATTGAAGGGCGGTTTCAATTTCTGCCTGCCCATCGTAGATCGCATTCTTGATCGTCAACTTATCCTGTTCGAAAACTCCCTCGATATATTCCTGACGTGTCGCTTTGGCTGATTCCAATGCCGACTCTGCCTGAATCACGCCAGTCTGGGCATTCGCCAATGCAATGTTCTGCTGCTCCAATTCTTTTTCAAACGAAGTTGAATCAAGCTGGACCAGGAAATCGCCCTCCTTTACGCTCGTGCCTTCGGGCACCACCGAGATTACCGAGATTGAGCCGTTACGCGCACGGACTTCACACCGGATCTCGACATTTTCGCTGGATTGGACTTCACCCTGATCGAGAACTTGGGAGACAAACTCGCCACGAGTGACGACGGCCATGATTGGGTCGATTTCGTCTGCCTCGCCTCCTCGGCTCATGAAGAAATAGGCGCCAACCCCCAAGAGAGCCAGAGCAACCAAGCCGAAAACAATGAATGGCGCGATCAAGCCGTTGGTCCGCGAGTGTTGGCGAATGGATTGAAGACGTTGAATGGACATGAACTGTATCCTGAACTAATCAAGAGGTAACGATCGGAAGTCAAACCGTTGTCAAAACACGATGTCGATCGGACTTTCGTGGGGGCTATCAAGAGAGATCGACAAAATGGCAACACCAAAGCAGGGCTGCGCTCGGAAGCAGAGCGACCCGCAAAACATATATCTTAACCAAACACCGCTCGATCGAGACGATGCAACCACCTGGAGAACCAATAAATTCTCAAAGCTGTCAGATATTCTTGTTCACAAGTCGTCAAATGACCCGTTGGATAGATCCAGCAACGAGAGCTTCAACCCCTTTTATATAACCGATTTTATCCTGAAGAGTTGCGAAAATTCTTCTTCGGTTCCGTGAATGGGTAGCGGAAATGATCCTGCGCGGGGTTCGCATGAAGTGGATTTGTGGATTGGGCGGCCTTCCGTGGCCTAACGTGCGAAAACATACACAAAAAGGGCTGAGATTATCTCTCTGAATCCGTTCGAAAGCGATTCAAAACTCCTCCCAGCGACGAGGTAGGAAATTGCCAACTGGGATCTTGGTCAGGCGATTCGGCAAACGCCGGATGATTGCTTATCCCGGTAGTCGCGGCCGCCATTTCCTTGGAATTCGTCAATGGTGTCGGTCCCATTCCTCCGGTCACCGCCTGCAGGGTCATCGTGGGCGGATTGAATGGGTTCGAAGGCTTGCCCTGATTGTTTACCTCCGGTGACAGGCCGGAGGTTCGCTTGACCATCGGGTCGGTGAACGGATCAGCATTCCTGTCGGCGGCCGGTACGTCCAGCGGGTTTAACCGAGTCGTCCTGTCAGAAACGGAAACCAGCGAGCGAACCGATTCCGCGCTGGACGCCGGTTGCACCTGGGAACTGCGGGAGAGTTGTGGATTCTTCAAACCTTGACTCGGGAACAACGGTTGACGGTGAGCGGAAACAGGGCTGTTTTGTTGGGCCACCGGGCGTGCCATCTCATTTCGCGGCAGGGGTGATTCCGTGCTGGAATTCGTCGTTTTTGAAACAGATAAAGGTCTCGCCGCCGCACCTTTTCCCGACGTCCTGATCACTTTTCGGGGTGGAATTGCGACCGGCTGCGACTGGAACTGATTCCGTTGCAACGAATTTTCAGTCGACCGCTGAAAAGTGGATTCAGATCTGGAATTGACGGGTTGAAACAACAAACCTGGCACTCGGTTCGGAGGCGAGACACTGGAAGCAGCATCGCTCGAGAAAACCGAACGACGAGGCCGCATCGCCGAATTCGGCTGATTCAGCTGCGGAGCCGAAGAACGATTGATGCGTTCGACTTCCGCGGGAACCGGGATTTCAGATTCAAATTGCAACGGATCCGGTTGCGGCTCGATAATCGATGGGGCGGGATCCGAAATCAAATCGGCAGCAATACCTCCCGGGGCGGCAACGCCGGTACAGAATTGACAATCCAGCTCGATCCCCATGGTTGCGGCCGCTCGTTGTCCGATGGAAGCATCAATTTTTCCAGGGTCGATCCACTGACCGAGTTCATCAAGTTGCATTGTGCCCAAATCAAAATCGAGGTTGCGGCGAAGGACTTCGTATCCGACCCATGACCCCAGGAACGAGTTCTGGGCCCCGTTGAGTCCGATAATCGCATTGGCCAGGTTTTGAGCGGTGGTCGCTCCGAGTCGTCCGCCTCCGGTGGCTCCCGGTCCAACCGGCTTTTCCAATTCATAGCGGTTGATTTCGACGCTTTCGATTTGGACCTGGACGGTCCGGCGATCCAGCTCAAACAGGACTTTGTTACGATCGATATTTCGACTGATTTCGCGAAGGTTTTGCTTGACGCTATCTTCGAATTGATAGAACGCACGACGCGTTTGCTGGTACGAGATCAAGGCGGCGCGGTAGTTGTTTCGTTCGGCTTGTCGCACGATCGGAGCGTCGAAACGGAATCCAGCCCTCAATTGGCCCGTTTCGTAACGGATCTTAAACGGGTTGGACTCCCCATTTCGACTCCCCATGTCGCCCTCGAAGACCAAATCGAGTTGGGACTCCAGTTGGTCAGCAACGAACTCAATGTTTCGCCAGTTGTCGACCAGGCTGGCCCGCGCGTTCATCCAGTCGCGTCGCATGCAACGCGCGATTTCGATCGCTTGTGTCGAATTGATATCGACGTCGACGATCTCGATTGAATTGGAACGGGTGCGGGCCTGGAGCAGCGAGATCTCCAGGATCAGGCTGTTGATCTCGGAAAGCTGTCCCGGGATTTTTTCCTGGAATTCCGTTCGGACAAACTCGTAAAGCGCCTGTTTTTCAAGTTCGCTTTCGGTTTGTTTGAAACCGGCGATTCGGGACTTGATGTTGGCGAGTTCTGCCTTGACACGGGCTGCCCGGTTGAGGATCGAGTCTTTGGAATCTGAATCCGCCAGAATTTGTCGCAACTCGGCAGTCTCGGGCAGGGATTCAGTTTCAAACAGACGCGGGTCCACCGGCGAGTTGATTTTCCCGGATTCGATTGCGATTCTCAGTTTATCGAGATAAGCCACGCGTTCATTGCGTTTTTCGTTCAGATAGTTGATATCGGCTTCGATTTCCAAACGGTCCTCGTTGACAATTTTTTCAATCGTTGCTTCTGCTTCTTCAATGTAAGGAATCAATTTGCTGATTTTTTCCGCGAGATCGCTTGGCCAAACGAATTTTCCGGTCGCAATGTCGTCGACGCTTTCAAGTTCGTCGAACAGTTCGTCGACACCATTGAGCACGCTTCCAGTGTTTTCCCGCAAAGCACTCGACAGGATCAGTTGTTCGTTGACTTGATCGCTGATCAGCTTGAATCGTTCGAGGTAAGTGTCGTCAATGACGACATCCAAGTCCGGGGGCAGGCCGAGTGTCCGTTTGAATTGATCGAGTAACGTCTGATATCCGACGCGAAGATCCAGCAAGTTTCGTTGCTGCTCGTAAACCCTGGTTTCAAATAGCTTCAACTGAACCGCATCCAGTCGCTCGCGAAGAAAGAATTCCCGGAACAACGACAAAACGGATTCCAGCTGGCGGACATTCAATTCCTGATTGCGAATCCGCTGTTGTCGTTCCAGCAATCCAAAATACCCGCCGGCATTGGTGCCCGCAGCTCCCGGGATACCCAGAAAGTCCCCGGCGCGGGTCAAGCGGACGGCAAGGTTGCGCCCAATCGCGATCTGGAGATAAAAAGCGCGACGGAACCGTTCCAATTGACGAACGTTGGCCAGCAATGTTCGCTCGGCTTGGGTCAATGCTTCCATGATCCGGTCACGACCAGCACCCCGCAGCAGAGGCTGGATGATCGAAAAGTCAATCAACGTGGAACCCGACTGGGTGTTATTGCCTGAAAAATTAAACAGGATTGTGTTCGCCAAGCCGACGGCAAAGGTCGTTCCCGTGATGCCGATTCGCCTGAAGTCGAAGCCGCCGCCGTTGGCACCCAGCTGACCTTGAATTGTTGAACTCGATGTGCCGTTTGCGGCCGGCGGGTTTGCACCGCTTTCACGAGAACCGCGAAATCTTCCCTGGGACGTGAAAAACGAGTTGTAACCACCGATGAGTGTGGTATCAAATCCAAATCGTTCCAGGCTGACATCAAGGGCCGAGAGGTAAAGTGTTTCGTGAGCTTCCTGGTAATCTGGCGAGTGAATCAGGGCCAGCTGAAACGCACCATCGAGCGTCAAGACAACTTCGCCTTTGTCGTTGACAGGCAGGTACCGTCGCCATTCCGGATTTTCGACAAAATTGGTGTCTCCGTTGGCATTCCACTGCGGATATCCCGGTTTTCCATCGACACAATGCATCAACTGATGAGAGGCCGGATCGTCTGGTGGGATCGGAGGATGATCGGCGGAAAACGGATCAAACATCCGCGATTGAGGATCGATATCGATGGTTCCGCTGGCGGTATTCCAGCGTGGATCCACAGATTTTTGCAGAATTAATCGCTTTGCGTCAGCATCGGCTTGTCGGCGATAATAGCCACGATGACAGCCAATGACCGCGCACAAATTAAACAAAACGACTGCCAAAAGCAGACGATTGATCTGGGTCTTGAACACCAAAATCTCCTGGGTACGGCTTCTGAACGGTCGGGAATCCGGAACAGAAAGCTGGTTTTGGGGGAAAATCGTTGTCAAAAGGACCGGCTATGCGGGTTGGTCCCTTTCTATTGATTTACCTGCATGTATGGAGTTTCGGGATTATTTGCTATCTAACTTGAGAGATTGTTCCGCTGGTATCAATCGCCCCCATCCGAAGGACTAAATCGAAGCAATCAGCAGTAAACCGACGATAGCAAAACTTGACGGGCTATTTTACCCAATTTAAGATGCAATTAGGTCTATTTCCGCGCTTCCTTCAGCGCTGGCGTAGTGTATGTACCTGTTGATCGACTGGGAAAGTCAGTTTTCCCTTTTTTTCCGCATGGTCCACAGAGTCTCAACGGCAAGACTGGTTTAAGTAAATGGGCATAGACGATTCCGCAATTATTGCAAGCATAGATTACATGTCTGCGGGCATTCTTGGGCTGGCCTTTATTCTGTTGGTCGTCTTTTGTGTGCTGGCATCGAAGACATGGAACTGGATCAATATCGTGTTTGTCATCTTGACGTTCATGGCCGGCGTGGGCGCGATTTTTGGATTGACGACGGTTTACTCACTTCGCACAAAAGCGATCGCGGAAGTCGACAAATATGAAAAACTGGCTGAAAAAACCAAGCAAGAGGTTGACGAACAGATTAATGGTAACCGCTCGTCGTTGACCTACGATCCTGGTTCGCTTCGCTATATAAACGATCTTTTAACGCGGGAACTGACGGGACGGGGGCGTGTCTGGCCCAGCGGCCAGATTGTCCCCGACGGAGACAATCGGACTTTTACTTTCTCATCAGCCCGACCGGCAGACTTTGATAAATTGCAAGACGTTGTGCTGTTTGCCTTTCTTGATCAGAACGTAAATGGTCAACCACTTCCGGCCAGGTTTATCGGTTCGGTACGCGTTATTGCCGAGGCGCCCGGAACGTTGACACTCGAATCTGTCGCGTTAGCGGATGACCAGCAATACGTGAACCCGACCGGAACCTGGACGCTGTTTGAGAAAATGCCCTTGGACCGTCGAGGGATTTTCAGGAAAGCCACCATTGCCGTGGTAGAATCCAATACCGACGTTCCGGAAGAACTCAAGACCTTTGCGAATTCGCTGAAAGACGAAAATGAAAAACTGGATATCACGGAATTTCGGAGCGTCCTGCAGTCGTTATTCCTGCAACCTCAAAAAGTCGGTCTTGATCCCAACAGTCTGGACTACGAAGCGCTAATCGACCGATACGCGTTCGATGGATTGTCGATGGGGACGATCCAGGACTGGATCGATAACAATTCAGCTGGACGGAAGTCGCCTCGATTTGAGCCCGCTCCGGAGGAAGTTTTTGTGAAATACGAATTCACGGCGCCGTCGAGAGCCGAAGGCTATCAGGTGGATGCCAATGGCAGCATCGAAAATGACGGGCTTTTCAATCAATTGGGGCACGCTATCGATCAGGGACTCCACCATGGCGGAGTCGTGACTTTTGACAAAGGCGATTCGGTGCTGGTCGACCAGCGTTCGGCCGACGGTTACCAGCGAAACGGGACGCCCGTGGCTCCGTTCAAAAACGGCGAAAACGTCAAGGAAGTCGACCGGATCTACATTCGGCAGGTTCGAGATTTTCCCTACGAGTTTGGCAACCTGACATTTCAGTCAGCCACGGCGGACGAGGAAATTCAGCGGGTCACCCAAAGCAATGTAGTCCAGCAAAAATTGATCGATGATGCCAATGCGCAAATTGAAGAGCGGTTACGGGTGATCAACGATAACACGGCCGACCAAGCCAATTTGAAGAATGACCTTGATACGATTACCGCGTTGGCTGCCCAGAAAACCCAGGAAGTGTCCGAGTTGAAGCAGACGATTGCCTCACTTGAATCAAAAATCGATCAGCTTCATGCAGAGCTTCGCAGGGTTTCGATTGCGCTTTCACGAAAAGCGTTTGCCGGTAAATAGAACAGCGTTCGCCGGCAAATGGCAACGTAGTCAGGCCCCCGATTGTCCAGTGGCTTGAATCACCAAAGAACGCCCAAGGGCGTTCTTTTTCTTGCGCGCCGGGGAACAATTTCGGTTTGGCATGGCACGAGTTGGCCTCCAGCCGGTATCATTAAACCACCTTCATCCGAGGGCGCCCTCACGGGAGGGCTTTGACAACCATTTGCTTTATTGCTGGATGACAATGGGTTTTGAGGACAGGCAATATAGTCGGGACAACGATTACCCTCGTCGTGCGATTCCCGGATTTCAGTTCAACCACCAGTCGATCGTGCTGAGTCTGGTTGTGATCAATGTTGTGATCTTTCTGCTGGATTCGTTCACTTCCGAGGTTGAGCCTGGAGGGACACACTGGTTGAGTAAGGTGTTGGCCCTCGATACGGAGCACCCCTGGTATTTCTGGACTTACCTGACTCATGGATTTGCCCATGCATCGTTGACCACCAAATCCGGAATCTGGCATATTGCCGGCAATATGATTACGCTCTGGTTTCTCGGCCGGCCGGTTGAATACCGGTTGGGGAGGACGGAATTCCTGAAGTTCTACCTGATCTCTATTGTCGTCGCCGGAGTCGGATGGCTCGCCCTGCAATTGATTCTTAGCCCGGGACAACCGGCGTTTATTGTGGGCGCATCGGGAGCTGTTTCCGCAGTCGTCGTTCTGTTCATCTTCATGTATCCCCACCAGAAGATTTTGTTGATGGGAATCATCCCGATGCCGGCGTGGGCGCTGGGCGTATTGTTGCTGGTGATGAACATCATGAATGCCTTTGATCCGGTCAGCCATATTGCCTGGGAGGCTCACTTGATCGGTGCCTTGTTCGGATTGGGGTACTATAAACTCGGCTGGAATTTCGACCGACTTCAGTTCGGTGGGTTGTCGAGGTTGTTTGGACCGCGTTCCAAACTGCGCATCCACAACCCGGCTGCCAACGACCAAAAGCTGAAACGGGAAGCCGATGCAATACTGGAAAAAATCAGCCAGCACGGCGAAGAGAGTCTCAGCAACAAAGAGCGCAAGACGCTGAAAAAGTACAGCGAGAAATTGCGAAAGAACCGCAGTCTCTGACCGGCAAGCGGACATCACCGGGCATCTGCGATTCCGCAGCACGATTTTCCGGGTCGGGCGGTTTTGCCGAATCAAGTCAGCTTGTCGCCTGGTGCATTGCGAGGCTCGAAACAGGATGGCAGTCTTGGGTCGAATCAGTTTGGCGCAAATGGCGGACGGGGGGAATCGTCAAGTTGACCGGTAACAATTCAGGATTGTGTGTTGCCGCTCAAATGTCGATATTTATTTCACCTGAAAAATGACGTTGGGCCGTCGTTTCGCTTGCCGCCCAATTTCAATTTTGGGTACGATGGAATCACCTCACCAGTTTCCCTCCGAGGTATGCGCTGGTTCTTTCGTCGCACAGGATTCGATCTCCCAACATGCAGGTACTGTTTTGTTTCCGATGAATGATAGATCAGGTTATTTGACCCCCTGGATTGTTCTGCTTGCGATCTTTGCAAGCGGAGTGCCGACGTGGGGTTGCTCCCAGGATCAAGACGACCGATCCAGCACGCAGGCAGATGCCGAGGCGATTGAATTTTATCGATCGCAGGTCAAACCGCTTCTGCAGGAGAACTGTTTCGAGTGTCATGCCAATGATCCAGAAGATCTAGGCGGATCGCTCGCGCTGGCCTCACGGACTTCGATTCTGAGGGGAGGCGATTCCGGACCAGCTGTCGATTCGAACTCGCCTTCCGAAAGTCTGCTCCTAAAGGTTATCAACTATCAGATTTACGAAATGCCGCCAGACGGAAAAATGTCCGCCGACAAGATCGAGATCTTGACACGATGGGTCAACCTGGGAATGCCCTTTGCGCCTGGCGACGAAACGGATCTGACGGCCGAATCCCACTCCAAGGTACCCGCGGTCAACGCCGAGACCATGAAGTGGTGGTCGTTTCAACCAGTCGTCGAAGTTTCCGCGCCGCAGGTCCGGAACCAGGCCTGGATACGAAACCCGATAGACAGCTTTATCCTTGCGAAACTTGAATCGGCTGGCTTGGCACCGGCACTCCCGGCGAGCAGGCGTGATCTGGTTCGACGCGTTTACTATGACTTGATCGGCCTGCCTCCGACACCGGAACAAGTTGATTCGTTTGTCAATGACAATGACCCGGCCGCCTATTCCAGATTGGTGGACCAGCTTTTGGAGTCGCCACATTACGGAGAAAAATGGGGTCGACACTGGTTGGACCTCGTCCGCTACGCGGAGACGAACAGTTTTGAGCGAGACGGTGCGAAGCCATTTGTCTGGCGCTACCGCGACTACGTGATCCGTGCTTTCAACCAGGACAAGCCATACGATCAATTTCTGCTTGAGCAACTGGCAGGCGACGAACTTGAAAACCCCACGCTCGAAACAATCGTTGCCACAGGATACTTCCGGCTTGGGCAATGGGATGACGAACCGGTCGACCCGCTCAAAGCCAAATATGACGACCTCGATGATATCGTGGCGACGACAGGCCAAACGATGCTCGGTTTGACCGTTAATTGTGCCCGGTGTCATGACCATAAAATCGACCCGATCCCGCAAGCTGACTATTACAAAATGGTTTCGTTTTTTGAAAACATCCGGCATTACGGCGTTCGCAGCGACGAGTCAGTTCAAGAAAACTCCGTCCGGACGGTAATGGGGGAAGCAGAACCTGAGTTGAAACAGGCCCACGAAGCGAAGATCAAGGAATTTGACGCCAAGCTCAATGAAATCGTGGAACTTGCCAAGCCTGGTTTTGAACCGGTTGAACATGAAGATTTCAAGTACGAAATGAATCAGGTCGCGATCCTGAAGAAACGGGTGGGCGATCAGATCACGCAGGAGCAATTTGCAGAATTTCGCAAGCTGCTGAAAGAACGCGATGAATTGATCCTGAATCCGCCTGGCTCTCTCCAGGTTCTCAGCGTCAAGGAATCCGGTGCCGTGCCGTTGCCCAGTTTTGTTCGGGTCCGCGGCAACCCGCACGTGAAGGGCCCCCAGGTTGATCCCGGGTTTATCTCGGTCTTGTCGCCGCCTGAGGCCGAAATCAAACCTTCCCCGACGGGTGAATCAACAGGTCGCCGTACGGCCTTCGCCAAATGGCTGATTGACGGTGAAAACCCGTTGACATCCCGCGTGATGGTCAACCGCCTGTGGCAGTACCATTTTGGGCGTGGCCTTGTTCGTACATCAAGCGACTTTGGTTTCCAGGGAGCCAAGCCGACACATCCCGAATTGCTTGACTGGCTGGCGGCGGAATTCGTGAACGGCAAGTGGAGTATGAAACAGATGCACCGCTTGATCATGTCCTCCAGTGCCTACCAGATGTCCAGTACGTATCAACACGATAGCTACCAGCGGGACCCAGCCAACGATCTGTTTTGGCGATTCAATCTGCGGCGCCTGACAGCGGAAGAGATTCGCGATTCGATCCTTGCGGTGTCCGGAAAATTGAATCTTGAGAAGATGTTTGGTCCCAGTATTTATCCAACGATGCCGCAGGAAGTTCTGGCGGGGCAATCGCGACCAGGGCAGGGCTGGGGTAATTCCAGCGACGAAGATCGGCGTCGTCGTAGTATCTACGTCCATATCAAACGCTCACTGGGGCTGCCGATTCTGACAACCAATGACTCTGCTGATACCGATAGTAGTTGCCCCGTCCGCTTCATTACCACTCAACCGACCCAGGCGCTCGGGATGATGAACAGCGAGTTTACCAACCAGCAGGCAAAAGAGTTTGCTTCTGCGATCGAAGAGCAATTCCCGGGCAGGCGCGATGAGCAAGTCAGAAGTATCATCGAGCGTGTCACCCAACGACGCACCACCGAAGAGGAAGTCGAACGAGGAACCAAGCTGATGCAATCCTGGATCGATCAGGACGACACGTCGCCTGAACAAGCCCTTGAGTATTTTTGCCTGATGGCGCTCAACTTGAACGAGTTCGCTTATGTCGACTGAGATGCAGGGCTGATGACGCAAGTCAGGAAAATGAAAACCGAAAACTGAAAAAATGAACCAAAACTTTTGTCGGCGCACGCGACGCGAATTTCTGTGGCAATCCGGAGGCGGTTTCGCCGGGCTCGCATTGGCTGGATTGTTGGACCGCGATTTTTTGGCCGCTCAGGATGTCCGCGCCGATGGGGCGGAATGGGTTAATCCTCTGGCCGCGAAGCAACCGCATTTTGCCCCCAAAGCAAAATCAGTGATCTTCCTGTTCATGTACGGCGGACCCAGCCACATCGATACTTTCGACTACAAGCCGACGATGTACGGTATGGACGGCAAGACGATCGAAGTCAAGACGTTTGGCCGCGGTGGGCATAAAAACCAGGGCCGAATCGTCGAACCCCGTTGGAAATTCAAACAGTATGGCGAGTGTGGTAAATGGGTTTCCGACCTCTTTCCCAACGTCGGTGAGTGTGTCGATGATATTGCGTTTGTTCACAGCATGACCGCTGACTCGCCCATTCACGGCTCAGCGATGCTGCAAATGAACTCGGGCAAAATCCAAAGCGGTAGCCCTTGTCTCGGATCATGGATCAATTATGGACTGGGAAGCGAAAACGAAAACCTGCCTGGATTCGTGGTGATGCTGGACGACAAAGGGGGGCCGATCAGCGGCCCGAAGAATTGGTCCAGTGGATACATGCCCGCGACCTATCAAGGCTGTGTTGTCCGCAGTGAAGGAACACCCATTCTGGATCTTAAGCGTCCCCAACACATGACCGATGGAGCCCAGCGGAGAATGCTGGACACGTTGCGCGAGTTCAACGAGCAACACGAGTTGGCCCGGGCAGGGAACTCAGAGTTGGCGGCACGGATTGCGAGTTATGAATTGGCGTACAAAATGCAGAGCACCGCGCCGGAAGCCGTGGACCTTGGTCATGAGACTCAGGCAACACTGGATTCGTACGGCATCGGTAAAGAGCCAACCAACTATTTCGGTCGACAGTGCGTGATGGCCCGGCGACTGGTCGAACGCGGTGTCCGGTTCGTCCAAATCTATTCCGGCGGTGCGCACAACGATGACAACTGGGACGCGCACGGTGACCTGGAAGCCAATCACAATCTGCACGCCGCCGAAACGGACAAACCGATTGCGGCGCTGATCAATGACCTGAAGCAACGCGGGCTGTTTGATGAGACCTTGGTCGTCTGGGGGGGAGAGTTCGGTCGACAGCCGACCGCGGAGTATGCCAAGGGATCCGGTCGTGACCATAATGCGTATGGTTTTACGATGTGGATGGCAGGCGGCGGTATCAAGGGTGGTGTCAGCCTGGGGAAAACGGATGAGTTGGGTTCGACGGCCGTGGAGGACCGAATGCACGTCAGACGCATCCACGCTACGATTCTGCAACAACTGGGCCTTGATCCAAACGCGCTGGCGTATTTTTACGGTGGACTCGACCAGCGACTCGTCGGTGTCGAAGGAGCCGAACCGATTGGCGATCTCATTGCATCGTGAAGAAACTCCGGGGTTGGGATGTCGTGGACTCGGAATAAAACGTCAACCAGAGCTTCAATTCGACGACCTCCAACGTTCGACGTGAACTTGATCTCGTTCACATTTCCCGCGAACCGAGCCCACCCACCGGAACCGATCCCGGAAACCCGTTCGATGCAGACAATTCCCCAAGCTTTCCTGAAAACCAAAATCCATCGAACCGATGATTTGACCCCTGTTTGATATCCGAACTCTGCTGGTTCTCACGGCAGCGGTCTGTTGCGCCCGGTCGTTTTTTTTTTTTGAGTTGTCGTTGGCAAACAGGTTTCCACCGTGGCCCGGCTTGAAGGGCGACACGTGTCCCGACGGGATGTGCTTCAAGAAGCGAAGTATCGGGAATAGCAGCCGGGATTTATTGATTCAGGGCAGGTCAAAAAGCATGAACTCGGAACCGGTGTGACAGGAAATCACGACCTCCGTTTCATCACTGATGGCAGCACCATCACTTGCAGACATCGCCTCACCGTTCACCGAAAGTTCGCCGGACAAGACCTGAAGCCAGGAATATCGATCTGCCTCAATCATGTGACGTATTTCTCTGCCGTTGATGACTGCCAGGTAAATCCTGGCGTCCTGGTGAATGCTCAAGCTGCCGTCGGCACCATCGGGGGAGGCCACCAAGCAAAGTTTGCCGAGTTTTTCAGTATCACTGAATACCTTTTGCTCGTAGGTCGGTTCCACGCCGCGGATATTTGGGGTTAGCCAGATTTGATAAAAGTGAACAGGTTCTGTAATCGAAGGGTTGAATTCGCTGTGCGCGATTCCGGAGCCCGCAGAAATCCTCTGGAATTCACCTGGCCGAAGGACTTCGCCATTTCCCATGCTGTCCCTGTGTTCCAACGAACCGGATAACACGTATGAAATAATTTCCATGTTGTCATGCCGGTGAGTTCCAAACCCCTGACCCGGATCGACCCGGTCTTCATTCATCACGCGGAGGCTGCGAAACCCCATGTAAGCGGGGTCGTGATAGTTTGCAAACGAGAAAGTATGATCTGATTTCAGCCAGCCGTGGTCGGCGTGTCCCCGCTCGTTTTGTTTGCGAATTTGAATCATCAACAACTCCTTTCTCGGTTGTCAGCAGTTTCTCTCAAGAAAATCGCCTTACATCTCTTTGCATTGCGTCAATTTGTTTTGTAGGGGTAATCGATCTTGGTCAATCACCACCATGGGCAAATGGGCATCTGCCGACCATCGTCGCACCGTTCGCGTTTCACCGAGCCTGTCGACACCAAACGTTCGACCAGGCAGGAAGTATCGGTTTGGGCAGAATCCATTCATTCCTCGATTTGATCGACCTGCATGGGTCGTCGTTTAATCCGCAGGATTCACGACGCGATGTACTTATGTTTGGACAATCCGTGTTTTTTGACCCGCCGCGCGAATCTGCCCGTCGATTGCTTGTGGGTTCGTGCCACGTTGAGGTAGGCCTCCTGCCGCAAACTGCAAACGGCTGGCGTATGTGCAACTCATTGGCAAGTCCTCGAACTTGAAAAATCAGGACGTTGTCGCAGCAACGGGAAAATCGGTGTAGCCTTGACGGCCGATCGGGCTGTACCAGCTCGACACCTCGGCGTCCGGGTTCAACTCCAGGTCATTGGCAAAGCGGAAAACCAGGTCCGGATTGCTGATGAACGGACGACCGAAAGCGATCAAGTCCGCGTCACCTGCCGCGATGCGCTCTTCGGCCGTCAACTGGGTGTAGCCGCAGTTGCCCATCAACGGGCCGTGGAAAACTCGCCGAAATTCGCTCAGCGTCATTGGTGCCCCAAGTTCATGAAAGCCGAACGCGAGGCCATCCATGACGTGCAAATAAGCCAGACCCAAACGGTCCAACTGACTGGCGACATAAGTGAACTGTTCCCGGAAGTCCGGTGAACCCATGTCGTTGAATGAACCATTGGGAGACAGGCGAACGCCGACCCGATTGGCAGGCCAGATCTCCGTGATCGCCGCGACGACGTCGCCGAGCATTCGATAGCGGTTTTCGATACTGCCACCGTATTCATCCGTTCGCCGGTTTGTTTTCGACTGTAGAAATGAATCCAGTAAATAGCCATTAGCGGAGTGGATTTCAACACCGTCAAACCCGGCAGCTTTCGCGCGTTGAGCGGCCAATCGAAAGTCGCCAACGATAGCAGGTAGCTCGGCTGTTTCCAGGGCACGCGGTATTTCATGCGCCTGTTTTCCTTCTGGCGTGCGAACGCCGTCGCCCTTGATCGCGATGGCCGACGGAGCAACCGGCAACTCGCCGCCCAGAAAACTGCTATGGGCCGCCCGCCCGCAATGCCAAAGTTGCATGAAAATCTTACTCCCTCTTCCATGCACCGCCACGACGATCTGCTTCCAGGCCTCCGTCATTTGATCGGTATAGATTCCTGGCGATTGATTCCAGCCGTTGGCCGACGCAGATATCGTCGTGGCTTCCGTGATGACCAGCCCGGCATCCGCTCGTTGCCGGTAATACTCAGCCATGAGTTCGTTCGCCAACCGTTCCTTTCCGGCCCGGGCCCGCGTCATCGGGGCCAGCACGACCCGGTTGGACAACTGCAGATCATGCAGGTTGAACGGCGTCAGTAAGTTGGGTGAAGATGTGCTCATTTCGAAAATTCCAGTCAGGCTGATTGTGGTTGTTGAATTCAATAGGCGTCCATCGAAGCGTACGACGTTCGTAAACTGGCAACCTTACAAACGGGTAACTTTGAGTAAACGAACCTTTATGTCTGGTAGCGTCGTCTGACCCGAGAAAGTGACGAAAACCCGGCAATACTCACCGGAATGCGTGCTATCAACGTTTGGAGACCGGTTCGCGTTGACTGGTGAATCCGAAAGACCGGCCGACATCGCCAGGTCATGAACGGGCAATTTTCGGCGGTCACTTCTTTCTGGATAGCTGCACGCCGTGAACGTCCTATCCCCAATCACAACTCTGGTTTGTACAGATGAGAGTCGGCTGGAGCAACCTGCTGTCACCGACCGATCGGGAGTCCCGGGTTCCCGTTATTTCAGTACGGGCACGATCGTCGCCGCCGTGGATGACCCGATTCGACTGATTCAGAACTTGCCGGGCGACGGCCAAGAATTTTCAGACCGATTGTTTGTAGGGCGGCATCGGTTGGTTTTCGTATTTGTTTCGATTGACGTAAGTCGCAAACTGCGACTTGGCCGATCGAAATAGCTTGCGGAATCGCTGACGCCAGGCGAACCCGCCATAGGCTAACCTTTCGATTTCGTCGACCGAATAACCTTTTTGCAGCAACTCCTGAATAAGGCGTTGATTCATTCTCACGACCGCGATGTTATTCCATGTCCGGGCGATCGAGACGACCAGGACGATAAAGCTGACAAAAATCCCAACCGTCCCAATAATGAAAACAGCCCCCAAGACGTCGCCGTCGATTAGTTTGACGAACTCAAGAAATTCGGAATTGGAATGGGCCAGCATCTTAAACTCCTGGGTTCTTACAGCAGGTCGAACGCGTAGGGTGTTGGTTTTTTGGAAAACGCGGTTGGCTCAAGCAAACCGTCGGCGAGCCGAAAAAAATCGGGTTTCCGCTAATTCGTCGAAGTTTCCGCGATCTTGCAAAAAAACTGACGAAACCACGAATAATCCCGTTTTTCAGGAACCTGTGCCCGAGATGAGCATTCATCTTGCCTATTTCTTCAAAGCCATGTATTTATCCACTCGTTTTTGCCATCAAATCCCTCAAACCATCTGTTCCGGTCGGCAGCCTTGTTTCGCATGCGTTCAAGTTACATCATCGCATTAATCGTTACCTGGATTGGTGTCTCGGGGTGTGCGCGGTGGGAAGCGCCGGAAACAAAATCCAGGGTGATTTTTCCGAAATCGCGAATTGACCTCGATGCCGTCGGTCTTGAACTGGGGATCGCCCAACTTGATTCCAGTCAGTCAGCAACCTTTGAGTCGTTTTGGGCGTTACTGGATCAGCAGGCATTGCCGCTGGAATTGCGCAAACGTTTGGATCAAAACGGAATAAGAGCTGCCGTCATGCCCTCCCGCGCGCCGGCAATCCTGCATGAACTGGTTGGTCCCCAACCGATTGTGATCGAGGAATTGAACAAGCTGGAAAAACAGCTTCATGAAAAAGGACTGCTGCGAGAAAAGGAGCGCATGATCTCGCATGAGCGAATCTCCAATCGCGAGGGTGAGCCTCATTCGATCCTGGTTTCGGATTTCCATCCTGAGATCAGCTGGGTAGTTCGTAACGGGGCCAGAGAAGTTCCTGGTTTCGGCAAATCGGTTCGGGGCATTATGACGGTCACTACATTTCCCCAGGGCGACGGTTCAGTTCGTTTGATCTTCGGCCCCGAAATACACCATGGCCAAACGCGGCCCCAGATGGCCGACCGGTCGTTCTTGAAGGAAGACAGGCAGGCAATCAACCGGATCGACGATTTGAAGTTTGATGTGACGCTTCGACCGGGAGAGTCAATTGTGATCGCACCGACTCAAGACATTGCCGAGATGGGAAAGCTCTTTTTTGGCGCTACCCAGACTGAGACAGGTTCGCCAGGACCTCCCAATCGCCCGGTACCGACGCACCGGATGCTGCTCATTCGTGTTGTCCAGACCCAGATGGACCATCTTTTCAGCGATTCCAATCTGGTTGAGAAGCTGACGACGTCCTCCCGGTATTGACGATCGGCCGACATCCTTGGATCCAACGCTTTGCGGGTTACCCATGTCCGGTCAATCAGTTTTCACAATTCGCTGTTACTCAAACCGATGTTGCACGCCGCTAATGGTCTCTGGTCGATTTTCGGGGCAAGATCCGTTGACGGGTCCCGGCATTTCCAGGGGTAGTGGGCATCCAAACCCAAACAGATTTTCCAAATCCCAAAAAAAGTGGTTCGGTGAATCGTGACGAGGCTTTCAAACCGTCATGCGAATGACTGGCTAAAGCAAGCTTTATGAATGCTATGGGTCCATTAATCCCCTGCGACGTTTTCTATTTTTCGATTGTCTCCGAGTTTGGTCGCCTTCCATGGGTTGCGGAAGCTCAGGAATTCAGGGGACTGACTGAAAAGTCCTGTGTTGGTTGCGGGTGGCATTGAGTTTGAAAGAAATGAGACTGATAATACGATTTGAAAACCCTGACTTTCAAGTTGGCCCCTCGCCGTTGGACCGTGGTCATGTTTTTGACCTGGTGGGCGAAGTCGACATCAACATGCGGAGAAATCACAATGTCCCTGGTACCACTACGAGTCATCCTCGATCACGCCGCTGAAAACGATTACGGCGTCGCCGCGTTCAACGTCAACAACATGGAACAAATCCAGGCGATCATGGAAGCCGCTGATGAAACCGATTCGCCGGTCATCGTGCAAGCGTCGCGTGGGGCGCGGGCATACTCTCAAGACAACTACTTGCGTCATTTGATGCTGGCCGCCGCGGAGTTGTATCCTCACATTCCGATCGTCATGCACCAGGATCATGGCAACAGCGTCGAGACGTGCATGAGCGCGATCGAAAATGGATTTACGTCCGTGATGATGGACGGTTCGCTGATGGAAGACGGCAAGACACCTGCGGATTATGACTATAACGTGCGGGTGACGGCCGAAGTCGTAAGACAAGCCCACGCCAGGGGTGTCTCGGTCGAAGGCGAACTCGGCTGCCTGGGTTCACTCGAATCCGGCGAAGGCGAACAGGAAGATGGGCACGGTGCTGTCGGAACGCTTACCAAGGAACAATTGCTGACTGATCCCGAAGAGGCCGAACGGTTTGTCGCTGACACCGGGGTTGATGCCCTGGCCGTGGCGATTGGTACCAGCCACGGTGCCTACAAGTTTACGCGCAAGCCGGACGGAAAAGTTTTGGCCATGGATCGTATCATGGAAATTCACAAACGTCTTCCGAATTGCCATCTTGTGATGCACGGGAGCAGCAGCGTTCCCCAGGAGCTCCAGGACATCATCAATCGATATGGCGGAAATATTCGTCAGACCTGGGGAGTTCCTGTCGAAGAAATCAAGCTGGGGATCAAACATGGCGTTCGCAAAATCAATGTTGATACGGACAATCGTCTCGCGATCACGGGAGCGATCCGAAAAGTACTTCAGGAGTTTCCTGAAAAGTTTGATCCGCGCGACTATATGAAGCCCGCCCGAGAAGCCATGAAAGCAGTCTGCGTTTCCCGAATGACCGAGTTCGGCCAGGCAGGTCACGCCTCAAACCTGCGTGACACTGCTAAAGTCTGATCATCGGCGGAGGCTTTCTCAAGCGATTGAAAATCGATTTGAAATGAGTCGCGTCAGTTTGGTGCGACTCGTTTCTTCCGTTGATCTTGAACCCGTAAGCACGAATGAAAACCATTGATGGGGTTGCCAACGACCAACCTTTGGATTGGGTAGACAAACGCGAACAGCTCTTGCTCGCGCCCTACGCGATGCGCAGCATCCACTCCAAAGGACGAGCACATCCCGAAGCCGAGCATGCTTATCGCGGCCCGTTTCAACGTGACCGGGACCGAATCCTTCACAGCTCGGCTTATCGTCGGCTAAGTGGAAAGATGCAGGTTTTCACCGGGGAAATGGGTGATTACCATCGTACCCGTTTGACGCATACGCATGAGGTTGCCACGATTGCCCGCACCATCGGTCGAACTCTTGGCTTGAATGAAGACCTGATCGAAGCACTCGCGCTGATGCATGACATCGGTCACCCGCCCTACGGGCACGCTGGCGAAGATGCGCTGAACGAATGCATTGAAGGTGAAGGGGGATTTTCACACAACCAGTTTGGATTGACCATTGTCCAGGAGATTGAAATACGGTTCCATGATTTTCCCGGACTCAACCTGACGTACGAAGCGTTAATGGGACAATTATGCCGTGTCGACAAGAACCTCAAAGGCCAGAATCCGCTCCTGGAGGTTCAGTTGGTCGATGCCGCCGACAGCACGACTTACAATGCACATGACGCCGATGACGCGATCAAGTTGGGACTCGTATCGATCGAAGACATGCAGCACCTGAGCCTGATTGCTGAATGCCTTGACTATGTGAAGAAACACTACGTTGCTCTGAACGAAGAACTTCTTCGAAAAGCGTTGGTACACCGGTTGATCGAGCGTCCCGTCACCAGTTTGTTGAGCCATTGTGCCAGCGAACTGACACGCTATGACTTTCAAAGTGTTGAGGAAGCACTGGCAAGCGACTTTGTCATTGGCCTTCCAGCGGATGTTGCAGAGCAAAAAAAAGAGCTGGAAAAGTATCTTTACGATCACGTCTATCGACATCCAAGCCTGATTGAAGTCCGTCAAAAGGCTCAATGGCGTGTCAAAGAAATGTTCGAGTCATATTGCCAGAATCCTGATAGATTCCCCAAAAAATACCAACCCCGATTGGAACGGGTCGGGGTTAATAGAATGGCGGTTGAATACATTGCAGGCATGACGGATCATTTTTTTGAGCAAACTTACAACAGCATGTTCTCGTAATAGCAATGTTTTCGATGTGTTTGCGAACTACTTTGGCGAACAGACTACCTTTTCAATTGCGCTCATCATAAGATACTCGTGAGATGGCACACACATAAATTGTCTGAGACACATTAGCGAAGGCCTTTTTCCATTAGGGACTCGATTGTCTTCGCGCAGGCTCGGCCCAGTTCCTTGCCGAGAATCAGATATACCAGTTTCTAAATTCGTTGGCGACGAACCCTTTATTCTTTCGTTGTCGCGCTAAACGGGAGGTTTTGAATATTATGGCACTTTGGGTTTTGCGTGGACTTTTTCTACTCATCGCGATTGGGATGGGACTTTCGCTGACCGTCGGTCAACAAATGGGGAATGTTGAAGGAGACGTGGTTGGGAATGGAACGGGGCGTTGGGTCGTGTTCATGATTTTTGTCCTGGGTGCCGTCGGTGCCATCTTGTTCGATGTCTTTATCCCTCGAAAAAGAATCGACATGATCTCAAGCGTTTATTTTGGTTTGGTGGTTGGCCTGTTTTTGACCTATGTGGTCGACCTGGCACTGACTCCGCTGTTTGGGCTGGGGTACGGCGTCAAGGTTGGTGACTTGGTGATCAAATCGGAAACTCTGCGATTGCTGGCTGTTTCGTTCGCCGGCATTTCGCTCTGCTACGCCTGTGTCAGCCTGTTATGGCAGACGAAAGACGATTTTCGATTCGTCATTCCGTATGTCGAGTTCAGCAAGGACGTGAAGGGTTCCAAGCCGTACGTCCTGGATACCAGTGTCGTCATCGACGGCCGAATCGCCGACGTCATCGAAACGGGAATTATCGATAACCAGTTGATCATGCCTCGTTTTATACTTGCCGAGCTTCAAGGGATTGCTGACAGCAGCGACAAAATGCGACGGGCACGTGGACGACGTGGTCTCGATATTCTGGATCGTTTACGGAACAACCAGGATATCGATTTTAAGATTTACGATCGCGAGTTGCCGGAAATGCAGGGACAACAAGTCGACATGAAACTCTTGTTGCTGGCCCGCCACCTGGAAGGCAAAGTCGTAACCGGTGATTTTAACCTCAACAAAATTGCAAAACTGCAAAATGTTCCCGTGATCAACCTGAACGAAATTGCCAATTCTCTGAAGCCGGTTTTCTTGCCCGGTGAGATGATCAAGATTCGCGTCGTCAAAGTTGGTGAGGGTGCCGGACAGGGCGTTGGCTATCTTGACGATGGTACGATGATCGTCATCGAAGAAGGCCGGGACCATATCGGCGAAGACGTCAACATTACCGTGACCAGCATGCTGCAAACCAGTGCCGGGCGGATGGTGTTCGGCAAATACGAATCGGCAGCCTAAGTGATCGTTCGAAGTGGAGACAGAACCAATGTCCAGGCATCGGACAGTTGGGTCGAAAGGCAATGGTTGACGATTGAAAAATCAACTGGCAGGGATCTGGTAACCGTCCAGTGTCCCATTTGATTTGCCTTCCATTTGGCGCGCCAAAAGGCGTTCTGTGCCGGTAAATGCGCCTGGCGGGTGATGGTGGACCGGATCAACCGATCAGGGTGCAGGCGACAACGCCCAGGAGCAGAGAAAGAAACATCAGCGAATATCGCTGGACGATCGGGGTGTTGAGCGTATTTAACTTTGCGGCGACAGTTTTCATTTTTTGACCCCTTCGGACTTCTTGAATAATGCGAAGGGCTATTGAACAAATGGCGTGCCAAGGATAGGCGAAATTGAAGCGTGGATTGTATTTGCCAGTTTCCCGTCTGAAAAGCCTGAAAATCGAGACTTGTGAAGAAACACTCATGTTCATCTTGAGTCGATGTGTCGTCCGATTGAACACAAGTTTGATGGCTGATTCTCGACGGGGTGAAAGCAGTCCCAACGACCGTCTAACGGGGAAGGAGGTTGCCTTGGCGGCCAGATTGTGGACGCGGGCCGGCGCTGATCATCGAGCGCACCGATTGGAGTCCTGAAAATCTGTCAAAGTTTCACCGATCGCTGCGAAGCAATTTTCCTGGAAACTATTTCAGGCGATTCAAGATGATCTGGAACTAAATTCTCACCTTGATTCCAAGCGATGATATGTTTGACGTGAAAGCAATTCAACCAGTTTCAATCGGAGGAACGCCCATGACCGTGACACCTTCCTTGATCGACTTGAAGCCGCAGAGTTTCTGGTAGCTCCCTCCAGGACTCACGTTGTTGACGAATTGTTCGAACACTTTATTTCAAAGGACAATCTGGAGACTTCGGCCGAAGTAACAGTCACTCTTTTACTTCGGTTAACAAACAGAACTGCTTGACGTTTCACTTAAGGCACCCGTTCAGTTGCACCGCTGGCGGGTGTTCTTTTTTTGCGCGGCGAATCTCATCATCCGGATCGGGTCTGAACGCCGGGGGTAACTCGCAACAAGTCAATGCTCTTCTGCCGTGACCGCTCCGCGCAGCAACAAGTGCACTCTCGCTACCTGCCCCATAAAATTTGTCTTGCCCAGCGGACTGACATCGACAGCTTTCTTCAGCGAAGCTGTCGCAGCGACTGGATCGTCAAGCATCTCATGGTAGAGTCCCGTATAGAGGTAGGCGTAGTAAAGCTGTAATTTCAGTTGTTCGCTTCCCGGTTTGATGGTTGACGTCGTTTTCCGCGCTGTTTCCAGCACTTCCTCTGGAGTCATCCGGCCGGCAAACATTTCGTAAATCTGCGACATCGGAACTCGTTTGTCCCCGTTGATCGGAATCAGCTTTTTGCGGGCTTGGTCGATATCGGAGATTTGGGATGCACACAACAGGTGCCAAACGGCGTTTTCTACATCCTGGGAATTGACGGTTTGATGGGTTTCAAACTGTTTCACCCCGTCTTCAAACCGATGAGCGTAATAGAGTGCCAACCCGCGTTGCCACAACTGTGGTTCCAGCGACGGCCGCAAACGAATGACTTCGTCGTAGGCCGCGAGGCACTGATCGATCCTGCCTGCGGCGAATCCGACTTCACCGCGAAACACCTGGTAAGTGATGTTGTCCGGCTCCAGCTTGCAGATCTCCGTCGATTTTTCCAACGCGTTGCGGTAGTCGCCCGAGGAAAAATCCCGGGATGCTTGCACAACCAGTTGGTTGACACGATCGGCCTTGTTGCCTCTTAACTCCAATCCTTGCTCGACTTGGCCGGTTTCGTCTTGAGTTTTCGCGAAGCCCGTATCGTCAAGACAACCGATTCCCGTCATTAGCAGGCATGCCGAAAGGGCTATTTCCAGGTTTCTGAATCGCATCGTACGCTCATTGAAAAGGATTGGAACATCGAAGATCATTGTTGCCGTTGTCCATGGGAAAAGAAAGTCGCGATCGGCGCGGAGAACCCGTGCATGATTCTCTCCGGATTGAATCGTGGTGACTGCGGGCCAAGACCGCGATTGGATTCGCGGCCATTTACGGATCCATGGCTGTCCGGCGTGTTCACCAGGCATTATGCTCCATGGCAATCGCTCCCCACCGAGTCGGGTTCCGGATACCAGGCACGAGTCTCAACATTTTCCCCAATCCACTCATGAAAATCGCCCTGATTCAGCAATCGGTTTCAAAAGATACGCAGCGCAACCTGGCCCGGGGAATGGAGGCAACTCGGACCGCAGCCGCCGCGGGCGCGAATATCGTTTGTTTTGCGGAACTTGCTTTTGAGCCTTTTTATCCACAATTCCCGGCCGGAAAGGACTTTGCTGATCTCGCCCAGCCGATTCCTGGACCAATCACCGATCAGTTTTGTCAACTTGCTGCTGAGCTGGGTATTGTTGTTATCCTGAACCTTTTCGAACGCGATGGCGACAAAACGTTCGACAGTTCTCCCGTGATCGACGCGGATGGGAAGCTGCTCGGTGTTACCCGGATGGTTCATATCACCGAGTACGACTGTTTCCATGAGCAGGGATATTACACGCCGGGAGATAAAGGTGCGCCAGTTTTCGAAACCTGTTTTGGAAAAATCGGAGTGGCGATTTGCTACGACCGACACTTCCCCGAGTACATGCGAGCGTTGGCGGTGGCCGGAGCCGAACTGGTCATCATTCCTCAAGCGGGTTCGGTCGGTGAGTGGCCGGAGGGACTCTACGAAGCCGAACTTCGTGTCGCCGCTTTTCAGAATGGGTATTTTACCGCACTTTGTAACCGAGTCGGAGTTGAACCAAAACTCAAATTTGCGGGCGAATCGTTTGTCTGCGATCCCATGGGCAATGTGATTGCGAGGGCCCAGCAGGGTACTGACGAAATTCTGATTTGCGAAGTGGACTTGCAGAACAACGCATCTTCCCACGCCCGGCGTCTGTTCCTGCGTGATCGTCGTCCAGAGCTTTATTCGGATTGGTTACAGTGACGTCGAACCTCCTGGGTTGGAGGCGTTTGTCGAGTCCGAAATTCGAATGATCTGAGAGCTCAACAAGTCGCCAAATCATTTTCCGTGGTGAGTTGGCGAGTCGCTGCTCTGGTTTCCTGGTTGCAACTGGACAAGCTTGGTGACGTTGACCGGATTGGTCGATTGACTGGAACCGGAAGGGCAACGACGGCACAGGGTTCCACAACCCCGGGTGGACGTACCGCAAACGGATTGCCACGTCTTTCTCCCCAGGACAACCATCGCGAAGAGCACCATCAGGAGTGCGATCACTGTCTGCCAGTCGAGTTGGTCAACGTTCATCTCAAAAAATCCGGTTGGAGATTTGAAAGGTAATCAGGGCCGCAAAATACGCCAATGTCGTCATGTACACAAACGTGAATAATGGCCAGCGGTAGGAATTTGTTTCGCGACGAATGACCGCCAGCGTTGAGACACACTGTGCACACAAAGCGAAAAAAACCATGATCGAGAGCGCAACGGGCAGCGTAAACAGCGGTTGATTGGTTCCTTCCCATTTCGCCGTTTTCAGCGTCGCTCGGAGAGAAGCCGATTCTTCGTCGGTGTCGGCCCCCAACCCAAAGATCACACCCATCGTCGAAACGACCACCTCGCGGGCAGGGAAAGATGCAATCGCGGCACTGCCAATTCGCCAGTCCCAGCCCAGCGGCCGGACCAAGGGTTCGATTGTTTTGCCGGCACGACCGAGATAGCTGTGCTCCAGCTGATATGCATCCAGTCGATTCCGGGCAGCCGAGACCTCTTCGTCAACCTGGATGGCAGCCTCTGGATCTGCTGATGCCGTTTTTTTCAGTTCCCTTGCCCTGGATTCCACGATTCCAACATCGTTGGCCAAACTGGCAGGCAGCTTCGCCCGATCGTTACGAGGAAAATATGCGGCCGCCCAAACGATGATCGTCACGATGACGATCATCGTTCCGGCGTCGCGAACGAATGCCCAACCACCATCAAACATCCTTTGCCAGAGATTCCGCAGGCTGGGAACTTTGTACGAAGGCAGTTCCAATACGAACGACGACGGGCCCGTTTTGAGAATCGTTTTTCTCAGTACCCAGGCGACGATTACGGCTGTGACAATCCCAACCAGGTACATCGCAAACATCGTCAGACCACGCAGTCCCAAAACGCCGCCGAGAAAACTCTTGGCCGGGACGAACGCGGCAATCAGCAATACATAAATCGGTAGTCTCGCGCTGCAACTCATTAACGGCGCAATCAAAATCGTAATCAGCCGCTCCCGGTTGTCCTTAATAACCCGAGTTGCCATGATGCCGGGGATTGCGCAGGCAAATGACGACAACAAAGGAAACAGAGTAATCCCACTTAACCCGATCCGCGAAAGATATTTGTCCAGCAGAAATGCGGCGCGGGCAAGGTAGCCTGTGTCTTCCAGGATTGCCAGGATGAAAAACAACAACAGGATCTGCGGCAAGAATATCAATACGCTGCCGACGCCGTTGATCAGCCCGTCGATAATCAACGAATTCAGTGTGCCTTCAGGAATGATCCGGTTGACGATCGCGGCCAGGATTCCGTTCAGTCCATCGATCATCGCCGAAGCTGGTTCGGCTGCCCAGAATACCAGTTGAAACAGGAGCACCAACACCAGTCCAGCAACCAGGACACCCCAGAAAGGATGTGTTAACCAGGCGTCGAGACGATCGGTGATCGTCGTCGTTGGCTTGGGTTGCACCTGGCTGACAATCGAGTCCAGATGGTTTGTGATCCAGTTGTACCGCGCATGTGATTCGCTTTCGGCAATCGACTGGCCATCCAATTGCATCGCCGCCTGTTCGTCTTTCAACGTTTGAATTACATGATCATCAATTTGCGATTTCAGCTGATTGGTCATAAACCCGTCGGTATCGAACAGCATTCGCGTGACCGCAAACCGTTTCAACCCGCAGTCATCCGGGCAGGCCGACTGGAGCCGCATGATTCGCTGCTTTAACTCGTCGGTAAACGGATCATGTTCGATCTGGGGTGATTGCGTGATGGCGTTGGCCATGGCGGTTTTCAGCTGGTCAAAACCGGTTCGACGTTTGGCCTGGACGCCAACAACGGGAACACCAAGGAGTTCGCTCATCCTGTCCAGGTCGATTTCGATTCCATTTCGCTTCGCCACGTCCGTCATGTTGACGGCGACGACCGTCGGTCGGTGAAGGTCGAGTACCTGACTGACCAGAAACAGATTGCGTTCGAGGTTGCTGGCGTCAACAACACAGAGAATCAAGTCGGGTTCCTGATTCGCTGGTGCCTCCCCCAACAAAACGTTGACCGTCAACATCTCGTCGGGTGAACGGGGTGCGAGACTGTAAGTACCCGGGAGATCGATCAAGTCGAATTGCCGGTCGCCGATTTTCAGGCGGCCCAATCGCTTTTCAACGGTAACTCCAGGGAAGTTCCCCGTCTGTTGGCGCACGCCTGTTAATGCGTTGAACAACGTTGACTTGCCGGTATTGGGATTCCCCAGCACGACAACTGTCGCGTTCGAAGAACTTTTCAGTGAAACATCATCAGTGATGTCGGCCATCGCATTTCAACGCAACCACGGTTTTGGCCGTTTTATCTAAAGCGGCGATACGAGAATCTCAAGTTGGATCGACGTTCTAACGCAAAGCCGACTGCCGTTTAAGAGTTGAACAATCGAAGTGATCCCACCGCGGGTGACCGAAACAATTGTGCCGCTGCGAAGCCCCATTTCCGCGAGCCGCGCGATCTCGTGATTGGTGCCACGAACGCTTACCACGGTTGCCATGCGGCTTGAACCCAGTCGCTGCAATGGAATGCACTCGGTCTGCAGCAACGGTTTTTCTGCGATAGCGATGGACATGAAAAATTCCAGTGGTAATGAGAATCAGTCTCAATATCATATCCAAAACTCGGTTGGAAACAATAGGTTTCGCCGAAATTCGTCGAGTGCAAGTTGGTTTTGGCTGATGCTGTATCGCTGCAAATACAGGAAATAACTGCATTTTCCAGCGGTTTCGGGTTAGATTAACTAAGATTCGACACCGCGATAGCACAATTGCGTTTCGGTTCGTCGCCGGGCACCGCCTTCCGAAGTTAATTTCCACTGGTCGGCTCGAAGCGGGACAATCGTCAACGAGCCGACAATAGGCTGCAAGGCTCAGCGCTCCTCAAACGGTCACCCTGGAGCCAGCCGGCTCGAACGAATCAGGATATTTTTGCGCGAAACGACGCAAGCAGCGTCAGACGCTTTCTTCAACCCGCTGAATGTACTGGCGAAGGCGTTCATTTTCGTCGGTCATGCCTTTGAGTGCCAGCATATTTTCGACACGTTTCACCAATTCAATTCGTTTTACCGGTTTGGTCAGAAAATCATTTGTACCAGCATCGACGGCTCGTTCGATATCGCCCAGTTCATCGAGAGCGGTCACCATCAGGATCATGATTTTCTTGAGATCGGGGTCGGTTTTGATTTTCTCGCAGACTTCAAAACCGTTGAGCTTGGGCATCATCACGTCCAGCAGGATCAGATCGGGTTCAAACGAAACTGCCTTGTCCATGGTTTGCTGGCCGTCTTCGGCTGTTTCGGTGACGCAATCAAGGTCGACGAGATATTCCTCGAGCAACTCGCGATTGGCCTCATTGTCGTCGGCGATCAGGATTCGATGCTGTGATAGTGGTGTGTCCATGAAAGTCCACGCAAAAGGGGATCAAGTCAGACGGAATCGATTCGTTACCTGGCACATTATAAGGCTACGCGGGAATGGGGGAAGCGTGAATCCAACAGGGCGCGGACCAATTCCATTCGAATATTGCTCCTGATTCGGTCTCGAAGCTGGTATTTGGAAAGACACTGGAATGGCAACCCATTGAAAACAGCCAAAAAACGGACATACGTTGGTCCAGGGTCCCGCGACGGCGCCCGGGACCAGGAGGCAACGATGGAGGATGGGCTAGGCGGATTCACTTTCGTTGAAATTGGCCAACAACTGCTGTCCACGCCAGATGGAGTAAGCCATCTGCCAGTCAATGGGGGCATTCTCGTTGCCATGTGAGAACCAGCTGGTCTTCTGGCCATCTACGATCGCCGTACCCGTTTGCCCATCTTGCGTTGCATCGGCGATCAGCAGGAGTTCGCCAAAAAAACTGGCGGCCGTTCGGAGTTGCGTCCTGTCAAAATCTTCTGCTTCGAGATTGCCAACCAAGCGTCGCCAGTCATTGGGAAAAGTCTGTTGTGCCCGGTTCAAAGAGACCTGATATATCTCGCTGTGCACTGTTTGCCAGCCTGCGAACGCCGCATACATGTCACTGTGAGAAAGATGTCGAAGGTCCGCCGCAAATGCATGGGTCAAGGGGCCGCAGATTCCGATGTTGCTATGTGACTGTTCCCCGGACCCGTATGAGTAAGTAAACAGGTAGCACTGAACGGGATGTTCATAGCTGGGCCAGTACATCTCACGGCTTTCGAGAAATTCGAGGTTGCTGGGGGCCAATCCCATTTGGGCCGGTTCGGACAGCCAGATGGCTAGGTGACTTTCTGCCATCGCGATTTCGCCTTGAAGTTCAAGTGAAACTTCATTCTTGAATCCAAGTTCATCGGCATAGGCCAACGCTCGCAGTCGCGCAACAGGTTGGTTAGCCAACTCGATCAATGCCTGTTTTCCCAAATCGTCACCCATCCGGGCCAACGCAGCGGCGGCCTCGGTTTGCACGCGTCGGTGCCGCAAGCCGAGTGCCTGGTGCAATTTTCCGACGGCTGGCTCATATTTCAATTGAGCGAACGTATCGCAGAGCGCGACAATCAACGCGACCGAATCAGAAACGAGTTGGTTGATCTGGCTGGCATCCAGACCGCGCGGAAAATTCCCCTCTTCGATGATTCCAAGCTGACCCGCCAGTTGGCCCAGCAATTCCGTCAGCTCGTTGATCCGCTCTTCCGCCGGATGAGCGGCGACTTTTTCGTGCCGGTAATAGAAGTTGAACAGATCAAAGATGGCCGGCGCAATCTGGGAGTGACTGGTGGCGTGATTGACCAATTGGGATAGCATCCACTCCGGCGGCTGAAACCCGGGTTGCATCAATGGTGCAAATGCCAGGACGATTCCCAACCGGTGTTCAGGCGGGTCATCGCAAATCAGATCCGTCCAGATTTGAATGGCTTCGTCGCTGCCCTCGACGGCGAGCCAGCGGAGCAGGTGGTTTCTGAGATCACTATCGTGCGGGGTGATTCGGTACAGCGATTGGACATTTTCGAATCGTTTGCTATCCCAGTGTCGCTCCGGGTCCTCGGCCGCAGCCAATTTGACCTCGCGCTGGACCAGCTGGTAAATCACGGGTTGAATCAGCTGATCGATCTTGATCGGGCCCCTCAAAATGTCATGAGCCGCATGGGCTTGAGTTTCCTCGGTCGACTGAAGCTCGTCACTGAAATCCAGAATTCGGTCGACCAGTTCGGCTACCTCGTCGTTCGACAGACTGGAGATCTGCTGGGCGAGTAACGCGACCCGGGACAGTTGAGTCGGGTCATTTTGTGCCAGGAGGATTGCTTCTGTGATTTCATTTATCATCTTATTTGACTTTCGTCGTGTTTTTGGTTTGCTGATCAGCCGCTGAAATTGGTCTGGTTGACAGAGGCTGCATCCCGGATTGACGTGATGAATACTTGGTTTCGCACGCGTGTATCGCATTTCCCTTTGGAAATCCGGAACTCGCGTTGACCGGTTTTGCTAGCCGAGATAGCTTAGACGTTAAAAGTAAACGAACAAAACTAACGGTCGCGATCAAACATTCCATCCAGTCTCGACGGCAAACCAGAACTTTACCCTCGAAACCGCTGAGACTTCATCAAACAGGACAAATCGTCTCATTACTGTGGCTAAACAAGTCGTCAAACGCAAACAAATTTTGTCATTCCAGCATATGGGATTGTCAAAAAAAATGCTCGACACGCTGGAGCGTATTGGTTACGAAAAACCGTCCCCGGTTCAAGCTGGCGTGATTCCGCTCGCCATGCAGGAATTCGACGTGATCGGGCAGGCGCGAACGGGTACGGGAAAAACGGCAGCCTTCGCGATTCCCATCCTTGAACAACTGGATTTGACCGTCACAAAGGCCAAGCCACAAGCGTTGATTCTGACCCCCACCCGAGAGTTGGCGGTGCAAGTCGAAAACGAGTTCCGGCGGTTGTCGGATCAAGAGAACGTCAACTGTGTTTGTCTTTATGGAGGCCGCCCGATTCGAGCCCAGATCAATCAGCTTGAACGCGGCTCCCATGTCGTCGTCGGAACACCTGGTCGCGTGATCGATCACTTGAACCGCGGTTCATTGAATATCGATCAGCTTTGGTTCGTCGTGCTCGATGAAGCCGACCGGATGCTCGATATTGGTTTTCGTCCAGACATTGAGCGTATCCTGAAACGATGCCCCCAGGAGCGACAGACGTTACTTCTCAGCGCGACACTGCCCGAGCCGATTCGACGGTTGGCAAAACGCTACATGTACCGCCCCAAGGTAATCAACTTTTCCAAGGACAGCGTGGCGGCAAAGACAATCGAACAGTTCTTCCTTACTGTTCCGGGATCGCTGAAATTCGACGTTCTCGTCAAGCTGCTTCAACGCGAAGAGCCGGAACAGGCGATCATCTTTTGTCGCACGAAACTCGGTACCGAAAAGCTCTACCGCAAACTGTTTAAACTAAATCTCTTCGAGGGCGTTGGAACGCTGCACGGTGATATGACCCAGTCGTCCCGCGACCAGATGATGAAGAATTTTCGCAGTGGAGTGGTAAAGTACCTTGTCGCGACCGATGTGGTTGGGCGCGGAATCGACATCACCAATGTTTCACACATAATCAACTACGACATTCCGGAATTGAGTGACGATTACGTGCACCGGGTTGGCCGAACGGGGCGAATGGGAAAACAAGGCATCGCATTCTCGTTGGTGACTCCAGAGCAGGGCGGCGAATTAATGCGGATCGAACAAAAGATCAATTCGCAACTGCAGCCAGACCCGCTCCAGGCAGAAATTGACGTGCTCCGCGAGAAAACCGATCCAAAGCTTCCGCCAGCCAAGCCCAAAAAGCGATATCGGCGGGCGCTCTAGTCGTTCGAGATCGGATCCGAAGTCGTCGTGCCGTAGAAAACCCCGACGACAACGGGGCGAAATCCGCGGTGAGGCGAGATCCGCGGTGAGGCGAGATCCACGGTCAGGCGAAAACACGATCGACAATTCTCCTGGCTTGTTTACCTTTCAACCGTCCGATGGCCAACCCTTCACCGTCTCAACCCCTCGACGATGATGACTTCGCTGCCGATTGGCTGGCGGCGTCAGGCTGTGAAGATCCCCAACGAGCGACCGCAAACCTGCGCCAGATCGCCGCTTCAGGAATCTCACACCAGCTGTGGATGAGCCTGTTGGAGCGGTTGCCCGTTTTGCTCTCCGGACTCAGCGATCCTGACCGGGCCCTGAACAATCTGGATCGTCTGGCGTCATCGTCACCCGCATTGATTGAGTCGTTGCTGGCTCGAAAGGATCAGGCGTTTGCCGATCTCATGTTGTTGTTTTCGACCAGTCAATATTTCAGTGACATGCTGGTCCGCAGCGACTCCGGTGTTTCTGGTGTCAACGCGGGCAACGAATTCGATTGGCCAACAATCTGGCAGTCCAGGGGTCAGCCAGGGACCCGAGAGAGCTTGATCAAGCAACTGATGGCCGAAATTGATCACGCGGAGTCGATCGACGAGGTCATGCGCATGCTACGTCGATTCAAACATCACCAAACATTACGCATTGGCGTGGGTGATTTGATTGTCGGGCAGCGCGTCGAACAGGTCACATTGCAGATTTCCAATTTGGCTTCCGCGATTGTTGAATCCGCGTATCGTTGCGCCAGAAACTCGCTCGTCGCCAAACATGGTCAGCCCACCAACTCGGCTGGCCAACCGAGCCAGTTTGTCGTGCTCGCGATGGGTAAACTTGGCGGAATGGAGCTCAACTACTCCAGCGATATCGATTTGGTGATGGTCTACGATGAACCCGGGATCACATCCGGTGGCAGCACGAATGCATCCGTGCTGCCAGGTACGAGGTTTCAAAAGATCTCCAATCAGGAATTCTACGAACGTCTTTGCCGGCAAATGGTCAAACTAATTGGTGAAACCACTGAACTGGGAGCGCCTTATCGAGTTGACCTGCGACTGCGCCCCAACGGAAACAGTGGCAAGATCTGCGGCCCCTTCGCGTCCGTAATCAAATATTACGATTTGCGCGGTCGAACATGGGAGCGGCAGGCCTTGATCAAGGCGACGCCAGTCGCGGGCGATTTGTCGCTGGGGCAACGATTGCTGG
Organism: Planctomycetaceae bacterium; assembly: GCA_024642205.1. Lineage (GTDB taxonomy): Bacteria > Planctomycetota > Planctomycetia > Pirellulales > Pirellulaceae > Mariniblastus. The sequence continues at coordinate 94,212 of JAHEBQ010000010.1, read as the reverse complement.
TCCAGCTTACTCCCTGGATTTATCATCGGAACCTCAGCCGTGCCGACATCGGAGGCATCCGGGCCCTGAAACGAAAAATCGAACGCCGCTCGCTTGCCTCGGGCGAAGACAAAACGAATGTGAAAACCGGCCACGGAGGAATTCGCGACGTCGAATTCGTCATCCAGTTCATGCAGTTGCTCAACGGCGATGACCTTCCAGAAATTCGAATTGCCAACACGCTGGAAGCGATTCTGCGACTGGAACGGGCGAAATGTCTCTCGCCTGCCGAATCAACGGTGCTCTCGAGAAACTATGCCTGGCTGCGGAAGCTGGAACATCGGTTGCAAATGATGTTTGACCTGCGGACTCACTCAATACCTGTCGATCCATCAGAATTGACCAAGCTTGCCCGACGGATGGGGTTGGCGGACTTGCCGCGGGCAACTGCCCTGGAGCAGTTCCACCGCGCGCTCCACGAAGCGACCGAAAGCAATCGAAAGATCCTCAATCATCTGCTCCATGGCGCCTTTGGAACCGCTTTCGGTTCGATGCGGGATACAGGTGGTTCGGAATACCGCTTGGATCAGCGAGCTGTTCCACTGGAGGTTGACCTGGTTCTTGATCCCGATCCCGACCAGGAGATGAAGCGGGAAGTCCTTCGACCTTATGGTTTTGAGAACTGCCACGCCGCGTACAATCACTTGATGGACTTGGCCAAAGAGCCGACCCAGTTTTTGTCCGATCGTCGCTGCAAGCATTTTTTGGCTTCGGTTACTCCGGCCTTGCTGTCCGAGCTGGCGCGGACCCCTGACCCGGATGCGTCGTTGGTCACGTTGGCGACGGTCAGTGATTGCCTGGGTGCCAAAGGAGTCCTGTGGGAACTCTTCCGTTTTAATCCACCGACACTCAGTCTTTACGTTCGGCTCTGCGCATCGAGCGACTACCTTGTCGGGATTCTCAAGAGCAATCCCGGGATGATCGACGAATTAGTCGACGCGTTGCAGCTCGGTGGTTTGCCATCGTTTGCCTGGTTGAAATCAAACATGGAGGAACTCTCCAAAGGCGCCGCTGATCTTTCTCCGATTCTGCTCAGCTTCAAAAATACCCAGCATATGCGAGTCGGGATTCGAGATATCCTCGGCCGCGATGATGTGCGAGAGACACATCGAACACTGGCCGATGTTGCCGAGCTTTGTTTGCGCACCGCGACCCGGCATCAATACGAAAAACTGTTGGTGAAGTATGGCAAACCGGAGTCGATTGAATCTCTGCGTCAGTATCCCTGTCCGCTTGTGATTCTAGGCCTGGGAAGATTGGGGGGGCGGGAGCCGAACTATCATAGCGATCTGGATGTGATTTTTCTGTACGATTCGAGCGTGATGTCAACTCCGGAGACGGCGAACGAGTCGTTTGATCAACTCCTGCGCGACGATATCTCCAGCCAGTATTTTTTTAGCGAGTTGGCAGCGTCGATCACGCAATTGGCTGGTCATTCGCCGCGTCATGGTCGGCTCTACGAGATCGACAGCCGATTGCGTCCGACCGGCAAAAGTGGATCACTGGCCGTTTCGACGGATGAATTCGAACGCTATTTTGGCTCAGGGCAGGGGCAGCTGTGGGAACGACAGGCATTGTGCAAAGCCAGGCCAGTGTTTGGGACAAACGCAAATGCAGCACGGGTGATGAAGCTGGTTCGCGAGGCGATCACGATTCAGACATGGCGACCGCAGATGGCCGGAGAAATTTATGCGAAACGGATGGCGATGCAAAAAGACTGTAGCGAGCACAACCTGAAACGGGGCAAGGGCGGAACGGTCGATGTGGAATTCGCAATCCAAATGCTGCAACTGAAACATGCACCAACCGACCGTCGGGTATTGGTGCCCGGTACTCTCGAAGCGATAGAGAAACTGGCGTCACTGGGATACCTCGATGAAAACGCTGGTCATTGCCTGGCCGAGGGTTACCAGCTTTTGCGAAGTGTCGAGGCGCGATTGCGATTGATGAACACCTCCGCGCGACATGATCTACCCGAGGATAAAAAACAGCTTGCCAAACTCGCATTCTTGCTCAACTATGCCAATGGGGATCAGTTGCGTGAGCAAGTACAGCAACAGCGCGCCGAGATCCGACGTACCTTTGATTCTCTGCTGTGATGCGAACTGCGGCAAACTTCATCGATGGAAAATTTGATTCGGACCCATGGGCGATCGGTTCATTCCATCAATCGAACCGTCGGTAGCCAGAACGACCCGGGCGGATCGCTGCCGTCGCGCGATAGGTCGTAAACTGGCGTGCCAAACGAGGCCGCAAGCTTGTGGCTAATCACCGGACGGGTACAAATCGGTCGAAAGATAACGCTCGCCGAGATCCGGAAGCATAACCACGATCATCTTGCCCTTGTTCTCTGGACGCTGGGCGACCTTGAGCGCTGCTGACGCAGCGGCTCCGCAACTGATCCCGCAGAACAGACCTTCCCGGGTTGCCATGTTACGGGCCATTTGAACCGATTCTTCATCGGTAACCGTGATGACTTCATCAATAATATCGACGTTCAACACACCGGGAATGAACCCCGCGCCGATGCCCTGGATTTTGTGTTTTCCCGGTTGGAGATCCTTTCCGGCTCGTCGTTGTGTGATCACCGGGCTGGCTGCCGGTTCGACCGCGATCGATATCATCTCCGGTTTCTTGGCCTTGAGCGCTTCACTGCAACCGGTAATGGTCCCGCCGGTGCCGACGCCCGCGACGAGGATATCGATTTGTCCGTCGGTGTCTCGCCAGATTTCCTCGGCCGTTGTTTGGCGATGGATTTCGGGATTGGCGGGGTTGTTGAATTGTTGCGGCATGAAAAAATTGCCACCGGAATTGGCGATCTCCGTAGCTTTGCGAATGGCTCCTGGCATGCCTTCGGCCCCGGGTGTCAAAATGACCTCGGCGCCCAGTGCCGCCAATAGTCGACGTCGCTCGATCGTCATCGAATCGGGCATGGTGACCTGCATCTTGTAACCTCGTGCGGCACATACGTAGGCCAATGCGATGCCGGTGTTTCCACTGGTAGGTTCGATGATGGTGGTACCGGCATTGATCAAGCCGTCCCGCTCGGCAGCGTCGATCATCGCGCGCCCGATCCGATCCTTGACGCTCCACAGGGGATTCATGTTTTCTACTTTGGCGATCACGTCGGCGTAACAGCCTTCCGTAACGCGTTGCAAGCGAACCAGTGGCGTATTGCCAATGCAGTGCGTAATCTCTTCAAGAATTCCGCGCGACGTAGACGTTGACATGGCTTGCTTTCTGGAATGGACGGAGATTGATCCTGGCAGGTGTCGGATCAAATTGGGATAAAACCTCGGAAAAACGGCTTTTGTCGGCAACGCGAACTCGATTCGGCGAATACGATTTGCCACCTGGCGACCACCGAAGTATAGCAAACACGAGAAAATTGGGTCAACTTTGGTTCGGAGACCGGTTCGGCGAACGGTTTGCTGTCAATCCGGGTCTCCGATTGGGCTGGGCGAATGGATGAGGATGACCGATAACCACCCGAAAGAAAGAGTTATTTCAATCACTCCCCCGATGTCTTCAATTGGCGAAGCAGCGTATGGAAACGACACTTCATCGACAACTCAAAGCAGAATTCTGTGAGCCCGGGTCCCGGATCGAGGTCAAGCTCGGGAAATATCGAATCGATGTGGTCAGCGGAAAGCGACTAATCGAAATTCAGCGGAGCAGTTTGTCGTCGATTCGTGACAAGACTTCCAAGCTATTGAAGGCAGGATATACCGTCGATGTGGTGAAGCCGTTGGTGGTTCGTAAACGGCTGATCAAGCTCGACAAAAAAGGGGGTACTGAAGTCGACCGGCGTTGGAGTCCGTTGAGGGGCAACATGTTGGACCTGTTTGATGAACTGATTTATTTTACGCGCGTATTCCCGCATCCCAACCTGACGTTGATTGCTCCGATGATCCAGATCGAGGAGATCCGATATCCTGGACACGGCCGGCGTCGTCGCAAACGGGGGGAGGATTTCATCGTCCAGGACCGTCAAATCCTTGAATTGGAGGACGCCTGTTTTTTTCGCACGGTGCAGGACCTCCAATCGCTGTTGCCAGATAGTCTGCCTAAGGTGTTCGATACCAAACAGCTTTCCGAAGCCCTCAGTGTGCCGCGACATCAAGCGCAAAAAATAGCCTATGTCATGCGCAAAACCGGTGCCGCCATTGAAATTGGCAAACAAGGAAATTCAGTGCTCTGTCGACTCGCGAACCGGCGAGAATCAAAAAAGGCGTTGGCGAAAAAGAAGCCAACAAAACGGCCTTCATTTGAATTTTTGAATGCCGAAATGGATCCAACGGCTGGATCATTGGAGCTGCCGGGTTCCCCTTGATCGAATTGGCGAACGGCCTGCTCCGAAGCAAGGGCCCCACGCCTGAACCAGGGAATCAGGCAAAAAAAAGGCGACCGAAAATTCAGCCGCCTGACGATTTTGATTCGTTGAAGAAACTACGCTTCAGCTTTTGATCGTGATTCGCGTAATCCTCGGCTCAAGATGTCCCGCAACAACGGCGAGTAATCTTCGAACTTGGACTCGTCCGGAGAACCATTGGAGTACTGATAGATCGCGTCTCGGGGCTTTTTCCCAAGTGAAATCAGGGTCGAACTGACGGTCCCATAGTCCTTTTCCTTGACCACCATGCTGGGGCGGCCGGGAGCCGTGGGGGTTCGGGCAAGAACTTTGCTTGCAATCGCCAGAAATTTCACGGGAGAATCCAGCGTCTGTAACGTCAAAAGCCGTTGGGCCATCGCGGCACGCGCGTCGCGAGGGTCGTTCATGTCCCGATTGCCGACAATGCACAAGCCTTGTTCCAGCTCCATCGCATCGGTTTCTTTGTGGGAATGTATCATCCAGCCGGAATCCGGGTCGGCCACACAAAAATTGGCTCCCCCGTACTGGCCGGTGTGGAGCTCCTCCAGCGCAAAGTCAACGGCATGCTGGGCCGAGTTGCATTTCAACATTTCCCTCGTTAACGCTCCCCTGGAGCGTGGATTGACGGGCGTCTCAAATTTCTTGCGGCGAACCACACCCACAAACATGCCATTTTGGTTCATTCCCAAATAGGTTCCGCCAGTATGCTGGTCGATACTCGCCAAAATGCGGGGTTTGCCAGATTGAATCGAAGGGGCGGGGCAAATCCGGTCGAGCGGCTCTTCTCGATTATAGGCGACCAAAATCGGGGCTTCAGGAACCAAATGATATACGATTGCCAGTAGGCTCATACGATTTTCGCTTTTTCAAAGATCGGGAATGGAGTAATCGGATTGCTTTCCACGAATGACCAATTTATCGAATTGACGCGCATTGGACACCCCAAAACGGGGGGGATAAATCTGGTTTGTTGGCTGAGGCCAGGTCCCAGTTCATTCGCCATGAACGAGAAGAGCCCGTCAAAACCAGTAGAAAAACGGCGTGATGGCTGACCTGAGGACCATGATTTGAAGTTCGCGGTTTGCTGGTGAACGGATGCTGGAACACCGATATTCCGGAATTCTGGTATCGGACGAACTTCGAAATTGTGGTACTCCTAACTTTCCTAGCCATTCGTTTTCGGTTTTTCGGGCCGGCAAGAGATTTCGAGATTACTCGCTCGCGTTGAGAACAGGTTGGCTGGTTACCGTCAGTTCGTAAAGCGAGGGATCGCATCGACGACCAGGGAATATGTCACTAGCTAATAATGAACAACTACATTTCTTTCCACCGGTCGCCGACCAGGACGTCGAGCGGACCATTTACGTGGGAAGGGTTTCGGTCAAGAAAAAACCGGCTCCGCTCCGCTCTGACATACCCGGCATCAAGATTACGGGGACCGGTGCAAGTGCCGGGTCGAAACTCGTTCTCAACGAAGACCTGGCCGAACTGGGATTCGATTCAGACTGGATCGTCCAGCGAACCGGCATTGAATCTCGGTATCACGCGGGTGATAACGAAGCGACCAGTGACATGGCGATTCGAGCTGCCGAGCAATGTCTGCAAGGCTCCGGTGTCGACGCCAGTGAAGTGGATTTGATCATCGTGGCCACTGTTACTCCGGATCACGTGACACCATCGACTGCGTGCATTGTTCAGTCTCATCTGGGATGCCCGGCATCGGCCTTCGATTTGAACGCGGCCTGTTCGGGGTTTATTTACGGTTTGGCGATGGCCAGTCAATCCGTCAGAACCGGTTGTAGCCGAAACGCATTGGTCATTGGAGCCGAAACGTTGACGATGTTGATGGATCCAGCCGACAAGAAGACGTACCCCTTGTTTGGTGACGGTGCGGGAGCGGTTCTCCTTTCAGCCGACTCGGAACCAAATGAAACCAAGGCGTCGGGTATTTTGGCCTACCGACTGGCCTCGGAGGGGAAGCTGGGTAATGCTCTCAAGACACCAGCAGGTGGTTCGAGAAAGCCATTTTGCCAGAGCGTTCTGGACAACAAGGAACAGTTTCTGACGATGGACGGACGCACGGTGTTCAAGTGGGCCGTTCGCCTGATTCCGGAAATTGTACACGAGATGCTGGAAAAGGCGTCAATGTCTTTATCTGAAATCGACTTGTTTATTCCGCACCAGGCCAATTTGCGCATCATCGATGCTGCGGTTGATGAGTTACGTATCGATCGAAACAAGGTGTTCGTGAATCTTGACCGCTACGGAAATACTTCGGCGGCGAGTATTCCGATTGCAATTGCCGAAGCGGTTCAGCAGGGTCGAATCAAGCCGGGAAGCAACGTGTTGATGGTTGGATTTGGCGCCGGATTGACATGGGGTTCCTGCTTGTTTCGTTGGTAGACGACGTTGCTCGTTATCTAATCCAGGGGAAACTCGTCGTTAGCCGCCTTGTCGCCATACAATGGAAGGTATCGGTAGTAAACTTCCAGGGTCATGCAAGCCAATGAGGTGGAATAAAGTCGACCTCCCTTGGACGACGCATGTCCATTATTGAAATGCCAACTGCCGGCCTTGTTGCCATCTTTCTCTTGCGTCTTGACCAGAAAATCTCGCATCTTGTTGTTCCAGTCGTTCCATTGACGCCCGCCGATATGCTTCATCGCTTGCGTCGCATAGTAGTTGTAGTACATATCCGCCGAATTGCCCGAATCAGCGCTCGGACCGCGTTCTGCGAGACTGGCCATTCCTTCGGCGAGACCAGGCACGTTCTTGTCCCAGCCCATGTACATTCGACAAAGCAAACCGACTGCCGTGCAAGCACTGGCCGGCGTTCCGCGCGGGGGAGCCGCATAGCCGTAATAGGCGCCTCTGCTGGTTGAGACCGTATCCAGAAATTTCTCTGCGAGCTTGTAGGTTTTCGGGTTGATATTCAGTCCCGAGATCTTGCCACTTTTGAGGGCCATCAGTTGCCAGCCAACCGCCGACGTATCCCCCGGTTCTCGCGGGGCGTAACGCCAGCCACCGCCAATCGGATCCTGGGCATATTCGATAAACCACAACGATTCCTGGGCGTAATTCACAAGTGCAGGGTCCTTTGTCATTGCGTACGCTTCACAAAACACGATCGAAACCAATCCGTGCGAGTACATGGTTCCACCGGGTTCCAGGTAGGAGATGCCTCGATTGGCTTTTTTGGCGCGAGTGATCAAAAACTCCAGGCCCCTGCGAACCTCTTCCTTGTACTCGCCAGTTTGGTGTGTGTGGCCTGCGCCGAGTAACGGAAGAATTGCCAGGGCGGTTGCGGCTGAACGGGCTTCGGGCAATTCGCCGGGATCAGGACTGTTGCGAAAGTCACCTGGACCGCGGGTATGATCCAGGCTCCACCCTCCGTCGGGCAATTGATGCTTGATGATCCATTTCAGGGCCAGCGCCACCGCTTCTTCGGAGGCCGGGGTGCCACCGAACTTTCTCAGCAATCGGTTTTTGGACTCGCCGGATCGGCTGGCTGTTTCTTCGCTCATGTCAGACGGGTTCAGGGCTCCGAGAATGTCGGCATCAAATGCGTCAACGGCCCCCAGAATGTTACCGAGATCCGCTTCGACTTCCGGCAGTGAGACTTCGACGTTTTCGGTGACGTCGGTGGAAACGACTTCTGCGAACTCCTGTTCCATCACGTCTTCGGTATTGAAATCGAGGGTATCAAAATTCATGTCCATCGCCTCGAGCGGTTCAGCCGCCAGATCACCGGCCTCCAGCGAAACGATTCGTTCTTTTTTTTGCGGCATGACCATGATGGCCAGGACGATAATCACTGCGATGTGTGTCAGGAAACTGACCATCCAGCTGGGCATCACATTAAACAACAGGAATCGGCTACTGATTTCTTCATCATCCAGGTCATCCTGCAGTTGATCAGCGAGGGGTTTCGACGGTTTTGGGTCGCTGCCGTGGCGCGGAGGAGGTTGGCTCATATTCAACTTGGACCGTTGGAATGGTGATCGGTTCGGGAGCACTATAAATATACAACAAGTGCGTTCCGTTTTCTTTATTTCGTCCACTTGCGAGAAAATGGATCACGGCTTCCCAAACCACGGATTAATCCTGAGAATCGGTTTCCATGAAATTTCTGGGGACCGCCCTGCGATGAGACGGCGATCCATTCCCGGGATTGGTTTATTCGCAAAAATCCTCATTGACAACGCTCCAACCCTTCGACAAACGCGTTGCCCGATATTCCTTTTGACCGCCTGGAGACGATTTGGACGTGGAAATTCTATCCTCATTGGATGACCTTGCGAAGGTTGTTCGCGAGCTAAAACGTGCGAACAAATCCATCGGTGTTGTTCCGACCATGGGCGCGCTTCACGAAGGACATTTGAGTCTGGTCCGGCAATCACTTGTCCAATCCGATGAAACGATCGTGACGATATTTGTCAATCCAAGCCAGTTTGCTCCGTCGGAGGACCTGGACCGGTATCCACAATCACTTGAGGCAGACATTGCGGGATTGCAATCTGCGGGGGTTCAATACGTCTTTGCACCGTCCAGGGAAGAAGTCTACCCCGAGAATTACTCGACCAGCGTTGTGCCTCCATTGGTCGCCCGGCGATGGGAAGGCGAATTTCGGCCAACGCATTTCGCGGGTGTCGCGACCGTTGTGCTCAAGCTGTTGAACATGACCCGGGCCGATCGGGTTTTTCTGGGTCAAAAAGATTTTCAACAGGCTAGGGTGATCGAACAGATGGTCGCAGACCTGAATGTCGCCACCGAGGTTTGCATTTGTCCCATCGTTCGCGCCGACGATGGGCTGGCGCTGAGTTCCCGCAACGTTTACCTTTCGAGCGAACAACGAACGATAGCGCTCTCGTTGAATCAAACGCTGGATCACGTGGAGCGTCAAATCCAGGCAGGCCAGCGGGACGGATTTGAAGTCATCACCGAGATGAGACAGATGCTGATCGATGCAGGCGTGGAGCGGATTGACTATGCGACGGTAGCCCACCCGAAAACTCTCGAAACCGCAGATCCGATTGAGCTTCCGGTCGTCGCGTTGATTGCCGCGTATGTCGGGGAAACGCGGTTGATCGATAATCGCCTGTTAGAGTGAGCTTGATTCTATCGCGTACAATTTAGGCGTCATTATAATCCGCGGCTGAGGGTCAATCGATCTATTCCAAACCCGCGATCTTCGAGTCTAATTCAAGTCACCCTGTCGGCCTACTTGGCGGATCAAATATCGAGTCGGTTCGAATCCGAACAATCGAAAGTTGCAGCATGCGTCAGACCTTGTTTTTTATTCCGCATTGGATTTTCCAGGGCCCGTTGCTGATTGCCTGGTTGATCATCGGCGTTCTGGTATTGGCATACCTGTATTTTCGCCATGGAAATTCCCAGGAAACCTGGAGCTTCCTCCCGGTCTTCGCGGTGGTCGCGATCGTGATTCAATTTGTTCTCCCGCTTCTGGAAGTCGATGGGGTTAATCCGGATGACCCCGCCGGCGAATTGACCAAGCAGGGTCTCGCGATCCGTGGGTATGGGATGTTTCTGGTGCTCGCGATCGCAGCGGGTGTCGCCATTACCCTGCAGCGTTGCGGGAAAATCGGATTGAGCGTTGACCAGATTATCGGCCTGGGCTTTTGGATGATGGTTGCCGGAATTGCGGGTGCCCGACTGTTTTATGTGATTCAGAAGTCAGACGAGTTTTTCGTAAACGGGGCTGACTTGGGACAGGTTTTGTTGGCGGTCGTCGATATGACGAAAGGGGGCCTGGTTGTTTACGGAAGTTTGATCGGCGCGATGGTCGCCGGGTTCGTTTACTTGAAGTTGAACAGGCTTCCGCTTGCCGCAACGGCTGACCTGATTGCACCGGGAATGGTGTTGGGTTTGGCCATTGGACGCATCGGTTGCCTGATGAATGGATGTTGTTACGGGGGCGTCTGTGACGCGCCGTTGTTCAGCGTGACGTTTCCCGCCGGTTCTGCCCCCTACATGAAACAGTTGAGCGATGGTGAATTGATCGGAATTTCTGCCAAAGCCAATCCGAACCCCGAATCTCGCTACCCACTGGTTGCAGAGACGATTGAGCGTGGCAGCATCGCAGATCTCCTCGGATTGAAAGCGGGAGATGAGTTTGAAGTCCAATCACCGCACGACCGATATATTCGCTTTCAAAAATCTAACCCCGGTCGACCTTTGAATGGCAAGGATCTGGTCGGAATGGTCGATTGCCAGCGGTTGGGTCTGTTGACATTCCCCGTGAATGAACTGCCACATCGTTCTTTGTCGACTCATCCAACGCAAATTTACAGCGCGATCAATGCGGGACTGCTTAGTCTGGTTCTGTGGTTTTACTGGACAATTCGAAAGTACGATGGCGAAGTATTTGCGCTGATGTTGATTTTGTATTCGATTGGTCGATTCCTGATGGAACTTATCCGGGAAGACGAATTGGGCCAGTTCGGAACGGAACTGACGATCTCGCAATGGGTCAGTATTGCCATGATAATTCTCGGGTTTTCCATTCTGGCCATTGCGCGGTGGTCAAAATCGAGCTTCGCCAGGGCCCCGCTGCCGGCAGCCTGATAGGATTTTGCCAGCAAAAACGGCTACAATCATGACGCGGGGCAATGAGCTGGCATTTCTGCGAGATATTCGCGGAACTCCGGGAATTCTCCGGGGAACTAATTCGCAATGGTGACGTCAAAACGATGAACAATCCGACGGCATTCCAAGATGATCAGGATTTGATTCGTCGAACACTCGACGGAGACAACGAGACGTTTGGCCACTTGATTTGCAAATACCAGGACCGACTCTACAACGGCATGGTCCAGATTTTGCGAAGTGAAGCGGAGGCGGAAGACGTTGTTCAGGACGCGTTTGTGCTGGCGTTTACGAAGTTGAGTTCGTTCAAAGGCAATAGTGCTTTTTTTACTTGGCTCTACCGGATTGCCTACAACGTTGCCATCACTCGCTTGCGTCGGCGGCGAGCGACGGTGCCGCTGGACGGAGCGGACGAAAATGGGCGACTTGATTTTCCGGATTGCGGGCCATCGCCGGATGATCGAATCCAGAAACAGGAGCAATCCGTTCAGGTGACTGAAGCGTTGACACGTCTGTCGGATGAACACCGAGCGATATTGATTTTGAGAGAGATGGAGGAACTGGATTATGACGCGATTTCCGAGATCCTCGATATGCCGATTGGAACGGTGCGCAGCCGCCTGCATCGTGCCCGGACTCGCCTGCGAGAACACCTGGAAGCGATCATGAACATGAACAACAGCTGAGATGATTGAAAAACGACGATTGAGATTAGCAAATCTTCGCTTGATGTGGTGCACGAAAGAAAATGTCAGAATCCTGGGAAAACGAACAACGCGAACATGCCTTGACCGCTTATTTTGACAATGAGCTTGGTCCGGAAGAGCGAACGCACGTGGAGCAGTTGCTCGAAAATAATCCAGATGAAGCCGAGTTGCTCCGACGGTGGGCTGAGAATCGGGATACCATTCGCGAATTGCCGCGTTATTCCCTGGACGGTGGATTCGCGGGTCGCGTAATGGCAGCAATAGAAAAATCTTCGCATCAGCACGCATCGAACGAGCAGGTTGTCACGGTTACGAATCGCGCTGGCCTTGATTCTGAAACAAACACCTGGCGAATTGGGTTGGCTGTCATTGCGGCACTTGCCGCAATGTTGATGTTGACCCTGTTTGTGTTTCCAGCCATGCATGAGTCGAACCTGGCGGAACACCAGCCAGTCATCTCGGGAACCGGCGAAGTCCTTGGCCCGGAGGTTTCGCCTGGCAGCATGGCACCGAACAACGATGTCCCATCGGCCAAGCGTCAGCCTGTGATCGGTTCGCTCAATCGAAGTCTGCCAGGTGATAAAAATACAGGCCGGCCAGTTGATCCATTGGCTTGGAACAGTATCACCGGACCGAGTGTCGAACAGGTGTTGTGGATCGAAAACAAACCCCTGGCCGAACTGGAAGCCATTCTTGCGAGCCATTCGATCAGATTGGTTGTGCCTGACGGCGACGCCCAGGATCAAGTTCACCTGGTGCCACAATCCACGGCAGGCGTTGAGGCGCTCTACGTCGTTTCCACCGTTGCCCGAATGAAACGGGCGATTTCTGAAATGTCGAGCGAATCGGATTGTCTGGTCAAAGTGTTTCCACTTCCGGGCGGTCTCGCAGGTTCGGCGATAATGTTGCCGGAAAAAGCGGGGCGAGAAAACGGAGCTGCTCAGCAGATCAAGCCGTTGGATTTGACCCCCAAAGGCGAAGACTCGACGGAAATAGCGAACGTGGACAAATGGTTTGGTTTGGTTGCCGACGACGACGAGTCGCGGATCATCGAGTTTCTGCTGCTGATAAATACGTCGCAGGAAGCTGCGACCCGTGTTCCCGCGGATTCTCTGAAACCTGCCTCTTCTGACCGATGATCTGACCGATTGCGTGTCGATCGCTGGTTCCTCAACACGTTTTCCACGATCGGGGTTTGCCGAAATAATCAGTAGAGTCGGCGAGCTTTGTGATCTTGCCCGGGACGTAATTTCGTCGGGGCCGCGAAATTGTCTGGCTTCTTCGGCGTTCTGGTGATTGGGTTTGGTTTTCACAATCACCTGCCGGGAAAAAAAACTTTGTGGGTTTTCACCTGCCATGATCGGGTTACTTTGGTGTTGCGAAGTGATTCGAATAACCATCCGATCAAGCCCTTACTCTACGAACTGCCAATCAAGATTATGCCAAATCAAACTGAAACCGGTCTTGCCGTCGACGAATCCGGAGTTGTGGTCAGCAAAAATGCAACCAGCAAGTCGCAGCCGTTCATTGGCCAATGGAATCAACTCATCTCGACAACCAACTGGGACAAAGGCGAGATCATTTGCCAGTGGCGAGAATCAATGCAGGCGAATAACGTTGCTGTTTCGGATTTCTCCGATGAAGCCTGGAGTCAGTTGGTGGGTGGAGTAACGCCCCAGCATGTCGGTCGGTTACGTCGGACATTTGAGCGATTTGGGCATGTTCACAAGGAATACGAGGGAGTCTATTGGAGCCATTTCTATGCAGCCCTGGATTGGGACGATGCTGAGATGTGGCTCGAAGGTGCCGTTCAGAACCGGTGGTCAATCTCCGGCATGCGGCAGCAACGCTGGGAAACATTGGGAAAAATTGGTGATCCACCCGGCGCTGGCGAGGTTGTCGTCTCTGAATTCGCGGAGGAGACACAATCGCTCGCGCTGTCGGAAAACACTCGCAACAGCGATCGCGACTATATTGAGGGACCGGTTCACGAAGGTCCTGACTGGGGCGATGACGAGCAGTCGTCAGGGAAGGGAAAAGGCTCGACGGCAGAACTTGATGGTGAGATGGTGGCATCCGCCAAGCCTCATGCGATTCGTCCGTTTGAGTCATTCACCGACCTCCCCGACGATGTCATGGAGGCCGCCAGCGCTTTCAAGGTCGCCATCATTCGCCACAAGTCAGATGGCTGGAACGAGGTCAGCAAGGAGGACATGATTGGCTTGTTAGACGCACTGAAGCAGTTGGCTTCCATTGCGCCAGAATAAGTTGGCTTTGGATTTCGGCGGACGGCCGAATTGGAATCATCAAGTCCTGGCGGGCCTTTGCCAGCTTCACCGGTCGACGCACGCCACATTTTTCGGGTGCCGAAATGCTCGGAAAAATCTCTCCATCACCGACTGGAAGGGACGGGGGACTCGCTTGTTACAGTTTCTCCAACAGGCACCGTCGATCCCGCCGGGCCCGCCAATCGCTCTGATTTTCAACCGGCGGGGCCATGATTGGTGAAATTCGACCGGGAATCTGATACAAATTCTCTTTCGCGGAAATACGATATTTTCGTTCGTACCTAGAATCTGAGAAAGAACCAACAAGATGCCGACCAAAGTCGCAATCATCGGTGCCGGTGGAATGCTTCAATACCACGCAGGCGGATTCAAGGAAGCAGGCGCGTCCATTGTTGCGCTGGCAGATATGAACCCGACGGCCGCCACCGCCGCCGCCAGGGAATGGGACATTCCCAACGTCTATCGCGATGTCGAGACGATGTTGTCGGAAACCGAAGCTGATGCCGTCAGTATCATCGTTCCCAACAAGTTTCATGCTCCATTGAGCATCCAGTGCCTCAATGCCGGCAAGCACGTGTTCTGTGAAAAGCCACCGGCGCTCAACGCGAGCGAAGTCGAATTGATGATTGCTGCGGCCAATGCTGCGGGCAGGCGGTTGATGTTCAACTTCAACAATCGCGCCCGGCCGGAGTCGTACCGGATGATGGAAATGATCAGTGACGGGACCCTCGGTCGGATCAATTCGGCGCAAGCCAAGTGGATTCGTCGCACCGGGATTCCTGGATTTGGCGGTTGGTTTACCACCAAGGCGCTTTCCGGCGGCGGTCCACTGATTGACTTGCTCCACATGGTTGATTTGGCGATGTATTTCATGGGATACCCTGAACCTGCCCATGTACTGGGTCAGACTTTCGATGACTTCATCGACAACACCGGCTTCAAAGGCCCCTGGGGAATTCCCGACAACGCGGACGGCGTGAACGATGTCGAGGCTGCAGCCCACGGATTTGTAACCTTCAAATCCGGACAGGTCCTTTCGATGCAGGTCTCCTGGGCCGAAATGGTCAAACGTGAAGAGGTCTCGGTTGTGTTTCAAGGCAGCCAGGGTGGCGGAAAAGTCGAACGACTGTTTGGAACCGATGGCCTGGACGAAACCGCAATCGACACGTGTGAAATCTATGTGCAGGAGAACGGAAACTCAGTGGACAAGACGATCGTGGTCGATGCTTGCGAAGACATGGGACGCAAGCGATCAGCCGCGAATTTTATCGGCACGATCGAAGGTACCGAAGAACCGCTAAACACGCCCGATCAGGCACTGACGCTGATGCGGACCATTGATGCGATTTACGAGTCCGCTTCGAGGGGGGAACCGGTTCAGGTCCAGGTTGGCTAGTCATTGAACAACACGGTTTGAGATAAACAGGGAAACAGAGGAAATAAGATGACACTCAATCGCAAACTGCGCATGGGAATGGTGGGTGGCGGACGCGGAGCTTTTATCGGCGCGGTCCATCGAATGGCGGCAGCTTTGGATGGAAAAATCCAGCTGGTCGCCGGGGCGTTTTCCTCCGACCCGGAGAAAAGTCGGATGTCGGGCGAAGATTTCTTGCTGGATGCTTCGCGGGTTTATTCCAGTTACCAGCAGATGGCCGAGGCCGAAGCGGCCCTGCCTGCCGATCAGAGGATCGATTTCGTATCCATCGTCGCTCAAAATAACCTGCATTACGAAATTGCCAAGACATTTCTCGAGTCCGGCTTCAATGTCATCTGTGAGAAACCACTCGCGTATTCACTGGAGCAGGGAAAACAGCTGGCTCAGGTCGTGAACGCAACTGGAAAGGTCTTTGCACTTACTCACAACTACACTGGCTATCCCATGGTCAAAGAGGCCAAGGCCATGGTAGCCGAAGGAAAGCTTGGAAAGATTCTCAAGATCGTCGCCGAGTACCCGCAGGGCTATGCGATCACGGCGCTCAAGGACCAGGCAGATGGCGCGATCTCGAATTGGCGAATGGACCCGGCTGTCTCGGGTGTTTCGAATTGCATCGGCGATATCGGCTCGCATGCGGAGAACCTGGTGAAGTACATCACTGGTCTGGAAATCGAAGAATTGGCTGCCGAGCTGACGACGTTCATTCCCGGCCGACAACTCGACGACGACGGCAATCTGCTGATACGTTACAAAGGGGGCGCCAAAGGCGTGCTGTATGCCTCGCAGATTTCGACCGGCGACGAAAACAACCTGAATATCCGAATCTACGGAACCGAAGCGTCTTTGGAATGGCATCAGGAACATCCCAACGAACTGATCGTCAAGTACGCCGAGCAGCCACGCCAGATTCACCGTCGAGGCAATGTCTACAACGGCGAGGTATGTGGCAAAAACACTCGGCTGCCGTTTGGTCATCCCGAGGCATTCATCGAAGCATTTGCCAACGTCTACCTGGGTGCAGCCGAAGCGATCGCCGACGAAGTCAGTGGAAGTTATCCGCGACCGGAAGGCTACGACTTTCCAACTGTGCAGGACGGAGTCGAAGGGATGGCATTCATCGAAGCAGCAGTTGCTTCATCGAAGAACAATTCGGCCTGGACCAAACTTGAAGCCTAGCGCAGCGTCAAGATTTGATTTACGGGTAGTGGATGAGGTCACGCGATCTCATGATCAAGTAAACGCCAGGACTCGTAGCTTCGTCCAGTGCGACCAAGCTTTTTCATAGCAGTGACGCCGCACTATTGTTGGAAGTATTTCCTGGTGGACCCTGGTTGTCGAAGTTGCGATGTAAACTGCCGCGAATCGATCGATGTTGCCCGAAACCATTTTCCGGCCATCCGGTCACCCGGGTGGCGCAATTTGACGATCTGCCCGGTTCTGTAGTTTTTATTTGAGGCTGGCTTCGAACGTTTCCCATTTCCGGAGTTTACAGCCATGTCTGGATTCCCTGCCAAGTCGCGACGTTGATTGCGCCGGAGCGAGACCCATGAGTGCTGCCGGCGCAGCAATAATCGACAAAACCGAGCGCGGAAGAATTGTGGGTTGTTCGGTTGTTTAATGCGTCTTTTTCAGCGGTGTCGTTCTCGTGCCGATGGTCGGGAAAAACCGGAAAAAGTGTTAGTTTGCCGCACATACTACTTTTGAGGTCGCCAATCTTCTAGAATGAGAGCCGACGTAAAACTAGCACCCCGCATTTAACGCAAGCATATGAACATGCCACTCATGAATGGTCTTTTTCTGGCTCAAGAACGGCTAACGGTCGGTCAAATCGTCACGATCGCAGTGATCCTGATAGCGCTGTTATTCCTGTTTATCGTCTTTGTGTTTTTCCTGTCCTATTTTCGCTGGTGGATCCAGTCGTTTTTCACCGGAGCGAAAGTCACATTTTTTGACTTGGTCGGGATGTCGTTCCGAAAAGTGAAAGCCAGTGTGATTGTGCCAAGCAAGATCATGGCGGTTCAGGCCCGGTTGAACGAACCAGAAATGACCACCAAAGCTCTTGAGGCGCACTATCTGGCCGGTGGCAACGTGCCGATGGTCGTCCGGGCTTTGATTGCCGCCAACAAAGCCAAAACGATACAACTCAGCTTTCGCGAAGCGACGGCGATTGATTTGGCCGGCCGAAACGTCCTCGAAGCCGTTCAGACCAGCGTCTATCCACGCGTGATCGACTGTCCGGCCAGAGGATCGTCCCGCCGTTCGCTGGATGCGGTAGCCAAAAACGGTATTCAGTTAAAGGTTCGCGCGCGTGTGACGGTCCGGTCAAACTTGCAACAGCTGATTGGTGGTGCGACGGAAGAAACCATTATCGCTCGCGTTGGTGAAGGAATCGTCAGTGCGATTGGATCGGCAACGACACATAACGAAGTCCTTGAAAACCCCGACATGATATCCAAAGCCGTGTTGGCCCGCCGACTCGATTCTCAGACGGCGTTCGAGATTGTCTCGATTGACATCGCCGATATCGATGTCGGTGATAACATTGGTGCGCGACTGAGAGCCGATCAGGCGGAAGCGGACACGCGTGTCGCCCGAGCAAGGGCAGAAGGCCGCCGCGCAATGGCAGTCGCCCAGGAGCAGGAAAATACGGCAGCGATCGAAGAGAGCCGTGCCAAACTGGTTGCGGCCGAGGCTGAGGTTCCCAAAGCCATGGCGGACAGCTTCCGCGCAGGAAAACTTGGCATTCTCGACTACTACAAGCTTCGCAACGTTCAAGCCGACACAGATATGCGAAAATCCATTTCTTCGGGCGGCACTTCGGCGAGCGTTTAACCCATTTAATCTTCGGTTCACCCAATGGCACGAGACATTGAAGAGTTCTTGCGAAAAGCGGCAGAGCGCCGCCAACAGCAAAAGGGCGGGGCTCCGCAACAACCGCCTCGACGTCAGCCGCAACCTGCTCAGAAGCCCATGATCATTGATGCGGTCGAGGCAGACATTGTCGAAGCTCGTCCGGCCCGTAGGCCTGCGCCACGGCCGCCAAAAAAGCCGCGAAAAAAGTCGAGTATTCGCACCCAGAGTGTCGGGGATCACGTCCAGAGCCATATCGATACGTCAGCGATCGCCGAACATGCCTCCAGCCTCGGTGAACGCATTTCCAGCGTTCACGACCAGACCGATATCCGGGTTCACCAGAGACTTGACCACGACTTGACGGCGATTGACGACAAGCCTTCGGTAACGGAGGCTCCAAGGCCGGCGATTCTCGGCGCCAGAAATTCAAATGCGGCTGACGAATTGCGCCAGCTGTTGGGGAATCCAAAATCGATTGGTCAAGCAATCTTGATTGCAGAAATTCTCAAACGCCCCGACATTTAGGGCGACGGTGAATTCCGGTGTTGGCCATTGATTTCCTGTCGGACAACCGGTTAAGTTCGCGTCCACCAGCGTTGTATGGTCTCGATTCGGAAATCGCTCGACAGCTTGTCCGTCCCTGGGGGAGTCTCAACCCAGATTTTCAGTTCAACATTCTCTCCAATATGAGTCCGGCGTACGATCAATGAAAGACACCACCGTAAAACCTGGCGAAACAAGGATTGGCTGGATCGGTACCGGAGTCATGGGGCACAGCATGTGTCGGCATCTGATGGACGCCGGATTTGAGACCACTCTTTTCAATCGAACAAAAGCCAAAGCCGACGACTTGATCGCCCTCGGCGCGAAATGGGCCGATTCTCCAAAGTCCGTGGCCCAGGCCAGTGATGTGATCTTCGCGATCGTGGGAATGCCTCAGGATGTTCGCGAAGTATTCCTGGGGGACGATGGAATCCTGGTTGGTTGTAAACCCGGCGACGTCGTGGTGGACATGACGACCAGCCAACCCGGCCTGGCAATCGAAATCCATGAAGCGGCCAGCCAATACGGCGTCACTGCGATGGATGCCCCTGTTTCCGGAGGAGATGTTGGTGCCAAGAACGGTACGTTGTCGATCATGATTGGCGGTGATGAGGAGGCGTTTCTGGCGCTGACTCCCTGTTGGGAGGCAATGGGAAAGACGGTTGTTCGACAGGGCGGGGCGGGTTCCGGCCAGCACACCAAAGTCGTCAATCAGATTCTCGTCGCCGCCGGCATGATTGGTGTCTGCGAGTCGTTGCTTTATGCCCGACAATCGGGGCTGGAACTGAATTCGGCGCTACAATCGGTTAGCAGCGGTGCTGCAGGAAGTTGGGCGCTGTCCAACCTGGGCCCCCGAATTGTTGCCGGTAATTTTGACCCAGGTTTTTTTGTTGAGCACTTTGTCAAAGACCTGGGCATCGCGCTGGCAGAATCTCGAAGAATGGATCTCAAACTTCCCGGCTTGGATTTGGCTCACCAACTCTACTCGCGAGTCGTTGAAAACGGCGACGGTAAACTTGGGACCCATGCGCTGCAGAAGACGTTGGCTGAGATGTCGGGTGTTCAATGGCGTTGAGTCGGAATGTCTGTTTCCAACGGGTCGATCGACGAGCATGGCGTCCGGAAACGGTGAATTGAGAATCGACGGTGCGCGACGAAGGCGTCAAGGGCGGCGAACGGGCATTGCTTTGCTTGAAATCGCGGTTCCGCACCGACAGAATGAATGGGAATCACCTCCGATCGTCTACAGCGATACCGCCAAACTCAATGAGGATACCTGCCGATGGGACTGGAAACAAAAACATTCGCAATCGTCGGACGCAACCGCTATCCGGGGAAACTGCATCTCGATTCAAATTCACTTACATTCACAGGAAGGGATTATCGTTGGGCCGCTGACCTTGGGAAATCCACTACTGCCCGGGCAAACGAAGACCTGTTGATCATACAGAAAGATGGGAAATCGGTTGCGTTCGAAATCGGTCCAGCCGCCGATCGCTGGGTGCAGAAAGTTCTCAATCCGCCAGATCGATTGACAAAGCTGGGCGTCAAGTCAGGCCAAAAACTCTGGTTATCAAAAGGATTTTCCAGGTCATTTATCGCGGAGTTAAGACAACACGGGGCCAGCATCGTCCGCCAGATTGAAAAGGGTGAACTTGCATTCTGGAAAGTGACAAATCGCCAGGAGCTGGATGAATTTCGACCTCTGGCCGCCCGACTCCCCGAAGGTGTAAACCTCTGGATCGTATGGACCAAAGGTACACCGGCGATCAGCCAGAAGGACGTCATGAGCCTGGCCAGAGAACTTGGATTCGGTCCCGGTAAGACGGCGGCGTTTGACGGCGAACATTCATCGATGCGGTTTGCCAGAAAAAAGTAGCCGGACGAGTCCCAACGGCGAATGATCGGTTCTTGAACCCCGGGAGAGTTCGATTTGGAATCGCTGGTGATTGCCGTTTCCACGCGTTGGAAGGGATTGTCGAAGAACAAGCTAAAGCTAGACTGATTCCATGGATTCACTAAAACAAACCAAATTCGATCCAATCGCGATCCGCGCCGATTTTCCGATCCTCACGCAAACGATCTACCGGGATCGCCAGCTTGTCTATTTCGACAATGGAGCGTCATCGCAGCATCCGCAAGCAGTCATCGATGCGATGGATGACTGTTATCGTCGAACGTACGCCAATGTACATCGCGGGATTCACTGGCTCAGCGAACAGGCATCCGCCCAGTTTGAGCACGCTCGATTGCGTATCCGGGAGTTTATCAACGCCCCGCACAACAACGAGGTAATTTTTACATCTGGAACGACCGCGTCGATTAACCTCGTTGCGCGGGCGTGGGGGGACGCGAACGTCAATCAGGAGGACGAGATCCTGCTGACCGTTTTCGAACATCATTCCAATATTGTGCCCTGGCAACAATTGGCCGAGAGAACCGGTGCCAGGGTTCGATTTGCGGGAATTACTGCCGACGGCGAGCTTGATTTGGAAGACGTGAAATCGCAACTCACGGAACGAACAAAAATCGTCGCCTTCGCATCGGCCTCCAATGTGCTCGGTACGGTTGTACCAGTCGCTGAAATTGTGAGGCTGGCCAAGTCGGTCGGAGCGATGACTGTCGTCGACGCAGCTCAGTCGGTTCCGCACGACGTGACCGATGTCCAGGCGTGGGGTGCCGACTTTGTCGCTTTTAGCGGACACAAAATGTTGGGACCTTCGGGGATTGGTGTTCTCTGGGGCAGGCAGGAAATGCTGGAAAAAATGCAACCATTCATGGGAGGCGGCAGCATGATCGACCAGGTTACGACCGAGGGTTTTACCTGGGGTGAACTGCCCGCACGGTTCGAAGCCGGCACGCCTCCGATTGTGGAAGCGATCGGGTTGAACGCGGCGATTGAATATTTGAGTAGCATCGGTATGAACACCATTCGTCAACATGAGCACGAACTGGTACTGGCGGCTTACGAAGCACTCTCGAAGATAGAAGGTCTCAACGTACTCGGGCCTGCCGCGGAGAAACGCTCGGGTCTGATCAGTTTCACCGTCGACGGGATTTCACCACAGGACATATCGATCCTGCTGGACCAAAAGGGCGTTGGCATTCGCGCCGGACACCATTGTGCCATGCCGTTGCATCAACATTTTGGGATCAAGGCGAGTTGCCGGGTGAGTTTCTATCTCTACAACACGCTTCAGGAAGTCGAAGAATTCGGTATCCTGTTGAAGCAAGTGGCGGATCGGCTTCGTTAGTCCCAACGTTTGGATGCGCCGCTGTTGTTCAATTTTTACGGTTCATCAGAAAAATGATGACAGCGACCTGTGCGGCCCCGAGCGTCAAAAAGAAAATGCCAACTCCAATCCAGCGAGCCGATTCGGTCATTCCGTACGCATGGCGCGACGGTTGAGTGACGCAGATTCCTCCGACAACGAAGGACGCCAGAATGGAAATCGACAATTTTCCAAGCAGGAGAGTGCGCCACATGGGATCAATAAGTTGACTTTGCCTGGTGTTTCAGGATCCGCGCGCAGCGGAAAATCGGGAACAACTACGATTTTCTTTTGCGGCCGATGAATTGGTAATAGGGTGTTCGCAACAGAGGTACGTAGGGCATACGGCTTCGCTCTTCAACCAGATGAACCTGATCAAAATGACTTCGAAGAAAGGGTAAATGGTCCGGAGAAGGGAACACGTTGTCGGTCGCGAACCATGGTTGCCACAATGAGCGAGCGAGCCAGCGATGTCGTTTTAGTCCCTCCGGTGGGTACTTTCGCCCGACATAGAAATCGACGACACCGATGTGTCCGCCCGGTTTGAGCATCGCCACCGCATTTTCAATCGCCGCAAACCAATCAGGGATCATGGTCAACGAGTAGGAAAACGTGACGACGTCCGCCTGCCCTTCGGGAGGGCGGAACTTCGTCGCATCCGCTGCGATGGCTTCGGCGTTTTCCCATCCGCGGGCCCGGAATCGTTCGGTCGCGACTTTCAGAAGCGAATCGGACAGGTCAACGACGTATACCTTTTTCAGATTCCCGATGTCTCCGGCCAGGTTTTCGATGTTGGACCCGGTTCCGCCTCCCATATCGACCCAGACGCCGCCGTCCGGTTTGGGCATTGCGGCAAACAGTTCTCGGCGTCCTTTGAGAAGGCGTTTGCGGAAATCGTCGTAGGCGTCTGCTTGCCCGCCGTAGAAACTTTCCATCCGTTCGGCATGGCTGTCACCACGCACCGGCTTGACCAGCATGTGGTAGAGGATTTTCATGTCGGAGAAAAAGCCCATGATGGATCGGTTCAAATCGGGGTCAAACGGGAGCCTGCCGGACAGGCGTCCGGCGGGCCAGGGATTGTAGTCAGGGTAGGGGATCGAAGTCGTCGTAACGAACGGGTTCGCTGTCGCATCTCCAGTGTTCTGTTCAATTCCCACGAGTCGCGTTAACGAGAATGCAGGGCTATTGCCGGGATTCAGGTCGCTGCGGATTCGGCGAGAGCCTCAATCTCCCAGTTGTGTGGGCGCACGGAATGCGTGACAAGCTCTAGGCGCCAAGTTCCGCGATGTAAAAACTGCCATACGTGTGAACGCGATCTTTTTCGTGAAGCTGGTTTGCGAGTTCCCGGTTGTAGCTGAGCAGCGGGCTGACCTTTTGAATCTCGCCGTTGTGACTGACTTGAACCTCTTCGATAAAATCGGTTCGCAGACCGCCGCTTCGCCAAATCAACCGGGCTCCCGGGGCGGCTCGATCAACGATGGCTTGCCATTCTGATTCCAGCAAGGGAAAAAACTGATCGCTCAGCCAGTCCATGTGATCCAGCAAGATGTATCGCGAGATCAGGCCGTCATGTTTTTCCAGGAATCCCTGGACTGAATTGGTGTGGGTGGAAACGTTGTCGACAATTCCGCCTTTGAGTTTTTCAAAATTGTCGGCCTTCAGGTATTCGGGACAACAATCGCGGGAATAGGCTCCATTGATGTAGACGCGCCAGAAATAGTTGTCTTTCATCGGGAGCTCGACAAAAACGCTCTCCATGCAGTCTTGAATGAACTTGACGAGTCCACCCTGGTACTGAGTTTCGATCTGGCGTCGTTGAGCTTTCGGGACACCCAGCATCGACATTGTGGTGTCTCGATTCATGGTGAACTTCATCAGTCCGGACCAGAATTTTTTCTTCAGGTGATTTTCGTAGATCTCTCGTTGTTCTTCGACGGTTTCTGCATTGAGCAATGAATCGACATGCGGACGCACTCGAATCACGTTGTCGATGTAGGCTCGGACCAATCGCGCAATCGTTCCGGACGTACCCCGGTAGTAGAACGTCTTGCGGCGGTTGTCGAACCAGTTGATTTTCTTGTCCCAGAACGACTGCGACCAAGCCGGCAGATCGGCCCGCAGCACTTGTTCGTAGACATCTTTGACGCCGGGTAATCGGCCTTCCCCAAACATCTTGAAGAAGTCGTCAAATTCAAGCTGCCGAATCGCGCTCATTTTCAGGTCAAGCAGAGCGTTTTGCCGAGGGTTCATGTCGACCGCATGGACTTGGTTGGGACCAGCGAGCGCATAGTCGAGCGCATTGCAGCCAGCCGACGTGATTACCATCACGTTGTCATCGGGACCAAACTCAAGGGCCACACGATCAAGCCGCGGGTCTTCCCAACAGGTATTGTAAACGAGGTTGTTGCCGTGAACGGTCGTGAAAACTCGACGGTTGACCCAATCCAGTAACGCCATGATATTCCGGGAAAAATATTTGCCTTGTTTAGTTGATCAGAAATTGTATCAACTCAAACGCCGCATCGACAGCGGCGATCAATCGCAGAAAGTGGCGGCAAACCAAGACAGTTCAGGCCGGGGCCAGGGCGCTGGTTCTCGTAGCACCGGGCATTCGGTGGCCGATGGGACTTGGTTTCGGGGTTATTTTACCTCAGCGTCACTCATTCGGTAGATGGACCAGACGTTTCCGTCGGGGCCTTTGTATTCTTTCAATGAAAATTTCCCTTCGATGGTGACCGGGCGGACCGTGTAATCGGTTTTGGAACCATCCTGAAGTCGTACCAGCACGCAATCGTAGATGGCAGCACCTGGGCCAAAACAGCATTCTTTGTTGTCACGGACGAAAATGAACTTGGTTAGCCCGGTCTGGCTGAAACTGGGCCGAATGTAACCTCGCAGCCGAACGGTACTGTTGTGATACCCGTTGATCTTTGAAGTCAACAGCGACCGTTCAAATGGGCTCCCTTTTTGCATGTCGAACTTGAGATCGTCGAACGTCAGATCGAAGGTCTTGGGAGGTTCTTCGTTTGCCGGGACTTCGGTTTTGATCTGGGTCCTGGCAGAATCAACCGGGTCCGGATCCTGGGCCGAAACTGGCCCCACGGTAACCGACGACAGGAGTGAAGCACTCAGCAATGCGCAGCTGACGATCCAGGTTTTCATTTTCGTTCTCATGTGAGTTAGGCAACCAACGATACGCTGCCGGCAGGTTGGCTATGATCAACGCCCATATTATCTTCGATTGACGACCTGCTGACCGGTGGTTGATCGTTCCACGGTCATCACTTGTTGTTCGCCGAGGGAATTTGAACGGGCGATAGCCGTGTGCCAAGGCGAAGCGAAAAAGCAACAATCTGGCGCTCCACCCTCGTTTGCGCATCCATTTCGATGCAAATGTTTTCACAGTCTCGAAACGAAGCACGACAAACGGACCACGATCTGTTTATCAACCTGAGCCTATCACAACCGGACGCGAATCACATCCGCGTTTTTGGTTATCGGATGTGATCGGCTTCGATTTCGTAAAAAACCGCGGGAACTTCGTCGTCCGACGTACGTTTTGAACGTTCGTTCAACCGAAAGGTTCCGCCGATTTTTCGCAAAGAATATCCATGATCGATTGTCTCGTCCCCGAGGATCTTGATTGCGACGACTTCCGTCATTTTCGGGTTTCCACCAAAACAGCAATCACCAAAATCTCCGACGAGGATAAAGTTCTTCAGCTTTCGACGTTTGGCGCTCGGTCGTACATAACCCTTGAGGAAAACCTTGTTCCCGTCAAATTCACGGGCCTTTTCCGAGAACGGAAGCTGGGTTCGCGAGTTGGGCCGCAGGTCACCGTAGGAAATTCTTCGGTATCCGTCGGGAACTTCGGTGCTGTAAACATACGAATGATAGGCGGTGGCCCCGACCAGACAGATCAGGCTCAACGCAATACCAACGTGGGCAGCCAGTTTGCCGGACAACTCTTCCGGGAAGCGCCGAAAGTTCACAACCGCGACACATCCAAACGCCAAGCCAAGTACAGGCAGGATCACAAAATGAGGCGCGAGGAATGCGGTCAACGCACCGAGCACAGCGAAGATAATCGAAGAGACCGATGCTTTGCTGATTGAACGATACGCGAACTCGTTCTCAGCGGAGCCCGGTTGGGAAGGAGCAAGTTTGTCTTGCATGGATTCTTTTAAGTCTGGAAGGTTTGCACGATTCATTGGTCAATTCTAAGCCAAACCAACGTTCATGAAAAAGGCAAATTGCGCTGGCTGAGAAAGTTCGTCGGCAACCCAACGTAAAAATCCGTTTGTCACGGTGGTCCCGTTCAAAACAGTCGTTCAATTGGTTCAAGCAACTCCCGCCGGTTCAAAAAATCAAACGCTCGAACCAGCCGTTGACGACCGACCACAACAGCAAAAAGATCGCCACCGAGACTGCCATCGGAATCAAAATGATTGACCAGGTCAAATTGACGGGTGTCGTCGCGGCAACCGGAACCGAGGACGTGACCGATCGGGAAACTTGAGCCGGAGCCGCCTGGGCGGCCATGGAATCAGCCGTATTGGATACGAATACTGTGCTTGCGGGGTTCGGCCGGGCGACCAGATTTTCATTCACGACGGTCGGCGGCACTGGGGTGGTGCCCCGGGCGACGGTTCCCACATCCGTCGTATTGGTGCTGTCGGCATCGGCCTGGGTCGCATACGTCTCCACCGAAAGTTTATCCTGGTCTTCGGAAACAAGAGTGACTTTCTTGACGACATGCTTGTCAGCTTCACCCGGCGTGCCGGCTTTTTCCTGGTTGCCTTCGGGAATCGCCCCTTTTTTGGGTTCTTCCGCTTTTGGTGCATCGTCCCAATCGTCATCGCTGTCGCCAACTCCCAAAAAGAAGTCAGCACGTTGGACCGATTCCGGATCGATCTTGCGAAGTTCCTCGATGTATTGCTTGGCTTCCGGTTTGGGGCAGGCACGAAGGTAAGTAATGACCGGGACGCGGAGCCAGTTCGAATCGGCGTCGGCTTCCTTGAACATTTTGACCAGACGTTCCATGACCGACCAGTCTTCCCATCGAGCGAGGTCCGGGATGATCATGTCGGCCATTTTTGGCCGATCAAGCAGCTGGCGAACCGCGGCAACAATTCGCTGCCTGGAGATCAATTTGAGTTCGGTACCATGAAAACGCAACGCGGAAACGGCCGCCAAGGTATCGACATAATCGACTTCCTGGTCAGCGAGAAACGTGCTTTCGATCAAGTCGACACCGGATTCGCCCTTGAGTGTCAGATAGCAGGCGATCAAGGCGTCGAGCCCTGCTCGTTTCTTGCGGTTACCGGAAGAGATCAGGTCCTCAAGCAGTTTGGTGTCTTCTGCTTTGCCGCAAACACCCAGCATCGTGAAATACAATCGTCTGCGGGAGACAGAAGTTTCGGGGTTTTCGATCCATCCCAAGAGCTTTTCGCGGTCCATCTGATCTTTGAGTGCGAGCAGGTCCTGATAGGGAGCCCGCGCAAATTCATCATACGCGTCAAACGCCAGGACTGATTCCTTGTCCTCAAAATAGTTTTGGAAGTAGGCCAGCCGCTCCGCGCCGTTCTCAGGAAGTTTTTGAATCTCATTCAGGTAGTTGAACACGCGGTCGGATGCTTTCATGGGCGTCGTCCACGCGACTTTGGGTGGGTCAACACCCATGACCAGGAATTTTTGGCCTTGAGGGTAGTTTCCGACCAATTGCGTCTTGAACGTCATTCCCTCGGCGACAAACTTGTCGCCTTTGAGAATTTGCATGACTTCGAATGTGGCTTTCGGGAAATCGGCATTCGGGTCGTTACTGGGCGGGGGAATCTCAACCAGTTTGGCCACAACAGCAATGTCGTTGGATCCCAATTGCTCAGAAAACGTCAGTGAAATGGCTGAGCAAAAAGGGCAGGCGTTGGTGGACCCAACGGTCTCATTGGCAGTGACGACGGATGTTGCGATACAAGCCACGATCGATGCACTGAGTATCGCAATTGAATGGATGGCGCGAAACATCTTGGTTTGTCTCTTTAAGAATTGAATTGGGTCTATCCGTCGATGATCAACGGTGGGGTTCAGCGGAGGTCGATCAAAGCAAACACATTGGCAGCGAACTGCCAAACGGGGCGACGTATTGGCTGTCCACATGTTATCTGTTTGGGCCAATAAAAGGAAATGAGCTATCGTCAAGAACTTGGGATTTCAGTGAAAAAAGAGCATCAAAATCAAGTTGTCAGCTGGTTTGGGCTATTTACCCAGCGACTTGGAAACATCGGTACGATAGGCGGAGATCGCGGGGTAGATTCCGACGATGACTGCCAGGATCATCAAGCCCGGGATGATCAGGAATTCAGGCGAAACACCGAATGCGCCAATCCGCCGGGGGATCAATCCGGCGGTGATGTCGGTTAGTGGAATCGCTGGTGCAAAATTGAAAAAGCTCATAGGGACCCCGGTTCGGGCTTCGACGATCGGGCCCAATGCGACATTAAGTCCATGTCCGGCCACCCAGCCAAGTAATCCACCGACAAGAGCTAGCAACAATGCCTCGCAGACAATGATCAGCATGACTTTCGTGCGATTGGCTCCGAGAGCCCGCATGACAGCGATTTCATGTTGCCGCTGACTCATGGAATTGTAAATCCCGACGAGAATACTGAGGGCGGAGACGATACAGATCATCGAGGTCAAGGCCAATAGTAACCAGCGAATGGGGTCGACGAACAACTGGAACAGGGAAGAAACTTCCATCACGGGGTTCACCGCTTGCGCCGCTTTCTGAGCCCGCTCGGGACGGTAGGGGGACCAGTCGAGCGTCGTTTCCAGGTCACCTTCGCCGATCTGTGCAGGCAAGATCATCGCACTCACGTTAAATGGGTCGTTTTCGCTATCCGTGCGCACGAGAATCGATGTGACCTCTCGCTGTTCGATCGGCAACGGGATCCGTGTCCGATTCGCGTGGTTCTCCGTTTCCGCGACATTCGAGTTCTGCTCGGGTTGGTTTGGTGGATCGGCGGGATCCACATTCGTCACTTCCGAACCGGACTCGATTTCGACGGACTCATTTGAGTCATCTTCAAAAAAGTCATCGCTCAGCGGATCGGTAATCATTTCGGTTTCGTTTGGATCGCGTTCGCCTTTGAGGAGGGCATCATTTTCAATCGGTTTGGAATGGTCTTCCATCAAATAGAAGCCTTCCATGTTCAAAAACAACACGCGATCATTTGGTGTCCCGGTCCGTTGGAGAATTCCAACGACGGTGTAGTCCTGTTCGTGGATGTGTGCGGCACTACTGTTGGGATCGCCGTGGGTTGCCTGGAGTTTATCCCCCAGACGGATACCGCACTGTTTCGCAACAACCGCACCAACCACGCATTCAAAAAAACCGTGTTCATCACTTTTTTCGACGAAACATCGGCCCTGAGCGAACTGAAACTTTTCCTCAGAGTCAATATCAAGAACCAGGTCGGTGAAGAAGTTGGGTGTTGTTCCGACACAGCGAAATTGTAGCTGCGGGTTTTTGGGATCAACGTAATAGTCGCCCTGGCAGAGCGGCACGGCGATTTGCGTGTAGCGCTTGTACAACCCTTTTCGGTTGATTTTCATCGCCGCCGCTTGTTGAAAGTCAAATGCTTCGGCGACCAGTGAATCGGCGATCGCGCCTCCCAGCCCGCAGGCCCCAGGCAGGATGGCGGGGACCAGGGTCGATGTCTCGGCAATCAGGTGTTGCGCGGTGTAGGCAATGGATTTCTTCAGTTCGCTGTTTCGAGTCGATTCGTCGCAAAAGGCGAGATAATACTCATAGGGAATATTCTCCACCGGTTTGCTCAAGTAGTAAACCGAGTTGAGCGTCAACTGAAGACCCCCACCTCGTGCGCCGACGATAATGTTGTAACCAAAACTGTTGTTGGCTTTGAACGATTCCGAAACAACCCCGTGAATGGTGAGCACCGCGACCACCATCATTACACCCAATGCCATAGAGAGGATGGTCAGCATTGAGCCGAATCCTCGATGTTGGATGCTTCGCCAGGCGATTTTGAATACATTCATGATCGGGCCAGGTCTTGGTTCGGTCGATGACAGGCTGTCATTATCAGGAGTTCAGGATTGGGATTCTCTAGGACGCGGCTTTCGCATGACTGACGACAAGATTGAGTTCGTCAAGTCGATCCACTCGTTCAAATTGTTCCGCGACTTCCATCGAGTGTGTCACAATCAGGAGCGCAATGTTTTCGGATCGGCAGCTGGCCTTGATCAGGTCCACAATCTGTTGTTGATTGCCCGGGTCGACATTGGCGGTTGGCTCATCGGCCAGGAGCAGGGCAGGCCGGTTGGCCAGCGCGCGGGCCACGGCGACCCGTTGTTGTTCGCCAACGGAAAGTTGATTTGGTTTGTTATGCAAGCGGTGGCTGAGTCCGACTTGATCCAGAAGCTTGCGGGCGCGTTCGGGGGATTTCTTCTTGCTCGCAAATGTCATTCCGAGCATCACGTTTTCGTAGGCCGAGAATCCCGGTAGCAGATTGAACGTCTGGAAGACGTAGCCCAGTTTGTCGGCGCGGATTCGATCGCGGGCAGCTTCCGAGTATCGTGTCAGTTCCACGTGGTCCAGAAAGACGTTGCCAGAATCGGGCTGGGTAATTCCAGCGATGGTGTGCAACATTGTCGTTTTGCCACATCCACTGGGGCCAATCAAGACGACCTGCTCACCGGCGCCGATCTCAAAGGTCGGGATATCCAGAATCGGAACCCGTTTCTTGTCGGGCTGGAGAAAGCTTTTCTTGATGTTTTCCAGCTTAAGCATCGCTAACGGGAGTCGGCCGAATGGGTGAGACTGGGAATTGATCGTACAGACGCAAAGCGTAATCTGGAATTGCTCCTACGACCAGAACCGGTGCGTGGTTCACAATCGGTTTTTGGTGTGATTGAGAACAAAAAGGGTAGACACTTGCAACCGACTGGTTCAATGCGACAATGGGCGATGTAGCTGGCCCGGCATCTGGCGCGACTGGACTTTCTCAATTTCACGAAGGTGGAGATCGATAATGAAGACATTTACGACCCTGTTTGCGGCAACTCTCATGTGCTGCGTTTTCCTGGGATGCGATCAATACGAAAAGACCGCGAGTCAAAATAACGGAAAATCGTTGTCCGACATGACTTCCGAAGCCGCTTCCATTGCGGCGAAAACGAAAGTGGTTCGAAAGGATGATTTATGCGCCAAATGCGGTTGTTGTGCGCGATGTCTTGATTGTTGCAAAATGGAAAAATGTGAAAAATGTGGGATGCAAGCAGGAACTCCGCTGTGTTGCACCGGCGTCAAGCCGGCCGAACGCGGAATCTACTGTAAGAAATGTGGTTTTCTTAAAGGGACCGAGGATTGCTGTGCGGAAAGCAATGTTACCTGTGAAAAGTGCGGCTTGGCCAAAGGTTCACCAATTTGCTGCAAGCTCAAACAGGATGTCGACGACGATCATGACCACGGTGATCAACACCAGGAAGGTGACGACGATGATCACGAGGATGATGACGACGACGAAGGCGATGATGACGACGCCAAGGGTGACAAGTAATTCGGGCGGGTCGCCAAAATAAATCGGGCGAGTCGCCCGAGTTAGTTCGGCGGTTCCCCAGAATTCTGGAAATCAACTCCGGTCTCGGTTGAAGGCCGGGGTCCTGGGGAATGGATGACTGAGCTGGTCACCTGCCTCGGTCTCGCATCTCGCGGTTCAGACGCCGTTTGTTATCGGCGTCTTTTAATGTTTGGCGTTTATCATGAAGGTTTTTTCCGCGGCCGACCGCGACGGTCACTTTTACGATTCCACGTGAATTGAAGTACATTCGCAGTGGCACCAGCGTCAGGCCTTTTTCAAATGCTTTGGCCGAAAGTTTGTCCAGCTCTCGCCGATGGACCAGCAATTTGCGAGCACGTTTGGGTTTGTGGTTCCAGAAACTGGCTTGACGGTATTCCGCGATGTCCGCCCCGATAAGCCACAGCTCTTTCTTCTCAACTCGTACGTAGGCTTCGTTCAGCGAGATATTTCCATCGCGGAGACTTTTGACCTCGCTGCCGATCAGCATGACGCCACATTCGACTTGTTCGAGAATCTCGAAACGATGCCGTGCTTTTCGGTTCTCGCAGATTACCTTGCTTTGATCCGCAGATGCGGACTTCTTGTCGGCTTTCTTCTTGTTTTTCTTTTTGGCATTCATGGCAGTGAATCGGGAAACGGCAATTCAGAAATCTACACGAGATCGTGGCCAGCGTACACACTTGTCAGGATTGCCGGGCCGTCGTCTCCTGTCTCTGGTCGTGCACGAGACCCAGGTCTAGAATGAGATTCGCGATTTGATCATTGACCGTTCCACCGGCAGTCATGAATAGACAGGCCAGGGCGGGCGGGGCACTTTTTGCCTTGCCTGAATCTTCATTCAAAACGGCTTGGTTGTCGATGCGCGGTGCAATCGGTTTTTGGTGGAAACGTTCGGTTGTCGAACGTTTTGTAATAACGCGGGCGAGGTTTTTGATGAGTGAGTTGCCAATCATTAATGCGGCTTCCGCTGCAGCAGGTCGGTCGTGCGGCGGAGGATCATGTGGATCGACTGGTACGGATCCGGCTGCCGCGGCATCTCCAAGTCGGCTTCCGAAATGGCTGAAACGCCAGGTTCCCAAGGGAAACAGTGTTGGTTCGACCGCTAAACTGCTGGACGAGTTGAATCTGGAAACGGTTTGTGACAACGCCAAATGCCCCAACCGGATGGAGTGCTACTCGCAGCAAACCGCGACTTTCATGATTTTGGGAAATACGTGTACGCGGCCCTGCGGTTTCTGTGCCGTTGGACGCGGCCGACCGGAAGCCCTGGAGTTGGATGAACCGGCCCGAGTTGCGGAGGCGGCCTATCGATTGGGGCTGAAACATGTCGTGATTACCTCGGTAACACGCGATGATTTGCCGGATGGAGGAGCGGATCATTTTTATCAATGTGTGATTGCAGTCCGCGAGAAAACGGGTGCAACCGTGGAAGTGTTGACGCCGGACTTTGTCCACAACAAATCGGCGTTGGACCGGGTGGTGGAAGCCGTTCCCGAAGTCTTCAACCATAACACCGAAACCGTTCCCCGGCTTTATCGTCGTGTTCGAGGCCCCAAGTCGGATTACCGTTGGACATTGGGTCTGCTAAAACGGGTCAAGGAACTCAACCCGGCGGTCAAAACCAAAAGCGGTTTGATGTTGGGCTTGGGAGAGACTCACGAAGAGCTATTGGATGTCCTTTCTGATTTACTGGATGTAGGCTGCGACTTCCTGACGTTGGGTCAGTACCTGCAGCCATCGTTGGATCGGTATCTGCCCGTCGTGCGTTACGTACCACCCGACGAATTTGCCAAGCTAGGCCAAAAAGCCAAAAACATGGGCTTCAAGAAAGTCGCCAGCGGGCCGTTTGTCCGCAGCAGCTATCATGCTCGCGACATGGCTGAGAGTTTCTGATCCACCCACAAGAAACATTTGGCTCTGGGTTGAACCCTGTTTTTCACCATCGGCCTGTTTTCTTTTTTAATCACACAAGTATAGAATTTCGCCTTGTTGCAGGCTGTTTTGGTTGCGTTTTTCTGACGTTTTGTTGTTTTTTCTTGAGCGAGATTCGGCGTGATTGAAGTGACGATAAATGGCGAAAAACGTGCTTTTAAAACCGGCTTGTCCATTGCGGATTTGCTGGTGGAATTACAAATGAACACGCGGGCGATTGCGATTGAAATCAACCAGCAGATCCTTCCCCGTGACAGGCATCATCAAACCAGGATCGTGTCAGGTGATGTTTTGGAAATCGTAACACTTGTTGGAGGCGGCTAATGTTGACTGACCAATCGCAGAAAACCGAATTCCGGGGCGATGCCGTTGGCAACCCAACTGCCGAAAAACCGAACGCAATCGATCTCTTTCGTGTTGGCAATCATAAGTTTCAAAGTCGCTTGATCTTGGGCTCAGGCAAATACGATTCATTTGAAATCATGAAGGAGTCGCTGGAAGCTGCAAGTACGCAATGTGTCACCATTGCCGTGCGTCGCGAACGTCTCCACGACAGTTCTGGCCGGAATATTTTGGATTTTGTCGATCCTGAACGATATATATTGTTGCCCAACACTGCGGGATGTTATGACGCCGATACGGCGGTTCGGTGTGCACGCATGGGGCGTGAAATCCTGAAAGGATTGGAAAACCCGGGCGCGGACTGGGTGAAACTGGAAGTGCTTGGCGATAGCCGAACTCTGTTGCCCGATCCAATTGAATTGCTCAAAGCAACCGAAACCCTGGTGTCCGAAGGATTCCAGGTGATGTGTTATTCCAGCGATGATCCGATTGTTGCGAGACGATTGAAAGATGCGGGTGCAACGAGTGTGATGCCGGCGGGAAGCCCCATCGGTTCCGGACTTGGTGTGATCAACCAAAACAGCCTGCAGATTATTTTGGACGATCTGAAACGCGGTGACCCGGATTATCCTGTGATTATCGATGCGGGGGTCGGCACGGCCAGCGATGTCGCGGTGGCGATGGAGCTTGGGTTTGACGCTGTTTTATTAAATACGGCGGTAGCCAAGGCGGAAGATCCAGTCAAAATGGCGCGGGCCATGCGGTTTGGCGTCCAAGCTGGTCGATTGGCGTACCTTAGCGGGAGAATCCCGAAATCGAGGTATGCGTCAGCCAGTTCTCCGGAGGTCGGAGTTATCTCAAAACGGCCAAATCGATCAAAATAGTCGTTTTTGTTGAGTTTTTTGACCTATTCTTGGATTAGGATAGATCTTTCCTAAATTGCCTATTTGTTTCTAAATGTTAATCCGAAAGTTCTTGACTTCGCTTGTTTGGGTAAGTATCTTAGGCGTTGGAGTCCTTCGATTTGAATCGATACTTGGTCTAAAACAGTTCGGTTTTATCGTTGAAGTCCTGATAATAATTAAAAACAGCTCCTCAAGTTTTGCAGCGTAGATTGGTAAAATACTATGAACAGTAGTTGGAAGTCGATTAAATTCGGTTTGGTATTGTTGGCATTACCGTTGGTAGCGACAGCTGCCGCGTCGGCCCACCTTCAAATAGTCCAGTCCTCACCCATTACGGTCGGGACGGAGACTAGCGAAGCATTTCAAGACACAGGGAAACACGGCATTCATACCGTTGCGCTGAATCGCGAAGGTGGAGTGGACGGCCGAGTTGTTTCTTTGGATTCCAGCTCGAAGGCCAATGGGGTTTCCGGCTTGAATGTTCGATTGGTGAAAAACGGGAAGACCGTTGCCAGTGGAATTTCTGATTCTGAAGGAGCATTCTCGGTGAAAGATGTTCCCGAGGGTGTTTATTCGTTCGTTGCATCGGGTGACAATGGATTTGCTGCCTATAGTGTTCGAGTTGTTCCCAATAACTCAGAGAAATACGACGAGTTTCTGGAGGCTGTCGCGGTCTCAAGCGAATATCTTCCAAGTGTTATTAGCATGCTTGATGAAGCAGCTTCGCATCCCAAGTCGTTGAATGCGGCACCGGACAAAGACCAGATGGATGAAAAAATCGCGAACCGAGTCGTTTTGAAAGACGGCGTAATGACCGGTCGCGTGTTGTTGCCCAAGGATGCCAAAATTAATCCCCAGGATACGTTGGTTTACATCCTCAAGGATGGTGTTTCTGTCAAGTCGGCGATGATCAATGAATTGGGTGAATATGCCATTCCCGACATGAAGCCTGGCGTTTACGCGTTCGTCGCCGTTGGCTATCAAGGTGTCGCGGTGGTTGCTTTTGAAGCGGTTGATTATTCAGACGCTCAGACACAATTGTCGTCCGGTTCGGTTATCTACGTTTCGACAGCAGAGCCCGTCGAAACGGGAGGTCTCGAAGTTTATCTTGTCGATCCTCAAGATGCCGTTGCGGTTCAACCTGCCGAGTCAATCGTATACGATAACTCAGCGATGTTGCCGATTGAGTATGCAGGAGAAAACGTTGCATGCGGTGGCGCCTGCGGAGCAACTGCTCAGTCCTGTTCAACCTGTGGTGGTTGTGGTGGCGGAGCTGGTGGCATTGGGGGTGGTGGCCGTTTGCTGGGTATTGCCGGGTTGACACTTGGAATTATTGCCTTGGCAGATAACAATGGTGGCAATCCACCACCGACTTCTCCAGTCGATCCATAACCGTAGCTGAACTGCAAAATTTGAACACCGAATGCGAAAACATTCGGTGTTTTTTTTTGACCTTTTCTCAAAAGCAACTGGCATCCATCGGGTTTCCGGTTCTGCAATCAATGACCGATTCAACGGTATTCAAGATCGGTATGGAATTTCGGTGGCTACCGACTGGTTTTGTCGAACCCCGAAAAGCCGAGATCGACCTTCAAAAGGCGATCAGCGATGGCTTGATCAAACAACTGTCGACGGCGTCGTCATGCTGTACTTCGTTGACAGCCAGTGCGATCGACCTGTAGGGAGTATCGGTCCTGTCTTCCAGCGTCGTTTCAGGCACGTTTCAGCCGGTTCAGTGGGACATAGTATTTTTGATACCTGCGTCCGTCATCGTAAAGTGTCCCCTGTGGGGTGGGAACCAGGATCGTCGCCCGTTTGGTAATCCGGTTGACGTGACCCTTGAGGTTTTGCCCTTCCGCAGTAAAAGTAACTTGATCGCCAGGCAAAATGCCCAGTCGTTTTCTGGCAACATCGCGCGGTGTCAGCAACTGGTGGTTTGAGGCTGTGTGACCAAAAAACCGCTTCACGATATTCTTGAACGGTTTGGCCGAACAATTGGAATCCTTCCAGAGCATCATCTCGATCAAGTGGACCATTTCGTGTTCCATGATCCGCTGCAAGGCTTCTAGCCGGTCCTGGCAAATTACCCCACTGACCACGGCCGTCGGTTCGTGACTGAATGTGGCGAACAATGGCGTTGTCGCGATGGCGATTTCAAACTCAGTTGTCGGGTTTCGAAGATGATTCGACGTTTGCATTGTGGTCATGCCCCCGGCCGAGGTCATGCGAGTGGAGAGCCGAAATGCGAGGGGCCGATTCGCCTGTTGTTCGCACAATCGCCCCACTTCCCCTTCAAAGAAACACTCGTCCGTAATTTGAAACAGGAGTCCCAGATCGGAGCTGCAAATATCCCTGAAATTACCGGTTCGAACGAAGCGGGAGTTGGTCAGCATATACCGGTAAACTGACTTTGCCGATTCAGCACGCTGGGATTGCGTATACTGTCTCTGTTGGACAATTCTGAGCAGGTTGTTGCGGGGAGAGTTCGTGGCCATACCAAGGTTCTGGAGTCGTGGGTTGCCGTTATTCTATCCAATTGGCTTGATTTGGCTAAGTTTGATTGACATCGGTTTTTTCGGAAACCTGGATTCGATCCTCAGGTTCGAGATTTGAAACCAACTCTGAAAAACAAGCTTGCCGAATTCTGGAATTTCGTCGGACAGCTCGGGCACGCAGGCGATCCTGTGTCATTTCCGAACTGGACGGCTTGTTGGACCGTGCCAGAGACTAGTAGTGGTGGCTTGCCGCGCCGATGCTAGCACGAAGTATTTGCCATTGAGTCATCTCTCGATGAGGCTCGAGAAACCGGGTTGAAACGGCTTTCTGGCGGAGTTGTGCAAGTTTTCGTGAAGACTTTTCTCGCCGCGATCGATATAATTGCAAGCACAATAAAGCACAACATTTTGTGTTGACAGAATGGCTGATGTCGATATATTGGGCTCCCGCCACTTTTTGAAGGCTACGAACTGAAGCATCCTGACAACCAATCAGGGACCCTTTGGGGATTGGGGTTGGATGTCCAATTTTCAGGTTTAGTGCGATGAGGGTGGCAATAAAGGAGATTGCATCGGGCAGACGAAACCCATCTTCACGAAATCATGGATCAAAAGGACTTTCGGTTGTGTTTTTGGCGACCGGGAGGATTTTCAGAAAGCGGCACGGAAGCCTGTTTATCGACGGCTGTCGCGATCGAAGGATCGATTTCAATTTGGGTGACCAACTGAGTCATTCGTTTCGAAGATGCTGCTCCGAAGGAACCAATGTTACGAGATTCGTTTCAGGTGGGTTGATTCGAGTGCGTGCAACGTCGGGTTTTGGATCCCGATTGTCATTGGTTTGGCATAAAGAGACAGTTCGGGTCCTGGGTGGGCCCGGCAAGTCATGGACATCAAGCTAACGGGAGTACGAAGGAATGTTGAAAGCGACTGAGCAAGAAATGAATGTCAAGAAACGGGACGGGCGCATCTTGTCGTTCGATCCGGTTTTGATCACGACGGCGGTCCAAAAGGCATTTTGTGCCGACAAGAACATAACAGATGTCGGCCAGCTCGGCCGTGAGTTGTTGGCGGAAATTGACGGCATCACGCAAGCGGTTGTGGCGGAAGTTCAAACAGAAGCCATGACGGATGAAGGCGTGACCGTCGAGCACATTCAGGACGTCGTTGAGCGTCAATTGATGAAGGCAGAGTATTTCTCGATCGCCCGCCGATACATTTTATATCGGGCCGAACATAGCAAGATTCGGCAGCTTCGCGCTGAAGAGCGAATGGAAAGCAGTGAGCCATTCCCGGACACTCTGGTCAATCGGGATGGTCAGTTGGAAAACCTGGATTTTGATCGTTTGCGAAGCCAGGTGGATGAAGCCTGTGAGGGGCTTGACGAGGCCTGTTCTTCGACCGAGTTGTTGGAAGAAGTCGAGAAGCAGTTTTTCA
The DNA here is from genome assembly GCA_024642205.1 of Planctomycetaceae bacterium. Lineage (GTDB taxonomy): Bacteria > Planctomycetota > Planctomycetia > Pirellulales > Pirellulaceae > Mariniblastus. Next base: position 55,384 of record JAHEBQ010000010.1, on the reverse strand, counting down.
ACGGCATCACTCCCAAGGAAATTGGTCGCTCAATGGTGCTGGCCGCACGGGCTCGCATTGAAAGAGATCCGGAATATGACACGGTTGCCGGTCGACTGGTGTTGAATATTATTTATCGCGAATCGCTCGGAAAATCCGCTACCAACGGAGACCTGGCTGAGCTGTATCGTGACAAGTTTGCGGACTTCGTTTCGACTGGAATCGAGGCAGGTCGGATTTCGCCCGAGTTGACATCCTTTGATCTAGAAAAACTGGCTGATGCGATCGAACCCAGTCGCGACGAGTTGTTTCCCTACCTCGGTCTTCAGACGATTTATGACCGATACCTGTTGCATATCGACGGACGTCGATTTGAAGCCCCGCAATATTTCTGGATGCGCGTCGCAATGGGCCTGGCGATTCAGGAAGCGAACAAGACAGATCGAGCGATCGAATTCTACAACATCCTTTCGACGTTTCGATTCACGTCAGCAACGCCTACCCTGTTTAACTCGGGTACGTTGCATCCCCAGTTGAGCTCCTGTTACTTGAGCACCGTTTCGGATGATCTCGACAGTATTTTCAAAGCCATTGGCGACAACGCGAAGCTGTCGAAATGGGCTGGCGGACTCGGAAACGACTGGACCAATATTCGGGCGACCAACTCGCATATCAAAGGGACCAATGGTCAAAGCCAGGGTGTGATTCCATTCCTGAAAGTGGTGAGTGATACCGCTGTCGCTGTGAATCAGGGTGGCAAACGCAAAGGCGCGGTCTGCTCCTATCTCGAATCATGGCATCTGGATGTGGAAGAGTTTCTCGACCTCCGCAAGAATACTGGCGACGAACGTCGTCGAACCCATGACATGCATACGGCGAACTGGATTCCCGATTTGTTCATGAAACGGGTTGTCGAAGAAAAAAACTGGACGCTGTTCAGTCCAGATGAAACGCCCGATCTGCACGATCTTTACGGAAAGGCGTTTGAAGAACGCTACGAGCACTACGAGCAGATGGCAGCCGAGGGTCAGCTCAAGTTGACGCGCACGGTGCCAGCCGTGGATTTGTGGCGAAAAATGTTGACGCGAGTGTTCGAAACCGGCCATCCATGGATCACGTTCAAGGATCCGTCGAATGTTCGTTCGCCACAGGATCACACCGGAGTGGTCCATAGCAGCAACCTGTGTACCGAAATCCTGTTGAATACGTCGGCGGATGAGATCGCGGTCTGCAACCTGGGTTCGATCAACATGTTGAACCACGTAACCGGGGGGAAACTCGATCTCGAAAAGTTGGAAGAGACCGTCAACACGGCGGTACGGATGCTTGACAATGTGATTGATATCAACTTCTATCCGACGCCCGAAGCGAAAAATGCGAATCAGCGACATCGCCCGATTGGTTTGGGGCTGATGGGATTCCAGGACGCCTTGTCTGCGTGCGGAATCAGCTATGCGAGCGAAGCGGCGGTTGAGTTTGCGGACTCCAGCATGGAAGCGATCTCGTATTTCGCAATCTCCGCGTCCAGCAAGTTGGCCGCAGAGCGCGGGACCTATTCAACCTATCCGGGCTCCAAGTGGGATCGCGGGCTGCTGCCGATTGACACTGTTGCCTTGCTGGAAAAAGAACGCGGCATGCCGATCGACATGGATCAAAGCTCGTCCATGGATTGGGACCTGGTTCGTGCCATGGTCGCCAAACACGGAATTCGTAACAGCAACGTAATGGCGATCGCGCCGACGGCAACCATCTCGACGATCGTCGGTGTCACTCAGTCGATCGAACCGACCTACAAACACCTGTTTGTGAAAAGCAATCTCTCGGGTGAATTTGTGCAAATCAACGTCAAGTTGGTAAACGAACTCAAGCAACGCGGTCTGTGGAATGACAACATGCTTGAGAAAATCAAATATTACGACGGTGCTTTGGGCGAGATTCCGAATCTGCCTGAAGATATCAAAGGCCGGTATGCGACGGCGTTTGAAATCGATCCCAGCTGGATCATCCGTTGCGCCAGTCGAAGACAAAAATGGATCGATATGGGACAATCGCTCAACCTGTACCTGGATAAGCCGAGCGGTCGTCGGCTGGACGAGATGTATCGGTTGGCTTGGCAGTCCGGTTTGAAGACGACCTACTATCTTCGATCCATGGGAGCGACACAGGTCGAGAAATCGACGGTCGACATCAACAAGTTCGGAGTTCAACCTCGCTGGATGAAAAACGCCAGCATGTCGGCTGACATTTCCGTCGAGCGACAAGTGGAGGTCCAGCAATGCAGCATCGACAATCCGGATTGTGAAGCGTGTCAATAGGTTGAAATATGGGTGTCGGCCCGTCGCACGCTGTGCAAGTCAAGCGGGCCGATCACTCATCCTTCCGTTTTCAACAGTCGTCGACTGGAGACTGGAAATCGAGGGAACAGGACGTGGTGAGCGAAAATGCCTGGTTTGAGTTTTCGCTTGTCGTTGTTTGATCGCGATGGTCGCGGTTGTCCGCAGGTCAACGATCCTTCGTGAAACAACGAGCTTCGATTCAAACTGACTTTCATCTATCAAACATCATTTTTTTGCAAGGAGTCGCAAACAATGGCAACAGATATTCGAGAAACAGCGACCGGTACCGCCAAGCGAGTTGAAGCCAGTGAAAAACGTCTGATCAACTGCCAGGAGGTTGACGTGAATCAGCTGATGCCGCTCAAGTACAAATGGGCTTGGGAGCATTATGACAATGGTTGTGCCAATCACTGGATGCCAACCGAAGTGGCGATGCATAAAGATATTGAGATTTGGAAATCAAATCTGCTGACGGCTGATGAAAAACGGGTGATCATGCGCAACCTCGGGTTTTTCTCAACGGCGGAAAGCCTGGTCGGGAACAACCTGGTACTGGCGGTCTTCAAGCACGTGACCAACGCCGAATGCAGGCAGTACCTTCTGCGTCAGGCGTTCGAAGAAGCGGTTCACTCTCATACCTTTCTGTATGTTGTCGAGAGTCTTGGCCTGAATGAAGGCGAAGTCTTCAATATGTACAACGAGGTTCCTGCAATCGCCCGAAAAGACGAGTTTGAAATGGAACTGACCCGGGAGATTTTGGAACCTGGGTTTACGACCGAGACTTTTGAAGGTGCCCAGGCATTTCTGAAGAACTTGATCGGATTTTACCTTATCATGGAGGGGATTTTCTTTTACACAGGATTTGTGATGATCCTCTCGTTTCATCGACGAAACCTGATGAAGGGGATCGGTGAACAGTTCCAGTACATTCTCCGGGACGAGTCGATTCACCTGAACTTCGGTATCGATTTGATCAACGGCATCAAGTCTGAGAATCCCGAATTGTGGACCCCCGAATTCCAGCAACAGATGGTCAATCGCGTCCGCGAGTCTGTTGAACTGGAAATTGCCTACGCGGAGGATTGCCTTCCCAATGGCGTGCTGGGTTTGAACGCTGAATTGTTCCGCGATTACGTTCAGCACGTTGCCGACCGTCGCCTGGAGCGAATCGGCCTGCCAGTCCAGTACAACAGCAAGAACCCATTTCCCTGGATGAGCGAGACAATGGATCTGGCCAAAGAAAAGAATTTTTTCGAAACCCGGGTCACCGAATACCAGACTGGCGGCAAACTCGCCTGGGATTAGTCGAGATCGACCGTCGGTCAACGGGCTTGATCCGACGAACAAATCTGGCCACTGCGGTTACTGCGGTGGCTTTTTTTGTCGCCAATGATCGGACGTCACACCTCCGGTTCTGACCCAGTTTTCGAATAACGGCAGAGCAACCGCCGGTTTTCGGGTGCCTCATGGCCCGGAAACCGGAGACTGATCTGGGAAAGCCCCGGTTGCTTGGCCGCGCATTCCAAACTCGCCACGACCCGTGTTCCCGAAAATCGGTTTGAAACGCAAGGTTTGCCAATGCTGACCTCTGCGTTTGTCCGATTGTCCGGATTGGATTGCCGATCGTTCGCGTTGCCGGGGATCAAACTCGTATAATTGACAAGGCAGGCCTGCAAGTCACGATTTGGTGCCAGAATTCCGAAAACTGGAAGGTGGCAAATCGTTTATTGAGGTTGAGATTACTGTGAACCATTCCAATCCTGGCTCCGAATCGCTTTCAACGTTTTCTGCGGACCTGTCGGCCTCGACGGGGCCGATGCCGCCAGATCAGTCGACCACTGATCGGTCAAAGCCGGCTCCACCGGAGTCCGAATATCTCGATCAAGTGCTGAACCGGATCGACGGTTGTGTGGAACTGGTTCGTGATGAGCTATCCGAATACCAGTCAGCCAATTCCGGTCAGAACGCCAGTCAACGAACGGACTATTTGCTGTCGGTCGTGATTCCCGTATACAACGAACGGAACACGATCGGACGTATTCTCACCCGGGTTGCGGCACTCCCGCTGAACCTTGAGTTGGTTATCGTAGATGACTTCAGTACCGATGGAACACGCGAGATTCTGAAGAAACTGGTTGGCATGAGAAACGTGACCGTTCTGCTCCAAGACAGGAATCAAGGCAAAGGCGCGGCGCTGCGAACGGGATTCCAGCACGTGACCGGCGACATCGTCGTCGTCCAGGACGCGGATTTGGAATATGACCCGCGCGACATTCCCCGCTTGATTCAGCCGCTTTTGCGAGACGAAGCCGATGTTGTTTACGGTTCCAGATTCATCGGCGACGAGCGCCAGGATGAGTCGTGGGTGCATCGCGCGGGCAATGCAATCCTGACAGGCGCATCCAACCTTTTCAGCGGTCTCAAACTGACCGATATGGAAACCTGTTACAAGGCTTTTAATCGGGACGTCATCAAGGACATTCAAATCGAACAGGATCGATTTGGGATTGAGCCTGAGATCACCGCCAAACTCGCTCGCCGGGGTTACCGCTTTGTCGAAGTCCCAATCTCCTATGACAGTCGCGGATACGACGAAGGCAAAAAGATTGGCGTCAAGGACCTGATTAACGCGATTTACTGCATCGGTCGCTACGGCGTTTCGGATTAGGTGAGTTCGATTCCACTTGCCGCAGGCCGGTGGCAGGCAACAATGGTCCACGGAAGCTGGTTTTGTAGTTTCAATGCTGGCGGGTTAGTCCGACTCCCAGGGTGCAGTGGCGCGAGCGACTTGCGCAGAAAGGTATGTTCCCTGCTGGCGCGACGGGTTGGTCCGGGCCGCACATTGCGAAAGTAAATTCGATGCGAATCCGATTCGAAATTTCATTTCTTGTCCTGGTGGTCCTGTGGCTGGCCTTCGCCGATTTGGCTTGTGGCCAACCAGCAACGAAGCGGCGGATGGTCTACCTGGAAGTGTCTGCTGATTCGCGGGCGCCGGTCGGCACGCAACAGAATTGGCTTCAAATGCTTCAGAATGTGGGAGCTGACAAAGTGCTTTCGAAAACAGCGCGGCCGGGAACGCCGGCGATTGAAGAGAATCAGCTTTCCAACTCAACGATCGTTCGGGTGACCGGATACATCGTCGGGAACCAGCTGAAGCTCCCCGGGGGCAGTTTTTCGATGGGTGACCAGGCGGGCATTCGGGCATTGCTTCAGAAGTTCCGCGACGATGGAGCCAAAGTTGCTTTGGCGGAAAAGAAAGCATTTGGATTGACGTCCGAACAGCTAGTTGACTTGCACGCAATATTTTCCAAACCAGTTGAGTTCAGCACGGTCGGCCTCAATGCCGGTGATGTGATTGGAAAACTGTTCAGGCAGACGGGATTGAAGGTCATCTTGGATCCAACCGCCCGCGCCGCGGTCAGCGGTGAGGAAAAGATAGCCGACGAACTCAAGGGGATCTCCATCGGGACGGCGTTGGCCGCCATTGTTCGCCCGCTTGGGGTCGTTGTCGAACCCAAAAGAGAACAGGGAAAATCCCTGGAAATCCACCTGCTGGATTCCCGTTCCAGCGAAGAAAACTGGCCAATTGGGTGGCCGATTGATCGGCCACCCGTTGCCGCGGCGCCAACTTTGTTTGATCAGATTCCGATCGAGATCCGCAATTTCCCCCTGGACTCGGTGCTGGACGCAATCGAGAAAAAGTCGGGTGTGCCGTTTTTCTACGATCACAATACGTTTGCGCGCAACGGGGTTGAACTTTCCGAAGTCAAAGTCACACTTGTCGAAAAAAAGGTTGCCTTGCTCGTCGCGGTTTCGAGAGTCTTGAACCAATCGGAGCCAGGTCTTTCCTACGAAATCAGGGTCGATGAAAACGCCAGACCATTTTTGTGGATTTCTGTCAGGTAGCATCCGGCCGATCCCGGTTGTTGCTTCCGGGATCTACTCAAACAGCAGTCTTCATGCATGGTCCTGGTTTGGCGGGAAAAGGAGTCCGTGGCAATGAAACCGGGGAATGCTCGAACTCGCCAATCACACCGTCGAACTTGACAGGTCGATTCTGTGGTTCGAGTCCCAGCCAATGCCAATTTGCGCGTTGCCACAACGAAAGGCTTTTCTCCCAATCTCTGATGACAGAACGAATGCGAATGACGGCAGGCAGCGATTCGTCATCGAGTTCATTCAGGATTGATTTGCAGCCAGCCGGATGTCCACCAAGCAACAATGCGGTGGCAAGATTGGTCTTATAGATCACGGGGACATCGTCACGCATCCAGGCACAGTTGGAGCCAAGAACGGCTTTTCTCAACGTGTCGATTGCTTCCGGAAAACGACCAAGTCGCATCAGGCAGATTGCCTTCTCGTTGGGAAATTGGCTGCCATGGCCGTTGGCGGCCAAAGAAGCAAGAGCACGGTCATAATCGCCTTGTTCAACGAGCGCGAAAAAGTGCCGGTTGGTTGCAGCCACGTCACTGGATTCGCGACCCGTGCCGGATTTGCTCGTGGTCGAAGGCGAAAATGCTTTACTTGGTGAACGATGTTTGTGACTCATGATTTGAATTCCTTGCAGGTTACGCGCCCTTTTTACGTGCCCTTAAGAAGACGAAAAATCAAGCGCAGATCGATGGAACAAAACAAAATATTGAAGCGCAAATGGCGTATCAAATTTTCGTTTAGACCTGCAAGCGGACCCGGAGAGATACCAAGGTGCTTTTTCTGGCGGGAGACACATCGCATTTGAAAACCGGTTGCCTGTGAACCCTGTCGACAATCAGCCGACACATATCGGATGAACCAGCGACAAATGAATCCCAGCCGAGTCTCGGGTTCCTTCGGTTACCGGATAACCCCAACGAATCGTCGGGACGATCAAATTCACCGCGATTGTCGTGATTCGACCGTACCCAGACCGTCCGATTGATTCGGTCAGAGACATTGCTCAAACCGGCTGCCGCAGGTTCACATCGAGTGACGCGTGTGGGCCTGTCGTTCCTGAGTCCGTTTGGCAGAATGTCTGAGCCGCAGAACCAAACGAACGCGCCCGACCAAACCACTGTTGCTGCTAAACAAATCAACCAGAAAGGGGAACGGTTCATGGGGATGGCAATGGAACGCCGGAAACGAGTTTTGGTCAGATCTCTATTGGTTATCAACCAATCTGCTATCTGTCAGGAAGTCTACAGCCGCCGGAAGTTTTGACAATGGTACATTTTGGAATTTGTACAAGAAACGGTAGACGGCACCAAGTCAGGCAATCCCTGGACGAGTCGGTGCTACCCATCCATTGTCTCAATGCTTCCTCTGTAGCCGAATGGCATGGCGGGTCTTGGGGGGAGATTGACAATTGGAACCACAGCGGCAAATGCCGGAATCGACAACTAACTCTCCTGCGTTTCCCGGGTCGAAAGTCTGAACGGTACCGACGGAACCAATTGTCCGGGTTGTTGCCACGTCGGCACTGGCGTTCAATCGAACGTTGATTTCCTTTCGCCGCTTGGTCCCATCAGCAGGTTCATGCCAACTCCCACTGCCAAAAAGGTAGATTACAGATTCTAATTCACTTCCATGAAACTGACCCTTCCCATTGATATCGAGCCCCAGCCGACAGACTCAGCCTGTGGGGCAACGTGTTTGCAGGCGCTGTACAAATTCTGGAACGACCAGGTTACGGTTGCCCAAATCATGTCCGAATTGCCCCAGCTCGAGAACGGCGGTACCCTCGCAGTTCAACTGGCGTGCCATGCCCGCGAGCGTGGTTACGCGGCAAAGATCTTTACGTACAACGTGCGGGTCTTTGATCCGACCTGGTTTCAAACGGTGGTTGATTTGCCGGAGCGACTACGATTACAAAACAAGATCAAAGGTGAAGTCGGTTCACGGCTTACCATTGCGACCGAGTGTTATCTGCGATTCCTGGAATTGGGCGGTGAAATCCTCATGCAGCCGCTCGAACGGGAACTGATTCGGCAGCACATGGTTGCTAACCTGCCCGTGCTGGCTGGCGTTAGCGCGACGTTCCTCTATCAAGAGGCACGCGAGCGTCCTCACCCTCCCAACGAAAACGGGATCAGCGGTGTGCCAGACGATGTCGGTGGAAATCCGGTCGGGCATTTCGTAATCTTGAATGGCTTTGACTCGGCCGCGGATTCCGTCTTGATCTCCGACCCTTTGCACCCCAACCCAAAATCGCCCGAAAAAAACTATTGGTCCTCCATTGACCATGTCGCGACTGCGATTCTCCTGGGAATCGTGACTTATGACTCTAACTTGTTGGTGATTCAACCGAAATAACGCCATGGCTATCGTCATTGTTACTGACAAACAGCACGATTGGATTGCAAAAATTCCAAACGTCGAATCCGTGGACCCGCGCGAGTATTTGACGAGCAGCGAATGGAACCGACGCCGCAACGTGAAGGTCTACAATCTCGCGCACTCCTATAAATATCAAACCCTGGGTTACTATGTATCGTTATTGGCCGAAGCCCGCGGCCATCGGCCGTTTCCAAGTGTGGTGACGATCCAGGATCTTGAGCAGAGTCAGGGAGTTCAATTGGAGCCTCCCGAATTGTCCGAGTTGATAAACAAATCACTGGCACCACTGAAGTCCGATCGATTTTCGCTGAGTGTCTATTTTGGACGCAACCTGTCGGATCGCTACAATCGTCTGGCCCGAGAATTATCCAATCTGTTCCAGGCTCCCCTGTTGCGATTCGAGTTCAGGAAAACCAAGAAATGGCGGTTGGCGTCGTTGAACGCGATTGGTTTGCAGGATGTACCCGAATCTCACCGGTCATTTGTCTCGCAGCAGGCTCAGAGGCATTTTACTCAGGGTGGGAGTAAAGCCAAGAAAAATTCGATTCGGTTTGATCTGGCGATACTGCATAATCCGGATGAAGGCGATATGGCTCCTTCCGACGGGAAAGCACTGCAGAAAATGATCAAGGCGGCGGCGAGCCTGGGAATCGCAGCACAATTGATTACCGCCGAAGACTCCGGTCGATTGCTGGAATTCGATGCCCTGTTCATTCGCGAAACGACGGCCGTCAATCACCATACTTACCGTCTGGCGCGCCGAGCACAAAGAGAAGGGATGGTCGTTATCGATGACCCGCGATCGATCCTGCTGTGTTCGAACAAGGTCTATCTGGCGGAACTCCTCGAAAAGGCGAAACTGTCCACGCCAAAAACCATTGTCGCTCATCGGGGAAATGCCGATCAGATCGCCCAGCAGCTGGGCTTCCCTGTCGTTCTCAAACGCCCCGACAGCGCGTTTTCAAAAGGCGTGACCAAGGTTGAAACGGATCAAGAACTGGCGGATCAGCTGGAGATCTATTTTGCGGACTCCGAACTGGTGGTCGCGCAACAATACACGCTGACCGAATTTGACTGGCGAATCGGGATTTTGGATCGGCGCCCGCTATATGCATGCAAGTACCATATGGCGCGTGGGCATTGGCAGATCATCAACCAGTCCGGCAAAAAAAACAAATACGGAAAATGCGAAACGCTACCGGTTGAACTGGCGCCGCGTAAAGCCGTCGCGCTGGCTCAAAAAGCCGCGGATTTGATTGGGGACGGTCTTTACGGCGTGGATATCAAGGAAACCGACGGAAATTTTGTGGTGATCGAAGTCAATGACAATCCGAATATCGATACGGGTATCGAAGACGCGGTTCTTCGCGATGATCTGTATTGGCGTGTGATGGAGTCATTCTTGCGACGATTGGAACGCGGCAGGTCAGCAGAGAACATGGCATGAATAAACGAATGCGCTGGTCACTGTTTGAGGCGTTCGGAATCGAGCTGGAATACATGCTCGTTGATCGGCAATCCCTGGACGTAAAGGCAGTCGCAGATCGTTTGCTCGAGGCCGCCGCGGGAAAACCAACAAGTGATTTTGAAGCGGGCCCGATTACGTGGAGCAATGAACTGGCGTTGCACGTGATTGAGCTGAAAGGAACGATGCCAAACTCCGATCTGGTAGCGTTAGCGGATTCGTTTCAGCAAGCGGTGTGTGAAATTCAAGCCTCGCTCGACGCCATCGGAATTCGCTTGTTGCCTACCGGGATGCACCCCTGGATGGATCCAGCAATTGAGACGGTGCTGTGGCCGCACGACTACGCCGAGGTCTATCAAGCCTATCATGATGTATTTGGTTGTTTCCGGCATGGTTGGGCAAACGTACAATCGGTGCACTTGAATTTGCCGTTTGCCACCGAGGAAGAATTCTCCTGCTTGCATGCTGCGGTGCGAATCCTGCTGCCGATTTTGCCAGCCCTGAGCGCAAGTTCTCCGATCATGGATCGTCGCCTGGGCGATTGGCGTGACATGCGGATGCAGGCAGTGCGAGGCGCCTGCGCGCGAGTCCCTTTCTTGACTGGTCAGATCGTCCCGGAAGCGATTTTTGACGAAGTGACTTACCGGCAACAGATCTTTCGGGGCTTGGAGGAAGCAATAGCGCCCTACAACACGAAGGATGTCTTTGATGCAAATTTTTTGAATTCTCGGGGGGCGATTGCCCGTTTTGACCGCGGCTCGATTGAAATTCGTGTGATGGATGTGCAGGAATTTCCGCGTGCTGATATCGCGATCTGTGTTGCGGCGGTCGGAGTCCTGAAGGCCCTGGTGGCTGGCCATTGGCAGTCCCTTGATTCTCAAAAACTCGTGACTACCGAGTCGCTATCGAGTCTGCTGAATTCGATTTCGCGAGAGGCTGAATCAACGGTGATTGAAGATCCAGGTTTCTTGCGGCAGTTCGGGATCCTGTCAGGTTCAATTTCGGCGGGGGACCTCTGGAAGCATTTGTTGTCCGTGGCCGAAATCTATGAGCCGATGCTGGTGTCATTTCGGCCCGCGTTGGATTTTATCCTGCAGCATGGTAGCCTGGCTTCTCGCATTGAACGGGCGGCAGGCAACGACCTGAGTCAACCGCACTTGCTGGAAGTATATCAACGGTTGAGTCGCTGCCTGCTGGTTGGTGAAGCGTTTCGTTAGGTCGGACCAAAACGGATGATGAAACTGATTCTCACCTGTGAACATGCTTCCAATCGCGTGCCGGCTGCCTATCACAACTGCTTCCGTGGAAAGGGAAAGGTTCTGGCCGGTCACCGTGGCTGGGATCCCGGTGCGTTGCTTGTGGCGAAAATCTTCAAGCGTGAACTCAGGCCTCATCCCCCGTTGTTCCAGACGAATGCCACGCGGTTACTGGTCGAACCTAACCGTTCGCTCGGGCACGCCAATTTGTTTTCCGAGTTCACAAGGGACCTGAGCGACAGTCAAAAAAACGCGATCCTGGCAAAGTTCTATTTTCCCCACCGAAACGCGGTTCACCAGTGGATCGCCGAGCATGTTAGTTCCACCCAGCCCGTGGTGCATCTTTCGATTCACAGTTTTACGCCCAAACTTCACGGAGAAGTCCGAAATGCTGATATCGGCTTACTGTACGATCCGCGACGCCAAACGGAAAAGGTGTTTTGTCGTCGCTGGTCGGACGAAATTTCACGGCAACGGCCAGGTTTGAAAGTCAGGAGAAACTATCCGTATCGGGGCGCTGCCGATGGGTTGACGACTTGGCTGCGTAAGCAATTTTCGCCGGACCAGTATCTGGGTATTGAACTTGAATTCAATCAAATTCATCTGGCTTCAAGCAGGTCCTGGCAGGCCATTTCCGCAGATGTCGCGAGGCTGTGCCCACGATAAGCCAGCCAATGACTGACAACGTCGTTTCTCAACCTGACGAACAGATCTCGAAACGGACCTGAATACGAGAATCGAACGAGCCGTCAGTTTCTCTCGGTCGCTGTCAATGATCAGCGGATCAATCCTGGTTTGGCTGCGGAGCCGAATGGGCAGTCTGCGGGGATTCACGATCGAGGTGAATTCTCATCTGAACCGTGCTGAGAGGTTGTAGCACCCAGTGTTTTCCAATGGGACGATTGTTGACTTCGGCTTTGACCATGTAACGCGTGAGTCCTTGCCGTTCGAGTCCGACTCTCGTGATCTTGCCTTCAAACGTTGTCTGTTCACCGCGGGCACGTGCCACCGTAACAGTCACTGGCCGGTTGAGTACTTCATCCGGGTTCAAATTGGCGATGTCGACCGTTCCCTGGACCCAAAGTCGATCCATCCGGGCAATGCGCATCACTTCTTCGCCTTGTTGAACATATTCCTGCGGCTTTTTCAGAATCTTGATCACGTAGGCATCGAAATCGGATTGAAGCACATGTCTGCGAATGTGGGTTTCAACTTCCATGTAGCGAGCGGCCTCGAGACGTTTTTCGAGTTCCGCTTTTTCCTTGTCGTTGACCGCTTTTACACGCTCGAGAGATGCGATCTCTTTGGTATAGACGGCCATCAATCGATCCGACTCGGACTTGGACCCTTTGTCAGCCAGGTCAGATGTTTTTTTGGCCTCGATTGATGCGACCTTGTATTTTTTTTCAGCGGCTTCGATGGCGGTCGAATCGTCCGCAGCTTCCGTCGCCATTTCATATCGAAGCTTGGCCTGATCAAGCAGGCTTAAGTACAGTTCATCGTCGATTTGGCAAACTTTTGTTCCCGCCGGAACATATTCGCCTTCTTTGACTTCCAACAATTTGATGACGCCGCTTTCCTGCGCGGGCAGCAAGATATCATCAATGAAATTGACGGTGCAATTTTCCAAATCAACATACTCGGGAATTGGCTGGCTACCTTGGGATTCCTGTGAACTCGATTGGGTGTTCCGAAAACCGGCAGGTCGCGCCAAAACCTGAGTGGTTTTTGCAGAACCAAACTGGTTTGAATCGCCAGGCACCGTCGATGTCGGTCCGCTGAAAGAGCGTAATCCTGTCTGTCCCAATGGCTGCTCTTGTGGCGGTTGGCTGGGGCTCGTAAGCCGGATGGGAGGCTTGCTTCCAAAGCCCTCGGTCGTTGGCTTGACTGCGCGAAACGGAAGTGAATTGAATTCGGTTTGTTGATTGGAATGAGGTGATGTCGGACTCACATTCGGCGCATCAAAGTTTCCGCCCGAGGTCTGGCCCTGGATGTAACTGCCAGTGGAAACGACGACGGCACCAACAATTAGAAATTGGCGAAAAAACCGGACTGCTGGACTGTTGATCATAATTAACCATTCAATACTGTTTTGCGTTGGCAAAACGAGAGGAAATATCGTCGTTATCACCAGAATCGGCACTTGCTGACAAGATATTTAGCGGCCTTTTCGGGGGGCATTCCCAGAACTATACGAGCTAGCAATGTATCTGGTGCGGAGAAAATTAGACAGAGTTGCGTAGAATTGGTTCCGGTTTCAGGAAAAATAGAAAGGAGCGGCGATTGCCAGCACAACCATGGAAGATCCTACGGCTATTTTTCCGATCGTGCCCAACAGTCGTCCAACGAACGCGGCTCCTCCGATCTGGACGCTTTCTTTGGTTGATTTTCCGGTCCATTTTTCCCCAATTGTCGCACCAATCCAGGCACCGACCGCGGCAAACAAGACCGATCCGATCAACATGCCAACCAGCGGAATCGGTACTGGAATCCCCAGGATTGCGCCAGCGATTCCCCCAACGACCGATCCGATGACCGAAAGGGTAGCTCCGCGCCCCGAGCCACCGAGTTTTTTTGTCCCCAGTACCGAAGCTCCAAATTCGATGGCTTCTCCGATCAACGCCAGCCCGGCCAACGCAACCACGACGATCCAGGAAAACCGGTAGTCAACGGGTCCGAATAACATCCAGATCAAGCTGACTGCAACGATACACCAATTTCCAGGCAACCCAAACAGGTTGAGCAGCCAGAAAGAGAGTACGAGGAGGATAAATAGAGTTAACCAGACATAAATCATGATCGAGCCGGGATTCTAGAACCAGAACATCAAGCCTGATTGTACCGTCTCGAACATCTCGTGGAAAATCACATAGCCGATGGATCGGGTGCCACACTGGACTTTCGCCGTGACACGTGTTTCGGACCGTAGCAACTGCGGGTCGATCGAATCGTTGGGAAACGTGACCCGAACCAGCGCTGTATTGCCTTCATCCGAATAAACGTCAAGTTTTTCGTCGATATCGAGAAGCTCGCCCGTGTATTCGGTCCCCGGGTTGGAAACCAAACCAAACGTGACCTTGAGCGGGCTGTTGTTTCTGCGTTTGGCATCGATCAGATGAGCAAGTCGCCGTTCAGGCATTTCCAGTTCGATTAACCAGTTCGTGTTGGGGTCCACCACTGTCATCAGGTTTTGCCCGCGCGTAACGGGGCGATGCATCAGGTTCTGCCGGGCATTCCAGTTGATCACTCGGCCATTGGCTGGGCTGGTGATGACCAGGAGTTGTTGCTCGAGCAACCGGATCTGCAACTCCTTGTATAAAAACTCGATCGTCTTGTTGGCCTGGGCAATCTTGCTGTTGACTTCAACCAATTCAAATTGGGTCAGGTCGCTTCGGTTTTGAAGCTGCAGGTTTGAGTTCTTTTCGGCTTCCTGAACTGCGATTTCACCCCTGATTTGATCAATTGCCAATTCGATGTCGCTGTTCTTCATTTGAGCCAGCGGTTGGCCGAGTTGTACCATCGTGTCGCCGTCATCCGAGACAAAAATTGCTTCCATGGTCCCGTCGACTTTTGCGAACACTTCGTGCTGTCGTTCGGGGATCAGACTTCCCTTGGCTCCCAGCCCGAACGGATAGGGAAAGCAGGCAAGAAACGTCAGTGCTGAACCTATTGCGGCCATGACTGCCAGCGTCTTGGCGCGATTTCCGACCTGGTAAACCGCAGTGAGTTTGCCGATCGCTTTCCAAACCGGCATCAGAAAAATGCTGTTATGTTCAGCGGCGTTGGTCAATGCTGCCTGGCCGTGCTGAACGACAATTTCTGCCCGTTTTTCCAGGGCTGGTGTCACTCGCGAGTCCGTTAACTGCTCGATGATCAAGGCGCCCAGCGGCTTTGATTTTTGCGACCGGGTTCGTTTCTGGTTTTCGAGGTCGGGAACCGATTCGACCAGTGGAATGATCGCCAGCATTTTCGTGTGCGATTTGTCCACATATTCGTGCAGCTTCTGTTCGATTTGAGGTGGGAGGTCCGCGTCGTCACCGGTGTACCACAACGGTTGTCCAGCCCGGATAACCGTCGCGGCCAGTGAGCCGAGCTTTTTGACCTGTTCGGCACGTCGTTCGATTGAATCAAGACCACTGACGGCTTTAATGCGACATTGTCGACCTGTTCCGATAGCCACACTGGCTCGATCGCAATCGATCAATCGGCGTCCTTCGTTGGCGATTGCGTAAACGGTTTGTTCGGTATCCAGACCTTGATGCACGATGCGGATAAATTGTTCAAGCTGTTGCCACATCGCCTGTTGTTGGCCAAACGAGCGAATTCGCTGGTTGCGGAGAAAGTCACTGGCGATCTCGCACATCTGTATCAGGAAACGCAGGTAACCACGCTGAGTCGTCGGGCCGGCACCGGGTCGTTGAAAGATCTCAACCAATCCAATGGTGACGTTGTCGATTTTCAACGGTCCGACAATCAACAGGTACTCCGTTGGATTGCCGGGTAGCTCATCACGGGCCGAACCCGAATCAGGACCAACCAGCGTCGGCTCACCGTTGTCGGCAAGTTTCTTGAGCAACCGCCCATGGCTTGCCTGTGCTTTCTTGTCCTTGCCGAGTTTTGTTTTTTTGAAGTTGATATGGTAATGAAGCTTCAACGGTTCTTCGGCTGATTCACGAATCCATATCGCTCCACCGATCGAAGCCAGGGCACTGGTTGTTCGTGTCAAAAAGCCCTCATGGAAATCGTCCACCGAGCAATCGGATTTTGCCAGTTCAGCGATTTCCTGCACCAAGGATCGGATCTGGTTTTTGGTCTGGTCGACCAACTGGGGATCAACTTCATCGCCAGATGGACCGCGACTCGAGTCCGAAACCCGCTTCTCAAACCGGCTGGGGTATTCTTTGGAAGGAGGATCGGGGACCGAATCAGAATTCGCCCGATCGTTCGAATCGACCACTGGATCGACTTCGGTTTGTCTGGTTGAGTCTTGTGACATCGAAAAGTGTGGTTCGTTCTTGATTGCCGATGGACAGTTACACCATCTTTGCGTGATAATCGGTGGGGGACTTTCCCGGAAATCGCCAGCTTTGACAACCTCGATTGTCGGCTGACAGCAATCATCGTTGAGCGTTTGGGTGAATTTGACAGCATGGGTGGGCTGATCGCAGTCGCCGACGTGGAAATGGTTCGCCGCGGTTGCTGTTGCAAGGGAGCTCAAAATGGCGTCAATCACAAAACAACTATCACTTTTGATTTGGTTTCATTCATGCGACTCATTGGCGAATTGGACGACCCGCAACAGGCGAAGTATTTCACGGCTTTCCTGTTGGTAAAAGGAATCGAAACCCAGGTTGATCAGGACGCTGGAAAGTCAGAAATCTGGGTGAAAGACGAAGACTGTTTTTCCGAGGCGTTGACGGAACTGGATGCATTCAAATCCAATCCGAATGACGCGAAGTACTCGGGTTCGATGCAGCAGGCAAAAACGCTGGCCCGAGAGGAAGAAAGAAAACGCCAGCAGATCCAAAAAAAGATCGTCCAGGTTTCCGGTGGCGTCCTGCCCAAACGCCGCCCGTTGACGATGATCTTGATCGTCGTTTGCGCTATCGTCAGCCTGCTGACCGGGTTTGGAGAAAACCTGGGAAAGGAGGGTGGGGTTGGTTTCGACCACCCGGTCTACCGGGCATTGCAGTTCGTTTCCGTGTCACCGCCCATCGGCAGAACTTTGATCCTCGAGTCGCAAGGCAACTATGACGACCTGCGCGTTCGGTTTGCGAGCATTCGCCGAGGAGAAATCTGGAGGCTGTTTACGGCGATTTTTATCCATTATGGGATCATCCACCTGCTGTTTAACATGATTTGGTTTTTCCAGTTTGGAACATTGATCGAACACCGGTATGGCACGCTGAGATTTGGTTTGCTGGTACTGGTGATCGCAGTAATTTCCTGCGTGTTTCAATGCGCTGTTCCAGCGAAAATCGGCGGAAGCAGTCCTGCTGTACTTCAAAGCGGCGTCTTGATCACTGCATTTGGAGGGATGTCCGGAGTGGTATACGGTTTGTTCGGTTTCATCTGGATGAAATCGACCTACGATCCCAAGTTTGGATACCGGTTAACCCAATCGACGGTGATCATACTGATTGGTTGGCTTTTCTTTTGCATGATTCCATCAGAAATGCGGGCCGGGATCGGCTTTGGATCCAGCGTTGGCAACTGGGCGCATGGCGTGGGATTGCTGGTTGGGATGGCGATCGGCTATTGGGCTTCGATCGTCAAGTCGTAACCGGGGAGAGACGTACATCCGGACAGAGTCGAAGGCGATCACAGGCTCTGTGAACCTTGGATTCCTTCCGAGTACCTGATGCTGAGGTGACCCTTTTGCCACTGGCGACGAGCTGAATAATAACTGAACCAGCCGTTTCGATCTTGCACATTGCCACGACCCTAGGTCGACACCCGCCTGGTTCGGATGACACGATCGCTTCAGCCGATTCGATTAACGTTCTAAACTACTTTCGATTGGTCTCCGATGGTTGTCCTGCAGGCGAGGCGGCCTGTCGCTGAGGCACGCCGACCTGGGTATCGACGCGTTCCCAGCCGAAAGGAACACGAGGCCGAACGAATCCGCCGAAGAAATCCTGAAACTTGGCCAACTGACTGTTGACTTCACGGTTTTCGAACAGGAAGTAGCGGCTGTTCTCGTTTCCTTTGCTGGGGTCATAACCCGCCGAGTAGAGGTGCATCGCTTTGGGGAGAAAATCCTCTTTGGCGATAATGACTTCGATCTTGGAATAATTCCGTGCGTCCTTGGTTTGTTTGGGAAACAACTCGAGCCAATATTCATTTTCGACGCCGTTGGGAGTGACCGAGCGAACCCAATAGCGGTCCAGGATGACTTTCTTTTCGGCCCCAAAGATGAATGGCAATGGGCTCTCTGCGACATTGCCTTGCATTTCCGGTGGAATCTTTGTTTCGTAAAGTCGTTTGGTGGTAAAATCGAAGTCGAACAGACTCTTGCCATCGCAAATCCAGCGCTCTTGGGCGGTTTGATCGTCGGCTTCCTTGTATTCGGCTTGATCCCCTGGTTGTTGTGGTGGCTTGAAAAACTGCATGACTTTTGTGGTTTCGTACCGCGCGCGATCGGGTGCGGCAAATCGAATCTCACCCTGCGTGATTTTGTGGGCGGCTAATCGATTGGACTGCGGGTCGCGCCAGTTAACACTGTCGGTGTCATATTCATAGCGCAGAAAATCACATTTGTATTTCTCGACTTTCTTGCTGTTGTTTTCCCAGTAATCCAGCAGGTCATTCACGTATTTGACGTGGGCTGGCTCCAGCGGAAAACCGGCTGGTTGAATAATCCGCGGAGGATTTGCGAGTTCGCCGGGAAAGACCTGGGCGCCTTGGTTAGATGCAGTTGATTGTTGTGAATCGTCGCGATTTGCGTAGGCTTGTTGCGCCTGCTGTTGTTGTACCCGGGATTCCAGGGCAGCACGCTGCTGAGCGGCCAACTGTTCAGGAGTCAACTGCGGCGTGTTGTACTGGCGATTCTGTTGCTGGACCGCGGTTGCCTGGTTCGTTGCGACTTGGACTATGGCGTATCCGTTGATGGGACAGACAATAGTGGCGCAAGAAAATAATAAAACCGTTTTCATCCAGCCATTAAGCATTTCATCTTCCTTGAATCAAAGCCTTTTTGCGTACAAGTGTACGTGGAAAGGAGCTTATCAGTTCGAGGAATTACAACCTAGATGAAATTGGCTGCTAGCAAATGCGACCGAACGGTTCATTCTGCGGTTGCTCGCCTGAATTCGAGGGAGGCGTCAGGGGAGCGGTCACTTTTTTCAAATGCAAATCCGATGGTTGAGACCCGTCGTTTCAAGATGACCCACCAGGCAATCACGTTTCGGGAACGACGTTGACCCGGTCACGTCAACCGACCCATGGCCGGCATCCTCACTCAATTCAATTGAATTGCATTGACAACAATCGTTTTGAGGTTGGGGGCCGCAACCGCCGCCGCGTCAATGACTTCTTGCCCGGATGTCGCCTCGAGCACATCTGGTTTGGCGACATTCGAAATAATTGACATTCCCAGGACGCGCATTCCGTATCGTCCGGCGACGGCGACTTCAGGAACGGTCGACATCCCGGCCACATCTCCTCCGACTTTTTTCAGCAACCGATATTCAGCGCGTGTTTCATAGTTTGGGCCGAGCATGGCGGCATAAACGCCCTGGTGGACAACAAAGCCTTGGGTGCGTGCACATCGCCTGGCCTGTTCGATCAGCTCTTTGTCGTAGGCATCGCTCCTCAGAGTCGGGCGGCTGCAAGTAAGCGGAGCGGCCAAATTCACCGTCGACCGATACATGAAATCAATGTGACTTTCGATCAACATGATCTCACCACTGGAGAAATTCGGATTGATCCCGCCTGACGCGTTACTGACAAACAGGATTTCGACTCCCAATTCACGCATTACATGAATGGCAAGCGTCGCCTGATCGACAGGATAGCCTTCGTAGAGGTGGAACCGGCCGTCCATCGCAATGACATCGGCTCCAGCAAGTCGGCCACAAACAAATTGCCCTTTGTGCCCCGTCGCTGTGCTGCGGGGAAAGTGAGGGATGTCACCATACGGAATCGACCGTTCCGCTGCGATTTCAGCAGCGACCTGGCCGGCACCGGTTCCCAGGATAATGCCGAAGCGGGGCGACCGATTCCAACGACTGCGAACGAAATGGACGCCGTCCCGAATCCGGGCTTGAAAGTCCAGAGGGTCGGATTCGGTGTTGGTCGTGTCTGATTCCATGGACGATGCAAGTTTGCGAACCCTCTCGTACGAGTGACAGGCCTGGTTGCCGTCAATCGTCAGCGAGAAGCCTCAGCCAGGGGTTGTTGGCCGAATGCGGGCCCAAACAGTCGATCGTTCCTGGCATCTTCATGGCAACGCATGCAGGAAGAAACTTTGCCTGAGGCGATCACTTCCTCGGTATTGGGATCAATAACCCCGTAGACCCAGCCTTGGTCGGTATTGGCCGTATCTGCGGCGAGTTTCATCATGACAAACAAGTCTTGTCGTTTGCCGATTTCAACCACCTCGTCTCCAACGGTCAGACGCGGGTTGATTCGTGCGCCCGATGCATGATTTCGCATGTTCCGGGCCCCAGGATTGGAAGCCTTGGATGTCCATGATTCCTTGACGAGGACTTGCCCTTCCGGAGACGGTGTTCCGTCTTGGCTCAGGTAGTGAGTGATGTCTTTGACGAACAGATAGTAAAGCTTGCGACCGTGGGTCGATTCGTGATCGCTGTGACTCATCATCGGGCGGGATTCACTGTTTGGCGGTCGACAATCTGCGGGGGCTTCGATGGCAACCGAGTTGACCAACGGATACTCAAGATAGTCATCGATTGCCTGAACCAGCCCCGCGTGGAACGCCGGATCGTTCATGGCCGGTTGGTCTTCGATCGGTTGAGCAACGGTATGCTCCCGAGTCGTTTTGCCGGGAGACGTATCAACGGACGGGGTGGTTTTGAACGTCTTGATTGCGGTGGCAGGGCTGACGGTGGAACCGGGCGTCGCCGACTCGGTTGGCTGGGTCTGATTGCATCCCGAGGAAACAAGGTTTGCCAGGCAAATCAGGGTCAATCCAAACAAATGGACCAGGGGTCGACTTAGTTGACACGAAGGGTGAAGTCGTGTGACTGAGCGATTCATGAAGACCTTTCTTGAAATTCTTTTGTGTTTTTCTTGGATCCAGGAGCAATCAATGCTCTCCAGCGAGGACACCCATGATCAGTTTCGATAATTTCGGCTCGGCAGCGTTGGCAACTTTCACGATTTCGTGCGCGTCGGCTGGCTCAAGCGCATCGGCCAGGCACATATCGGTGACGACGGAAAACCCGACGACGCGCAAGCCCGCGTGGACGGCGACAATGACTTCGGGGATCGTCGACATTCCCACCACGTCGGATCCAATGGTACGCAGGAAGCGATATTCCGCCCTCGTTTCAAGGTTCGGCCCAGCGACTGCAACCAAAACGCCTTTGTGGGCGACAATGTCTTCGGCCCGGGCGATTCGTAGAGCGCGGTCGATCAGTTCATGCGAGTATGGCTGACTCATGTCGGGAAAACGCGGCCCCAGTCGATCATCGTTAATACCAATCAGTGGATTGTCTCCCATCAAGTTGATTTGATCTTCAATCAACATGATGTCACCTTTTTGGTAATACGGATTAAGTCCACCGACCGCATTGGAGCAAACCAGCAATTCGGCCCCCATCGCTTTGATGACACGGATCGGAAGTGTGATTTCTTTGAGGGGATAGCCTTCGTACATGTGGATTCGGCCTTCCATCGCGACGACGGGCAGGCCGTTGAGTGAGCCGCAAACCAAGCGTCCCTTGTGGGAGAGTGCCGTTGATCGGGGAAAATTCGGGATATCTCCGTAGTCAATCGAGGCGGCGATTTCGATTTTCTCAACCAGGGGACCGAGCCCTGTTCCCAGAATGATTCCCGCCCGGGGTTTTTCCGACCATTGCGAACGGATATATGCAACCGACTCCTGGATTTTGTCAAACAGATCTAGCATGTTTTGGCCTTGGAATTTGATTTTGTCTCGCCCAACCTAACCGATGCTCGAACCGGAACTCAAGTGGTAGGCTCGGGAGCACGGCTAACGGCAAACGAAAAACCACCCGCCCCAAACGGGGAAGGGTGGTTCAGTTTACCGCAAGATTGGCAAGAGCAGATTCCCCGGGTGGTCGAACTTCAACTATCGTTGCTTCGTTGTCGCCGGCTTGCTTGGCAAGTCTGATTCGTCGCTATTGGTGGAAGCAACCTTTTTGGGAAGCGGTTGGAATTCAAACTCATTGACCAGTTGAGTTGCGAACGCCGTGACACGCTTGGCAACCGACTTGGCCATCGTAAAGACCAACGTCACTTGCCGACCGTCTTCACTCGAAACGTGATAGTAGAACCAATTGACGGGCAACCCATCCTCTTCGCCTGCAACCACCACCCGCAAAGCCGCATGGCCCGCAAGTGTCGGCACGCTGGTGGCGCTAATCAAACTGGCGTTCTCATCAGCAGCCAGAATCTTGCCGACTTCTGTCTTGTAGGTTTCCAGCGTTAACGGGTTGTCCGCCGGTCGCGACGGAAGCTGTACAATGTTGCATTGCGCCAACAGTTCATCTCCATCGATGAAACGCAGGATGGCAGCGTCTTCGTCCGTTGCAATCATTTTCCAACGCGGTTCAAAGTTGACGGTGAAGCGACCCGCTTGGGATTGCCATTTGACCCGCTGGCGAATCTTCCTGTTTCGGGTTGTCTTGGCCAAAGCCTCGCTGGATAGCTCAGGTGTACTGGCTTCGGTGATTCGAACATCAATCTTGGTTTTGCCTTCAAAACCGGGAACGATTTGCCCCGGGGGCCGCGTTTCACGAATGCCCAGTTTCAGGTTTGAAAGCGACCTGGAATTCTGGTCAATGATGGCGATTCCGCTGATCTCCATCTGAGTCGTAACATCAGCCACTTTGGCATCAAGTGAACCCATGAGGTAAACGCGGGCGGAATTTTTGTCGACGTCTTTCAGCAGCAAATACACATCGGATTCTTTGATTTCGTGGACACGAAGCAACTTGGCCAGGGCCGTCTTCGACGGAATCCACTTCTCACCTTCCTTGACACCGGTTTTGTTGAATACGGCAGCCAGCGTCATCGGATCGGCCTGGTTTTGAATTAGCTCCAGTTCAGCCTGTTCCAATGTGCCGTCCATGGAAGCCATCTCCACCAATTCGCCCGGATTGTCTTTTAACCTGGCAACGATCAGTCGATTTTCTGGGGAAAGCGTTGGAGCCGTCGTTCCTTTTTCGAGTTTGATCTGGCCGGTCGCGGTTTCAAAAAAACGAATTGTCTGTTCTTCGCTAGTTGTGCGTTGAAAAAAAGTAATCTTTGCGTTTACATCTAAGGGCAACGAAGTCATTTTGTCTTCGTCCTCATTGTCCACAATCACTCGACCCGAATGCGAGAAATCGCATGCTACGCGGACTTGGGAATTGCGGGCAAAGTTGATTTCCAGGTCGGTCTTTTCCTGGGCCCAACCAGTGGTCGCAAAAACTATCAACGCAACAGCGCAAATCCCGGCGCATTTGCCTTGAGCCGGAAAAAGTCGAGAGATTCCCATTATTCTATCCAAGAAAGCGAATGATTTGAGCGAACGAACGGCAGACCGGCAGTGTTCCCAACCCGCCACGGTTTGTTCAAGAATCGACCAAAACTCGTCTCAAATCGAACAAACTCGTCTCGAACCGAAATCTTTGCCATGCCAATTCGTCATTCATCAGAAAGCAAAAAAACGGAATTGTGCGGTAAATACCGTACGAACAATGAAATCCGGAGCCGTAACCGCGAACTTGGAACATCGTTTGCAGTACTTAATCTGTGCTGGTTCCGCAAAAACTGCGGTTGTACTGCTAGCAAATGTTGGCCAACGTGAGGGTTCACAGTTACTCACCAGGTCCGACAAACGAACTGCACGAGTCGGATCAAACGAACTAACGTCCGTTTGGCCCGTATTCAATGCCGAGGAACATTGACGTTCAATCGGTTTACTTGATCAGGAGGATCGTCGAAGTTAGGAACCTTGAGCCGTGTCCTGGAGTGGCTTGTTGACTCAACAAATTACCCCATGCCGGATCGCGGGAACGAGAGAGAGAAGGCCAGTTATGCACACCGATTACAAATGTGATTCGATCCGAGAACTGCGAGATCAGCAAGTTCGGTTTGCGCCACGTGACAAGAAAATAGAGCAGGTTGATTGCGCGGAGAAACTGCTCCGCGATATACAGCTTGATCGTGACTATAACTTTGAGTTCGTCTGTTTCCGGATCACCGGGTTCAGGCCGGAGAATTCGCCCATCGTGAAAATCAGTGGAGAAAACCTGCGGCACGATCTCCATTGTTTGGTCGAAGACCTGTCAGATTCAGCCAACGTCCGCGCTGAAGAGTTTGGTCAACCGGTCCATACGGTCGAAGATCTCAGCAAGATGTTCAACGTTTCGACCAAGACAATTTCTCGTTGGCGACAGCAAGGGCTTGTTAGCCGCAAGTTCATTTTCAACGGGGGACGCCGGCGAGTCGGGTTCCTGCACTCCAGCGTCGACCAATTTGTCAAACGCAATCGCGACAAGGTCAAACGTGGCGAGCGATTCAGTCAGCTGACCAAGTATGACAAAGACGAGATCATCGAACGGGCCCGTCGCTTGGCAAAAGCCGGTGGATGCCCGGCCGAGGTGACTCGACGAATTTCCAAACACATGGAGCGCAGCGTCGAAACGATACGCTATACGATCAAACAGTTTGACAGTGAAAATCCGACCATTGCTGTGTTTCCGGACCAATCGGGGCCGTTGAATCTTGAGATGAAGGAAAGGGTCTACGCGGATTTTGTTGCCGGCAAGTCAGCCGAGTCGATTGCCAAGCGGTATTGCCGAACCAAGACAACGATCTATCGCGTGATTAACGAGGTCCGGGCGAATCTGATCATGGAATTGCCGCTGGATTTCATGGATAATCCGGAATTCCATCGCAAGGCCGCGGAAAACCGGATCGTGCACGCCGAGATGCCTGAACCGGAGGTCAAGACGCGGCGTACCAAGCCGCCGGCCGGTTTGCCCCGGTACCTGGCGTCACTTTACGATGTCGCGTTACTGACCCGCGAACAGGAGCAGTATCTGTTCCGCAAGTACAACTTCCTCAAATTCCAGGCCAGCCGGTTGCGCGAGAAGCTCGACCCGTCCAAAGCCAAATCGTCCGAAATGGACGACATTGAGAGGCTCTATGATGAAGCGGTGAAAATCAAGAACCGGATTGTCCAGGCGAACCTGCGTCTGGTGGTTTCGATCGCCAAGCGCCACGTTGCGGCCAACGAAGACTTCTTCCAATTGGTCAGTGATGGAAATATGTCGCTGATTCGTGCGGTAGAGAAGTTCGACTACTCGCGTGGCAACAAGTTCAGCACCTATTCCAGTTGGGCGATTATGAAGAATTTCGCCCGGACCATCCCGGGGGAATTCAAGCAGCGAGATCGCTTTCGACCGACCTCGGAAGAAGTATTCCTTGCCAAGGCCGATCAGCGAACCGATCGTTACTTGCTGGAGTCGGAGCAGGACCGACGCAAACAACAGGTGGATAATATTCTGGAATCACTCGATCACCGCGAACAGCAGATCATCATCAGTCGATTCGGATTGGACTACAGCCAGGAGCCGCAAACGCTCAAAGAGGTTGGAGAACAACTCGGTGTCACCAAGGAGCGGATTCGCCAGATTGAAGCCCGGGCGCTTAACAAGCTCCGAATCGCGGCTCGGGAAGACAATATTGACCTGCCAGAAGGAATGCTGGAGCTGGGGTCCGACAATTAGCGACACGTTTTCGACGCGGAATTGAGTCGCCCGGACCAGAACGAACAGAATGCCGGTCACGAAAGTGGCTGGCTTTTTGTTTGTCCGGTTTCTGCCGGTTCATTTGCCCCGGTGGTTGACTTAAAATCGGACCCTACCCCGAACCTGTGGCGTCATGAACCGGATCATGAGGAAACTGGTCCAGGAGAGTTCAACCACTGGCATCCGATGCAGAGCTATATCTATCTGGCGTACCTGTCCGACTTCTTTCAAATTCTAATCGGGTTCGTGGTGGTTGCCTTTGCCGGTACCTGGCGAAGACAATCCGGCAAGCCGGTGTTCATCGCGTTCGCCGTCATGGCTTTGATCGTAATTCCCGCGTCGCATCTCCTATTCAGTGTCGTGATGAATGGGTGGATGATTCCAGGCCGTCGACTCGGTTTCCGCCAGGTTTTAATGGTCCAGCCAATTTTTGTTGGTTTTTGTTATCTGGTCTCCGGAGCGTTGTTATTGTCGTACGCGGTGATCCGCAGCCGAGAATCGGTTTTCGATTCGAATTCTGCGGCAAGCCGCTCGCCAGGGGAGTTGAGTGCTTTGAGTTCACCTTCCAGCCTATGGGATCCCGCTGGGGGTCCGCGCTGGTCGACCGCGATTTCCGGAGGCGATCTGGTGTCGATTGCCCGACGTCGAGAATGGGGATTTCTGATTGATCTTTCACCAACGATGTTCTTGGCATTGGGGATTAGCCTGATGGCGTCGGAGTTTGGCGGAAATCAAATCTTCAGTCGGCTTGGAGCCGGCATCTTGATTGGCTTTTGGATTGGGGCTCCGTTCTTGATGATCTATTGGGTCTTGAAGGATTCATTCGCTGGTGTCAGCTTCGGCAAGTGGATCACGGGATGCCGAGTCGTCGACGCGGTGACGGGAAAGCCGATCGGTGCCCAGCAGTCGTTTCTTCGGAATTTTCTGTTCCTGATCCCGTTGGCTTTGCTGATCGAAGTATTTGTCGCATCGATTCGGTCCGATCGGCGCCGCGTGGGCGACTTGATTGCGGGCACACTTGTCGTCAAAGGTCCTCCGAAATGGGTCGATGGGGTTGAGGTGGAGCCTCAAAAAGCCAACAAGGAACCGGCACCTGCCAGGCATCCTCTGGACGATTAGTCGTTGGAACGGACCAGGATGTTGAACTTCGCGGTCATCCTGGGCAGCGGGTTTGATCCAAGACTTGGTTAGCCGCGAATAATGCGACCCCGCTATGGCCAGCGACAAAGCTGCAATCGTTGCCTCCCGCTCAGACGTTGGTTTTCCAATGGAATCGTCATCTGGTCGGTGGGAATCCGACGAACGCAATGTTCGAATTCCTGTCAATTCGTATTGCAGGGCAATTGGATTTCGATATATTTATCCGGCTCCAACTCTGTGCCGGCGTAGCTCAGTTGGCAGAGCAGCTGTTTTGTAAACAGCAGGTCGTGGGTTCAAGTCCCTCCGCCGGCTTTTATCCAAGGGTTCGTCTCTGGCTATCCATGCAGGTCGTTGTAGAGTGGGCTAATTGTGGGTTGCGGGGCGGTTTTCCAGGTTTCAATCGGTATTTTCCCGGTTTTTGCTTGGCGATCGAGTTCTGACTTCGAGTTTGGGGGGTTACCGAAGCGGTCAAACGGGACAGACTGTAAATCTGTTGGCTATGCCTTCGCAGGTTCGAATCCTGCACCCCCCACTTGCTTGCGGTTGCTGGGTTGGATTTGGCTGGTTGGAGTTTAATTTTGTCGGTCGAGGTCGTTGGATCCGTCATTTCGAGTGCTTTTCACGTGTGAAAGGCTGAGAAATTGATGGTGGTGGGGGAAAATGTTCCCTGAATTTGTTTTTTTTGCCCAGTTGTCATTGGGGTTTTCGCCCAAGTTGTTACATTAATGGGTCAGTTAGTTATGGCAGGCAGGAGCTGCTGCGTGTTGTAATTAGCGGGTGTAGCTCAATGGCAGAGCTCCAGCCTTCCAAGCTGGTGGTGAGGGTTCGATTCCCTTCACCCGCTCATTTGGAAATTGATAGGA
The DNA here is from genome assembly GCA_024642205.1 of Planctomycetaceae bacterium. Taxonomy (GTDB): domain Bacteria; phylum Planctomycetota; class Planctomycetia; order Pirellulales; family Pirellulaceae; genus Mariniblastus. The sequence continues at coordinate 27,586 of JAHEBQ010000010.1, read as the reverse complement.
TTTGGGCTCAATGAATTCGGGCTTCGCTGCTGTAGCTCAGTGGTAGAGCGCGTCCTTGGTAAGGACGAGGTCATGGGTTCAAATCCCATCAGCAGCTCTGATTGTGGTTCGGCTTGGCGACTTGCTTTGGCAGGTGTGTTGAGTCGATTTTTAACTTGGTTGTTGAGAATAAAACAGAAGACAGGTAATAAGAAGGTATGGCCAAGGAAGAATTTAAGCGGACTAAACCGCACGTGAACGTCGGAACCATTGGGCATATTGACCATGGTAAAACAACTACCACTGCGGCAATTCTTGCGGTTCAGGCTGCAAAAGGATTGGCCAAGGCGAAGAATTATTCGGATATCGCCAAGGGTGGAACGGTTCGGGATGCAACTAAAACGGTGACGATTGCGGTAGCTCACGTCGAGTACGAAACGGCGAGTCGTCACTATGCGCATATTGACTGTCCGGGTCACGCTGACTTTGTGAAAAACATGATTACCGGTGCGGCCCAGATGGACGGCGCCATTCTGGTTGTGTCGGCTGCTGATGGTCCGATGCCGCAGACGAAAGAGCACGTGTTGCTCGCGCGTCAGGTGGATGTTCCGGCTCTGGTCGTCTTTCTCAACAAGTGTGACCTTGTTGATGATGAGGAGTTGTTGGAGTTGGTTGAGATGGAGGTTCGTGAGCTTCTCAGTAAGTACGACTTTGATGGTGACAATCTTCCGATCGTGCGGGGCAGTGCGTTGCCTGCTTTGAATGATCCAACGAACGAAGAGGCTGCCAAGTGCATTGGCGAGTTGATGGACGCGATCGACAGCTATATCCCTGAGCCGAAGCGTGAAGAGGACAAGCCTTTCTTGATGGCGATCGAAGACGTTTTCTCGATCGAGGGTCGTGGTACTGTGGCTACGGGTCGAATTGAGCGGGGTGTTTTGCGAACGGGTGAAGAGGTCGAAATTATCGGCCTCGAAGAAGCGCCGCGTAAGACGACTTGTACCGGTGTTGAGATGTTCCGCAAGATTCTCGATGAAGGTCGCGCTGGCGACAACGTCGGTTGCCTTTTGCGCGGTGTCAAGCGTGAAGAGATTCAGCGTGGTCAGGTGTTGGCCAAGCCTGGCTCGATTAAGCCGCATTCGAAGTTTGAGGCAGAGATTTACTGCTTGAGTAAGGATGAGGGTGGGCGTCACACTCCATTCTTTAGCGGCTATCGTCCTCAGTTTTACTTTCGAACCACCGACGTCACAGGCACGGCAAGTCTGGTTGAGGCCGAGATGTGCATGCCGGGCGACAATGTGAAGATTTCGGTTGAGCTGCAAAAGCCGATTGCGATTGACGATGGTGTTCGTTTCGCGATTCGCGAAGGTGGACGTACGGTCGGTTCCGGTGTGGTGACCAAGATCACTGACTAGCTTGACGGTTTTGGCTGGCCGCGGTGAGCCTCTCGTTGTTGGCTTGATGTTTACAAGTAGGTAAGCGTCGTGTGGTTCTCGCGCGACGCTTTCCGGCGATTTAAGGGCAGAGCTTGGGTCTTGTTTGGTTTCGCGAGGAGATTGGGCAGGCTCTCGGGTCAAACGGAGGGGTGTAGCTCAATTGGTAGAGCACTGGTTTCCAAAACCAGCGGTTGCGGGTTCGAGTCCCTCCGCCCCTGCCATTTGGTCGTCTCGTTCCGTGGGTCTTGGTGTTTGAAAAATGGTTGCGGTTTCAGGTTGGGCGCCAGGACGGTGGTCAGGTGAGGCTGCTTGAGAGGTGCTTATGAGTTCGATGGCAAAACAAAAGCAGGAGCCCGGGCGTGGAGGGTTCTGGTTGGAGCTTTTCCAGTTTGGTTTATATAAACCGAACCAGGGGAGGATTGTCCGCCAGGTGACTTTTTTGACGGTTGCGCTTTTGGGCTGTCTGGTCGCTTGGGAGGTCAAGCGTTCGGCGTTCCTGAGTGATTTGGGTGCCGGTGGTTATCTGGTGATGGTCGCTTTGGCTGCCTTGATGGCTTGGTTTGCCTACCGGGTGGTTAATTACTCTGTCTTCGCGGATTTTTTGATTGCCGTAGAAGCCGAGATGAACAAGGTCTCGTGGCCGACGCGCAATGAGTTGTGGAATGCTTCGCTGGTGGTGATTTTTGTCATTTTTTCAATGGCCGCATTCCTGTTTTTGTTTGATGCGGTTTGGACGGTCGTGTTCGAAGCAATTGGTATTCGTTATTCCGAGAATGAATCGTTCTTCGTTATGATTCTCAGGTTCTTTGGTTGGCGATAGGTGGAGCGATGACGGAAGAAGAGGTAGTTTCCAGCGAATCTCTGGAGTCGCCAGAAGGACAGGCTTCTGAGGCAGGTGGCGATTCGGCCAGCGTCGAGTCCGGGGGTTCGGTCCGCGCAGCCTCGGAATCGGCTTCTGGTGTCATTGCAGATGCAGGGGTGATTGGTGCTGACGGGATTGGATCGTCCGAAATGGATGAGCCAGAGTCGGCGGAAGTTGAAGAGGAGTTAAACAGGTTTGGGTTCTCGGCCGCCGATATGGTCGAAGAGGATGATGAAGGTGGAGAGGCGTATGACGAGGATGAGGATGTTTCGCCCATTGAAGAGTTTGTCGATGAGTCGTTAGTCGCTGACGGCGATCAGGCTGAGATGAGCTGGTATATTTTGAAGGTTCAGGTGAACCGCGAGAATTCCATTTGCGATGCTCTCAAGCGACGGGTCAAGGTCGCTGGGTTGGAGCACTATTTTGGTGAGGTGTTGGTGCCGACTGAGGATGTGCGGGAGTTCAACAAGGCTGGAAAGCAGCGAATTACCAAGCGAAAGCTGTACCCTGGTTATATCGTCGTGAATATGGCGATCAATGATGACTCGTGGTTTCTTGTTCGGGAAACGTCTGGAATTGGTGATTTTACTGGAGCTGCCGGCAAGCCGGCGCCGCTTTCATCGGAAGAAATTGCCCGGATCATCGCCACCACCAAGCCGGACGTCGAAGAGGACGGTGAAGAAAACATAAAAACGGCGATCCCCTTCAAGGTGGGTGATCGTGTGCGGGTTAAGGAAGGCTATTTTCAGAATCACGAGGGTGAAGTCTCGGCAGTTGATGAGCGAAATGGTCGCATCACCGTGATGATTAACATTTTTGGTCGACCCAACCCGGTCGAGTTGGATCACTGGCACGTTGAGAACATTTAGGCATCGACGGGTCGGTTGCTCTTTGGAAAAGAAAAGAAGAATAGGTTATGGCGAAGCAAGTTACGGGTGAAGCAAAATTTCAGGTGCCGGGTGGTCAGGCGACTCCAGCGCCACCGGTTGGTACGTCGTTGGGGCGTTACGGGATTAACCTTGGTCAGTTTGTTCAGCAGTTTAATGATCGAACCAAGGAGTATGCCGGGACTCCGATTCCGGTCGTGGTGACGGTCTACAGTGATCGTACTTTTGAGTTTATCACGAAAAGTCCTCCGGCTGCTTCCATGCTGAAGATGGCTGCCGGTATCGCCAAAGGTTCCGGTGTTCCTAATCGCGACAAGGTTGCCACGGTGACCCGCAAGCAGATTGAAGAGATATGCGAGAAGAAAAAGGAAGATCTGAATGCTCGTGACCTGGATCATGCTTGCCGCATGATTGAAGGGACTGCTCGAAGCATGGGGATCGATGTTGTCGGTTAGTTTGGCTGGTTTCGTTGGTGCTGGACGGGTAGGGACACGACGTCGAGCGTTTTGATTAGGCGTTTAAAAGAATAAAGTTGAGTTGTCATGAAGCGTTCAAAGCGATACAGAGGATTGCTCACCAAGGTCCCTGCGCAACCGGTTGATTTGCCCCAGGCGATTGAGATTCTGAAGGGGTTTGGTGGTACGAAGTTTGATCAAACGATTGAGATTCACATGAATCTCGGGGTTGATCCGAAGCAGGCAGATCAGATTGTTCGCGGGTCCATCGTGTTGCCGCACGGGATTGGAAAAACGCAACGAGTGGTGGTGTTTGCCAAAGATGCTGCTGCCGATGCCGCGAGAGCGGCTGGTGCCGATGAAGTCGGTCAGGAAGATCTGGCAAAAAAGATCAGCGGCGGTTGGCTTGATTTCGACGTTTGCATCGCGTCCCCCGACATGATGGGGGTCGTCGGGCCGTTGGGTCGTGTTCTGGGTCCGCGAAGCTTGATGCCGTCACCGCGTGCCGGAACCGTGACCCCGGATGTCGCGAAGGCGGTTCAGGAATACAAGGCCGGCAAGGTCGAGTTCCGGAATGATAACGGCGGAAATGTTCATGCGGTTCTGGGTCGCTTGAGTTTTTCTCCCGAGCAGATTCAGGACAATGTCAGTGCCTTTTTGAAGTACGTTGAATCCCTGAAGCCAAGTGCCTGCAAGGGTAACTACGTCAAGAATATCTCGCTGGCCGCGACGATGAGTCCCGGGGTTCTGCTGGCAGCCTAGTCGGTCTGTTGGTTGTCATCGGTTCGGTGGTTGAAAAACCGGACAGACAGTTTGCATAAAAACGTAACGAAGTAAAGTAGAAGCCATGAGTAAGTTCGTAAAAGATTTGTTGTCCAGGGATCTCGCCGGTCGATTGGATGGCGTTACGGATTGTGTCCTTGCTGATGTCATTGGGATGGATGCGATTACGTCAACCGACCTCCGCAAGCGCCTTCGAGAGAAGGGCATTGGGATGATGGTTATCAAAAACAGCCTGGCCCGCCGGGCCACCGAAGGCACCTCGTTGGCGCCTGCGTTCGAGGGGATCGAAGGATCCCACGCGGTGCTCTGGGGTTCGGAGGATTTTGTCACATTGGTCAAGGAAGTGACAGAATTGGATAAGGATTCCGCGGCATTCGAAAAATTCGAAGCCCGTGGTGGAGTCATGGACGGGGAGCAGTTGACACCGGAGCGTGTCAAGGAGATCAGCAAGTGGCCAAGTCGTGCCGAGCAGCTCAGTTTGCTGGTGGGCCAGATTCTTGGTCCTGGTGCGAACCTGGCGGCCCAGTTGGCTGGCCCCGGCGGTCGATTGGCCGGTCAGATCAAGCAGCTTGGCGAAAAAGAATAGAAATCAACGGCGTTGCCGTAGAAATAGAGTTCGGTTGCCAAATCGCGGAGTCGGCAAGTCGAAAGCAGGCGTTTTTTGGGTTAATCCAGGAAACGGTAAGTGCAAAAAATTGGTGAATTTGATAATGAATTTTGAGTGGGGGGGTCCCGCAGCCTCGCCGCTCGATGATACGAAAGGGTGACTCCAATGTCCGAAGATACAGCAACCGTAGAATACTCAGCCGATGCAAAAAAACTTGGCGATGCAATCGCTGAAATGACACTCAAGCAAGCCAAAGAGCTGAGTGACTACCTCGAAAACGAGCACGGAATCAAAGCCGCCGCTGGCGGTGCCGTGATGGTCGCTGCCGCTGCTGGTGCCGGCGATGCTCCCGCGGAAGCGCAGACTGAATTTGACGTTATTTTGACTGGATTCGGTGATAAGAAGCTTGATGTCGTGAAGGTGGTCAAGACCATCACCGGAGCCTCGCTGATGGATGCCAAGAAGATGGTCGAAGGTTGCCCGGCAACTTTGAAGGAAGCGGTTTCGAAAGAAGATGCCGACAAGATCAAAGCCGATGTCGAAGCGGCCGGTGGAAGCATCGAAATCAAGTAGTCGGAGCGCAGGTCTTGAGCCCGGTAATGGGCCAGATAGCTGGTCATTTCAACGTGCATTTCGCTCGTTGAAATGGCATTGCCGGCCGTGAAAAGAATTGCGGCCTGAATCCAAAAGGTCAAGCGCTTTGGAAAAGGATGGCTCCGCGGCGCATTGAGCCTTTGATTGTCCCCAGTTGGGGCTGTCCCTGATTGGGGCTCAGCCAATCCAATAAATGTGTTGTTCGTTTACCAGTCGAATGCAATCCGGATCGTGTCCCACGAAATGGGTTCGAATTGCGTTGACCAATTCAGGGAACTGTATGCTCTCGAATCGCACGCTTGGACATTTTTGCAAGTTCCAGGATTGGTGTGTGGATTTGGTGCGCGCTGAACGGCAAACCGCTGCGTCGGAAACCCGGTTCGCTGGTTTGGCGATTAGTACCAGAACGTCCCTGCCCAGTCAATGGAAGTCGCGTGCGTCTGCGATGGACATTGCGACATCGATTGAAACATCACTTACTCGCCTGATCTGATACCGGAGATTCTGCGCTTATGGCAACCCCAGTTGAGCGACGATTAGCACCAGAAAAAGTTCGCGTGTTTGGAAGCGGTCGGAATTACCAGGTTCCGCCCGATCTTACCAAGATTCAAACCCACAGCTATCAGGCTTTTCTTCAGACGGATGTTCCGATGGAGAAGCGCAAGCTGCAGGGAATTGAAGGCGTGCTTCAGGAAATTTTTCCCATTGAAAGCTATGACAAAAAGCTTCAACTCAGCTATGTTCGCTACGAGCTGGGTAAGCCACGTTATACGCCTGCGGAATGCCGACAGCTTCGACTGACCTATGGTCAGCCGTTCCGTGTCTGGTTGCGATTGGAAAAAGAGCAGCCTGTCGAAGAAGAGGTATTCCTGGGCGATATTCCAATCATGCTCGGCGGTGGCGAGTTCATCATCAATGGTGCTGAGCGTGTCGTCGTCAGCCAGCTTCATCGAAGCCCGGGAATCGACTTTGTCATGGAGGCTGACACGACGTCCGATCGCAAGCTTCCGAGTTGTCGCGTCATTCCGGAACGAGGAAGCTGGATTGAAATCAACGCGACGAAGAAAGACACGTTGACCGTCCGAATCGATCAAAGTGGAAAGTTTTCGGCGTTGACATTGTTGCGGGCGATGGATCCGAAGTACGGTGAGGACTCCGCGATCCTCCGCGCGTTCTACGACACCGCCAAGGTGAAAGTCGTCGACCGGCGGAGTGCCGTCAAGCTGGAAGGCAAGGTTGCCGTCGATGATATTGTTTATCCTGGTACCAGTAACCGAGCCGGCGAGATCATCGTCGAAGTCGGTCAGAAAATCACCCAGGACGCCGCGGAGACGATTTGTTCGGCGGGCGTCAAGGTTTGTGAGATCATGCCCGCACCACGGTCTCCGTTGATCTTCAACTCGCTGTTGGAAGACGCGACTTCCAGTCATGAAGAGGCGTTGTTGCGGATTTATCAGCGGCTTCGGCCGGGTAACCCGCCTGCCCTGGAAAAAGCCCGAACGCTGTTCCACGAAAAATTCTTTGACTCCAATCGATATCGCTTGGGTCGGGTCGGCCGTTTCCGGATCAACCGGAAGCTGAACCTGGGCGCCTCTGAAAAGGAAATGACGCTACGACCCGAAGACATTCTGGCGTCGATGAAGTATATCCTTGAGTTGTCGACTCCCGGTGGAAGTGCCCATGTCGATGATATTGACCACTTGGGTAATCGCCGCTTGCGAACGATCGACGAACTTGCTTGCGACGAACTTCGAAAGGGATTCCTGAAGCTTCGACGAACCGTGCAGGAACGGATGAGTCTCAAGGAGCAGGATGACATGACACCGCGGAGTCTCGTCAACCCGAAGAGCATTTCGGCGGCGATTGAGTACTTCTTTGGTCGAGGTGAGCTTTCACAGGTCGTCGACCAGACCAATCCGTTGTCGCAATTGACGCATGAGCGTCGTCTGTCCGCTTTGGGTCCGGGTGGTTTGAATCGAAAACGAGCGGGCTTTGAAGTTCGCGATGTTCATATTTCCCATTACGGTCGGATCTGTCCGATTGAAACGCCGGAAGGCACGAACATTGGTTTGATTTCCAGTCTTGCCATTTACGCGAGTGTCGATGACTACGGATTCCTGGTTACGCCTTATGCCGTGGTTCGAAAGGGCAAAGTCACCGACGAAGTCGCCTGGCTCCGTGCCGACGAAGAGACGGAAGAGTTTGTTGCTCCGGCTGATACCAAAGTTGAAGATGGCCATATCGTTGGTAACAAGCAGTTGGGTGGAGCGATTATCGCGCGCTTCAAGGCTGACTTTGAATTGGCCAACCCGGATGATATCCGGTTCATGGATATCGCTCCCTCCCAGATGGTTGGAGTGTCAGCCGGTTTGATTCCGTTCCTGGAGCATGACGACGCCAACCGTGCGTTGATGGGCTCCAACATGCAGCGTCAGGCGGTTCCGTTGCTGGTCGCCGAGCCGCCGATTGTCGGAACGGGAATGGAAGTCAGCGTCGCGGAAAACTCCAGCATGCTGGTCCGTGCCCGGCGAGCCGGAAAAGTGACGTACGTTGATTCGACCCGGATCGAGGTCGGTACCGACGTTTACGACTTAAAAAAGTACGTCGGCTTGAACGAGCGGACTTGTCAAAACCAGAAACCGCTGGTCGTGCCTGGTCAGAAAGTCGAAAAGAACGATGTTCTGGCAGATGGTGCCGCAACCTACAAAGGCCAGCTCGCCCTGGGGCGAAACGTGTTGGTCGGCTTTATGTCGTTTGATGGTTGTAACTATGAAGATGCGATCATCATCAGCGAAGAACTGGTCAAGAACGACACATACACCTCAATTCACATCGAAGAGTTTGACGTTGAGGTTCGCGAGACCAAGCTTGGTCGAGAGGAATTCACGCGGGACATCCCCAATGTCAGTGAAAAGGCGCTTCGGAATCTCGACGAGAACGGCGTGATCCAGGTGGGTAGCTACGTCAAGCCAGGAGATATTCTCGTTGGTAAGGTTTCGCCGAAATCGAAAACCGAGTTGACTCCGGAAGAGAAATTGCTCCACGCGATTTTTGGCCGTGCAGGTGAAGATGTCAAGAATGACTCACTCGAGGTTTCCTCTGGCATCGAGGGCATCGTCATCGACACCCAGCGATTTTCTCGCCGGATGAGCCTTTCGGAAGAAGAACGAAAAGTCTTCGAGAAGGACCTGAAAGCCGCCGAGGCCGATGGCAATGAAGAGATCGCCAGGGTGTTTGGTGAAATGATCTCCGAAATTGAAAAAGTGGCTGGAAAGACGCTCACGGACGAAGACGACACACCCTTGGTGCGGGATCAGGATCCGAAATTCGTAAGCGAAAAGGCGGCGAATTTCCGGCTTGCCTCCGTGACCGGTTCGCTGCGTAGCGACGACAAAATCAATCAGATCGAAACCATCTTCAAAGAGCATTGGCCGCTGGTTGAGAAAACGATCGATGCCCGCGACCGGACAGTCAACAGCATGAAGCGCGGCGACGAGCTTCGCAGTGGCGTTCTGCAGATGGTCAAGATCTACATTGCGACCAAGCGAACCATTTCCGTTGGCGACAAAATGGCTGGGCGTCACGGCAACAAGGGTGTGATTTCCAAAATTCTTCCTGTCGAAGACATGCCCTATCTCGAAGACGGCACACCGATTCAGATCATGTTGAATCCGTTGGGTGTTCCATCGCGGATGAACGTTGGTCAGATTCTCGAGACTCACCTTGGCTGGGCAGGTTCCAAGCTTGGCTTCCAGGCGATCACGCCTGTGTTTGACGGTGCGTCGGAAAGTGAGATTAATGACTGTCTTGCCGAAGCTGGCTTGCCACGCCATGGGAAGCACACGCTTTACGATGGCCGAACGGGGATGCCCTGCACCCAGGAAACGACCGTCGGTTACATCTACATGCTGAAGTTGCACCACCTGGTCGACGACAAGGTCCACGCGCGAAGCACGGGACCCTACTCGTTGATTACGCAGCAGCCGCTGGGTGGAAAGGCCCGGTTCGGCGGTCAGCGTTTTGGAGAGATGGAAGTCTGGGCGCTGGAAGCCTATGGAGCGGCTTACATATTACAGGAGTTGTTGACCGTCAAAAGCGATGACGTCGAAGGGCGTACGAAGATCTACGAGTCGATGGTCAAAGGCGAGAACACCCTGGAAGCCGGAACTCCGGCGAGCTTCGATGTCTTGACGAACGAAATTCGCGGTCTTGCACTCAATATGCAATTGGAAAAACGACGTGGCTAAAGCCACCGACCTGGTCAGGCGACGCGCAGGGCGTTGCCTGACGGAGCGTCAAACCACGACGCCTGCCTGCGTTGCAGAAGCTTAGCCTGGCTTGAATACGCTTTCCCGAAACAAAAAACATCCCGGTTCAAAAATAAAAAAGGAGCAGGTGAATTTATGGCGACTGCCGACAGCACCTACGATCGCATCAACGATTATGCTTCAGTCAAGATTTCTTTGGCTCGTCCTCACGATATTCGCAGTTGGTCGATGGGCGAAGTCAAGAAGCCTGAAACCATCAACTATCGAACGTACCGACCGGAAAAAGACGGTTTGTTCTGCGAACGGATTTTCGGTCCTGAGAAAGACTGGGAATGTGCCTGCGGTAAATACCGCGGCATGAAATACAAGGGAATGATCTGTGACCGCTGTGGTGTCAAAGTCACGCATTCACGCGTCCGCCGAAAACGGATGGGACACATTGAATTGGCCGCCCCGGTCGTTCATATCTGGTTTTTCAAAGCGATGCCCAGCCGATTGGGTAATCTGCTGAACATGAAAACCAGCAGCCTCGAAAAGGTGATTTATTTTCAGGATTACGTCGTTACCGATGCGGGAGATACGGATCTTGAACGCCAGCAGTTGTTGACCGAAGAGGAATATCGCGCTGCCCGAGCGGAATATGGCGAAGGCAGTTTTACCGCCAACATGGGCGCCGATGCGGTTCGTGAACTTCTTACGGAACTTGATCTGGTCAAGCTGTCCGATGATTTGCGTATTGAGTTGGCGGAAACCGGATCCAAGCAGAAACGAAAAGACTTGACCAACCGGCTGAAAATCGTCGAATCGATCCGCGACAGCGACAACAAACCGGAATGGATGGTGCTCGATGTGATCCCGGTCATTCCACCGGACCTCCGTCCCTTGGTCCTGCTGGATTCCGGCAACTTTGCGACGTCGGATCTCAATGATCTTTATCGCCGGATCATCAACCGCAACAATCGTCTCCGAAAACTGGTCGACCTCAATGCACCCGAAGTCATCATCCGAAACGAAAAACGGATGTTGCAACAGTCGGTCGACGCGTTGTTCGACAACAACCGTTGCAAGCGCCCCGTGCTTGGCAGCAGTAATCGTCCGCTCAAGTCCTTGACCGACATGATCAAGGGTAAGCAGGGGCGTTTCCGTGAAAACCTGCTTGGCAAGCGCGTGGACTACTCCGCCCGTTCGGTCATCGTGGTCGGTGCACGATTGAAACTCCATCAATGTGGTTTGCCCAAAAAGATCGCGCTCGAGCTTTACCAGCCCTTCATTATTCGCAAGCTGAAGGAACTGGGGCATGCTGACACGATCAAAAGCGCCAAGAAAATGCTGGAGCGCAAGGACGAGGAAGTGTGGGACATTCTTGAACAGGTGATCCGGAATCACCCCGTCATGCTCAACCGTGCTCCGACGTTGCACCGCATGGGGATTCAGGCGTTTGAACCGATCCTGGTTGAAGGAAACGCGATTCATCTGCATCCGCTGGTCTGCAAAGGATTCAACGCGGACTTCGACGGTGACCAGATGGCGGTTCACTTACCGCTTTCCATTGAAGCCCAAGTCGAAGCCCATACCCTGATGCTGTCGACCAACAACATTTTCGCGCCGTCCAATGGACGTCCGATCATGAGCCCGTCGCAGGATACCGTGATGGGTTGCTATTACGTGTCTTTGGTGTTGCCGAATCAGTTGGGCGACGGCATGACGTTTTCGTCGCTGGACGAAGCGGACACCGCATTTTCGCAAGGCGTAATCAACCTGCATGCCCGGATCAAAGTCCGGTTGCCCAAGGGCCGGTTTGTTCGCGTCAATGAAGAAGAACGCCGACCCAGCCAGATTATCGAAACGAGTTACGGTCGCGTCATGTTCAATATGATGCTTCCGGAAGGCATGGATTACTACAACTATCCACTCAAAAGTGGAGACCTGGCCGTCGTGATTTCCGACTGTTATCAAACGCTTGGTCGCCGCGAAACCATTGATTTGCTCGACGACATGAACCAGTTGGGGTTCCGCGAAAGTACCCGGAGTGGACTTTCGTTTGCAACCGACGACCTGGTCACGCCGGAATCAAAAGAGAAAATCGTGGCCGCTGCAGAAAAGGAAGTTCTCAAATTCCGTAAACACTACGAGCGTGGTGTGATTACCGAACAAGAGCGGTACAACAAAGTGCTGGATACCTGGACGCATGCTCGTGAGAGTATCACCAAGGAAATGATGTCCGCGATGGAAGCCGATGATCGCGGCGGTTTGGGTTATGTTAACCCCGTGTTCCTGATGGCACACTCTGGTGCTCGCGGTGGTGTCGAGCAGATTCGTCAGCTTGCCGGGATGCGTGGCCTGATGGCCAAGCCGTCCGGTGAGATCATCGAAACTCCAATCAAGGCGAACTTTCGCGAAGGTCTTTCGGTTCTTGAATACTTTTCCTCGACTCACGGTGCCCGAAAGGGTCTGGCGGATACCGCGTTGAAGACGGCTGACTCGGGCTATCTCACACGGAAGCTGGCCGACGTCGCGCAAAACGTGGTGATCACGATGGAAGACTGCGGCACGACGCTCGGAATCACCAAAGGTGTGATTTATCGTGGTGAACAGGTAGAAGTTCGGTTGGCAACGGCGATCAATGGACGCGTTTCGCGGCAGAACATCGTTAACCCGGTGACCGATGAAGTGGTCGTGCGAGAAAGCCAGATGATTACGCCTGAAATCGCCCGCAAGATCGAAGAGATGGGACTTGAAAAAATCCAGGTTCGCAGCCCGATGACGTGCGATGCGCCGTTGGGAGTTTGTCGTTGCTGCTATGGAATGGACATGTCGACCGGTGACATGGTCGAAGAAGGGATGGCTGTGGGAATCATCGCCGCCCAGAGTATCGGTGAACCGGGAACCCAGTTGACGATGCGGACCTTCCACATTGGTGGTGTGGCCAGCACGGTAACGGAAGAAAACCAGAAAAAGTGTACCAAGGCAGGGATCGTCAAGATCACCCGCATGCGTTATGCCACCAACGACAAGGGCGACACGGTGGTGTTGAACCGGAATGGAGAAATCTCGATTCTCGATCCGCGCGGTCGTGAACTGGAAAATCACAAGATCCCGCAGGGCTCGGTTCTTCGCGTCGCAGATGACGATCAAATCAAAGCCGACACGATCTTGTGCGAATGGAATCCGTTTGCGGTTCCAGTGCTGTCGGAAGTTGCCGGTAAGGTTCGCTTCGAGGATATCATCGACGGCGAAACCATGCAGATTGAGACCGAGGCGAGTGGTACAATCCGCAAGACGATCATCGACTTCAAAGGCGATATGCATCCGCAGATCGTGATCGAAGACAAAGATGGAAACGTTTCGGATGTTTACTACCTGCCGGAACGTGCCAACATTACTGTCAACGAAGGCGACATTATCTCGGCCGGTTCGACGGTGGCGGAAACCCCGCGTGAGGCCTCTGGTATTTCGGACATCACCGGCGGTCTGCCTCGTGTTACGGAAATTTTTGAAGCTCGAAAGCCGAAAGATCCGGCGGTCCTGGCAGAAATCGATGGAGTCGTTGAGATCCTCGCCGAAAAGAAACGTGGCAAACGGTCCATTCTCGTGAAAAGCGAAAGTGGAATCGAAGCCGAACACCTCGTGCCGCCGGGAAAACGTTTCCGTGTTCATTCTGGCGATCACGTCAAAGCCGGTCAGCAATTGGTCGATGGACCTTTGGTGCCGCACGATATCCTGCGTGTCTCCGGCGAAGAGGCGGTTCAACAATACCTGGGACACGAGATTCAACAGGTCTATCGAAGCCAACGCGTGGAAATCAACGACAAGCACGTCGAGATTATCATCGCGAGAATGCTTCGAAAAGTGAAAATCGAGGCGGCTGGCGACACCAATATGTTGCCAGGTTTGATCTGCGATCGTTTTGACTTTCAGCAAGTCAACGATCAATTGAGCAAATGTGTCAAAATCTCCGACAAAGGGGATAGTGATTTCAACAAGGGTCAGATCATTCCGAAAGTTGTGTTTGAAGAAACCAATGCGAAAATCGAAACGCTGGGAGGGAAACCGGCCAAATCCAGCAAGCCTCGGTCAGCAACCTACAGCACGCAGCTGTTAGGGATTACCAAGGCGGCAGTTCAAAGTTCAAGCTTTATCTCGGCGGCAAGTTTCCAGGAAACGACCAAGGTACTTACCGAAGCCGCGTTGGCAGGAAAGGTCGACAATCTGGTCGGTCTGAAGGAGAACGTGATTCTTGGGCATTTGATTCCAGCCGGTACCGGTTTCCGTACGTTTCAGGATTCGGAAGTCCAGTACAACCTGGAAGCGATGCGACAAGCCGCGGCGGCACCATCGCAAACGCTTGAAGAGAGTTTTCCATTGCTTGAATCGGCTACGCCTTCCAGTGGTTCTGGCTCCGACGACTTCGTTAACGCGATGTCGGCGCAGGATGTTGCTCCGATCAGTGGAGGTTATTCTCCGGATCTGGGGTTGGACGCACTGGTCGGCGGGCATGTTGCAACCGAGGAAAGCTCGACCGGTGTTGATGACTTGACGAGAATTGAAGGCATCGGTCCGGCAATCGCCCAACACTTGAACGCGGCGGGGATCTCGACTTTTTCGCAACTTGCCGCCACGGATCCCGCTCGGATTCGAGCGATTCTGGATGAGGTAGGTGGCTATGGAGCCCACGATCCGACGACTTGGCCGGATCAATCTCAGCTTGCGGCGGTCGGGGCATGGGATCAACTCAAGGAATGGCAAGATCAACTTGACGGTGGCCGAATGGTCGGCGGAGAAGCACCCCCGGTCGCAACTCCGGAACCCGCCCGCCGGGATGACCTGACCAAGATCGAAGGAATTGGTCCGGTGATTGCCGGTCATTTGAACGCTGCGGGGATTCAAACATATTCGCAGCTCGCGGCGACCGATCCATCGCGAATTCGCGATATCCTTGACGCGATCGGTGGATATGGAGCCCACGACCCCACGACTTGGCCCGACCAATCCCAACTTGCCGCGGTGGGCGAATGGGATCAGTTGAAAGAGTGGCAGGATCAATTGGACGGCGGTCGCCCTTCGACGGCGGCTCCCGCACCAATGGAGGCGGATGACCTGACCAAGATTGAGGGCATTGGTCCGAAGATCGCCGAGCATTTGGCCACCGCTGGCATTACAACCTTTGACCAGCTGAGCCAGGCTTTGCCCGATGAATTGAGCGAATTTCTGATTGCGGGTGGATTTGCGGCCCACGACCCGTCGACCTGGGCGGATCAGGCCCGACTCGCTGCGGCCGGTCAATGGGACCAGCTGAGCCAATGGCAGGATGAGTTGGTTGGTGGGAGAATTGTTGCGAACGACGATTTGACAAGCATCGAGGGAATTGGCCCCCAGGTCGCTCAATTGCTTAACATCGCCGGGGTGGCAAGTTATCGCCAGCTCGCGGCTACCTCGCCAGAACAACTCAAGCAGATCCTGGAGCAGGCTGGAGGGATCATGGCGACCATGAACCCATCGACCTGGCCCGATCAGGCTCAGCTTGCTGCCGCCGGAGAATGGGAAAAACTCAAGGAATGGCAAGACGAACTGGATGGAGGGGTTTAGGAGGAATCGGGCATTCCGGGGCTGATGTGGCGAGAGAGTCGCAAGCTGCGGACGGTTAATCCTGAAATAAAAGCGAGGGATCAAGCGTCGGAGCTTATCGGAGGCGATCGGCGCCGGAAAGGCCGTTTGTCGGGTCCAAATCCAGCCTCGAAATGACAATTTGAGGTTGACATTTTAAACCAAACCATTAATTTTACGGGCTTCCACCTGTGTTTGATGCAAGTGGCCCGGATGAGAATTCACCTGGAACAAATAGCGCCGCTCAAAAAGTAGCGCCTGGATAGATAGAAGAACGAATGCCTACGATTAACCAGCTCCTCCGTAAGGGACGGAAAAAGAAACGCAAGTTCACCAAGGCTCCCGTCTTGGAACGATGCCCGCAGAAACAGGGTGTCTGTTTGCAAGTCCGTACGATGACCCCGAAGAAGCCAAATTCCGCGCTTCGGAAAATTACCCGTGTTCGACTTTCCAATGGCAAAGAAGTGACGGTTTACATTCCCGGAGAAGGTCACAACCTGCAGGAACACTCGATTGTTCTCGTTCGCGGCGGGCGTGTTCGCGATTTGCCCGGTGTTCGATACCAGGTCGTCCGCGGTGCCCAGGACACATTGGGAGTGGAAAAACGAAAGCAGTCACGCAGTCGCTATGGCGCGAAGAAATAGCGCTCGGTAACGATCAGATTGGGATACATCTTTCATAGCCACCAGAAAAACGAATAAAACAGACATACCATGGGAAGAATTACTGCAAGTCGAACTCAGTTGAAACCGGACCCGAAATTCGATTCGATCCTGGCGAGTAAGTTCATCAATTGCTTGATGTGGGACGGCAAGAAGACGACCGCGCAGGGGGTGTTCTACAACGCTCTCGACGAAATCAAGAATCGTGTGCCGGACGTAGCGCCGATAGAAGTTTTCACGACTGCTGTGGAAAACGTCAAGCCGCACATCGAAGTTCGCTCAAAACGGGTCGGTGGTGCCTCGTACCAGGTCCCGATGCAGGTCAGTCGGAGTCGACAACAGTCGCTGGCGATCCGCTGGATGCTGACGGCGATTCGCGACAAGAAGGGCCGACCGACCCACATGCGGCTGGCGGATGAATTGGTGGCCGCTTACAACCGTGAGGGTGTGGCGATGACCAAGCGCGAAAACACGCATCGAATGGCGGAAGCAAACAAGGCTTTTTCTCACTTCGCCTGGTGATAATGAATGATTTGCCAACCGCTTTGTCCTTTCACGAAGCGGTTTTTTTATGCGCTAAATAGAAATCCGGGTTCTTCATCGCTGCCGGGATGAGAAACCACCCCAGGGTGAGCGACGAACCTCGACGTGACCCCCAGCGCTTGGGCGTTGGGATCGTTCATCAACGCAACACGGACAGCCGCGTTAAACCATCATGGCTCGTAAACTTCAAAACCTGCGAAACATCGGAATCATCGCGCACATCGACGCGGGAAAAACGACCGTGACGGAACGCATGTTGTTTCTCAGTGGTGCGAAACACCGCGTTGGTAAGGTCGACAGTGGAACGACCACAACCGACGACGACCAGGAAGAACAGGAACGTGGAATCACGATCTATTCGGCCTGCGTGACATTCGACTGGAAAGACGTTCACATCAACTTGTTGGACACGCCGGGTCACGTTGACTTTACTGCCGAAGTGGAGCGCAGTCTGAGGGTACTTGATGGTGCCGTTGTCGTGTTCAGTGCCCGCGAGGGGGTCGAAGCGCAAAGCGAAACTGTTTGGCGGCAAGCCAACAAATACGGTGTTCCGCGAATTGCTTTCATCAATAAACTTGACCGGGAAGGCGCGGGATTTGAACGCGTGTTTAACGAGATCAAGAATCGTCTTGGGGCAAATCCGGTTGCACTTCAGATTCCCGTTGGACTTGGACCGGCCCACGTCAACAATCCTTTCCGTGGTTTGATTGACCTGGTGAAGATGCGATTCGTAACTTTCGAAGACGAAGGCAAGAAACAGATAGAGTCTCCGATCCCGGCCGAGCTGGAAGACGAATCCCAGTTTGCCCGCGAGCAGCTGCTGGAAGCGCTGTACGATTTCAACGCCGAGATGACCGAGCTGGCGTTTGAGGGAAAGCCAATCCCTAATGAACTGATTCGGCAAACCGTTCGGCAGGCAACCATTGAAGGCAAGATCACCCCGGTTGTTTGCGGCTCTGCACTTCACGGCATCGGTGTGCAGGGTGTTCTCGACGGCGTGAAGCACTACCTGCCCAGCCCGCTTGATCGTCCGCCGGTCGTCGGCTGCAATCCACGCGATCCGGATCAACCGGAAACTCGCAAGCCGGATCCGGAAGAGCCATTTTGCGGTTTGGTTTTCAAGATTTTGCCAGCCAAAACCGGCGACCTGTACTGGGTCAGAATCTACTCGGGATCCCTCAAGAGCAACTCGCGTGTCTTTTGCCCGTCGAAGGACAAAAAAGAAAACGCGGCCCAGCTCTGGCAGCTCCACGCGACCAAAAAAGAGCGAGATGGTCAGCTCGACGAGGTTACCTGTGGGGAAATCGTTGGCGTGATCGGACCCAGGTTTGCTGTCACCGGCGATACGCTCTGCGACCAAAAGGCACCGATCCTGCTGGAGCCAATTGAGTTTCCGGAAACGGTGATCGAAATGGCGATTGAGCCAGAGTCGACAGCCGATCGAAACAAGCTTGGTGAAGTTCTCGAACTGCTCAAGAAACAGGATCCAACCTTCAAGGCAAAAGAAAACGAAGACACCGGACAGACGTTGATTGCGGGAATGGGTGAGCTTCATCTGGAAGTCATCAAAAACCGGTTACTGCGAGATTTCAACCTCAACGTCAAAGTGCACAAGCCCCGCGTTTCTTACCGTGAGACAATCAGCAAGGCAGTGGAAGTCACTGGCGAGTGTCACCGGTTGGTCAACGGCATTCAGTTGTTCGCCAAGGTCAAACTTCGAATGGAGCCGGACGAAAACGTCGAATCAGGTGTGTCAATTCGCAGCCGGCTACCTGTCGATGCGATGCCAGCGGAGATGGTTCAATCCGTCAAGGATGAGATCAAGGCTCGCGGCGAGGGTGGAGGATCGATCGGCAGCTTTCCCCTGGCAAAAATTCGCGTGACGTTGTTGGATGCAGAGACCACCGAAGAATCGACTCCCATGGCGTTTTCGATTGCCGCCGGCGAAGCGTTTGAAAAGGCCCTACGCGCTGCTTCACCGATGTTGCTGGAGCCGATCATGAAACTGACGATTACAACACCGGAAGATTATTACGGCGAATTCGTGGGTGACCTGGCTCAACGCCGGGCACAGATCGTCAGCACCGACACGCATCTCGAAACAACGACGATTGTCGCCCAAGCCCCGTTGGCAGAATTGTTCGGTTATTCCAGTGCAATGCGATCGTTGTCGCAGGGCAGGGCAGGGAGTTCGATGGAGCCGATGGAATATGCCCCGGCACCCCCGGAGGTTGCTCAGAGTTTTGCCATGTAGGCTGCGAGTGAGTTTCAAAGGGATCTGTAAGGATTCAGGGCTCGCGCCGTCATTCACAAGTGTGGCAGATGTCAACCCGACGAAAATTGGCAAAATTTATCTGCTTCCAGGCGTTTTGTTGGCGAAAATGGCTGCTTGTTGACGATCCGGTGTCGAGGGATAAAATCGCACTGCAAATGATGAGTGGGCGATTGGCAATACAATTTGGCCTGGCATAAAGCACAGGAATACGACTCAGCTTGGGTAACGATCACATTAGATTTGGGAGAGATCATGGCAGTTGAATTTACAAAAGAGACATTTGAAACCGAGGTGCTGGGTGCTGAAAAACCTGTTCTGGTTGATTTCTGGTCCGAGGGCTGACCACCTTGCAAAAGACTGGGTCCAGTCATTGATGAACTTGCGATCGACAATGCAGGAAACGCCGGGGTCGGCAAAGTGAATGTGGGTGACCACATGGAGCTTGCCGTTCAGTACGGTATCTCGGCAGTCCCAACCATGCTTGTCTTCAAAGCGGGTGAGGTCGTCGAGCGAATTCAGGGTTACAAAGATAAAGGTGATCTTCAAAAAGTTCTCGACAGTCATGGAGCGTCTCACTAACGGCGTCCAGCAGAATTGCAACGATTTCCAGCCTCCATTTCAGATGGGGGTTTTTTTTGCGCATTTGAACCGTTCTTTCTGGTGCGGCGAATGGCTCATCGGCCGTGGATATTCTTGGCGTCGATATTCTTGCGGCGAAACAGCACTCACGCACAGGTTCCGCGGCCGTTAACCCATTCAAACCGTCGCGGGGCAAGCGATACTCCGGGCGAAGATCGGCATTCGTTTTGGTGCTTGCGTCGGTTATCCTGTGGGCGGCACGACCCGATCGCCAAATTTGAACCAATAGCGAACCCGCGAATGAACCATTCGAAAAACGCTGAGGGAGGTGCGTT
The DNA here is from genome assembly GCA_024642205.1 of Planctomycetaceae bacterium. Taxonomy (GTDB): domain Bacteria; phylum Planctomycetota; class Planctomycetia; order Pirellulales; family Pirellulaceae; genus Mariniblastus. Next base: position 7,717 of record JAHEBQ010000010.1, on the reverse strand, counting down.
CGCCGAGCATCTTGATCCGGCGAAACGACAGCCCCCAACTCCCTGGTTGATCCTGGCCCTGCCGCTTGTTTTCATTGGCCTGGTTCTGTGCTTTTCTCCAAATTTCAAATCCGTTGATGGGATGAGAACGTCGCCGCTGGGAGGAGATTTTTTGCAGGAATGGGTTGGTGCGAAGTTGTTTGAACGGGGCGAGGAAAACAAGCTCTACGACCTCGAGTACGTCCAGGCATTCCAGCATGATTCGAGCATGGTCGGATTCGATTGGCCGGAAGACGAGTACTTTCCGATGGTGTATCCGCCGTTCTACTATGCTTCGCTTCGGCCGTTGTCACGTTTCCGCTATCCGGTGTCGTCCATCATCTGGGCGGTACTTTCCGGACTGGCGTTCTCGATCAGCGGATTCCTGCTGTTCCGATACTATCCACCCTGTCAGCCGGTTTTCGGGCGTTGCTTTGTCGGTTCCCTGGTTTTCGTGCCTTTGTTGAACTGCTTCAACATGGGACAAAAGTCGACGTATCTGCTGCTGATCCTCAGCGCAACGTTTGTGCTCTTACACCGGAATCGTCCATTTTTGGCGGGGACAGTGTTTGGACTGATCGTGTTCAAACCGCATTTGGGGGTTTTGATTGGGCTGACGATGCTGCTCAAGCGTCAGTGGAAATTCGCGCTTGGCGCCTTGGCCGTCGTCGTTGTTGTATTTTGCTGTTCCTGGTTGAATCATCCCCGGTTGATTCGCGACTACGCGGGTGTGGTTTCGGGAATGGGTGAATATGTTCAGACGGGCGGCTATCAGCTGGCCGATTCAAACAGCCTTTGGGGGGCCGCGCAGTTGACCTTCGGTTGGCTAACGGCGAGCAGTGTCAAGATGATTGCTGCCGGGTTGTCGCTGTTGATTGTCGGGTTGCTGTGGCGCGTCATGCAAGGCAGGATTGAAACTGGCTCGCCCCGATTCTCCCGTCAGTTTGCGGCGATGTCTGTGGCGATGGTTCTGCTGAGTCCACACTTTTATGGCTACGACCTGACAGTGTTATTGCTGCCGATGTTGTTGGTTATTTCCACGTTCGCTCCCGGAGCATGGCGGGCCAACCTGGTTGACCGGAGTCTCGGGATTGTGTGGTTGGGAATTTTTGTTTTGGCGGGCATGTTTTCGCAGATCGCGACTGTGATTCAGATCCAGCCCAGCATTTTCTTGATGACGGCAGCATTGGTGTTGCTTGGATGGGATCGCTCAGGCGACGAGCAATGTCCTGACAGCGTTGCCGATTGAAATCAAAACATGGTCGGCCAATTTCGGTGTCAATCGCTCGAAAGCATTTTCAAGTCGGGGGCAATGCGTTCGAGCAGACGAGCCATGAATTTGTTGACCTGGGCGGTTGTCTTAAACTCCATCACGGTCGTAACGATTCTTTCCGCCTCTTCGATCGAAATCTTGCTGGCCAGCTTCTTGATCGACGGTACAAACGCCGGGCTCATGCTGAACCGCCTCAACCCCATACCCAATAACAACACAAACGCCCGGGGCATTCCCGCCATTTCCCCACAAACGGTGATCGGAATGTTGGCTTGATTGCAGACTTCAATCACGTTTTTCAGCACGATTAGGACCGGCGGCGCAAGTGGCTGGCAAAGGTGCGCAACCTTTGGATTATCACGGTCGGCAGCCATCAGGTACTGGACAAGGTCGTTCGAGCCAACGGAAACGAAATCGACCAGATCGATCATGGTACTGATCGAAACGGCGGCGGCGGGCACTTCGAGCATCATCCCGATGGGGACTTCTTTTGTCTTGATCCCCCGCGAGTTCAGTGTCTTGTAGGCACGACGGACCATGCTGCGAAGTTTTCGAATTTCTTCAACGGTGGTTACCATGGGGAACATCAACCGCACCGTGCCTTGCGGAAATTCGCTGGCGGCTCGAATAATCGCACGGATTTGGGTGTTGAAAAACTCCGGATGTTCAAACGACAACCGGATGCTGCGCCAGCCCATGAATGGATTGGCTTCTTTGTGGTCATGACCCAGATAGGCAACTGTTTTGTCGCCGCCGATATCGAGCGTACGGATCGTCACGTTGTGGTTGGGGCTGGCGGCAACGATGTCGCGATAGGTTTCGTACTGTTCATCTTCATCGGGAACGCTGGCGTGCGTCAGGTAAAGGTATTCCGTCCGATAAAGTCCGATTCCCGAAGCGCCCATTGCACAAGCGGCTTTGGCATCTGGGACGCCGTTGATGTTGCCCTGCAGTCGCAACTCACACTTGTCAGACGTGAGGGCGGGCATGTCACGATTGGCTGCCAGCTTGTCCTTGAGGTCGAAGAACTCGCGTTCGAGTTTTTTGAATGCCTTAAGTGTTTCCGAATTCGGGTTGATTTCGACATGGCCATCTCGGCCATCAACCACGATCGTGTCGCCGGTTTTGACTCTCCGAATGATTCCCGGGATTCCGGAGACTGCGGGGATACCGCGGGACCGGGCGACAATCGCCGCGTGGCTCGTCTGGCTACCTTTTTGGGTGACAATCCCGTGAACGTCCATGTTGCCGAGTGCCACGACCTGGGATGGCAACAATTCGTCAGCCACGACAATCAGCGGGCCATGAATGGACCCGGTTTCCGGTTTTTGAGCGTCGTTGAGATGACCGCCCAATCGGATGATCACGTCGCGAACGTCGTTCAACCGTTCCTGCAGATACTCATCGTTGGTACGTGCAAACAACGTGGTGTATTCGCCCAGCAACCGATGCAGCGCCGCCGCGGCATTCATTTTGTCGTCGACGATCCAGTTGCGAATCTTGTTGGTAAACGCCGCGTCCCGAAGGATAGATTGGTGAACGGCAAAAATGGAGGCTTCCTCGTGGCCAACCTGGGCTTCGACCTTCCGCTCCAGGGCACGAAGATCCGCACCGGCTTTATCACGAGCCGTCTCGTAGTTTGCCAGTTCGGCGGTGATTTCGGAGTCTTCGAGGCGCTTGGTATCAGGATTTACGAAAATCTGGTGAATCACGTAAGCGGTACCAATCGCGACTCCCGGTGAGACAGCTATTCCTCGTCGCATTTCCAGATCCTATCAGATTTGTCGTAATTTTGATATGGAGCTCAAAAGTAGAGCCAACATGCCCGATTGGCGGCGTGGCAGAAACCTCCATCCGGCAATCTGACGACCTTGTTAAACCGGAGAAACCCTATTCCGCCACGTTCACTCGACAGAGGTGGTGAAATCACGGCATTTAACTGCTGAAATTGGCCTGTCGGCCGCATATCTGTTGTTGAGGTAAAACATCCATTTTGTTACATTTGGGTCGATTGGTGAGGGCATCGCAGGGATGCCAAACGATCGATACATTCCAGGTTATGGTTCCGTTTATGCGTTTCTCCCAGCTCGACAGAATAATGACGCTGGAGAAAGGTAAATCGATCTCGGCAGTGAAATGCTTGTCGCTTTCGGAAGACTACTTGGAAGATCATTTTCCTCGATTTCCGATTATGCCCGGCGTGTTGATGCTGGAGTCGATGTTCCAGACAAGTATGTGGTTGGTTCGCGCCTGTCACGATTTTAAATATTCAAGCGTCGTGTTGCGTGAAACCAAAAGTCTCAAGTTTCAGGGGTTTGTGCAGCCTGGCGATTCGCTTTTGGTTGTTGCCGAGATCCACAAAGTGCAGGACTCCATTACCAACTTGAAGGTTTCCGGAACGGTCAACGGAAAGCCCGCCACCAGCGGCCGACTTGTTCTTGATACGTTTAACCTGGCTGATCGAGACGGCGTGGATCCAGCGGTTGACCGATACATGAACTTCAAATACCGGTCGTTTTTCCGAAGACTCTGCACTCAGTTTGATCAGCAGGATCTTTCCCAGTTACTGGGAGAACCAGTGGCAACCAGTTAACGAAACGAATGTAGCATCGTGATTCAACTTCGCTACAAACCACATTTACAAAGCAGTTTCACACAGAGAGAGTTTCGAATGCCCGTAAACGCAGAGGTGTTTGGTAAAGTCAAAGAAGCCCTGGTTGATGCCTTGGGTGTCGATGATGACGAAGTGACTGAAGAAGCAACTATGGTTGGCGATCTTGGTGCTGAGTCCATCGATTTCCTGGACATTGTCTTCAAATTGGAAAAGGCCTTCGGAATTACGATTCCCCGGGACGAGCTCTTTCCCGATGACATTTTGACCAATACGGAATACATCAATGATGGCAAAGTGACCGCCGATGGATTGGAAAAACTCAAAGCTCGAATGCCGTTTGCCGATCTTACGAAATTCGAAGCCAACCCACTGGTTCAGGACTTTGGCAACTTGTTGACCGTAAAAGATCTTTGCAAGTACGTTGAAACGAAGACGAGCTAGTCATTAGCTGAGAGATTTTCATGAGGTCCATGAGCGGCAAGCCGCATGGGCCTTGATTTGTTCACTAGTCCAGTTTTTGTCTGAGCAATACTCCAATGCGATGGTTTTGGATTGATCGGTTTACTGAATTTGTCAGTGGCCAATCGGCGACCGCCGTTAAAAGCGTCAGCTTGAGTGAAGAACCAGTGGACGAGTACGCGCCGGGGCGGACCTTTTTTCCGCCGTCGTTGATCATAGAAGGGCTTGCGCAGACCGGAGGATTGCTGCTGAGCCAGATGACTGATTTCAAGGATCGCGTCGTCCTGGCAAAAATCACCAATAGCAAGTTTTATTTTGAAGCGTATCCTGGCGATACGTTAACTTACCGGGTAAAGCTGCGCACCCAGGGGGGTAACGGGGCAGTGGTCCAAGGCACCTCGCACGTTGGCGATCGGCTACAGGGTGAGATCGACTTGATGTTTGCCAGTCTCGACGATGAGCGGTTTGAGAATGTCGAGCTGTTTGAACCTGCGCAGTTTTGTAGAATGATACGGATCCTCCGCTTGTTCGAAGTCGGAGTCTATCCGGATGGGTCTCCAGTCCAGATTCCCGAACACATGGTCCAGGCCGAGTGGGCCTACTTGAAGATAGGCGGTTAACGAGTTACAGCTTCGATCCCGCCAAGGTGGTTGGGAATCGGATTCACCGATGCCGGTGGCCGCCTCCGGCGTTTTCCGTCTGCAATGCAAGCTCATGGTTGCCAGCAGGTCAATTGCCGAGCGGTGTCTCGATACATGCCAAAACCGGGCTCGTTGCCGGTTCAGCACCTGTGGCATGGCATGCCAACGCAGTAGAATTGACAGCCCCAGTAAATCGTGTCTTTTGAGTGGTACGGGAGTCCGAAATGATTGCATCCAATCGACGTCGCCGAGTGGTGGTAACTGGTGTCGGCGTGATCAACCCGCTAGGAAATGACATCGAAACGGTTTGGGCAGCGATCAAGGAAGGTAAATCGGGCGTCGGCTATACCACAATTTTCGACGCCAGCAAGTTTCCAACTCGCATCTCCGCAGAAATCAAGAACTGGGACATCGCGGACGTCGTCGATGACCCGGAACTGTGGAAGTTCCGGGGACGACACACAAAGTTCGCTGCTGGCGCTGCCCTTCAGGCTTTTAACGCTTCCGGCGTTGGGGATTCCATTCAGGATCCGCGTCGATTCGGCGTCTACATGGGTAGTGGAGAAGGGAATCAGGACTTCATGTCATTTGCGTCGATGATGGCGACATCGCTTGACGCGGAAGGCAATCTGGATCTGGTCAAATTCACGCGTGCCGGGCTTGATACGCTTAACCCGGTCGTCGAACTTGAACAGGAGCCAAACATGCCGGTCGGCCACGTCGCGAGCCTGTTCAACGCCCAGGGTCCCAATGCGAACTGCCTGACGGCTTGTGCAGCAAGCAATCAAGCTGTCGGCGAAGCAACCGAGATCATACGTCGCGGTGAAGCAGACGTGATGTTGTCGGGTGGAACCCATAGTATGATCCATCCATTTGGCGTAACTGGTTTCAACCTGTTGACGGCGCTTTCGACTAATAACGAGAACCCCGAAGGCGCCTCGCGGCCGTTTGACCGGTTGCGCGACGGTTTCGTGCTTGGTGAAGGTGCCGCGATGGTTGTCCTTGAAGAGTATGAGCGCGCCAAGGCCCGCGGGGCTCACATTTGGGGCGAAATCATCGGGTACGGATCGACTGCTGATGCCTATCGAGTTACCGATATTCACCCTGAAGGAAGGGGAGCAATAGGTTGCATGAGAATGGCTCTTAATGATGCCGGAATTTCCCCTGAGCAAATCGACTATGTCAACGCGCACGGAACCAGCACTACGGTGAACGATAAAGTTGAAACCAGGGCCTGTCGGGAAGTGTTTGGCGAAAATGCGATGAAGACGCCGATCTCAAGTACAAAGAGCATGATGGGTCACCTGATCGCGGCAGCCGGTGCGACGGAATTGATCGTCTGCCTGATGGCAATTCGTGACAATGTGCTTCCCCCGACGATCAATTACGAGAATCCTGATCCACTTTGCGATCTTGACTATATTCCCAACGTCGCTCGCGAAGCCGAATGCAATATGGCGTTGACCAATAGCTTTGGGTTCGGCGGGCAAAACATTTCAGTCGTCGTTTCGCGGCCCCGCGACTAACGTAAGGGTCAAACGTCTGTCGATCGCCAAAACTATTCTGAAGCAATACGCGATTTCTGAAGTCAAGGACCTCGATTATCTCGGCGGAGCGGGCGGATTCAGTGGAGCCCAGATCTGGAAGGTCAACACGTCCACCCAGACCTGGTGCCTGCGCCGTTGGCCGTTGTCGCATCCCGACCGGGAGCGACTTGACTGGATCAACCTTGTTTTGGCTCACGCGAGCAGCCATGACTGCCCGTTTGTCGCAGCGCCGATCGAGACAAAATCGGGAGAACGATTCGTACATGCCGGCAGCTTTTTTTGGGAGCTTGCCCCCTGGATGCCCGGCATCGCGGACTTTGAACGGGATCCAAACGATCGGCGGCTCCAAGGCGTCATGTCCGGCTTGGCAAAGTTCCATCTCGCGTCGGCTCAGGTCAACCTTGGTTTTCAAAAATCAAGAAACGCGGCCGCGCGGTTATTGGCATTGCAAAACGCCGGTGCACAGATCGAGAACCTAGGCAGAGCCAATACGGAACACGAGTTGGAATGTGTGCAACATCTTCGGCGGATTGTGGTTGGCAAGGGAGTCGCGTACGCCAACCAGTTGGCTGGCAGGCTTGAACCGATGACGCGAGAGGTGTTTCCGGTTCAACCGGTGATCCGAGACGTTTGGCACGACCACCTTTTGTTCACCGGTGACGTGCTGACGGGGATCATCGATTTTGGAGCCATGCAGATCGACAACGTCGCACTGGATTTGTCCCGTGTGCTGGGAAGCCTCGTCAGTCATCAGCCCGATCGCTGGCAGATGGCGATGGACTTTTATTCGAAATACCGACAGCTCAGCCCCAAGGAAATCCGGTTGGTTTTCGACCTGGACCAATCTGCGGCGTTTCTGGGGGGCTTGAATTGGCTCAACTGGATTTTGTTGGAGGGCAGGAGTTTTGAGTCGGCGGACCATGTTGAGAAACGGATAGTCCATCTGATCTTGCGATTGGAGGCATGATCACAAGGGTCGGTTTCAAAGAGACTCGGTTGCCTGGTGGCAGCTTTCGATATTCCCAATGGGCCGTTTTCGCTGAAAGCCTAGTGCAGTGTCAAGATTTGATTTTTGGGTAGAGAGAGTTCAGTTTCAAGCGGGCATCGTCGATCTGGAACTGCCAGTTGACGCCACGTTGTTTTTGATTTGACCGCTGGCACCAGG
>JAHEBQ010000051.1 GCA_024642205.1 Planctomycetaceae bacterium | reverse complement strand
TCGCCCTGGATCCGGCAATCGACCTGGCATCGGCAGCGGCAATCGGCCAACGACATTACCGGGAACTTCTGATCGACCTGGCAACGGGGGCGGAGATGGTAACCGGCCTGGTATCGGTGGTGGTAATCGACCTGGCAACGGGGACGGAGATGGTAACCGGCCTGGTATCGGTGGCGGCAATCGTCCCGGCGACAATATATTGAATCGACCTGTTATCGGCGGTAACCGTCCGAACTACGGAGGTAATACCAATATCAATATTGGCAACAATGTCGGAATCAACACGGGCGATCGATATGGGAACCGTCCACGATGGGATGTCGATCCTGGCTATTCGCGTCCCGCGTGGGGCCTCGGTGGTAGCTGGCATGATCAATGGCACAATAACGGAATCAACCATCATTACCACGGTTGGTACAACGGCTGTTGGAGTGGAAATTATTGGAACAGCAACTGGTATGCCCCGGTTGCCTGGGGAGCTGTTGGCTGGGGGCTTGGTTCAATGACCAGCAGTTGGGGGTATGGAACAAGCTATTACAATCCTTATTATGCCGAGCCCACGATAGCGCAAGCCGTGCCTTATGATTATTCCCAGCCAATTGTGGTTAATAATTACGTATCGACCGATGCGGACGCTCAGGGCGGCGAAGTCCAGGAGAGTCCGGGGCAGCAACAGGCGCTTTCATCATTTGACGAAGGCCTGGAGAGATTCAAGGCTGGCAGTTACCAGGAGGCATTGACTCGGTTCAATACCGCGCTTCAGCAGATGCCGGGCGATGCGGTCGTGCACGAAATGCGCTGCCTCACGTTGTTCGCAACGGGAAATTATGCCGAAGCGGCGGCCGGCTTGAATTCGCTGTTGGCCGCGGCGCCGGGTATGGACTGGACAACCATGAGTGGCTTGTACGGCAATCCCGATTCGTATGCGCAGCAACTGCGCAGTTTGGAGCAATTCTGCAACGACAACCCGAACGATGCGTCAGGTCATTTTGTCCTTGCCTATCACTACTTGGTGACGGGATCGAAGGATAGCGCGATCGATGCCTTGCGGGTGGTCGTCAAGAGTCAGCCCAAAGATGCGACCGCCAAGCGAATGCTCGATGCCTTGGATCCCCCGCAAATTGCCGCTCCCCAACCGGCGGTCAAGCCTGCATCAACGGCCACTGGTGAAGATGCGCCGGCAACCGATTTGGTTGGAACCTGGGTCGCAAAAACGGGCGACACTCAGATCGAACTGAAAATCGGCGAGGACTCGCAGTTCAGCTGGAAAGCCGCTGCCAGTGGACAGGAGACCGCGGAGCTTACTGGCGAGCTGGTTGCTTCGGCTAATGGAATTGAACTGGGTACACCAGACCAGGGATCGATCGCCGGTGCGGTACAATCCCAAGGTGCCGATGCCTGGCAGTTCAGGATCTCCGGAGCTCCTGATTCCGATCCTGGATTGGCATTCGTACGAGTCAAATAGGCCGTCTGGTGAAGGTTTTAATTCCCGGCGGTGGCGCTCGGGGATTTTTGGTCTGCTTCAGATGTTCAACGCGGTCAAGTTGATAATCGTCAACCGAAAACCGGATTGAATTATTACAATAGAAAAAGTCGGCCTTGGTGCCGGACAGTTCAACCAGATAAAGGAAGCACTGCCAGGCGGTCATGGGTTGTCGCGGGTTGTGGTCTCACCAATCGCGTTGGCGGTTTTTCTGTTGTTGCTTGTCAGCAAAATGGACGCGGCAAGCATCCTTTGGTCTGGCCGCAGTTGTGCGAACTCGTGGCAACGACATTCCCAGGCTCATGGACGCGCTGGGTGAACATGACTTCAAATCGAGGCAGATCTATTCCACGATCATCATCGCGGAACTACTTAGCCTGGTATCGACGGCCCTCAGCATTTGGAAAACGTGGTGGACCGGCGGCAGATTTGTCGGCGGCCGAAAAAAATAAGGTCACGAGCAGAGGAATTACCGTACAACTTTGCACGACAATCAAGCGACAAATGCGGTTCCAGCCTGGTTTAAGCAAACATGGGAAGAAATTCAGCTGAATCAATGCCTCCGTCGTGAATTAGCATGAGGGCATTTCAAAACCGGGGCCGTTGGCGTTAGCCGATCGGTACTTGCTTTCGCCAAGGATCGGGCGGTGGCAATGAGCCCGGAAGGCAAACCACTAAGGAATAATTGGGTTGTCGCGACGGACGAGCCACGTCCAACACGATTGGTTGGACTGCAAACTAATATTCATTCCGGATTGATTCTGCCAAGTGAGTCCGAATTTGGAACCCGGGATTCGAACTCCTGGTACGACGACAGTCGGTTGCCGTCGCAGGAAACAGGCGGGCTTCGTATGCCCCTTGCGTTGCCGCAATCCAGGTCACACAATTTAGGTTGAAACTGATAATTCAAATGTCTGGGAGGTGGTGGTAATGCGCTGGAAGGGCCGCGAGAGAAGTGATAACGTCGAGGACCGGAGAGGTATGCCGGTAGCCAGAGTCGTTGGCGGTGGTAGTCTTCTCGTGATTATCATCTCGATCATTGCAGTCATGTTGGGGGCAGATCCACGACCGCTGATCGATGCCGTTGGACAAGCCGGTCCGCAGCAAGGACAGGTTGGGCAACAGGCTCCGGGCCAAGACGACGAAGCTCGTGAGTTCATTGAGGTGGTACTCAAGGATAACGAGAATGTCTGGTCCAAACTGATTCGAGAGGAAGTCAAAGGCGGTCAAACCTATCAGTCGCCGCGACTGGTGATTTTCTCGGGCACGACGCCGACGGGTTGTGGACAGGCGAATGCTGCCATGGGGCCATTTTACTGTCCGGCAGACCAGCGAGTTTATATTGATCCCGCCTTTTTTGAAGAAATGAAAAGTCGACACAATGCACCGGGCGATTTTGCGCAAGCGTATGTTATTGCTCACGAGGTAGCACACCATGTTCAGAATTCACTCGGGCTCATGCAGCCTGTCGATCGGGTCCGCCGAAGTGGCGACAAGCAGGCCATTAATCGCGCTTCCGTTCGACTTGAATTGCAAGCGGACTATTTGGCCGGGGTCTGGGCACATCATGCACAGAAGAACTACGATATTCTCGAGGAAGGGGATATTGCGGAAGCCATGAACGCTGCTAACCAAATTGGGGATGACACATTGCAGAAAATGGCTCAGGGATTTGTGATCCCGGAACGGTTTACGCATGGTACTTCGGCCCAACGGGTTCACTGGTTCAAGGAGGGTTTGCGGTCAGGAAATTTGAACGGCTGCGAGCAACTATTCGAAATACCCTATGACCAACTGTGATTTGTTGTGTCGGAATCAAGTTCAGCAAAATGACCTAGACTTTGGAGACAAGAGTTATGGACGCAATTGATATTCTGGGCGAGTTACTCGGACACAAGAAAAGCCAGCCGAGTCGTGGGTCGGATGTTCTCAAGGATATTTTTCGGCGAGGTTCGGGACAATCGGCTTCGACCTCCTCACCTAAAAGTCAGGGTCAAATCAGTCGGGAAGCCCAGGAGCTTGAGGACCTGCTGAATGTAGCGGAGAGTCGAAGTTCGACTCGAAGAACAGGATCAACTCAAACTAGTGTCCCGCAGCAAACTCGGCCGTTGCCTCAGCAGACTTCAACGGATCGTCGCGACAGTTCGGTTGGCCGAAATCGGGATCAAGATAACGAACGTGCCCTGGTATTGATCCGAGCCATGATTAATGCCGCGAAAGCCGATGGAAAAATCGACGAAGCGGAACAAAAAAAGATCCTGGAAAAAATGGGGAACAGCTCTCGCGAAAACATTGACTTTCTTCGGAATGAGTTTGCAAAACCGCTAGATGTTCAGGAGTTCATTCAGTCAGTACCTCTTGGAATGGAACAACAAGCCTATACGATGTCTTTGATTGCGATCGAACTTGATGAAGGGAGCGAAGCCGGCTACCTGATGCAATTGGCGAATGGTTTGCGGATTCCGGCAGAAGTTCGCGAGCAAATACACGGGCGTCTTGGAGTGCCGAGTATTTATTGATTTGACATCAATCTGCATCGAAAGATCGCAGCCCGCCATCTACCTGCAGGACCAAGAGGTCTGCTTGTCCTCGATGAGTGATGTTGCGGGGCCAATTGCGGCTCGATCCTGCAACGCGAGCAGCAAACAACCAGGGCGATTCGGGGGTTAGCGCAGGTCGACACGGAGCTCACGTTCCTTGCGATTTTTTGGATCGACGACGCGCAAATTTAGAAAGCCGCTTGAAGTGCGTTCGGCATCAGCCAGGTTCTCCGGTTTGGCCATTGGGTTGCCGTTTGCGGCAAGGATAATTAGTCCTTTATCGAGTCCAGCTCGTTGAGCCGGGCTGCTTTCAGCAACGTTGACGACTTTCAAGGCGGCCTGCCCGCCGAAAAATGCGATTTCGGTGGTAACGCCCAGTTCCCGAGTTCGAGCCCCGCGGCGCATCGCCGGTTCCCATTTGATGTCGACCGGCATGTCACGTCCTGTACGCACGTCGCGAACCGTCAGTTTGAGTGAACCATTACTGTTCTGTATTTGCTGGACCAATTGATCCGTACTGGCTATTTCGACGTTGTTGGCCTTCACCAAAATATCTCCCACTTCGATGCCCGCTTTGGCAGCGGGTCCCTCCGCATCGACATTCGTCACCTTCAGAGCTTTGCGAGATGCAACAAAAACCGGTTCCGCTATGATCCCCAGAGTGTTGTCGGAATTGCCAGCTGTTTCCGGTTGAGGCCTGCTATCAATTTCCTGAAACCAGGTTTCCGAGATACACTCCCAATCCTGGTGATCACCGGCTTGCAGTTTGGCGCGGATGAACGTGTCGGGTTTAGGCAACGGCAACGATCCACGGCCGTTGCTTCGGGAGATCGAATCCGACAACTTAACCTGAACAAACACGTACTCTCCTGGTGCGGGGTATCGGATTGACTGTTTCAGATCATCCAGTCGCATGGCCTCAGATTTTTGAATCAGAATCTGGACCAGAAATTCGTTGTTGGAGGAATCCGATCGGAATACCTTTGAAACCAGGCCATCGACGATGAGTGTTGCCTTGTCATTCGCGGCGGCCCCCGATTGTTGGCCGCAGGCGTGGTTAGCGATAAATAGAGTCGAGAATACAACAAAGAAACCAATGATCGCAGTGCGATTTGAAAGTCTTGAATTCATGGCTACCGCCTGAAAGAGTTGGAAAGATAAAAAAATAAGGCTGTGAATTTCGGCAAGAATGATTTTCGGTCCAGAGTGCGATTTGATGACGCTCCCGAGTCGCATTCTCCGCGTGGTACAACTGCCGGGCATTGTAATTGTGTCGATAGCGAAATTCAATCATCGCTCAGGCCCGGATCCGGTCGGAGCGACCGCAAGCCGTTTCCGGCAAACAGTTTTTCATCCTGCTTTTTTGTTTTCCATGGGTGGCAGTAGGCGTTCGGGCGAGTTGGTCGAGACTCCTGATTGATGTTTGAGCCTCTGTAAATTTCCGGCGCGCTCGAAAAACGTTCAGCGGATTGGGTTGATCCAGGCATCGTGAAGAAATGTTCATAGAAAAAAACGTTCATCCGAAAAGAAACGTTCATTCCCATCGCGACCACATGCGTACTCCCGGGAGGATTTCGAGGAACAGCTTATGTTGGGTCCTTGGGAATTGACAACATGGTTGAAACCCACTTGCGAGACGTTTATCTTACGCTGACCGGAATTGGAATCGGTCCGGAAGTATCGTAAACGCTCGGTCTCTAATATCGAAAATGGGTTAGCGAGAAAAACAACATGGTTTCCCGACACAATTTTCTGAACCAGTTCCCCGGATTTGTCTTCTGGATAGGCATTGTTTGTTTGTCATGTTCACTTTTCGCTCAGAACGACGGAAGCGTACTCCCGTTTCCTCCGACTCCGATGGACAGTATTGCCAAACCGCGATTGCAGGATTCCACGATGCGGTGGCCCAAGCAACCGAGGCGACTGCCGGACGAGTCGCCCAACATTCTCATCGTGTTACTGGACGATGTCGGTTTTGGGGTTTCTGAGACGTTTGGCGGTGACGTTCATACCCCGACGTTTTCCCGATTGGCCGAAGAAGGGATTCGTTACAATGCGTTTCACACGACCTCGATTTGTTCGCCAACACGGGCAAGTCTGCTGACGGGCCGCAATCACACGCGCGTCGGCTCCGGAACCATAGCCGAACGGGCAGTCGCCTTCGACGGGTATACCGGGGTGATTCCCAAAGAAGCGGCGACAATCGCTGAAGTCCTCCGTCACTATGGTTATACCACTTCGGCGTTTGGTAAGTGGCACAACACGCCGGCAACCGAAACGACAGCAATCGGTCCCAAGGATCGCTGGCCTACGGGCTATGGTTTCGACCATTTCTACGGATTCCTCGCGGGCGAGACATCGCAGTGGGAACCGCGACTGGTCAAAAACTACGATCACATCGAGCCACCCCATGACGAAGAGTATCACCTGACCAAAGACATGGTTGACCAGGCATTGAGCTGGCTCGACGATCGTCAGGCTTATGCCCCCGACAAGCCATTCCTGATGTATTGGGCACCCGGAGCGGTCCACGGTCCGCATCACATTTTTCCTCAATGGACAGAGAAATACAAAGGCAAGTTTGATGATGGCTGGGACGCGTATCGCGCGCGGGTTCACCGGCGCCAAATAGAAATGGGGATCATTCCCAAGGGAACGAAGTTGACGCCACGCGATAAAACACTCGAATCGTGGGATGGCGTTCCGGAAAGCCAACGTGCGTTTCAGCGACGTCTGATGGAAATATATGCCGGCTTCGTCGAACACACCGATGTGGAAGTTGGACGATTGGTGGACGGTTTGGAAAGTCGAGGCCTTCGCGACAACACGTTGATCATTTATATCTGGGGCGATAACGGTTCCAGTTCCGAAGGACAGCGGGGTTCAATAAGCGAATTGTTGGCCCAGAACAATATTCCCAATACGGTTGAGCAACAGATGGTCGCGCTCGATCGACTGGGTGGACTCGATGCACTGGGTTCGCCCAAAACCGACAATATGTATCATGCTGGATGGGCGTGGGCGGGCAGCACACCCTTCAAAGGTACCAAGCTCCTGGCATCCTATTTTGGTGGGACCCGAAATCCCTTGGTGATTTCGTGGCCAAAAAAGATCAAGCCAAGTAAGGAGGTGCGTTCGCAGTTTCATCACGTGATCGATATCGCGCCCACGATTTACGAGATCCTCGGGATCATTCCTCCCGAAATTGTCAACGGTCACAAGCAAATTCCGATCGATGGGACCAGCATGATGTATACCTTTGACAACGCCGAATCGCCGACAAAAAAGCAGGTGCAGTTCTTTGACAACAACGGCAGCCGGGCAATCTTCAAGGACGGTTGGATGGCGTGCACCTTCGGGCCGTTTATTCCCTGGAATACACCGCTTTCCGTACCACGGATTGCCAACTGGGACTCGGCGACGGATCCCTGGGAGCTGTACAACCTCAACGAGGACTTTTCACAAGCCAACGATCTTGCGGCTGCCATGCCCGAGAAACTGGAAATGCTGAAACGTGAATTCATGACCCTGGCTGCAGCCAATCAGGATTTCCCGATCGGGGCGGGTAATTGGCTGCGACTGCACCCTGAAGACCGGGTTACCACTCCCTATTCAAAATGGACGTTCAGCCGAAGTACCCGCCGCATGCCCGAATTCACTGCGCCGGGATTGGGACGGGAAAGCAACCATGTGACCATCGACGTTGAATTGCCGGAAAACGCCAACGGAATATTATACGCGGTCGGCGGCGCCAGCGGAGGTCTCGCGCTGTACATGGATAACGGCCACCTGGTTTACCTTTACAACATGATGATCATCGAACAATACGAGGCGCGGAGCGCTCGGTCGATCGGACCGGGAAAACACAAGTTTGAGGTCGTCACCGAAATTGCCGGACCCGGCAAGCCGGGAACCGCGACCCTGCTGGTCGACGGCGTGGAAGTTGGCAAAGCGGATCTCAAGCGAACGGTCCCCGCTGCATTTACAGCCAGCGAGAGCTTCGACGTGGGAGCCGACCTTGGATCAACGGTTTCGCTGGACTATATGGAGAAACGCCCTTTCGAATTTGAAGGAACCATTGGCAAGGTGACGGTGGAGTTGAAGCAGTAACCCAACTCCAAACCGGGACGATGCCAGTCACTTTCCCTGTTGCCACCTAATCCCACAATTTTTGCCCATTTACGAACCGATTTGTTCCAAGTCGACTGCCATGAACATGAAGCTGTTTGCGACATTACTCGTGTTATTCACTATTGTCCCAAACGGGTCCTCGGTGCTGGCGCAAGGTGGTGGAAAAAATCCAAACATTGTCGTCATGTTGGGAGATAATTTCGGCATGGACAACTTGTCAACTTGCCACCGGGGGTTGGCTGGCACTGGTCGCCCGTTCGTTGAACCGATTCTTGGCGGCCATGGCGTAGGCAACAGAACGTTCTACGTACGCTTGGTCGGATTCGACCAGAGCCAATTCGTGGCCGTCAAGCAGCCTTCGGCACGAAAGAATTTATGCTACTTATCCGAAGAAAGTGATCGTTTGTCATTCAGGCATGACCGATGGGAAATCCATTTAAAGGTCCAGAATGCCAGGGGCCTGGAGATGTTGCGTACCGAATTCGAGAGCCTTCGTATACCGTCGCGATTTGAATTGGCAATCCATCCGTTGGAACGGGCGGCCGATGGCACTTGCAACGACGATTGGCTGCCTCGCCCCGCATTATTTATCGTCCCATCGCTGGACATCGTGCGCGAATTGACTGGTTCGTTTCTGAAATATCCGCCACGCCGATGGGCGGCCGCGTTTTGGGGCGATGACGTACTGGAGAAACTGTCAGCCGGAAATGAAAGGCGACCAGTGTTTTGAGAAAGGCGTGAGGCGTTCTCCGGACTTGCAAGCTAACGCTGTGTCATCGGGTTTAGGAAAGCGTTTAATAATTCACCGAGGTAAATCCAAATGCGTTCATGTTTGCTTTGCTGTCTGATTGTTGCATTATCAACGACCGCGACCGCACAAGACATTTTGCCCTTTCCACCCACGCCCTCGGCCTCGCAGGCAGGCGTCACGATTGAGAGCTCGGTCTACAAAAAACGCGTTGAGCCGAAACGCCTTCCGGCGGATGCCCCGAACATCCTGATCATCCTGATGGATGACGTCGGGCCCGCCACGCCGTCCACCTATGGTGGCGAAATTCAGACACCAACTCTTGACCGAGTCGCGGGCAATGGAATTTCCTACAACCGATTTCATACGACGGCGATGTGCTCGCCCACACGAGCGGCGCTGCTGACCGGTCGGAATCATACGCGCGTCGGCAACGGTCAAATCGCGGCAATTGCCAATGACTTCGATGGCTTCAGTGGTGTCATACCCAAATCGACGGCGACCATGGCCGAAGTGCTCAAGGCTTATGGCTACAATACGGGCGCCTGGGGCAAGTGGCACAATACTCCGGAAGAACAGATTACGTCGAAGGGGCCGTTCGACTACTGGCCCACCGGTTATGGCTTCGAATATTTTTACGGCTTCCTCGCCGGTGAAGCATCCCAATACGAGCCGACAATGGTTCGCAACACATCCTATGTCGAACACCCCCACAATTCGGGTGGAAATGATCATTATCATCTTTCGGAAGATATCGCCGACGATGCCATTCACTGGCTTCGAGAGCAGAAAGCGTATGCTCCGGACAAGCCCTGGTTCATTTACTGGGCCCCCGGTGCCTCCCATGGTCCGCATCAGGTGATGAAGGAATGGGCTGACAAATACAAGGGCAAATTCGATGATGGTTGGGACGCCTATCGCAATCGCGTCTTTGCCAATCAAAAAAAACTCGGCTGGATTCCACAGAACACCCAACTCACGTCGCGCCCCGAGTCGATGGCACCGTGGGCATCGATCCCGGAGAGCGAAAGACCCTTCCAGCGGCGATTGATGGAGATTTTTGCGGGTTTCACCGAACACGCCGATAGCCAGGCGGGCCGCGTGATCGATGAAATCGAAAGACAGGGGGAACTCGACAATACCCTGATTCTCTACATCTGGGGCGACAACGGTTCTTCGTCCGAAGGCCTTCATGGCACGATCAGCGAGCAACTAGCCCAGAACGGAATCCCGACAAAGATCTCACAGCATCTTGAAGCACTTGAGAAACTTGGCGGTCTTGACGTGCTCGGCGGCCCCAAGACCGACAATATGTACCATGCGGGTTGGGCCTGGGCCGGTAGCACTCCTTACCAGGGCACAAAACTCCAGGGCGCCTACTTTGGCGGAACCCGAAATCCGCTGGCTGTCTCATGGCCGAAGCGAATCAAGGCCGACCAGGCGCCCCGTCCGCAGTTCCATCACGTCAATGATATCGTTCCGACGATCTACGAATTACTTGATATTCCTGCGCCGCAGATCGTCAATGGCTTCAGCCAGGACGGGTTTGACGGAATCAGCATGGCCTATACATTCGAGGAACCAAACGCGAAGGGGCAAAAAAGCACGCAGTTTTTTGACATCATGGCCAGTCGTGGAATCTACCAGAACGGCTGGTTCGCTTCCGCGCGTGGACCACGCGAGCCCTGGGTCGGCGGCATTCCCAAGGGCATTCACGAGTGGTCTCCGTTAACGGACCAGTGGCAACTTTACCATCTCGATCAGGACTGGAGTCAGGCCAACGACCTGGCCGAGAAGATGCCGAAGAAACTGGAAGAGATGAAAGCTCTTTTCCTGACAGAGTCGGCGAAGAACAAGAACTTGCCGATTGGAGGCGGCCTCTGGTCGACGGCACTTTATCATCCCGAGGACGCGCCGGCATCCTCATTGACGGCATGGACCTTTGACCATCCTATCACCGGCATGCCGGAATCCGCGGCCCCGAAACTTGGCAAGGTTGACAGCCTCGTCACGATGGAAGTTGATGTTCCGGAAAAAGCCAACGGCGTACTATACGCGCTTGCCGGGTTCTCCGGTGGTGTCGCCTGTTTCGTGCAGGATGGATACCTGTGTTACGAGTTCAATCTGTTCGAAATCACGCGTACCAAACTGAAATCCAGAGAAAAACTGCCGACGGGTAAAATTAAAATAGAAATTGAATCTCGCCTCGTCGAAAAAATTGGCGGCCCAATGAATGTGACGTTAAAGGTCAACGGTGCAACGGTTGCCAAGGACCGTGTTCCTGCTGCAATGTCATTACATTTTACGTCCAATGCCACGTTCGATATTGGAACAGATCTTGATTCACCGGTAACGCTTGATTATTTCGACCTGGCACCGTTCCCATTCAATGGAACGATCGGTAAAACTAGGATCGAATACCTGAAATAACAGCAACCTGGACGGGTATTCCGTTCTGCGGTTCAGGCCTCCAGGAATTGACCAGACGACAACCATCGGATTCTCGGAGACGTCGGCGGCTATGGAATATCAATTTGAATCAATCGGTCCGACACTCCGGATCGTTGTTTTGTTTGCCTTGATCATTTTTACACTCGTGGCACTGGGGGTGGTGGTCCTCATTGCCGCGTTGCCAGGACGAGTTGCGAAGTCGTGCGACCATCCCCAGGCTGCTGCGATCAATATTTGTGGGTGGCTCGGGTTGCCAACGGGGATACTCTGGGTAGTGGCTATGATTTGGGCCTTTCTGAAGGCTGGCCCGATTGGGTCAGGGTCAGAACCAGCATTAGTCGGCGCTGAGCAACTTGTTGCAGAAATCCTGGCGCTGGAAACAGCGATCAACGAATTGGAATTGACAACCAGAGAGTCCCGATAATGATCCCCGCCATTCTTAGCGTCGTGTATGTGATTTACCTATACCAATCGTTGAGGGACACCCCTGGTTCATCCGCGGGTCCGAGCGGGGTTGATTCGTCGGCTATGCAAGCCGATGAGTTGGTAAAAAGGCTGAAAACGCTTCATTCGCGGGTAGAGCAGCTGACCAAGGAAACCAAACACAAAGGAGGTGCCTGATGAGTTGGATACTCGCGCTGGTCTATTGCGGATTGTTGTGGCTGATATTCGCCAAGTTACGACTGCTGAAGTTCTCGTTTCCCCTGGCGATCTTGGCGGCTTCCGTCGGCCCCTCGTTGATCATCGCATTGCTGTTTTGCGCTCAATATTATCACCCGTTCACCTCGACCGCTCGGGTCTTTCGACAGGTGGTTCCCGTGATTCCCCAGTTGCGACAACCTGGGCGTATCACCGAGATCGCAGTCAAGCCAAATGTTCCGATCAAAACAGGTGAAGTCCTGTTTCGAGTTGACGAAGTGCCCTATCAGAACAACGTCAATCGACTTACCGCGGCGCTCGAAGAGGCCAGGCAAAGCGAACAAGTTGCGGTTGCTTCGGTTGATTTGGCGGAAGCCACTTTGGCTCGAGCAGACTCGAACGTGAAATTTGCAACTCGGGATCGAGACCGGATTGAGGAGTTGATGAAGTCGAACGCGGTAAGCCAGGCGGAATACGATGTTTCAATGAACCGCTTTGCTGAAGCAGATGCAGCACTGGTCCAAGCCAAGGCGAGTCTGACTCAGGCCAGACTTTCGATTGAATTGGCGAGAGCGAAAGTTGAACAGGTAACAACCCAACTTGCCGACGCCAAATACGATTTGAAACAGACGACGATTTTCGCGCCGGGTGACGGATATGTAACCAACTTGCAGCTTCGCGATGGGATGCTGGTCGGCGGCGCAGGCGGCTCGGCTGTAATGAGTTTTGTTCTCGATCAGAACGACGAAACTCGTGGCATTGTCGTGGCTGCCTTTAACCAGAAAAACTACATGCGGATCAAAGAAGGGCAATACGCTGAGGTTGCCTTGTTCGGTTATCCAGGCGAGATTTACAAAGGCCGCGTACTCAATACGATTGACATGTCGGGCGAAGGACAACTTTCGGCATCCGGGATACTACCGACCAACCTGGGAAGCACGGCGCCTGCCAAATTCGCCGTCAAAATCAAACTGGATCGTGGAGATGGATTGCGGCTCCCCGGGGGCTCACAGGCTCAAGTTGCGGTTTACACTGAAGACGTTCAAATCGCCGGTATTCCAGTCATGTTCTTGATTCGCGCACAAAGCTGGATTCGCTTTGTCCTGTAGTTTCATGCGGCAGAAATCGGCTGACATATAAACTTCAATACAGTCTTGAGGATGTGAAGATGCCTGAGGAAAAAGAAAAATTGCGAAAAGTTGTCGGCAATGCAAAGAGTCGCGTCAGCGACAGGTTGGTTGACCTGTGGTGGTGGTTCCTGATACGCGGTTTGTTGGCGATTGCGCTGGCGGTAGTTGCGTTGTTTTGGCCGCAGAAGACGATCGGTATTTTGGTCAACTTGCTCGGAGCTTACTTGCTCATCGATGGAGTTCTCGGTGCCATTGGAGCGATTCGTTCCGGTGGCAAGAACGGATTTCCCGTTTTCGCGATTGTCAGTTTCGTTGTCGGTGCGATCCTGTTGTTCTGGACGGGAATCAGCGTGCGGGTTTTTCTTGTTTTGGTAGGCCTCTGGGCTTTGATTCAGGGGGGAAGCCTGTTTTTGTCGAGCCGCAATAACGAATCGGATGCCGAGTCTCGCCAGTTGATCGGGATCTTGGGCGCGCTGTTGGCGGCGGCCGGATTAGTACTGGTTGTTTGGCCTGTCACCGGTGTCGTAACGATTTCCTGGCTGATTGCCGTGGTGGCTCTGGCGATCGGTTGCCTGCTGATCTTTGTAGCGACCAGGCTTCGGCAAATCTCTCAGCGATTGAAAGTTTCTGATAGAATCGTGGAGTGATTGTTGTCGCAGGTGCGTTGTCCGCGGGCGGGGCGCTTGACGCGCTGGATAATAAACCGGTTTTTCGTTACACTTTTCTTAAATATCGCCGATTTGACCTTCCCGGGTACGGGTATGCTTCCAAAAGCCTTTTTTAATTTACAGGCTCGCTGACAAGTTTGAATTCGACCGGACGTAATGGTTGAAGGGGGCAGCGACCGTGGTCCGATGACCGACAGTGGCCAGACTAGGTAGGTCGAAAACTCGCTGACTGAATTTGTCTATTTTGGGATCCTGGTTTTTATGAACTTTTTTACTATGAAACTTGTACTTATTCTGGTTCCCCTGTTGAATTGTAGTCTTGCAATCGCAACCTTGCAGGCACAGCCGGTTGGCAAGAATGCGTCACTTCAGGATCCGCTACCGTCATGGAATGACACTTCCTCCAAAAAAGCCATAATTGCGTTCGTCAGGTTAGTCACGACTGAGGGTAGTAAAGATTTCGTCCCGATCTCCGATCGCGTTGCCGTATTCGACAATGATGGCACGTTATGGACCGAGGCACCAATCCCGTTTCAAGCGGCATTTGCATTTGACGAAGTAAAACGTCGGGCTCCCAATGAACCGAAGCTGGCTGCCAATCCGATGGTCCAAGCGGCCTTGGCGGGCGACATTGGCAAATTGCTGGAAGGCAAGCACCATGACGGACTGATGGAAATCCTGGGGTTAACTCATGCGGGCATAACGACCGACGAGTTTGATGAACGGGTGAGGAACTGGTTTGCCTCGGCAAGGCATCCGCGATTCAACAAGCGCTATTCGGAGTTGACGTACCAACCGATGCAGGAACTGTTGAAATATCTGCGGGCAAACGAATTCAAAACATTTATTGTTTCCGGCGGCGGGGCGGACTTCATGCGAGTTTGGTCCGATCAAGTCTATGGCATTCCACCTGAGAATGTAGTCGGATCCACGGCCCAAGCCAGGTTCGAGATGCGAGCTGGTGTCCCGGTCCTGGTGAAAACGATGGGCAACCTGTTCGTCGACGATAAGGAAGGCAAACCAGTCGGGATCCACCAGTTTATCGGTCGTCGTCCCATTGCCTGTTTCGGTAACAGTGATGGCGATCAGGCGATGCTGGAATACACGACGATCGGCAATCCGAACCCCAGTTTCGGACTGATTGTGCATCACACCGACGCCGACCGCGAATACGCGTACGACGCGAATCCAAAGGGTAGCGGAAAACTCACGACTGCACTTGAAGTTGCCCCGGAAAGAGGTTGGACTGTCGTGGATATGAAACAGGATTGGAAGCAAATTTGGGGCGAACCGACCGGCACAGCGCCTGCGGAGTTGGCGCAGTTGTTGATCGGCAAGTGGCTTGCCGAGGACATTGATGGCAATGGCGTGATTGATAACGCGCAATCCACGCTCGAAATCGGCAATGATGGTTCGGTGGCTGGGAGTTCAGCTGTGAATCGGTTCATGGGAAAGGCCAGAATCGACGGCCGGAGTATTGAATTCGGACCCTTGGCCATGACTCGGCGGGCGGGTCCACCGGCGCTGATGGACCAGGAAGCCAAATACACCGCGGCACTCGGAAAGGCGACGGAGTTTCGTATCGACGCTCGAGGATTGCTGTTTTTGACAGATGCCAATGGCAATGACATCGTTCGTTTTTCCAGGCTGAACGACTGATGCGGGGTCGCCTTCGTATGGTCAGAAGCGACGAAAAAATGGTGACGAACCCCGCTCCCTTCTGTGGCTGTCGTGTATTAGCATAGGGACCGGGTCGTTTATTAATTAGATGTGCTTTTTGTTTCCGCAAATTGAAACTCGTAAGTACGCTGCCTGAAAGTCCGAAATGCTGAATTATGTTACGACGGCGCTGGCCATTATCGCCATCGTCATGATTGCCGTATTCTCGATTCAAAACCTCGGTGCCGTCGAGGTTTCCTTTCTGGTTTGGTCGGCAAGCGTATCCAAGATCATTGTCATCCTCGGCAGCTATGTCCTGGGAATGCTCACAGGTGGAGGATTGCTGCACTTTGCCAAGCTGTATTTTGGTAAATCCTGATAAGTCGATTTTCTTCGATTGCCGATTCCCGTTTCGCGGTTGGGAACGGCGATATGGGTCGCGGGAATTCCTGTCTCGCATTTTTTGTATCAACGTCTGGCCGTCTGGTTCCGGCAAACACTGTTCAAAAAGGATTGGAAATGAATTCGATTGCGTCAAAATCCGTGGCGGAATTTTTTGGGACGTTTTGGCTGGTTTTCGGCGGATGTGGAAGTGCCGTCCTGGCAGCTCAGGTCATCACTTCGGTCGACGGCACACCGATTAACATCGGAATCGGGCTGGTTGGCGTTGCCCTGGCCTTTGGGTTGACTGTTTTGACCATGGCTTTTGCCATCGGTCATATCTCGGGATGTCACTTGAATCCGGCAGTGAGTGTCGGATTGGTGATCGGTGGGCGATTCAAATTGTCCGAGTTGGTGCCGTATATCTGCGCACAGACACTGGGCGCGATTGCAGCGGCAGGAGTGCTTTACCTGATCGCCTCGGGCAAGCAGGGTTTCGCGATCGACAATACCACTGCCGGCGCATTTGCAACAAACGGATTCGGAGCTTATTCTCCGGGCGGCTATTCGTTGCTCGCGGCTTTTATCGCTGAAGTTGTGCTAACTGGGTTTTTCCTCGTGATCATCATGGGCGCTACTGACTCACGTGCCCCGGCAGGCTTTGCTCCGATTGCAATCGGTTTGGGATTAACGTTGATTCATTTAATCGGGATTCCCATCACCAATCTTTCAGTGAATCCGGCACGCAGCACCGGGCCAGCGCTGCTGGTCGGTGGAACGCCCCTCGTTCAGCTTTGGCTGTTTTGGCTTGCGCCAATCGTCGGAGCCACTCTCGGAGCACTTCTTTACCGAGTTTTCGAGAAAGAATCATCGACCGGTTAACGTTGAATCGGCAGTCAATGTCGAAAGCATCCGGCCTGAACAACTGGATCGCCGGTCAAGCCGATCAGGGTTCAATTGTCGGGGAATCCATCGACCTCCTCCATTAGGTGGAACATGCGCCGACCAGGTTGCTCGTTTTTGATTGCAGTTTCCCTTCATCAGCTGATAGGATGTTTCATGGATCAAGCTTCATTCATTTCTGAGTTCCGGTTTATCATGAGAATTCATCACGGTTTGAATTTGTGGTTGGTTGTTTTGTCACTGCCATTTTTGGCTGAAACCCGGCAAACAGCGTTGGCAGAGCACGACGGAGTCGCGGAAAAAAGGCAACCCAACATTCTGTTTATTGCGATTGACGATCAGAACGACTGGATTGGCTGCCTGAAAGGACATCCTCAAGTTCAGACTCCTCACATCGACGCTTTGGCGGAAAAGGGTACATTGTTTTCGAACGCGCACTGCCAGGCGCCGCTTTGCAACCCGTCGCGAACCAGTTTGATGACAGGCTTGCGTCCCTCCTCAACGGGGATTTATGGCTTGGCTCCATGGATCAAATCACTCCCCGAGTTTGAGAATTACGTCACTTTACCGCAGTATCTCTCGCGGCACGGTTACAAGACCTATACGACAGGCAAGATTTATCACGGCGGCAACGGCCGCAAGAAAACGGATTCGGAATTCGATGTGATTGGAACTGCTGCAGGGGTCGGAATTAAGCCTCCTGACAAGCTGGTTGAAACACCGGCCAAACATCCCCTGGTCGATTGGGGAGTTTTTCCTCATGAGGACAAGGACAAAGGAGACTGGAAAGTTGCCGATTGGGCGGTGCAAACGCTGAAAGGTGAAATCAGGGAGAATCCGGACCAGCCGTTCTTCCTGTCCGTTGGGTTTTTTCTTCCGCATGTCCCCTGTTATGCGACTCAGAAGTGGTTTGATCTTTATCCGGAAGACCAGTTGATACTGCCACCAATTCTAGCCCACGACCGGGCCGATACGCCACGGTTTTCCTGGTACCTGCACTGGAAGCTCCCCGAGCCTAGACTGAAGTTTCTCCTCGAGGCAAATCAGTTCAGCAATCTCACTCGTTCCTACCTGGCTTGCACCAGTTTTGTCGACAGTCTAGTCGGCAGGTTGTTGGAAGCTCTGGAGCAAAGCGGTCAAGCGGGAAACACAATTGTTGTGTTGTGGTCGGACCATGGATTCCACCTGGGCGAAAAGGAGATTACCGGCAAGAACACATTGTGGGAAAGATCCACGCACGTGCCACTGATTTTTGCCGGTCCCCGTATTACGGTTGGTGCAAACTGCAGCGAGCCGGCGGAATTGCTGGACATTTATCCGACGCTGATTGAGCTGTGTGGATTGCCAAAAAATGACAGACTTGAGGGCCATAGTCTGATGCCGCAATTGATGGACGCCAAAGCGGTTCGAGAGTTTCCCGCGATCACGACTCACAATCACGACAATCATTCGATTCGCTCACGACGCTATCGGTATATCCGGTATGCCGACGGCTCGGAAGAATTTTATGACCTGGAATCGGATCCCAACGAATGGAATAACTTGGCGAAGTCACGCGGTGTGGAGGAATTGATGGAACAACACAGATTATTCCTGCCTGGAATCAACCGAGGTCCGGCGCCAGGCAGCAAGAACCGAGTCTTGACCTTCCAGAATGGCAAAATCATGTGGGAAGGTAGTGAGATCAAGGCAGGTGATGCGATTCCGGAGCTGTAGTGGCGAGTTATTCGTTCCATTCCAGGACGAGGTTACTCAATGCTTCAAAAAGCCTGTGGTGAGCCTCTTTTAATACCGCGTTGAGACGCGGTAATTGTTCTTCTTCCAATTTGACAATCTGGTCTTCTGCGTTGCCGAGGTCTGCTTGCCAGCGAACCGTTTGCTGGGCGACTCCTCCAGTCTTGATGTTTTCCCGCAGTCGTTGTTGGCGGTTGCCAAGTCGTTCGATCTCTGCCGTTGTTTGCAGAATCCGAAGGCTTGTTTCATCGATCTGTTTCTGAATTGCAATGCAATTGAGGATGGCTGGATCTTCTGCCAGGGAGGTATTTGATTCGATCAGGTTTTCATGGAGCCAGCCAATTTTGGATTTGCCTTCATCGGCGTTGTTGCCCGTCAGGCGCGTGCGAGACTGGGTGACCGTGCTTTGGACGATGCGCAATTCAAGGCGATCATTGGCACGCAAATCAAACACGACGCGTCGTCCGTTCTTGAGTTCCTCGGTTTCGAGCGAAACTGGAATTTCGTCGTCTCGATTCAGCTGGACGTCGGTTTTGCTTTCCCGCAGCCGGTCATCATGGTCCAGCAGAAACAGAAACGGTTCGTTGCGACTGCTCCGGATGTGATATTCCGTGGTTGCCGTCTTGTGATAACTTTCGTAAACAACGCCATCGCTCACCCGGATCCGATTCCGCTGCGATTTGATTTCGTGTAACTTTGCTACGACCTTGACTGCCGTTTCGAGCGCGTGAGGAAGCAACGAATCTCCACCTGGTTTGGTTGCAGGGAGAATGCAGCCTCCAGCGTACGTCGTACCATCATAGACCGTACATACTCCTCGGCCCAGCGAATGGGTCGTCGTGTTTTTGAAACGCAATGCGCGGAAAGGCCGCTCGACATGGTTTTCGGTCAGATAATGTAAAACGGGCCTGGTTTCTGCCAGTGTCGTGGCAAACATCGGGATGATTGCGGACCGATGAGCCGCAATCGAAACCGGCTTGGCCGACTCGAAAATACAGAAGTCACCGGTTTCGGTGATTTCCGCCTCCTGGACGGCCGCCGAGCCAACCCGACTCATAACGCTGGCGGTCTTCATCAGGTTTTTTCGAAAGTGTTGCGTCTGTTCCGAATGCGATTCGTAGGACGCCGGATAGAGCGGTTCAGGTTCCCGCACGCGATCGAAAGCCATTTCGGTTTCTTCGATTTCAATGGCTCCCACCGCGGATTCCTGAACGACATTGACGTGACTTCGACGGGGAGTTTTGCTGTCCGCCAGATCGTTGGTAAAGCTAATGGGTTGACCCATGACGACCGCAATCACGAAATCTTTCCAGTCTTCGTCCGTGTTGTTGTCGACAATTGCATGTCCGTGAAACTCGATTGACGCGTCATTATGAAGCATTACGCGGTAGGAAATCTTCCAGGCGGCAGCGGGAATGGTGTATTGAATGATGGCCTCGGTGGACGGTTCTTTCGTCGTCAATTCGAGGTCGATAAACGTGCTGTTGGGCTTTATATCGCGCAACCGCCGACTGAGTGCCTTGTCGATTTCCGTTTGAATCGAATCCTCGAGAAACTTCAACGCCTCGATTTGATTGACGTGAACACGGGAAAAGCCTTCCTGGTTCAGCACCACGAGGCTTTTTCCGGTTACCGGTTCACCGCCAGTTGCTTCCTCGTGATCCTGGACACCCACCAGTTTTCCCTCAAGTGTCGTATTTCCGAACCGTATCGCTACGTCCGCCCCTGCCAGTTGATGGGCGAGTTCAATGATGGCATTCTCCGTGGGAAGTCGGATACTTCCGTCGTCCTGATTGGCAGGTTGAAAGCTGGGAGGTGATTCGATTTCTACCAACCCGGAGACCGTCAACGAAGCCAGTACATCCCCCAGGTGTTGCTGACGAAAAGGAATCGAAATTCGATTGATCTTGTTACCGGAGACAGTGAAAACTCTCTGGAAGTCGGCGATTCCGTTGGAGTAGATCGTGGCGCGATTGGGTTGCATGAGTTACCTCAAAAAAAAATTATCTCTGCCGGTCGTCGGCTCAACGCCACGGGAATACAAACCCTACTCGTTAACCAGCAGGTTGACAACGCGACAGACGTGGCCCTTGCTGTTTGAGTTTTTCGTTGATGCAACGCGAATCTTGATCTCGTGTACTTCAGGTCTCAATTCGTCTTCCAAAACGTAAACCCACGGAATGTGGAGACCCTTACTCCATTTCGTGAACAGATCGACGGACTTGAAGTCTCCACCGTCTACGGAATATTCAATCATTCCCGCATCCGGGCCGGCTGCCACGAGAATGCCAACGGCCCGTCCCGAAAACTTCAGCGAAAATGAATCTCCCGGATTGGAGCCGACCAACATCGGTACATCGTGAAATCCAGGACGCACGCTTCCACCAACGTTGTTTGCTCGCGGGTCGCAATTGGGAAGACGTTCGAATCCAGCCAGGATTTGCGCCGAGTTTAATGGCACCATTTTCGCCCGGTCATAACAATAATCATCCAATCGCTCCGGAAGCGAATGATACGTTATTGAGGATTCCGTTTTGAGAGGCTGCGACCAGGCGGTGTTTAGCAAACGGCGAATGGTAGACGCGTAAACCTGGTGGCCAAACGGTGAAGGGTGGCAGTCCTTGAAATCGTGTTGCCAATCAAACTGACCGGCATCAATTCGCTCGGTAACTTCTCTGGCCAGGTGGATCGTCGAGACTCCGTATTGGTTTGCGACTCGTTCGTGGTTCTCGATTACCTCGGGAGTCCTTCCAGCCCGATAGTCGGCCATGTGTGCCGGATCGACAAAATGCATGACGACAATGTCCAGCGAGGGATCAATCGTTCGAGCGTGCCGCAGGATTCCCTCCATTCCACGGACCATTTCGGTTGGACTTCGCCGATTGTGCAGATCATTGACGGCTGCTTCTTCAAATAGAAGATCTACGTTGCCTTTCGAGAAAACATCCCGGATCAATCGAAAGGCTCCGGGAGTTGATCCGGTCGAAGAAATCCCGGCATCGACAAACTCGAATTCCGTCTTCGGAAACTTTGTCTGCAGGTAGGCAGTAACCAGGTCGCGCCAGCCTTTCATCGTCGTGATTGAACCGCCCATGAAAACCACGCGGCCCTTTTTCGTGGTCTCGAACTTGAGGCGGCAGTTATCCAGCGAACCTCGAAGCACAAAATAATCCTCTGCAGCTGGCGTCGCCGATCCGGTGCGTTCGATGAAGTCGGCAACTCTCAGCGGATCCGGGTGGGTGAAATGATGTCCGCCAGAGGATTCGGTTCCCTGTTCAACTTGAATCAGATCAATGGCCCCGCCGAGCTCACGATAGCGATCCGCGAGTACAAATGTGTTTTCTGCTGGGGGCACAATCACGTCAGTCAACGAAACGATGTGTAGTATCGGGATGTTTGCCCTGGCGATCGGTGCCAGGACATCGATCGGGTTTCCATGGAACTGTTCGGCGGATTCTTCCGTCAGGCCATATTCTTTCAGGCACGACTGCCACGTAGCATTGTCTCCCCTGCCCTGGCCTTTACCCCCTGGCCAACTGCGAATATCACAAACAGGCGTATCACAATAGATGCTGGCAACCCGCTCGGGCCAACGGGAGGCAAATCCATAGACAAACAAACCACCTCGGCTGACGCCTTCGAGCACACATTTTCTGGCGAGGCCGTGTTCAACCGCGAATTGATAAAACGCGTTCCAGTGCGCCATCGCTCGCGCGCTGCCCAGCATTCCATCGGTATTGATGCGAGCGATATGAAACCCGCGTTCAAGTAAAATCAAGTCGGCTTCCGCGTGAAAGTCGGGAAACCGGGCACGCCAAACCCAGGGGTTTCCTGGTGCCGGGTTGTCTGGTTTGACGACATAGGCGGGTCGCCCGTCGACCTCGAAATCAAATCGAACAAAACCGTGCCACGGCGATTGATTGCCGGGCCATGGCTGCGATTTTTCTTGTTCGGCCAGAGTTTGAGAAAAACAGATGCCGAGCGGTAAAAGAAAGCACGCAATCAGGACCGCCGGGGCCGTCATGCGGCGAATTTTGCGTGAATACATATTGTTTTTGCCCATCTAAGGAAAAACCCGATCGTTCGACCGGGGGTCCAGGGTTATGCGAAATTCAAATCCAGTCGATTGGTTTTCTGCCTTGGTTTGTCAGGCAATGTTCTTACTCAACCAACCAAAAGCGTAGGCCGTCATGGGCGAGGCTACGAGTCCTGTTGATCAAAAAGACACAAGGGCTCGTGACCATTTCCGCTTTCCAAAAATCAAATCTTGACGCTGCACCAAGACGCAGTTTTACATTAGGACGCAGTTTTACATTAGGACGCAGTTTTTAACTGAACATTCGGCACTTCGTAATTTGCACGATACTCGCGAGACATCATCTGATTGGCATGTTCGTGATTGGTTACCAACTCTGCCGCCACGTCGAATTGGAGATCTGCGCCGAGGGTCAATTGGGTTCCGGCTGCCACGTCAATCTCATTGGCTTTCAAGTGTTCCACCATGCGCTGGAGCGAATCCTTGAAAAAATCGCCTGCGCCTGAAATTGCGGAATGAATATCGTCAAGTGAAGCCGGTTTGCCCAATTGATGAGACACGCCACCGGTATGGCAAAGTGCACTTGATAGGTGTCCTTCGATAATGGGAGCGTTGAGTAATGACTGGTCGTTTGCCCCAACGGCCTCCAGAAAGTTGGAGAAATGATTGCCGTCGCCACTCCAGGAATTGACCTCGTTCCCATCGTTGTCGAACGCTTTGACAGAAGATGAACCGGGAATTACGACATAGCCTTTTTCGCACTGGACGATGACCCCAATGCGCGACCCGCGATAATCGTCCATATTGCGGTCCCAGTCCCTGGGGTCCTGGGCGACTTGATATTTCTTCGATTTGGGCAGACCACGCGTTTCAAAAATGAGTGGAGCATCAGGATAATCATGTATCACGGTCTGTGTATTGGGTGTGTTACCGGCGTCTTCGTAGCCGAGCCGACCTCCGATGCTGATCACCCGAGGGGAAATTGTGTCGTAGCCAAGGAACCAGCGGGCGATATCCATTTGATGGATGCCCTGATTTCCCATGTCACCGTTGCCGGTATTGAAATCCCAGTGCCAATCGTAATGAAGTTGTGGCCGATACAAGGGACGTTTTTGGGCCGGTCCACACCACAGATCGTAATCAATGGACTTGGGGATTTTGAGAGGCATGTCGAGTTTGCCAATGCTCTTGCGAGGCTTGTAACAGGTTCCCGTGGCAACTCGGACCTTGCCCAGTTTCCCGTCTTGGACGAATCGGACTGCTTCTTTGAGGCAGGGACTTGATCGAGATTGCGTGCCGCATTGAACGACTCGCTGATAACGTTTTTGCGCTTCGGCAAGTTGGCGGCCTTCCCAGACGTTGTGGGAAACGGGTTTTTCGACATACACGTGTTTGCCGGCCATGACCGCTCGAATCCCCATGATCGAATGCTGATGGTTTGGAGTGGCAATTGAAACGGCATCAATGTTTTTGTTGTCGAGCAATTTTCGGTAGTCGGTGTACAGCTCAACGTCTTTGTCTTTGGCCTGCTTCTGGAGTACGGATTCGTCGCAATCGCACAAAGCGACAACGTTTTTTCCAAGTCCATCAATGTGACTTTTTCCGCGACCGTTGAGGCCGATGACGCCGCAGCGAATTGACTCATTGGATCCAACAACTCGACCGTACGAGATCGCAGGCAGGCTGGCCGCCGATCCAGCAATCAATGATGATTTCAGCAGTTGACGACGATGAACAGCCATTTTGATTTCTCCAAAGGGGATGGTTCGCGACAGGTTGCCGTTGAGGCATTCTAGATCAACTCGTCTCCTGGTAGCAAACGCCAGGATGCAAAAAGGCCATCGGTGGAACAATGACAAACTGTTGTTTCCGAATTCAGGTTGAGAAAATTCGCTGGGCGTTGGCTTTTTCTCGCCAAACACCGGCCAAACAGCATGGATTATCTTGAAGGGCCGGTTTCCTTTTGGTTCCAGGAATCAAATAATAAAATCGTCACCTGGAATTCAGGTTGTGAATGCGAGGAGTTAAACTCTGGAAAAACTGGTTCGGCCTTGCAGGGAGGAACCAATGATCAGGTCGCTGGATTTTTCCTATGCCGATTTCAAAACGACGGGCGAATCGAAAAGGTCACGATTGGTGAATATGCCGCCGTCCAATGCAGAACTGGCCGCCGCGCTTCAGGAAGTTGCTACGTTTCTTCAGGTTCAGGGTGCCAACCGATTTCGTGTGGAGGCATATTACCGGGCAGTCAATGTCTTGCTTTCACTGGATCAGCCAGTCTGGGAAATATACGAATCCAGGGGTCTTGCCGGGCTGGAGGAACTGCCAGCGATTGGGCGCAGCATCTCGCGAGCATTGCAACAGTTGATTCGAGGTGGACGCTGGCCGTTGCTGGAGCGGCTCAACGGTAACGACGCGATCGAACAAGCCTTTGCATCGGTTCCAAACATTGGACCTGTCTTTGCCAAACGGATCCATGATCAACTGCATATCGAGACGTTAGCGGAACTCCAGGCTGCCGCGTGGGATGGGCGTCTGGAAAAGCTGCCCGGGATGGGAGAAAAACGTCTGCGCGCGGTACGAGAGTCCCTGGCGGGACGAGGTCGGTTTCAACCCCTGGTTGCCGAACCTGACGAGCACGACGTGACCAAACTGATCTCGATTGCCGAGATCCTGGATGTTGATGACCAGTACCTGTTCGAAGTCAAGAGCGGCACGCTTCCCAAAGTCGCGCCGAAGAACAACAATCCGACGCAAGAAGCCTGGTTGCCTATCCTGCATACCGAGCGCGGTGACCGCCACTACACGGCGCTCTTTTCCAATACGGCTCATGCGCACGAGTTGGGAATGCATACCGATTGGGTGGTGATTTACCTGGAAGATCATCGGCATGTCGGGCAACATGGGCGCTGGACTGTGATCACGTCGCAGTTTGGAAAGTTGCGTGGAAAAAGAATTGTACGCGGTCGTGAAAAAGACTGCGCCGAATATTATCGGGGGCGCGTGGTTTGAATCAATCGATCGTGAGACCAGATTGAACACACGACAATCGTTGGGACGTCTGCCGGACGCCTGCGGCAAGTCAGGGTCGGTGTGGCAGGCAGGACGATTCGTTGCTGCCCGGTGTCCGAATCGGAGGTGCTTTGAACAGATGCGTCGAACCGACGCTCTTCAATCTTTCGGTAATCTCCAAATTGCGCTATTCAGGCAATAACTTTTGTTTGTTTTTGCGGTGGTTTCGTTTAAGATTAACAGGGAATGCTTCCTTGCCTCGTTACCATTGCCATTTCCCCAAGACGAGTTGGAATCAACTCGCAGGAGTTCGGATGCCTATTGTTTTAGTGATCGACGATTCGGAAACAGATCGCCAGTTGATTGGGGGACTCTTAAAACCAAAACTCGACTGGATCGTCCAGTTTGCCAAGGACGGATCGGAAGGATTGCAGATGATCGGAGAAATATTTCCCGACGTCGTTGTGACGGATCTCCAAATGCCCGAACTCAATGGCATTCAGTTGTGTGCCGAAGCAAAGGCGGAATATCCTCATGTTCCGATTATCCTGGTCACCGGCCAGGGAAGCGAGGAATTGGCCGTCGAAGCACTCCAGGCGGGTGCCACGAGCTACGTCCCCAAAAGCGCCCTGACTCAATACCTCCTGGACACGGTCGAGCAGGTCCTGTCACTGTCCCAACATGACCAATCGAAAGTGCGGCTCATGCAAAATACGGTTGGTGTCCGGTATCAATTCCACCTGGAAACCGACCAGGCGCTGATTGCACCCCTGGTTGATTTTGTCAGCACTACGATGGAATCAGTGGGGATCGGCGACGAATCGGATCAGCGACATGTTTCGGTCGCCCTGGGTGAATCGTTGATCAACGCGATGTTTCATGGGAACCTGGAATTGGAGGCAACGTCGGCGCGTTTCGCGCGACAACAGATGCACGATGGCGGAATCTCGGAAGAAGTCCAGGAACGGTGCCGGGTCTCGCCTTACAAGGAACGCCGGGTCAAAGTCGCTGTCAATCTGAATCGCAAACAGGTTGAAATTGTCGTGCGTGATGAGGGAGCAGGGTTTGACCCCGCGGGATATTCCGAGCGCGCCCATGAGCCAAGTCAATTGTCCAGCCAGGAGGGGCGAGGGCTCACTCTGATTCACAATTTCATGGATGAAACAAGCTTCAACGATTCTGCCAACGAAATCCGGATGTGTATGAAAATCAAATCGGTTTCCAGGAAGCCAGCCGTCGCCTAGTAGTGCCCTGCAGAAAGGGGCCCCTTCGTGGCCAATGACTTGCGCGCTTGAGGCAGTGCTGGCTCGCGTATCGGTCGACCGTTTGGCGGGCCGAATGCGCGCGAATATGAACCAGACATGGTTCGGCGAATTAACGTTCCAGGGTCAATCTTGCCTGCTGCAGGAATTTCAATTCCGTCAACAATTCGTGTTGTTGGCAGAACTGAATCAATTGGTCGTAGCGATTCAACGGATTGGCCCCGGTCGCGTGGATGACTTTCGCATGGCATTCGGGGCAAAGGTGAAGTGGTTGTCGATCCGACTCGGGAAGGCTGTTGCTTCCCTGCATATTGCACTCGTATTTGGTGCAATGCTGGATGGAAAACATGTGGCCCGTTTCGTGAGTTGCGACTTTGATGGTTCGCAGCAGGCATTGACGGAATGCGTCCACGCCACCCTCGGGGTCACCAAATCGGGACAGCGACCAGACGCCGACACGGTCTCGGAAGGATGCGTATCCGAACACGAAATTCCACCCTTCTCCGGGCCACAGGTCGGAAGAGGTGAATGCAATCGTAGCAAATGCGTCGGCGGGAAGGTCGGGCGCAAGGACTTGTTCAAGAATGTAGGAAGTCAGAAGCTGATGGTCGCCCCATGTCGGGTGGTTTCGTTGAGCCGAATCCGGAATTTCGCTTTCGTCTTTCGCTTCCAGGGTCTTGACCGGGCAATTGTAATAAATCGAAAGAAACTCGGCGCTCAGTTTGATCAACTCTTCCTGTTTTTTGGAGAACGTGCCAATGGGCTGCACATACAGTTTGTATCGTTGTCGAGTCAGCACATTGGGACGAATTCGCAAGTATTGGGCAAACGTCTGGCCTGGTTCCTGGTGATGGGCCAGCCATTGACCTTCTGTTGGCTCGCCGAGTTCATGGTGGAGTGGTGCAAGTTGCTTTATCGTTTTTTTGATCGCGGGAACACTCAGGGAGCCTGCGGATGCGGCATCGTTGTCTTGTACTCCGCAAACGCCGGATGGGAGGTTGAGGGAGCAGGCAAGGGCGAGAACAGAGACGATGACAGAATGTGGATTCATCTTCCGCTCTCGCTGAATGATCCGCGGCTTAATTCACATGCGATTCGTTCCTGCGGTTCGCATCAGGCGTTTTGCAATGCTTCTTTCAGCTTGCGGCGCTCTTCCACGATTTCTTCCTGAACATTACGTGGAACCGGACGATAACCGCGAAGTTCCATGGTGAACGTGGCCTGACCTTGCGACATTGATCGCAGGTCCGTTGCATAACCGAACGTTTCGCTCAGCGGGATTTCGCAGCAGATCAAAACCGTGCCATCGGGTTTGATGTCGGTCGATTCCATGATGCCGCGCCGAGACGTCAGGTCGCCAACGATTGACCCCTGTGAAACCTCTGGACATTCGATTTCGCAGAACATGACCGGCTCAAGCAATTGCGGCTTTGTCTTTGGCATGTATTCACGGAACATACCTCGGGCCGCTGCCTGGAACGCCATCTCCGAGCTGTCGACATCGTGGTAGGAACCGTCCGCGAGAAACATTCGCATCCCCACGACAGGGTACTCTGCCAATGTGCCTTTGACGATTGACTGCCGCATGCCTTTTTCGACGGCCGGAATGTACTGTTTGGGAATTCTACCACTGACGATTTT
Organism: Planctomycetaceae bacterium; assembly: GCA_024642205.1. GTDB lineage: Bacteria > Planctomycetota > Planctomycetia > Pirellulales > Pirellulaceae > Mariniblastus. The sequence continues at coordinate 17,748 of JAHEBQ010000051.1, read as the reverse complement.
CTCTTCGAACAGAAAGCCGTCAACGACGGGTGGGTTGTTTTCGTCCTTGGCGAATTCCACTTCATCAAGCGGTTCAATCCAGCCTTTGATATGCGCGAACTGGCCGGAACCACCGGACTGTTTCTTGTGCTTGTAATCGAATTCGGCTTTTTGCGTAGGCTGCTCGCGATAACTTACTTTTGGAGCGCCAACTTCGACTTCCAGCCCATATTCCCGGCGAATACGCTCGACGTAGACGTCAAGGTGCAGTTCGCCCATTCCCGAAATGATGACCTCCGACGTCTCTTCGTCAGTAGCAACTCGGAACGTCGGGTCCTCTTTGCGGAATCGCTGCAGGGCTTTGGAGAGCTTTTCACTCGAACCACGGTCGGTCGCAGAAACTGCGACAGAAATCACCGGTTCAGGGACAAACATGTTTTCCAGTGAACAGTATTTCGCCGTATCCGAATAAGTATCACCGGACGCGCAATCGATTCCCATCACGGCGATGATATCGCCAGCGAATGCCTCGTCGATTTCTTCGCGTTTATCGGAGTGCATCCGAACAATCCTGCTGAATCGCTCTTTCCGACCCGTTCGCTGGTTGAAATACGTTCCACCTTTATTGACGGTTCCCTGGTACAGACGCATGAACGTCAATTGGCCGAAGGGGTCTTCGACAATCTTGAAGGCCATCCCGACCAGTGGTTTGTTTTTGTCTGGCTCAAGCGGGAAATCCTCTTCGGGGTTATCCCATGCTTTGGCGGCGATTTTTCGTTCCAATGGAGAGGGCAAATAGCGCACCACGGCATCGATCAAGGGTTGGACGGCTTTGTTTTTGAACGCTGTCCCCATAAACATCGGAGTAAAACTCTGCGACTTGATGGCGGCAGACGCGACTTTGTAAATCAAGTCCTTGGGAACTTCCTCTTCTGAAAGCAGAAGTTCCATCATCTGATCGCTGTACATCGACAGCCCTTCCAGCAGTTCCTGGCGATATTTTTTTGCCTGATCCAGCATGTCTGCCGGAACTTCTTCGGTGAGTACGATTTCGCCTTTTTCGCCATCGTTGCGATAGGCTTTCATTTCGATCAAGTCGACAACACCATCGAAGTCCTCACCCAATCCTATCGGGATCTGGAACAGGATTACCTCGACGTTGAGTTTTTCGCGCATTTGGTTGGCGACTTTGAATGGATCAGCTCCGGTCCGGTCCATTTTGTTGACGAACGCCAGGCGGGGGATGCCGTAACGTTTCATCTGCCGGTCGACAGTCAGTGATTGGGCCTGTACGCCTCCGACAGCGCAGAGCACCAGCACCGCTCCATCGAGTACTCGAAGCGATCGTTCAACTTCGACCGTGAAGTCAACGTGGCCAGGAGTATCAATCAAGTTAATGACATGGTTGTTCCATGTGACCTGAGTGGCTGCACTGGTGATTGTGATCCCACGCTCCTTTTCGAGCTCCATGTGGTCCATCGTCGCGCCATCACCGCCGCCACGCACGTCTTCAATCTTGTGGATGCGACCGCAGTAATAAAGGATCCGCTCACTCAGCGTTGTCTTGCCCGAATCGATGTGAGCCGAAATTCCGATGTTCCGATAGTTCTTCAGGTTCATCAATGCACCGTCAACAATTACGTTTGTCCCTGGGGTAATAAAAATTCAGGCAATCGCCCGAATATTTTGGGCGTTTGCCCTGCCAAATATGAGGCTACACACCTCGCGCATTAAGGCAATCGAGCCCCAATTACGCTTAGCTATACAAAAATCATCCTGCCAGCGTCTAGATTGATTGTTGCTCAATCGGTTGCAACCTTAGTCTAGACGGGCACACAGTTAATTAATTAGTGTGAAAACGATCTGAATGGTTCGTCACTTCCATGTCGATCGTGCAATTCCATGCAGAGCATCCGGGCAAAACGACGCTCGAAGTTGTCATCGCGGTACCCGGTTCAAAGGCAGGAATTCTGCCATCGCGTAATCTTAATTGATCTATGTCTCTGGGAAAGGCCACTTTCAGGTTTTAATCGCAATTTCATGGAGTCGTTTGGCAGCTCCACGGTCGCCTTCTTGGGGATTCCCCGGATCCTGATTGGCATGCCTGCGTGCATTCGGTTTAGAAGCGATCCTAGCTTGGCGGTTAAAGCCGCGATTTCGGCCGATCGTTCGGTCGACGGTTGCGAGTCGACAATTTGAAACCAGAAATCGCGGCGTCAAAACCATATTGAGTGAATCGAGATTTGTAATGCCGGTTCGCCAAACGGGGCAAAGTTGTCGGGTCAAGCGGATACGGACCGGACGACTCGCAATTGAGGCTCCTGGCCGCGAATCGAATCGGCATTGGAACCCCAAGGACCATGTTTTTCAAGGTTTTGGTACGATTTGCGAAGTCCTGAAGGACACTTTTTGAGCCAGCTTTCTTGACCAGAAATCCACCCGCAAGCAACCATTTTCTGGTGAACCGAAAACACTTGCGTTTTGGCGGTGTTATATCTTGGCGAAAGCGATGGCCTTCAGTATGCGACGGCCTTCAACTAGATTGGCGATTTTTAACATAACTATTGGATTAATCGGGAATATCGTGCGACGGAAAACCACACAACCACCATTCGGTTCTTACGATCGTTTCCCAGTTGTTGGAACCAAGCTTGGGCTGGTCCTGGTGGGAATGACGCTATTTTCCGTCCACCTGTTGTGTGCCCAGGAAGATTTGACGCCGCATCCTCAGGCACCGTTTATCGAGCCCGCCAGCGACGAGGGAGAAACGGCGATTGCCCAGTTCAAGTACCCCCAAGGCCTCAAATGCGAATTGTTTGCGGCCGAACCCGACGTCGCCAACATAGTAGCATTCCACCGGGACTATCAGGGAAATGTGTTTGTCTGTGAGACTTTCCGGCAGGGCAAAGGCGTCGAGGACAACCGAAATCACTCCAACTGGATGGATGATGAGCTGGCCGCCCAATCGGTTCAGGATCGCATCGACTATATCCGAAAACACATACCCGATGCAGATAACGCCTATACGGCTCACGACGATCGAATTCGGTTGCTTCAGGATACCAACGGTAATGGTAAACCGGACTCGATTGGTGTTTTTTCTGACCGGTACAACAAGTTGGAAATGGGAACCGGCGCCGGCGTGCTTTCCTATCGTGGCAAAGTCTACTACACGTGTATTCCGGATCTATTTGAATTACAGGATCGTGACCATGACGGTATCGCGGAGATTCGTAAGTCGCTCCAATCCGGTTTCGGAGTTCGTTTTGCATTTCGCGGACATGACATGCATGGTCTGATCGTCGGCCCAGACGGGCGTTTGTATTTCAGCATTGGCGACCGTGGTTACAATGTTTCGCCCACGATCAAAGACGCTTCTTCCGGCGCGGTATTCCGCTGCGAACTTGACGGAAGCAATCTTGAAGTAATCGCCACAGGACTGCGCAATCCACAGGAACTGGCTTTTGACGACTACGGAAACCTGTTTACGGGAGACAATAATTCGGACAGCGGCGACCGGGCTCGCTGGACCGAAATCGTCGAAGGGGGCGACACCGGGTGGAGGATGTACTACCAGTACCAGGAAGACCGCGGACCATTCAACCGCGAGAAGATCTGGCATCCATTCAACGAAGACACGCCGGCTTATATCATTCCACCGATTGCGAATATTTCGGATGGGCCATCGGGATTGGAGTACTATCCGGGTACCGGATTTGGCGACGACTTCAAGGGCCGGTTCTTCTTGTGTGATTTCCGTGGCGAGGCGTCTCGCAGCGGCATTCGGTCCTGGCGGAACCGACCGAAAGGCGCCACGTGGGAGTTGGTTGACGATGAGCAACCGTTTTGGAACATGCTGGTTACCGATATCGATTTTGGCTCCGATGGTCGATTTTACGTGTCGGATTGGGTGTTTGGCTGGAACGGTGAAAACAAGGGGCGGTTGTATGCGTTTTCCGATCCGGAAATTCACGAATCGGCAATCGTTAAACAGGTGGAAGCCCTGCTCCGTGACGGGTTGAAAAAACAAACGACCGACAACCTCAAAAGTCTGATTGGCCACGCGGACCAACGAGTTCGAACCGAAACCCAGTTCGAACTCGTCGAACGCAAGGATTTACTGACTTTGAAGTCGATTGCTCGAGATTCAAATCAGGATCCACTGGGTCGGGTGCACGCGATTTGGGGTTTGGGGCAGATGGCACGCGACGCGAAACGGAACAACAGGCCGTTTGATGTTGCCTTTTTTGATCAGCTGTTAGCCGATGCCGATGTTCATGTCGCTGCGGCGGCCGTCGGCATCTCGCCCGAGCTTCGTTTGAAAGATTCGGCGCCGGTCGCGGAGTTGTTGAAACACGAGAACCTGCGAATTCGTTTCCTGGCGGCAATGGCATTGGCCAGGTTCGGCTCGGACGAGGATGTCCCCAGGCTCGTAACGATGCTGGTCGAGAATGCGGACCAGGATCCGATGGTCCGGCACGGCGGGATCATGGCACTCAATGGTATCTTGGCCCGTAATCAAAGCCCTGACTTGAGTTCGGTTGTGAAACTTGGCAGTCACCCCTCTCGCAGCGTGAGAATAGCCTTGTGTGTTGCGATGCGGAAAATACTGTCGTCCAACGTCGAGGGAAACTACAAGCATCGCCAATTAGCAACCCAGTTGGTCGGCGGGATGCTGGAAGACACCGACCCGCAAATCGTGCTGGAAGCCGCCCGTGTCATTCACGATGTCGATGTTAAGGCTCAGATGACGACGCTTGCGAACTTGATTGAAAACATCGATCGATTTGCCGATTCAGATGCACTGGTCCGACGCATCATCAGCGCCAACGTTCGAGTTGGTGCACAGGCCAATGCCAAAGCGTTGGCGAGTTTCGCTGTCAACGATAAATTCGACCTGGCCCGTCGTGTGGACGCAGTCCAAGCGCTGGGCGATTGGGCTGCTCCACCAGCCCGAGACATGGTGCTGCACGATTGGCGGCCACTTGACCCGAAAAAACGAAACGTGATGGACGCCCGCAATGCGGTTCAATCGGCGTTTGCCGCGTTGACAAGTGGATCCGAATCGCTCACCAGCGTGGCGATCACGGCGGCGGGAAACTTGAACCTGACTTCCATTGGCAGTGAATTGGAGAACGTCGTGCTCGCGGATTCCAGTCGAGTCGATGCTCGGTCAGCAGCCCTCGCGAGTCTGAAAAAACTGAAATACCAAGGTCTCGGTGGCGTGCTTGCAAAACTTGAATCCGGATTCGACGGTTTGCCACCCAAGCTGGCAGGTCAGGTGATCGACATGATTTCAATGGAGGATGAGAGCCGGGCGATTAACCTGATTGAACAAACCATGGGCAACGGCCAGCAGGTGACGCAACAGTCCGCGATTGAGACGCTCGGGAAACTAAAAAGCGAATCGGCGGGTGACCTGTTGGCTTCCTTGCTGCGAAAAATGAATGCCAACGATTTTCCCGCTAACCTCCGGCTGGACGTCGCGTTGGCGGCAGAAAATCGTAGCGAAGTGGAGGTTGAAGACCAGTACCGTGCATACGCGGATGCAATGATCAAGCCCGATGACCCGGTATCACCTTACAAAGACGCGATGGTTGGTGGAGACAACGCCAGGGGGTCGAATGTTTTCTTTGGCAAGACGGAGGTCTCCTGCGTTCGGTGTCACCAAATTGATGGAACCGGAGGTGCTGTCGGCCCCGATTTGTCGTCAATTGGATTGACCAAGGACCGTTTGTACATCCTCGAATCAATCGTACACCCCAACAAAATCGTAACCGACGGTTTCTCGCAGATTAAAGTCACGACGATCGATGGTGACCTGGTTGTGGGAATCATCAAACGGGAATCAGACGAAGCACTGGTGTTGATGGACGCCGATGGTAAGGAGTTTGTTGTCGAAAAGGGGGTCATTGAGGACCGTAAACCGGGCAAGTCGTCCATGCCCGATGATTTGGTGAAGCAATTGACGAAGAAAGAGATTCGTGATTTGGTTGAGTTTCTTTCGAATCGAAAATCAAAACAGGCGATCCAGGTCGAAAGCGAATGAAGCGACCGATGAAGCCGCGCAAAAAAAAAGCCAGCGATGACAACCGCCGGCTTCTGCTTACCAAAACGCAAAGACCTAAACAGGAGTGACCTGTTCAGCGCGTGGACCTTTGGGGCCCCGACCTTCAACATAAGTGACTTTTTGACCTTCACGCAACTCGTCGTAAGAGACACCTTCGACGTTTGATGAATGGAAGAACATGTCTTGACTTGTTCCCGTGTCAATAAATCCAAAACCTTTGTCTGTCAATCGTTTGATTGTACCTTCAGCCATAACTAAACCCTAAAAACAATTCTCCGACGCCAACCCAAAATCAAAGTAACCATGCGATTGCGCCTGACATAAGGGTATAAGATGGCGTAAATTGGGCAATTGCACTTGTTCCTTTTTTTCCAAGTTTTTGCCATATTTGGTTTGGCAAACCATGCCGGTTATTAGTTTTGCCTATGGATTGCTTCGATACCGGGTCTTTTCCGCCTGCTCGTCATCCGCAATCGCCTCGACCCGGATGATGTTTCCCGAGATACCAATTATGCGAATCTGTGTTCCTGCATCGACATAAGCTCCGTCGCTGATGACGTCCAGCGACCGACCCGCGAATTTGGCCCGACCGGCTGGCCGCAACAGCGATTCCGCTCGACCCCAGTCTCCAATGGACACCCTTGGATGGGGTTGGGCAATCGGTTTGCCAAATTCGTCGAGCTTGGGACTCCCGTTTTCGATGGGAGGCGGAGTGAGGATCATTCGATTGAAGACAGGCAGGGAGCCGAGCCGTTTGGATATGAAAACGGCGGCAATCAAGAATCCGACTCCCGAACACATCAAGATCAACATCGAAGTCAGCGATTGGTTCCACTGTTCAGGGGTTTGTGGAAACACAAAATCCTGACCGGCCAGAATTACGCTTGAGAACAGCAGTGCCAGGCCGGTGATTCCTGCCACACCAAAACCGGGGATCACGAAGACCTCCGCGAACAAAAATGTGATGCCGGCGACAAACAGGATGACTTCCAGCCAACCTGACGTGCCGCCCAGAAATCGACTCCAAAAAAACAGGACGGCGGCAAGACCGGAAAGCAGTCCGCCAACGCCAAGTCCTGGGGAGCTGAATTCAAAATAGAGCGCCACCAGGCCAAACATCACCAAAAGTCCCGTTACCCATGGATTGTTCAGTACGTAGACGACTGTATCGGTTGTTGTTGGTCGATAGACTTGCAGTTTCGCTACATCGAAACCATATTCCGTGGCGGCCTCGAGCCGCGTGCTTTGACTGCCTTGGGCGATCCCAAGTTCCGACGCCCGTTGGCCGCTGAGGGTCAGGAATCGTTCCGGGCCGGACTCAGGCACCAGTTTCCAGGGTGCGTCAGGCTTGATGACGGCATCGGCTCGAGCCGTCGTGAATTGAAGTGGCCCCTTTTCGACGTTTGGGTCAGGTCTGACGTAGACCAATACGTCTTTGTCCACCAGGGCTTCTGCAAGATCCGGGGAACGCCCCTTTGATTCGGCCAGATCTCTGGCGTCCCTGGAAAGGTAGGACTCGATTTTAGGTTCGATCATCCGAAACATCTGCCTTGTATGATCAAACGCGATCTCTCCAATGTCCCCGAATTTGGCGTTGGGGTTGATCATGATTTCATCGCAGCCGAGAGAGACCAGTGCGCCACCGGAAATTGCTTCATTCGAAATCAATGCAACAGTATAAGCCCAATCGCAGTCCCTCAATCTACGCGCCATTTCGAGGCTTTCCTGTTTGAGCCCACCCGGGCTATCAATTTCGATCATCAGCAGGTCGACGCCCGATTTTTTTGCGGCTTGGAAACGACTGTCAAAATAAAGCTTGAGCTTGCGATTAATGGGGCCTTTGAATTCAATCAATCCAGGACGCATGAACTGGGCTGGGCGTGGGTGCGTGGCGTCTGGAACGGAGCGTTCCTGAGCCGGTAAAGCAAATGCAAGTGAAGCAATGCAGGCAACGATCCCCAGCAGGTAATAATTACCGCCAGCATTGGTAGATCGTGCACGAAATCCAACCGGGCATTCACACTGTTCGGATGCTGTCAAGACAGTGTCCGGGCGACTAGCTAGCTTCATTAGTTCAACGATTCAGAGAAATGAGATTTCGAGGTTTGAGGATGTCGGATTTTCCATTCTAATCCTTTAACGATTTGGCACAAAAGGTGCTTTTTTTTAACCGGCGATCAACGGTTGATCGAAACGGAAAACCGGCGGATGCGATTTGGTGCGGTGTTTTTCGATCCATTGTGATCAGGGTTGCGGGGAAAAAGAGACGGTTTTCATTTTGGGTATCAAGGAATGAATCGCCCAGTGTGAAAAATTTGCAAACGAAACAAGAGCTCGTTCGCGATTGTCTGAATCGACATTGATGACGTGAATATGCTTCATCCAGTCCAAGGAGGGATCGGGATGCGAATCGAAGTTTCATTACGGCTTGTTGTGATACAGGTCCTCTTTTTGGGTCTACTAATCTCCAGCGGAGTGATGCCGCGATTTGCCGTCGCAGAGAATGCTGGAAAAACCCACCTGTATTTCATTACCAACGAGGGATGCGCGCCGTGTCGTCAAGTCGAACCGGAAATTGAGGCGCTCAAGCGGGAAGGCTATCCCGTCACGACAGTCAACTATGACGCCAACCGGCAATGGGCCAGTCAGCTGGGAGTCGATCGCACACCGACGGTCGTCATGATTTCGAATAACCAGATGGTTGGCCGCCATGCGGGTTTGATCGATTCAACTACATTGAAAAAGTGGTTTGCAGCCCAGGGCATTCGATCGGGATCGGCGGGTGTCATTCCGGGTGCCAATTCCCGACCGGTAGGGACGAAGTCGGTGCTGGGACAACCGAAGATGGCCAACCTTGGCTTCGATCGATCGGGCCAGCCAGACACCGCGTTTTCTACGCCGACGATGATTTCAGGGACGGCCCGGCCAGCAAACGAGAGAGAACGATTGGCGATGCAGGCGACGGTGAGATTGAAGGTCGAAGATCCCGAAGGTACGTCCTATGCGACGGGCACCGTGATTCACAACCACCAGGGTGAGTGCCTGGTGGTCACTTGTGGTCACGTGTTCCGGGATTCAAAAGGAACCGGCAGGATCACAGCGGATTACGGATTTGACAGTGGCAACCTAAAGTCGGCACCGGGACAGTTGATTTTCTACGATTCGGACGCGCGGGATATCGGGCTGCTTGCGATTCGGACAACCGACAGAATTGTGCCTGTGCCAATCGCCAGTCAAGAGACCGCCGTGGAAAGTGGTCGCGATATTTTCAGTATCGGTTGCGATCATGGAGAATCACCGACGATTCGCCATTCCAAAATCAAGAACCGCGCCAAGTACGATGGTGCGATCAAGTACGATATTTATGGTCGACCGGTGGACGGGCGTAGCGGAGGTGGGTTGTTTACTGATGCCGGTGAGTTGATTGGGATTTGCAATGCCGCGGCGGTTGAAGTTGACGAAGGGATTTACACGGCATTGGATACGATTTATTGGCAACTGGCGAAAACGAATTTGGATTATCTGTTTAAGGAACAGCAAATTGCGGCCTTGTCGCCGGTTCCAGCTCGCCCGGTGCCAACCGATGGCGCATCGAACCAGACGTTTTCCAGTGCCCCGAATCTCAATCGAGGGTTTGCCGAGAGCCCACGACCTGTGTCGTCCGGTCCTTCGCTAGCGGCGATTCCAATCCGGCAACCCGAGCCAAGGTCAGTGGCCTGGGCTGACGGAGGTTCCGCTGACACCGAGATCATTATCTTGATTCGTTCAAGGACGGACCCGTCCAATACCGAGTCAATTACGATTTCAGATCCGACTCCCCAGCTGTTGGATTATCTCAAGGAAATGCATCCAGGCAGATTGACGCCGGTCGATGTTGCCCGGTTGCGGACACAAAACCCAAGCCAAGTCCGATGAATCGACTCTCAAATTGAGAAACCACGGTGAAATGGATTTTGTCAAAAAGAGTCAACAAAAGTCATTCAAACGTCGGCTGTTTTGTAACCTGCAATTTCACTCTGGGTAGTATTTTTGCCGGTGCTTTTTTGGGTGGAATCAGCGAATTGGCGGGAAATATTGAATTTGCTTCGGATTTCCCAGGAAACGGCAATCTCGAACGTCATAAATCACACAAAAAAAAGCCCTGAGAATGCTTTCAAGCGAAACATCGAAACGAAACAATGGTTTGATTGCTTGTAAGCGAAACATTTTCAGGACAGTGCGTTCCTGTCGGTCCCAGCTAAACACACCAATTGCACAATCAGGAGATTACGATGGTTTTTCGAGGCAGATTCCAGGTCTTGGGTTTGGCTGCAATTCTCGCCGTATTTGTGTCGGTCGACGTTGCAAAGGCCCAGCCCGGCCGCGGCGGACGGGGCGGCGGAGGAAGTCCCTTTGGACAGGTAACTCAACTCAGCCTGCTTGGACAACCAGCGGTGCAAAAAGAGCTGGAGTTGGTTGAGGATCAGCTTGATGTTATTCAGGAAATTCAGACTCGGCAGCGGGAAGCGATGAGGGAGTTGTTCATGGGTGCGCGTGACTCCATGCAGGGCTTGAGCAACGAGGAGCGTACAAAGGCTTTTGAAGACATTCAGAAGAAGATGACGGAATCCAATGCTGAACTGGAAGAGGAAGCGTTAAAGGAGCTTTTGCCTCATCAGTTAACTCGTCTCAAGCAGTTATTGGCACAGGGTCAAATGCGTCGAAATGGTGGACCTTCCAGCGGCCGACTTTCCGAGGGCTTGATCGAAGAGTTGGGTTTGACCGATGAACAGGTCGAGAAATTAAAAGAAAAAGCAGAAGAAGTCAGCCAGAAACTGAAAGAGAAAATTGCGAAGCTTCAGGCCCAGGCTCAGGACGAGATTTTCTCATCGGTTTTGAGTGCAGACCAGAACGCAAAGTTCAAAGAATTAATGGGTGACGCATTTGAATTTGATAATGGAGGCCGTGGAGGCTTTGGTGGTCCTGGAGGCTTCGGTGGTCCTGGTGGCGGTGGTCCTGGTGGCGGTCGACCTGGTGGTGGTCCCGGTGGTCGCGGCGGCGGGGGTGCGACGAATCCCGGCAGCGATTTCTAGTCGCCTCTTCGAGTGCTAAACATATCAAAACGGTCCGAGCTTGCTTGGGCCGTTTTTTTTTGTTCTGTTGCCCGGCAACGAGCGGTGCGTCCGTGCGACCGGTGGGTCTGACAAACCCCGGTTTTGGTCGGGAAATATCAAATATTTCGAAACTTGATTGGCAAGCTGGGGTTTTATTTAGCGACAGGGCGAAAGCTAATCATCAAGCAAAAACAAGGAATCCGTAGGTCAGAAGAAACGCATCGCAGCGCCCCATGCGCTTCCCTCACCCCAACGGCAGCGGTGCGTTTCTTCCGGCCTATCCCTACAACCCGAACCATGGCGGTTTGGGAACTGGTTTCGTAGTTGAATGAGATAGGTCCCGAGGGAGGTTCTCAATAATATGGGTATGGGGCGCGGTAGTCTGTTCTCAAAGTTGAATTCTTGGACGCATCGGTGGTTGCAGGGGTGGCGGGTTCCCTTTGGTGGCAGGGCACGATCACTTGCGATCGCTGGTTTTTGCGGTTGGCTGCGCTTCCCAATGGGAGTTCTTGGCTGGCGGCCTTCAAGCGGTTTCAATATTTTGGGTTGACCTTTTGATATGGCAGAATCTGATATGGAATTAGTAGAGACTTTGGTTCGCCGCGGCCTGGTTTCCGATGCGCAATATGCTCATGCAGAGAGTCTCGGGGGGGATGTATTGGCGTCACTCGTCCGGACGGGAGCGGTATCTCACGAAGCCGCCCTGGAAGCAATGGCGGAAGAGGTCGGCGTTGAGTTTCTCGACTTGCGAACAGCCACGGTCGATTTGTCGTTGCTGGAATCCTTTCCTCAGAAGATCATTTACCGCGAGATCTTGTTTCCCGTCAGTCGCAAGAATGGCACGATTGTAATTGCGACCAGCGACCCCCTTGATTTTTATCCGTTGGACGAAATCAGTGCGGCAACCGGATTGGCGGTTGAGCCCGTTTTGGCGGAGCGTTCGGAAATCGCCAAACTGATCAAGAACCATCTGGGTGTTGGTGGTGAGACGATCGAAGGCCTGATCGAGCAACGGAATGAAGACGGCGTTGAACTGCTTGGCGATATTGAGACCGACGGAAGCGAGCTTTCCGAGATGGCTCAAGAGGCGAGCGTGGTTCGCCTTGTCAATGAAATCCTGCTCGAAGCCATCGAGACACGAACCAGTGACGTCCATATCGAATCACAGCAGGATGGAATCGTGATTCGTTACCGGATTGACGGAATTCTTCACACCCAACCCGTTCCGGCGGAAATCAACCATTTTCGGGCCGCGATTATCAGTCGATTGAAAATCATGGCGAAGTTGAACATTGCCGAAAAACGGCTTCCCCAGGACGGTCGGATCAAGATTCGGGTCAAAGGTCGGGAGGTCGATGTTCGTGTTTCGGTGATCCCGATGATCCACGGTGAAAGTCTGGTGATGCGGATTCTTGATAAAGGCGCGATGGTTTTTGAACTGAAAAGCCTGGGAATGTCCCAGGAGACGTACACCGAATTTCGAAAGCTGATCGCGCTGCCGCACGGAATTATCCTGGTGACGGGACCGACCGGCTCAGGCAAAACCACGACGTTGTACAGTTCATTGATCGAAATCAACGATCCCAAAACCAAGATTATCACGACTGAGGATCCGGTCGAGTATCAGCTGGCTGGTATCAACCAGATCCAGGTACATCCCAAGATCGGTTTGACCTTTGCACATTCCCTGCGAAGCATCTTGCGTCATGATCCCGATGTGGTGCTGGTTGGCGAGATTCGTGACCTGGAGACGGCGGAAAATGCGATTCAAGCCTCATTGACTGGCCACCTGGTGTTCAGCACCTTGCACACCAACGATGCGGCCGGTGCTTTTACGCGGATGGGAGATATGGGGGTTGAACCATTCCTGGTTGCCAGTACGGTGGAAGCGATCATGGCCCAGCGGCTGGTTCGAAGGCTATGTTCCTGCCGACGCGAGATCCATCCGAATCCCCATGATTTGCCTGATGATTTCCCCATGGAGATGCTGGATAAGGGGCCGATTTACGAACCGGTTGGATGTCGTGAATGCCGGGATGTTGGATATCGCGGCCGATTGGGGATTTACGAACTGCTGGTCACATCCAATGAACTTCGCCAGATGGCACACGATCGACTCAGCACCTGGGAAATCAAGAAAGCCGCGATGGCGGGCGGAATGAAAACACTGCGCGATGATGGCTGGTTGAAAGTGCTCGATGGTAGTACTTCGATTGACGAGGTTCTCAGGATCACCAAGGGTGACAGGCGAAGTTGACTAAACCGCGAAACGTCGAATGGAAAAATGTCGAGCTTCGGAAGTGGAAGTTGAAAGGTCATTTGGAGCATCGAGAACCAGAAACTCACCGGGCGCATCGCCGGATACCCAATCACCGAACGTCTCAAACCGAAACTTGGAAACCTGAAGCCTGAATTAGCGTATGCCAGAATTCACTTACAAAGCCAGAAACCTTGCCGGAGAAATTGTCTCTGGATCCATGTCCGCCAATACCGAGCGCGACGTTGTTTCCGCGCTCTCGGGCAAATCGCTTTTTCCGGTTGCCGTCGAATCCGAAAAGGAGAAAAAAAAGGTCACTTTGGGTGGCCGGGTCAATGACCAGAAGATCGCCGTCTTTTATGAGCAGCTCGCTTCGCTGATCAGCAATGGTGTTCCGATGATGCGATCGTTGAACATCCTGAAAGAGCAAACCAGGATTCCGGCTTTTCAAGCCGCGCTCGAAGACGTGATCTCACGGGTCGAAGATGGGGAGACGCTTTCTGACAGTTTTTCACGCCATCCCAAGATTTTCAGTGAAATGGCCGTCAACATGTCGCGTGCGGGAGCCGAAGGCGGTTTTCTTGAGGATGCGCTTTCTCGGGTTGCGAAGTTTACCGAACAACAGGCCGAATTGAAATCGCGAACCGTCGGTGCCCTGATTTATCCGGCGGTCCTGGCCACGATTGGATCAATCGTGGTGACGGTGTTGATTGTATTTTTCGTTCCGAAATTTGGCCAGATGTTTGACCAGTTGCGTGCGATGGGTGAATTGCCGGCGATTACTGACTGGTTGCTTTGGTTCAGCGATTTTGTCCGCGGTTATGGCGTAATCCTGCTGGCGATCGTGGGAATACTCGTGGTGGTCGTGCGGTTTCAGTTGAAAACGGAGTCGGGTCGTCGAATTGCCGATCGACTGAAACTCAAAATACCAATTCTGGGGCCGATATTCCTGTCGCTGGCCGTCGGGCGGTTTTGCCGGGTGCTGGGAACGCTGTTGCGGAACGGGGTCCCGATTTTGAAAGCTCTGGATATCAGCCGAGATGCCTCGGGCAACAAGATTCTTTCCGAGGCGATCGCCGACGCAGCCGAGAATATCACTTCGGGTGAATCGTTGTCGGGTCCACTTGGCAAGTCCGGGCATTTCCCTCGCAACGTGACCGAGATGATCAGTGTCGCGGAAGAGTCCAACACGCTCGATGATGTACTGATAAATATTTCCGATGGCCTGGAAAAACAAACGGTCCGACGCCTGGACTTGATGGTTAAATTAATTGAGCCTTTGATGTTGATGGTGATGGCGGGGATCATTCTGGTCGTTGTCGTCGCGTTGCTGTTGCCTATTATGAAAATGGGCAACGTGATGCAGTAGTGAACAGGCGATTGTTACCAGTCGTGTTGGAGTGAGTCGAGTGAACCCGTATAAATTGAACCCGTTTAAATTGAACCCGTATAAATTGAACCCGAAAAACAACCGAACAAGTTGCCTAGGAGATTTTCAGATGCGTACCAGAGAAACACGAAATTCGGGCTTTACGTTGCTTGAATTGTTGCTTGTCATGGCGATTCTCGTCGTGCTGGCTTCGCTTTCCACGTTTGCCGTATTGAACCTGAAGCAAACGTCATTGCAGAAGACGGCTTACATGGAAATCAAGACCATGGAGCAGGCCTGCAAGATGTACAAGCTCAACGTCAACAGTTTTCCGGCGACGTTGGACGACCTGTACACCAATCCAAGCGGATTGTCGCGAACTCAGTGGGGTGGGCCTTACCTGGACGAGCCGGTCGGCAATGATCCCTGGCAGCGTCCCTACACCTACGGGGCCGACGAAGCCAACGATCGCGTGATCATCACTTCCGCAGGCCCGGACGGACAAGCCGGGACGCAGGACGATGTTCCGGATCCGACAACGGTGAAGTAGCCCTCGCGCCAGACTCCGGGCCTTCGATCGCATGCTTTGTCGTGCTCGAAGGCCTTTGTCGTTTCCAAACCAGACCATTTCAGATTCAAATTGACGCCGGGTTGGGCATGAAAGCAGGAAAAAGTTTGTTCCGTCGCCGCCCGATTGGCGGCTCAAACGCCGGCATGACGTTGCTGGAGTTGTTGCTCGTGGTCGCCATCATGGTGGTGGTAGCGGCATTGGCCATACCTTCGGTTCAAAGGACGTTTTCCCAACAGGCTTTGAAGAAGGGGGCGGATCGGTTGCGAGTCGCAATGGGGCAGGCCCGCGTAAAGGCCATTCGGCACGGCGAAGAGTATGCAGTTTTTCTTGTGCCCGGTGGTTCGTATTTCAATGTGGCGCCGTTTCGTCAATTCCAGGAACAAAACACATTTGCCGGTCGGCGACAACCCACCGCGGACCGGGGATTGCAGTCCAACTATGAAGATGACTTGTTGCCAAAGGGGGTTTTGTTCGTGGGCAGTGAAGTTGCCGCCGACGCCAGGGCAGCCGAGGTGATGAGTTCGCTTGAATCCGGTGGGGCGCTACGAACGATCCTGTTTTATCCCGATGGAACATCACAGGACGCGAGGGTCGTACTGCAAAACGAAAAACAGGCGACGATCGAAGTCCAACTGCGCGGTCTGACAGGCATTGCCAAAACGGTTCGGTCCGCAGAGAACTCGTCGGAGTAAGGCCCATGATTCATTCCAGCACTTGCAATCGGTCGTCGTCTCGCGCCGGCACCACGCGCGACCGCCTGCGACGATGGCGTCGGCTGAATCGAAATGGGTTGTCCCTGCTGGAAGTGATTTTGGCGATTGCAATTCTCGGGGGTTCGATGGTGATGATCGGCAACCTCTATCACCTTGGCTATCGAAGCGCGTTGCAGGCACAGTTTCGAAATGACGCAAATATTCATGCCAGTGCGACAATGGCGGAATTGGTTGCCGGTGTCATTCCGATCGAATCAACTGGAGATACCGAGATCCAGGGAAGCCCCGGGTGGTTTTATTCCATCGATATCCAAAACTCGCTTCAACCCGGACTGTTCATGGCGACGGTGGTAGTCAGTCGGGGCGAAAATGTCGGTACAGCGCTGAGCGCCGTTTCTCTCGTCAGATTTATTCCCGACCCGGACTATGAGCCGGAGGAAGACGAGGAATAAATGGTTTCAAATCGAGTGGATTCGATCGAGCGCGGGCGCCATCGATGGCTCCTCCGTTGGGAAACGGTGAATGGCGATCCGCCAGGCGTGCGCTTTGCCCGACGGCGCGCCTACACGTTGATCGAGCTTTTATTGGCGCTGGGGTTGTCCGTGATTGTGATTGCCGCAATCGCCATGGCCATCCAGATCTACCTGGTGGCATTGACCAAGCAGCAGGCGATCGTCGAGCAGAAACAGGTAGCCAGATCGCTGTTGTCCATGATCGAGAATGATCTTCGTGCGGGGATGCAATACAAGGCCAATGACTATTCGGGATTGGACAACCTGTTGCAAACCCAAATGTTGATGATCAGTGGTGGTGCGCCACCAGCCGAGGGTGAAGAGACAGAGCCCGAGCCACTGATTGTCGAAGACGAGGTTTCGTTTCGCCCCACCCTGCTGGGTAGTGATAACGTGATCATGATCGACATCAGCCGTCTCCCGAGGCTGGACCAATACAATCCACTGATCGCATCGGACGAATCGGCGATCCAGTCACCATCCGACGTAAAGTCTTTGGCCTATTTTGTTTCCCTGGCCAGCGGGGGAGTGGAGGACAAGGTTCAATTTGCGGAAACGCGCGCACCGGGAGGGCTCTATCGACGCGAGATCGATCGGGCCGTCGCCGAATATATGGGTGATACGTCGCTGTTGAGCAGTCCTGACCGGTATACCAAGTTGATTGCCAACGAAGTGGCCCAGATTTCATTTCGATATTATGACGGTGAGGAGTGGCAGACGGAGTGGGACTCCGCGGAGAACGGAGGTTTTCCGGTTGCCGTCGAAGTCACCCTGGTGATTGACCCTGAGCGATCTGCCGCCGGTTCAGAAGCCTACAGCTATTCCGGCGTGACGGGTGAGACGATGCAGGTTTATCGAACGGTCGTCGATCTGCCAGTGGCCGAACCGACCGCGAGCGGAGAATAGGTCAAACCAACAGGTTTCTGCAGTAATGAATCGAAAACCTTCAACCCGACATACTTGCATTCGACATGATCAGCGGCGTGGCACGTTGCTGATTATTGTCCTGGTGACGATCGTAATTCTGGCTTTGTCGGCATACACGTTCACTGCCTTGATGCAAACCGAAGAGGAAGCCGCACGTCTGGTGACACGACAATTGCAATCAAAAAACCTGGCGGACTCGGGGATGGACTTTGTTCGACTTTATCTGTCCAACAGCGAAGCCACGATACGCGCAAAGG
>JAHEBQ010000153.1 GCA_024642205.1 Planctomycetaceae bacterium | reverse complement strand
ACCCCGCGTGACGTTAAACGTCAATATTCGTCAAAAAGGGTTTGCCCAATTGTTTAAAACTAGAGAGCTGCTTGGGCGGAAAAAACACTAGCCCCGTTGCGAGTCTACACCCTCGCCTCCATACAGAGTCGAGGTAAAACTAGGCTCGACCAAAAACAGGCCCGGAAGTTCATTCTTCCGGGCCTCGTTTTTTGCGCAACGTATCGCGGGTTTTTCGCGCTTTTCAAAAAATGGGCCGGCAAAGTCACAGGACGCACCCCACCGAAAATCGGCCCAAAAAAGGCTCAAACGGGCCCAAAGGCTCAAAGTCACGGGATACACCCCCAATGCGTTCTGTGAAAGAAAATGCTGAAAAAATAGGGGTGAAGTGAGTTGGGCCCAAAATGGGGTTTTATGTCGAAACGCCAGTAGATTTTGGTGATAAAACCCGCGTCCCGCAGTCGAGCGGAAACTGATCGATTCGCCGATTATTATTGACTATCATGTTTTACATGACCGAAGTGACTCGAATTCTGGATGCGATCGAACAAGGCGATCCGCTTGCTTCCGATAAATTGCTCCCTTTGGTGTACGGGGAGCTGCGGGTGTTAGCTCGCCAACGGCTGGCAAATGAAAAGCCTGGTCAAACGCTGCAGGCTACGGCTCTGGTGCATGAATCGTATCTTCGTTTGGTGGGCAACGAGAACGGTCAAAGCTGGAAAAGTCGCGGTCATTTTTTTGCTGCGGCAGCCGAGGCC
Source organism: Planctomycetaceae bacterium (assembly GCA_024642205.1). Lineage (GTDB taxonomy): Bacteria > Planctomycetota > Planctomycetia > Pirellulales > Pirellulaceae > Mariniblastus. The sequence goes on along the minus strand of JAHEBQ010000153.1, from coordinate 2,506 downwards.
ATGCGTCGAATTCTGGTTGAAATCGCTCGCCGTAAGAAAAGCGGTAAACGCGGCGGGGGATTGCAACAGGTCGGCATTTCGGTCGCTGAAACGTCAGAGCGTGCAAATGTGGATCTGATCGAACTGAGTGAAGCCTTGGATTGCCTTTCTCGGAATCACCCGCGACAGGCGGAATTGGTCAAGCTGCGATATTTTGTTGGGCTGACAATAGAGCAATCATCGCAAGTATTGGGGATTTCTGTTCGAACTGCCAATAACGACTGGGACTATGCCCGGACCTGGTTGCGTCGCGAAATGTCATGACCGATTCGAATTCCGGTCGCATTTGCCCGACGTTTCTGGTCGCGCGAGAGGGATAGCTCAGAATTGTTTCTAGAATGTACTGCACAGATCTGTTTCGGTTTTCGCACTGTAGGTTAGGTTATTGAATCTGTCAGGAGCATGTTGATTGCCCATGATCGAATCCGACAAGAATCAATTGGAAATTGAGACATTTGCGGCGGCACGTTCCCAGCCTTCAATGGAAGCACGGTTCAAGTATCTGGATCAGGTCTGTGCCGAAAATCCCGATCTGAGGCAAACCGTCGAAGAACTGCTGCAGGTCTTTGATTGCAACCGGAGTTTTTTGCAGTCCCCGCCAGACCTGCTGGCTTCTGATGCGTCAAGCAACGTTCTGGATGAAGTGCCCGGCGTGACGATTGGCTCGTACAAAATTCTGGAAACTCTCGGCCAAGGGGGGATGGGCAACGTTTACATGGCGGAACAAGTTGAGCCTGTGTTTCGCAAGGTCGCGCTGAAGATTATCAAATCGGGAATGGACAGTAAATCAGTCATCGCCCGTTTTGACGCGGAACGACAGGCCTTGGCACGGATGGACCATCCCAATATTGCCAAGTTTTACGATGCGGGGTTAACGGCTGCTCAGTCCCCTTCCGGAAAGCGGTCATTCGATGGAGGACGTCCTTACTTTGTGATGGAGCTCATCAAGGGTCGGCCAATCACCGAATATTGCCAGCAGCACAAATTGAGTTGGCGGGAAAAGCTTGGGCTGTTTTCTCAAGTTTGCCTGGGAGTGCAGCACGCGCATCAAAAAGGCATCATCCACCGTGACCTCAAACCGTCCAACGTGCTGGTCGCCCGTTACGATGATCGACCGATCGCTAAAATCATTGATTTTGGTGTAGCCAAAGCAATCGGTGAAAAACTGACCGACAAAACGATGTTTACCCGTTTTGGCCAACTGGTTGGGACCTTGGAATACATGTCGCCGGAACAGGCCCAGCTGAATCAATTGGATGTCGACACGCGCACCGACGTTTATTCATTGGGTGCCATTCTCTACGAATTGCTGACGGACACGCGACCCTTTGAAAAAGAACGACTGAGCAGCGCCGCGTTAGAAGACGTGCTGCGTATGCTACGCGAGGACGAACCTGACAAACCGAGCACTCGACTCAGCAAATTAAGTGCGATCAAAACGGATCCTCAAGTCACTGCCGGCCGGTGTGCGGCCAAATACGACAAGTCATTGCCGTCCGAATTGGACTGGATCGTCATGAAATGTCTGGCCAAAGACCGATCGGACAGGTACGCAACGATAAATGCGGTCGTTCAGGACATTCGGAATTTTTTGGACAATCAACCGATTGCGGCAGGTCCTCCGACGTTGCGGTATCGCATGAAGAAATTCTTACACCGCAACAAAGTGGCCGTTTCCGTCGCGACGGTCATTTTCACGATTCTTTTGGTAGGTATCACCCTGAGTTCGTGGCTGGCAATTCGGGCGTCAATTGCAGAAGCGAAGGCCAATCGAGCTGTTGCAAAGTTGAACGTCACGTTAACTGATCTGACTCGCGAAAAGGAAGAATCTGAAACGAAACAGATCCGTTTAGCCGAATTTCGAAATTTTGTTATCGAAACATTTCGCGACGACCCGAGCGTGGCGTGCCGCATCCTGTGGACCGATCGCGGCTACGACGTCGCAGTGCAGTCCGATGGCAAGACATTAGTCGCCGGACTGGTGTCCAAAGATCAGTATCAACGCCATCAAGATATGATGGTGGCGCGTTACAACTCGGATTTAACGTTCGATACTACTTTCGGAAACGGTGGATTGGCCACGGCAGACTTTGGTCCTGCCTCGCGAGACTATGGAATGGTCATGAAGCTCCAATCCGATGGCCGAATACTCGTTGCGGGAGTCGGTTTTGATTACACCGATTTTCCAACATTGAAAAAATACCGCATCGTCGCGCGATTCAATAGCGACGGATCGGTCGGCGCCCAGTACCAGGATACGGAGATCTTTGGTGGTACCACTGGCTACACGGATGTCATCGAACAGCCCGATGGCAAAATCGTGTTGCTCTCGAATGAAAAGTCGACCGAAAACAAGTTTGATGTTGTGCTGACGCGCCTGAATGCGGACTTCACCCTGGACATCGGCTTCGGAGATCACGGTAAGGTGACTCATGATGTAAATAACGGGGACCCCAACGTAGGACGC
>JAHEBQ010000050.1 GCA_024642205.1 Planctomycetaceae bacterium | reverse complement strand
AATTGATCTTCAAATGGCTTTAACGATTCCGAAAGGTCGCGATCGAATTGAATGGGTGGGACGTCGACCCACTGTCGGGCCCGCTCGTACCGTTCAATTGCGGCCCGTGCTTCCATTTTCAAGCTGCGTGACGGTCGCATGCAGGCGAAGTTTGGCAAAGCGCTGATCCACCAACGGCTTTCCGGTGTTGACCACCGGTATATCGATTTGTGCCTGTAGCCCCAAAACGACGTTGAAAAGTCGGCACGCTGTACATTGGCCCAGCTTGCAAGTTTGTCGTCGCATGGCATTGGCCAATCTCAGGTTTTCCGCGGCCATGGACACCGCTGACCGGGCTGCGACGACGGCCGGGCGACTGGCAACGAGTTGCCGTAACGCTTGGTCGTCGACCATCGCGAGGGAACGACCTGGATCCGAACAAGAGTTGTCCGTGAGACGAGGATCCCGACTAACGCCGAACAGGCCGCCCAGCGACTGACGAAACGGCAATCGGGTTTCTGATAGTTCCACAAATGGACCTGAAACCTCATCGGTTGTGAACTGGTAAAGGCTGTCTAATTCCAGTTCATGTGTCACAGGCTGCTGTGTTTCCGATGTCGAATCATCAACGACTAAACCGGTGTCGGATTGATCGACAACCTAAGTATTCGCGATATCGTTTTCAAGCGACGTCGAGTCAACGAAACTCGTTTCGCCAATCGGTGGCTGAGCAATGGCGATACCGGTGGAAAATACCCAGCCAATGGCGATCACCTGAAAACATCGAAACCAGCACACCGAATCAGTTCCAATCAATAAACAACAATTGCGAAAAGAGACCAGCCCGGCAAACCCGATGGACTGAAACGAACTTGTACGGGAACTGCGCACCTCCGTCAAAGCCGTCCGGGGTGACAAACGCCATGGGCAAATGCCGAACCTGTTTTCATCTCCCTTCCCATGTGTTGTCCAGAAATCGGAGCCCGATTCTCGAGAATCGACAACTCAACCCGCCATCTAACGAATAGCCGATCAAAAATCCTTACCGAGTTGGATCCGTTGAATACGACGTCGGATGTTCGAGCCAAGATTGCAATCGCTAGGATTCACAATTTACCGGGTGATTTGCGAGCGGATTCCTGGCGAAACGGGGACAAGTCACTTGTGTGGCATGCCAAGTAATTTCTCGGGTGATCATGAATTTGAGTGCGACTGCGATGAATCAGAACTTGCGACGAGTTTTCAACAGTGGATAACTGTCCTTTCTCAAGTATCAGGCGATCTTAACGACGATATCGTGGAGAATTTCGGCAGCGATTTCGATGCGGTCTGCCGCATTGGAAAGATGTCGATACAGTTCGCGCCGCCGCAGCATTCTGACAACGCCGGTAATGGCAGTTGCGACCGCGTGATCTTCCGAGAGCTCGATGGATTCAATCAACCGTTGGTCGTCAAACAGTTGAGATACGGCGAACCGATAAATTTTTTCGACTCTGCGTTCTGTCTTGTGGGCGCGACGGGCATGGGGCTCAGCCTCCAGGGGGTGTTTCTTCAATTTGCTATAACCCTGCTGCAATGCCAACGTTCCCTCCAGGATACTGGCTGCCATCTGCCGCATCGGCAAATCGGGCTCGACCTGCAGAATTTCCATCTCGCGTACGGTGGTTTTCGCGTACCCGAGGATATCGTCCAGGCTGACGATCGCCTTGACAATGTCCTCCCGATCGATGGGCGTGGCAAATGTCCGATTCAGTTCATCCATATGTCGATGCTTCAAGTCATCGCCCGCATGTTCAAGTTGCAACACCCTGGCGCCCAGTTCAGGACTATTTTCAGTCATGAACTGATTGAAAACGGTGACTGCCTCAACCAGGATCGCACATTGGGCATCAAGCAAGCCAAAAAAATCGGTCGCCTTGGGAAAAAGGCGATCGATCATTCTCGACAGGAGTTTTTTTTGTGGGTCATTCATTTGATCAGGAGCACTTATCCAATTAACCGTGATTCAATAGACGCAAAAATGCGTAGAACCCGCAGGAAAGCAGGCCGACCGATGGAATCGTAACGATCCATGCAGCGACGATTTCCTTTGCCTTTTGCCAACGCACTGCTCGAAACCTCTCGGACGCGCCGATCCCCATGATGGAAGAACTGACAACGTGCGTGGTCGATACCGGTGCTCCCATCAGCGCCGCCAGAAAAACCACGCTCCCTGAGGTAAGCTGAGCATCAACCGCGTGTAAGGGTTGAATTTTGTAGATTCCAAATCCAACCGTTTTTACGATTCGCCATCCGCCGCACAAAATGCCGATCGTGATCGTCGACGCGCATACCAGTACGACCCACAAAGGCACCTGGAATTTGTCCAGAAAGCCTCCCAAAACAAGCACCAACGTTATCACTCCCATGCTTTTTTGCGCGTCGTTGGCACCGTGCGCAAACGCCAGGCCCGCTGCACTCACCCATTGGAATCGCCTCAGGTTCCGGTTAACACCGGGTCGCGCGCTACGGAGCAGGAACCGCATGGTGCGATGAATGACAAACCCCACCAGGAAGCCGGCAACCGGTGAGAGAATCAACGCAATCAGAACTTTGCTTACGCCGGTCAAATGTCCGGCTCGCAGCTGGGCCAGCCCCCAAACGACCTGGCTTGGTCCGGCGACAACAACGACAACGCCGATCAATCCTCCCACCAAAGCGTGAGACGAAGATGAAGGGATTCCCAACCGCCAGGTTGCCAGGTTCCAGGTGATTGCCCCCAAAACTGCACACAAAACGACTTCTACCGACAACGACGATGGAAGGTTCGAAATATCCACGAAGCTGCCAATTGTATTGGCGACGGCTGTTCCGCCCAGCAACGGGCCAAGAAACTCAAAAAAAGCGACCAGCACAATCGCTTGCCGCGGCGACATGGCCCGGGAAGCGACAACGGTCGCCACGATATTCGATGCGTCGTGAAATCCGTTCGTGAAATCAAACAGGATGACGACCAAAACGGTGGCGATGGTCAAAACGAGAGTGGATTCCATGTCAGCCGTTGACCCCGCCGTTCTTGGTCGCATGACTTCGTCTGAAATCACTCGCGATATTCTGAATTCCCATCAATGGTCGAATTATCACAATTTCTCTACTCAAAATCCGAAAGCTTACCAGGTGGAAATGCGGCCCGAAGTGCGTTAAGTACGGCGACGACGTCGATCACTTCCTGCGTGATTGCACCGGCCACCGGCGGCAGGTACCCTGCGGCCGCGACAAACATCCCGATGATACTGATTGCCATTCCTCCCACTGCGCTTTGGAGTGCGATGCGCCGCATCCGTCGACTGATATGCATGAACTCGTCGACTTTTTTGAGCGATGTATCCATGATCACGGCGTCTGCAGCTTCCGACGTAACATCACTGTTTTGTCCAAAGGCCAGTCCAACAGTGGCGGCCATCAACGCCGGCGCGTCGTTGATTCCGTCGCCAACAAAAATTGAATTGGCGGTTTCGGTCTCCCGGCGAACCAGCGCCACCTTCTGTTCCGGGCTTTGACTGAAATGCACGTCCTTGATCCCCACCAACTCGGCCAGGTACCGGACTTCGCTTTCCCGGTCACCTGAGACCAGCATCACTTTTTCAAAATGGTGTTTGGGTTTCAGGTGTTGAATGAACGTCGTCCCGTCGCTGCGGGGTTCATCACGAAATCGGTAAGTCGCAGCATATTGGTTGTCAATCAGAATCAAACACTCCAAACCGCCAGCCAGTTGAGGCAACCTTGTCAATTGCTGGGGCATTTTCGTGGCCAACAGCTTTCGGCTGGTCACTTCGACTTGATGACCATCGACGATTCCTCGAAGCCCTTCGCCCGGCTTTTCGCTGATTGAGGAAACGGGCAGCAAAGGCAACTTCGCATTACCGGCAGCATCCAGGACCGCAACTCCCAAAGGATGCTTGGAATAGCGTTCGAGGCTGGCGACCAATTGAAGGGTACTGGACTGCTGCGGAGAATCCGCGACGATCTGCTCCGTCAAATTGGGTTTGCCATAGGTCAGCGTTCCGGTCTTGTCAAAAATGACGGTCCGACACGTATCCAGTTTTTCCAGGACCGCTGGATTCTTGACAATGATTCCGAAACGAGCGGACAACGAAATCGAACCAATAATAGCGACGGGAATCGCAATCAGCAGCGGGCAGGGCGTGGCGACGACGAGGACAGCCAGGAACCGCACGGCTTCACCACTGATCCACCAGGCCGCGATCGCAATCGCAACTGCAACCGGCGTGTAGACCGCGCCAAGCTGGTCACCCAGGCGACGTATTCGCGGTCGATGTTGTTCCGACTCCTTCATGACTTCCATGATTTTGGCATAACGTGAATCGGTTGCCTTTTTGTCTGCACGGATCGTGAGAGCCGTCTCGCCATTGATCGCACCCGACAAGACCAGCGAACCCGGAGTCTTTGACATCATGTAGGGCTCGCCCGTCAAATACGACTCGTCCATGACACCATGGCCTTCAATCACGGTGCCGTCAACCGGACAGATTTCATGCGGAAAGATGAAAAGTTCGTCTCCAATTTGTACCGATTGCAAATCAACATCGTCCACCTCATTGTTCTTTTTGCGATGCGCGATCGATGGCATTCGTTTCGCCAGCGCATGCAACACGGACGACGCGCGGCGAACGGCATAGGCTTCAATCGATTCTCCGCCGGAAAGCATCAGGACAACGAATGTTCCAGCCAGGTATTCGCCCAACAGGACTGCCGTGACGATTGAGATTCCGGCCAGCAGATCAGATCCGAATTCGCGCCGGGCAACGTTTCCCAGCAAGTCAATTACAAGGGGTCCTCCGCCGAGCAAAAGCGCCGCAAATAATGGGAATTGCGCGACCGGTCCATCAAAACGGCATCCGTACCGCAAACCCAGATGAGCGATGATCGCCAGCAGCGCCAGGATGGCAATGGAACCCTGCTTCCTCCCCCAAAACGCTGAAAGGCGATTTTTGGTGGTTGTGGGTATCGGCACTTTTGATGCTTCCATGTTTCTGCCTTGAACGGCCTGGGCGCCGTTTCCAATCCGGAAGAGGTTATACCTTTTTGATCCTTCTTGAACCTGAAACAATATCGAGTACTTCCTGCGTCGAATTTTCCCGGCGAACAGCCGACAGTTGTCGCTGTACCGTTTGGTGAGTGTCGTCAATCCACTTCCGGGCGCTTTCGGCGGCAATCAGACGCATCCCGTGTTCAGCGGCGAGCGAGTCCAACAGCAGTTCATATATCGTAACGTAAAGGTACTCGCGCAGCGCGACTTCCAGCAGGTGGCGACGGGACTGATACGGCGTGGCCACCACGGTTTGACGGGGCTTCGTGATGATTGGCAACAGCTGGGTCAGAATGGCGGAAAACCGACCGGCACCTTCGAACCGCGCAGAGACAACGGTCAAACTGGAGAGTTTATGTTGCGAGTACTCTTTCACGATGTCTTCCGCGATTGAAAGCACACCCAGCGGAAGCCCGTCGACACTTGCTGGCGCGAGGTAGGTCTGCTCGTAATGAATCGACTGTTTTTCCATCGCCATCCGACCCCGTCGACCCACGACATAAAATCGCGAACCAGGATGCCGACCAAGATAGTCGATTGCAAATCGCGTCAGGCGGCTATTGAAATCTCCGCACAAACCGAGATCCGAAGTGACCAGGAGAATTCCGGTCGGTCCGGTTCGATGGTTCGGCTGGTGAAGTCCGATCTGCAAGATCAGTTTGTCGATTTCACTTCGGTACTCGCGAGCCGGTTTAAGCGAACGGCGGGCCAACAGGAAATGGTGCGCCGACAGCGACTTCATCGCTGATACGGCTTCATCGAGCGTATGCAGCGTACGCGACCGTTTGGCCAGTTGTTGTTCACGCATCATCGGCTTGATTCCTGGACAGACGACGGTGAATTCGCTAAACCAGATTCAGAACTACGCCTGTCCTGGCCGGTCGTGTCAGGGCGGTCTTCGTCGCGAAACAACGACTGGAGCGGGATCGTTAACTCCTTGACCAGGTTCAACCATCCATCGTCAGGCAGCACGCCACCAGATAGAGCCTTTGCGATCTCAGGCAGTTCATTCTTGATTCGCGAAACTAATCGCTCCACGTATTGCGAGGCTTTGGCCGGCCGGATACCGACCAACCAATTCTCTCGAACCGCAACCAGCGCAATCGACTGTTGCAGAGCATCGCGGTTGGTAAAACGAAGTTGCCGCAGAAGTTGTCGCAGCAAGTTACCCTTTTCAACGGATTCCTGCATCGCGGTATCCATTTCCAGTCCGACGCGAGTCAACGACTCCAGTGACTCAAAACGGGAAATCTGAATCCGCAGGTTTCTTGCGGCGTAACGGATGGCAGGATTCTGGGCAGCCGAGCCGATGCGCGAAACGCTTCGGCCAATGTCGATCGCCGGTCGCAGGTTCCTGTCAAATCGGGTTGAATCCAGGTAGATCTGTCCATCGGTAATTGAGATCAGGTTGGTGGGAATATAGGAAGAAATATCGCCGTCCGACGTTTCAATCAGCGGCAGAGCGGTAACCGAACCACCGCCCAATTCGGTCTTTCGCGGTGCCGCCCGCTCCAGCAATTCCGAATGGACGCAAAAAATATCTCCAGGATAGGCTTCCCGTCCCGGGGGGCGATCCAGCAGAAGCGCCAGCTCGCGATAGGCGTCAGCATGCTTGGTCAGATCGTCATAAACCACCAGTGCATCTTGACCCTGTTGCAGAAACCATTCGGCAACCGACGCGCCGGCATAGGGAGCGAGATACTGCATACCGGGTGTCGAAGCAGCATCCGCCGCGACAATTACCGTGTTATCAAGGCAGCCCGCTTTTTCCAGATCGTCTTTCAGCGTTAACACGCGGGACATGGGCTGACCGATCACCACATAAACACAAGCGACATCTCCTTTTTGCTGTGCGGCAACAATGTCGATCACCAACGCGGTCTTGCCGGTGTTACGGTCACCGATAATGAGCTCACGTTGACCTCGACCAATAGGAATCGCAGCATCAATCCCCATCACACCGGTCCAGAGACTCTGATCGACCGCTTTGCGCTCAACCAGCTTCAGTGTCTGACGAAACAGGGGAAATCGCTGGTTGGTTGAAATCGACAAACCCTCATCAAGTGGTCGTCCCAACGCATCGACGATTCTGCCCAACAAATCCTGTCCAACCGGCAACTCGGGTAATCGATTGAGACCGGTGACCCCGTGGCCTTCACCCACGGTTTCCGGGTCATTCAAAATGACGATCCCGCATCGTTGTTCGTCCAAGTCATAAGCCATGCCGAGACTGCCGCTGTCAAACTGCACCAGTTCTTCAAAGGCAAGTTGCGGCAGTCCCTTGACCATCGCAACGCCATCGCCGACTTTGACGACGTATCCCCTAGGTTTCAGGGCATCGCCCCAGTTCAGGTTCTGGCTGGATTGCCTGAGTTGTTCGGTCAGTTTGTCTATGGAGTTTTTCAGCGGGCTATCCTCGTGGTGATGGCGACAAGTCAACGGGAATCGTCAGTAGATCGGCCGGGACCCCGGTGGTTTGATCGCGCTGGCCTGACTTTCCTTGGACACGGTTCTGGAATCCTTGTCATTTCATCGCTGCCCAGTTGGAGAAGATTGACTGTTTCAATTGACTACGAATGTTCTGCTCAGCGAACAAGGACAATGCTGCGATTGAATTGTCAATCACACCCCGCGAGGTCTTGATGCGAATCCCACCCAGCAGGTCCTGATCGACCCGAAAATCAATCAGGCTGTTAGTCTCTGCCCGACCGGCCGCCGTTGCGATTTCTTGTCGCGCCGTCTCGCCCAACTCGTCGGCCGACTCAACGGTCATTCTGTCGCTGCTTACCGGTTGGGACCGTTTCAGTTGTTGGCAGGCGGATTCAATCAAAGCGTCACCCAGTGGCGGCCCGTCGATCTGTTTAAGCAGAAATTCGACAGCTTGCCGGGACGCGCTCGCCACGACGCGAGCCAATTCAGCCAACTGTTCCTGTTGAATCTGCAGGGTCTCCCGCGACAAATGTTCGCGTTGCGTGGCGATGGTCTGGCTGGCTTTTTCCAACAAGTTGGTGACGTCCTGCTTGGTTTCGGTCAACATCGCCTGCCGCTGGTGCTCCATTTCCTGATTGAACTTCTGTCGATCATCCAGCAACCGTTGGCGCAATTGCGCGGCTTCGGCAAGATGCTGTTGCGCGGTTTGCTCAAGCCGGGCGTCCTTGGCGGCCTGTTCATCCAGGAGTCGGCGGATCGGTTTGACAAACACCCAACCCAGCAGCAATGCAAAAGCAACGAAGTTCACAAGCTCGTACAGAAATGTCGTCAGGTTTTCGTTCATGACTAGGACCCGACTGCCTTGAATGGATTTGCGAACAGGAAGACCAGCGCGATGACCAGGCAGAAGATCGCAGTTGACTCAACCATGGCCAAACTGATCATCAGTGTTCGTGTAATCGAGGATGCTTCATCCGGCTGTCGGGCAAGCGCATCCATTGCCGCTGCCCCGATCCGGCTCTCACCAATCGCTGCTCCCAATGCTCCGACGGCCATGGTGAAAGCAGCCCCGAGAATCGAGACCATCGCAATAATTGTTTGTTCGTTCATGCTTTTTCTCCTTGACCGATCGCGGCCCCGATAAAGACAGTTGAAAGAATCGCGAAAATGTAAGCCTGCAGCAATCCAATCAATAAATCCAACGCCATGAATGGCATCGGAACCAGAAATCCCGAAAGAGAAATCAGCAAGGCAACCAATAGATGACCCGACATGATGTTCCCAAACAGGCGAAATGATAACGCCAGTGTCCGTGACAATTCCGAAACCAGGTGCAATGGAAACAGCAGCGGATTGGGACGAAAATACTCCATCAGGTAACCGCCGATCCCTTGTGAAGCGATCCCAAATACCGGAACGGCGAAAAAAACGATGATCGCCAGTGCCGACGTTGTGGCCAAACTCGCCGTTGGCGGACGAACACCCGGTAACTGACCGGCGAGATTGCACGCCGCGATAAAAACAAACAGGCTTCCCGCCAGCAAAGTCAACTTCGGTTCGGGCCGGCCCACGATTTCAGACACCAGGGAGTCAAGCCAGCGGACGACCATCCGAGTCATGGTTGCGATCGTTGATTGAGGATGCAGACGAGCATAGCCGCGCAAGCCTGCCGCGATTACCAGCAAGGCAGCGGAAATGGCCGTCGAGGTTACCATCGTTTCCGTAACTGGAACCGGACCGAAGTAAACCAGGATGGGTTCACCGAAAATTCGAATATCCGTCATTGGATTCGTACCAGGGCAATGACCAATGTCGCTCCAAACCCGATTAACCAGCCCGTAAAGGCACTGAACAGACAACCGAGCAGGGATGCCACGACCAGCACACCGCCGATCAAGACCAACCGGAGCAGTCCCATCAGCGGCGCCCATTCGCTGGCTCGGTCACAGGAGTAGCGAAGTGCCAGAGAATGCGTCCCACCTGCAATCACTCCGGCCAGCGTCCAAAAACAGGCTGAAAAGGAAATCATCGATCGGCTCCCAAAATACTCCACGCGATCACGCTGCTGACGATCGCTCCGAGGGTCAACAACAGCAAAGTAAACTGCATTCCCGCATTGAATCGGACGTCCAGGTAATGGCCCAGCAGCGCACCCCCGACCGTCATAATGGCGATGGGCCAACCGACCATTCCCAGCACGCCCATCCAGCGCCAAAAACTGTGGTGACTGTCTTCGCGCCGCCTTTGGCGCTGAAAGTCCCGCTCCAGCGAACGCTGCAAATCAGTTCGATGTTTTTCCTGCTGCAATATTTCTTTTGAACCGTCGTGACGATTCGTTTGATGTTCGGAAATCATGACCGCGCCTCAGGACTATTGGAACGCCGTCGCCGCTCGTCGGTAATTTCGGCCAGCATACATGATTGAATGTTATTGATGGTTGCGCGAACTTCCAATTCAGATTTGGGTTGACTCAATTGCTGCTGAATTTCTTGCATCACGGTCTCTTGATCTTTGGCGGCCACGGCGAGGGGTGTGAGCAATGTCGCGACAACACCATCACACGTCAGCAAACCGCCCGCCGTACCAACAAACAGGACGGAGTCTTGACGATGCACCACCATGAGCCCCGATTCGACCGTCAAGACAACCGCTTCCATCTTGGACCGAATTCCAACATGTCCCGTTTCGGTCAAGACCCGTATTGATCCAGCTTCGGCTTCCACAACGAGGCTCCGGGGTGTGCGCACAATCAGCTTGAGATAATTCATCACGAAGTCCCCGCTTCTTCGAGCTCACCGATCATGAACAGCCTGTCTTCTGGCAACCCGTCGCATTCACCATTCAGGATTGCTTCCACGCCATCAAGTGTTTTTTCAATATTGACACGACGGCCTTCCATGCCGGTAAAAGACTCGGCGACAAAGAACGGCTGCGTCAAAAAATTACGCAACCTGCGAGCCCGATTAACGACGACCTGGTCTTCGGCCGAAAGCTCATCCATACCCAACATGGAAATCAGATCACGAAGCTCATCATAACGCCCAAGTGCTCCCAACGCTTCCTGCGCGACATCGTAATGTCGTTGACCGACAATAAGTGGATCAAGCGCTTTTGATGAAGAGCGCAGCGGGTCGACGGAAGGGTACAGCCCCTCCGCCGCTACGTCTCGCGACAGGACGACCGCGCTATCCATATGCCAGAACGTATGGGTGATGGCCGGATCGGAATAATCGTCAGCCGGAACATAAACGGCCTGAATCGATACCATCCCGCCACTTAGGGTTGCTGTAACCCGCTCTTCGAGGGAAGCAATGTCTGCGGCCAAGGTAGGTTGATAGCCGACGCGCGAAGGCATGCGTCCCAGCAGACCGGAAACTTCCATCCCCGCCTGCACATGGCGGTAAATGTTGTCGACCACGAACATCACGTCCTTTTTCTCGATGTCCCGAAAATACTCGGCAACCGAAACGGCCGACAAACCAACCAGGAACCTCGCCCCGGGCGGCTCTTTCATCTGACCAAAGACCATCACCGTGCGATCCATGAATCCTCGCGATCGAAGCTCTTCCCACAACTCAAGTCCTTCGCGCGAGCGCTCACCAATTCCCGCAAACACCGCGACTCCTTTGTGCCCTTCGACCGCGTTGTGAATAAACTCGGTCAGTACCACCGTTTTGCCGACACCGGCACCACCAAATACCGCAACCCGGCCACCAAATGTAAACGGCGAAAACAAGTCAATAATCTTGATGCCCGTCGGATAGATTTCACCGGAACCGCGGCGCTGGGAAGGAGGCGGCGGAGCGCGATGCAACGGAAACTGCCTCTCCGTTTCAATTACCTCGCCACCATCGAGCGGATTGCCTTTGAGGTCCACGACCCGTCCCAGAAGCTGTTTACCCACTGGAATCGACATCGGTTCCCCTGTGGAAACCGCTTGGCACCCCAACCGAAGGCCGCGAGTGGAATCGACGGCAATGGTTCGCACTGCCGATTCCCCCACGTGACTGTGAACAAACCCGGTTACCTGCCCCAACCCGTCATTGAGAAAATCAAGCTGGCTGCCAATCGGAGGGGCTTTGTGATCAAAACGCACATCAACCACCGAACCGCGAATTGCGGTGACTACGCCTTTCATGGGTCTTGTCGTGTTTTCGTTCATTCGCCAACAGGAATTCCAGAAATCCGCCGTCGCCGACTGTGCCAAATCGCCCAGCCGACTGGTCACCTGCGACCGGTTTCTGTTGCGAAATGATCCCGGCGCGCAGAACCACGTTAAAATCAATTGTCATACGAGCAATTGCCATGCCATTGCCAGCGGTATTGATGGTTGATCATGCCGGGACAGAAGTCACGAAATGCCCAATTTTTACAATCAGCGAATAGTTCTTCTTTTGGTGAAACAAGCCACCGACGTGAATTCCTTCCAGATCGTCTTCGAGCACGCGAATAATGTTTTGAAACGGGATGTGAATCAAATTGCTGTTCTGCTCACGACTGACTGTAAAATAACTGTCGGTCACCGATTCGAGGGTGAATGAGTCAAGGTGGTAAGGCTTGTCTGCGTTGATGCCAATCTCTTTGCCGACGTATCGTTCGAAAATGTCTTTCATGGCTTTCGTCTTCCCATCAGGTCGAGGCAATGGTCGTATTTGAAACCAGGTATATCACCACACAGAATTCTACCAAGCCTTCCGTTCCGGAGGTTAGCTCGGACAACACTGTCAAGTTTGTAAGTCTTTTGCCATAACACCCTGGGATTGGAACGGTTATCCTACGCCGAGTTCAGATACTGTTCTTGTTAAACTCCGGGAGCCAAAGCCGATGTTAATCCTAAGTCGAAAAGTAGGTGAAAAAACTGTGATCGATGGAGACATCACCCTGACCGTATTGGAGATTTCAGGATCCAGAGTTCGCCTTGGTTTTGAAGCTCCACAAGACGTCTTCATTCGGCGCAGTGAACTTGTTCCTGATTCCAGCCAGATTGGGAGTTTGCCGTCAGCGACTTTCCCGCGACCAAACGAGGTCTGCAAGGGCCATTTTCTGCTCGACGCATGATTGCCCAGATATCTTCCTTGCAATGGCCCCATACTTGCGACTGACTTGTTCATTCCTTTCGGCATTGTCAGCAAACATCCGATTTGAATGGTCTTGGATTTGACAGACAATGGAGGCGTTGTGGCGGATTCGCCAGTCGGCGAAGCTTCGAATGATCCTCAATCTGGTCCAATCGCACTGACAACCAAAGTAAATATTTCATGGCCAGCCAAACCCTGAATCGTTTGAGTTCCTTTCAGATGGAAAAGCACAAGGCACTTTGCATGTTGATTGCTTTTTGCCTAGGTTGCCTTGCGTGCCTGTCATTGAGCAATGGAAATATCGCAAGGAAATCAGGCGAAAAAACTCACCATCAAAAACCGGCAGCGGAGTCCGGGGCTGTTTCGGAACGCGAACTGAATTTCGACGCCGTCCCGCCCAGGCAAACGAACGATAATCGTGGCGCTTATCGGCCCGCCAATTCAGTCCGCCAATTCCTCACCACGCATGTATCTTCGGACAAGGATAACAGCTAGGGAATCCTGGCACGTTCATGGATTGGTCAACGTCCATCGCGCTTTGTCGGAGACAGGCAGGAAGCCCGTCCTGGAGTGGAACGGTCCTGCATCCCGATCCTCCAGGGATACTCACCATCGCCCTTACCGGTCTCTTGTTTCTTGAACATGCCCTGGAAAACAAACTGAAAATTGCCACAGTCGATCGTTAGCGTTGCGTCGTTGGCAAACCGGCCGGGCTTACCATGACTGATGTTGTCAGCCCAGAGTCGCTGCATCTTGCCATTGAGACCGGTAGAAAGGCTTGCCACCCAAGGCAGCCGGTCACCGCCTTAAGTCGGGCTCGCTCGCCAACTCTTCGATCGGTCATATCAGTCGTCACATTTCGCGTTCTGGAGCATGGAAAAATCAAAACGAGAGGAACTTCGAATCTTGTCTGACAGGAATCTGGAATCGTCATTTCCGAGATCTGCTTCGCGCGGTTTCGACCGAAGCCAGATTTAAACTATTCTCGGCCTTGCGGCTTCGACGGAAAATCCTTTTGAAACCGTTTTAACAAGTCGGCATGCCCGTTTTTAACCACATAGATTTTCCCGCGGATCTTTTTGGTTTCACCCGGTTCCAAACCGCCGATCCGAAAGTCGTTGTGCATGCAGGCGATAACACCCTGAAAGATCTCCTGGCAGGGCTCCCAGGCAACGGCGAGTATCTGTTTGTCATCGGCTGAATCGCATCCGCAAAGCCCATTCGAAGGGACCAGCGGACTGAGTGGTCGAGGATTGACATCGTTTCGATTCACGCCTGCGGGGACGTAAACCTGACCAAAAACATAACGTGCCTGGTCCGTCCACGGTGCAGTCGGCAAATACGTCCGTTTGCCATTGATATACAGGAAACATTTTCGGGCATAGACCGGAACACGTTCGCAGGCATCCTCAGTTCCACATCCGGTGAATTTGTCGAGCCGGATGCAGGGCTGAGCCCAGTGCGCCTGCGACGGTTTGTTCGTTGGGTTTGTCGCGGTCACGACAAACTCAAGCTCGTCCTTTCCTGCGGTGATGACATGGTCCACGATAACTCCGTCCTGGAGCAAGTCTCGAATCACGATTCTTTTTTTGTCGGTTCTCGCATCAACCAGTTGAGCGATGTGAGGAATCACCGTTTCTCGCCAGTCACGATCCCTTGAATTGGGTCGACAGTAGGCTTCGAGATAGTGGACCCGTATTTCGCCGCCAGGAAAATCACCGAAAATCGTCAAGTAGTTGTTTTCCCAGCCGATGGTCAGCCCCTGTCGCGCTTCTTCTTTATCCGCCTGTGCAACAGCCGCACCCGCGAACCATGCCAAGGCGAAGATGGTCAGGGCAATTTTCAGTTGATTTGCTGCAAATATCATTTCAGCCGTCGACCTGAATTGGTCAAAATGTCAAACATGGGACGATCGTGAAATCTTCATTTCGACCCGGATCTAATCTCCAAACAAAGGTCCGCAGGAACCAACACCCATTTGGTCCGCAACTGTTATAATCAGGGAATTCGTTGAATCCAAGATTTCGGCGGGAGTTCACCTTGATCCTCAAACAATTATTGAAATGCTTGACCGTTGTTGTCACGATGACCGTTGTCGGAGTTGGGATACAACTACCGAGCACCATCGATGCCGGCGTAGATAATGCCGACCTGGAAGTCGCGACCGATGCGATCCAACCGCACATGGCGATCGGTATCAATGGCAACATCTATCTTACATTCATTCATCGTGGAAATATTTCCGTGTCGACCTCGCAGGATGGCGGCAAGACATTCTCTGATCCGGTCATTGCAATCGATGTTCAGGGCCAGGTCCGAGGCGGGTCGCAGCGCGGACCACGTATCGGTGTCGACAAAAATGAGAATATTACTGTCACCGCGCCGGTTACATTCGATGACAAGGAACTCACCAGGAAGTATCCAACCTCCGATCTGTTTCTGGCCCACTCCACCGACGGGGGCAAATCCTGGAGCAAGCCTCTAAAGGTTAACGAAGTCACCAAACAGGCGCCGGAATCACTGCATTGGATGACTGTCTCGCCAAATGGAATAGTCCACGTCGCCTGGCTGGACCGACGTGATCGAGGTCGGCAACCCGGTCAAGACATTTACTATGCAACCGTCGTCGATGGAAACATCGGCGAAAACGTTAAACTTGCGAGCACGGTTTGCGAGTGTTGCGCACCGGGACTGGCCGTGGACGGCTCCGGAAATCCGCTTGTCGCGTATCGTGAAGGCGGTTTAAAAAAGAGTCGCGAAATCTTTTTCCGCCGGTCGTCCGACGGTGGTCAGTCCTTCGCCAAAGCGATTCAGATCAACCGTCAACCCACATTGGAAGTCGGCTGACCGATGTCGGCTCCGGCGGTCGCCGTGTCTGAAACAGGTAGCCAGTTTGCCGCGGCTTGGAAAGATATTCATTCAGGTGAACCCAACGTGTATTGGGCGATTTTTGACAAACTTGAACCGGCTATGGGTCGGTTGGTCCACGAAGGAACTCAAGGCCAGCAGGACCACCCGTCACTCTGCGTCGACAAAAAGGGTACATTTTGGGTGGCCTGGGAAGACAATCGTGATGGACGAAAGGACATTTGGATTCGATCGTCCCGCGATGAAGACCCGGGTCGCCGATTAACCGGCAGCCATAAGGCGGAAGCAAGTTTCCCCACCATCGCCGCAGGAGAAAACCTTGTCGCGATCGTCTACGAATCCGATCTCGACAATAGCCGGTCAGTTCGATTCCAGTTGATTTCTACCCGGCACTGAGCCTGACAGCCCCGGCGTTTCTATCGCACTGTCCGGTTATGATTAATGATGCGAAAGTCACAGGATCAAGATGCCGGCTCACAGGAGATGCCGGCTCACAGGACAGGCAAATATTAAAACAGGCAATTGGCGTTGAATTTTTAATTTCAACAAGACAGGTAACAAAAATTTAAGGGACAGGCAATGTTTACGCCACAGGAAATCAAATGGCTGAAATCAAAATGCCTGTCCTTTTACTGGCGCTTTTACTGGCGTTCGTTCTGAATCGGATCAAGAAATGCCTGTCCTTTTAGTTGTTTGGATGAAGCGTCGGTTCCTTTTGCTTTTATGAAAATCATCCTGTGTGGTGGACTTCGGTCAGCATAATGACCAAATAGGCCGTGCTTCCAGTTCGGATCAACGTAATCGTCGCCGAGCCTTGAAAGGGAATCTGGGAACCGTCTACGGGAATATACGCATATTCCATTGCTTGAAATGCGTGGCTCGTCGATGGATGATCCAACTTGTTGCCTCCGGCAGTGCTTTGGATGGTCATTCCTTCTGATTCAAGAAATCCGCGAAACTTCCCGACAAATTTGTCAAAACATGTGAAGGCCTGTGTTTCGGATTCCGTGACTGATTCAGCGATAACAAGTCTGCTTTGCGGTGACAGCTGAACCTGAGCAGAGAAGTGAATTGGATCTGTCATGTTCCACTGGGACAGGAATTGTTTTCGATTGCTCAAGACCTGGCCTGATGGAACGTCCAAAACTTCCTGCCAAGTTAGCTCGCCGGATTCTGCGGCAATACCTTGAAAATCGAATGCAACGAGCGCACTCGGGGACAAATCAGATGGGATTCTCGGTCTCGGCTGCGTCGCCCGACCAATCAGGAATCCGATCAATCCGCCAACCAAGAGGGAAACAAACGCCATCAATATCAAGAACCGCGGTCTGTGTTGGTTTGGTGAAGCAACATGCACAACTTGTTCTCCGAACGATTCTCCTGATGTCATTGCAAGTCAAACCCGAATCCAAAAGGGAGCTCGACCCAGGGCAAATTGAAGTTCTTGGATTATATCTGTGACTGAAAGACAACCTATAAGCAAAAGGAAGAGCAAAGGCCTAACAATCGAGAATTGTCGTTGGAGGCAATTGGGCAGCCTCCACTCCAAACCAAACAAGATCCTAGCATCGTTTCCAACGGACAGGCAGCTTCCAGCCAACGAAGCCACGATCGTCGCGGACAGACAGCGAAAGCCTCCATTGCCGTTGGCTAGATATTTGATGCTGCAGATGCCTTTTTGCGTCCCCGATTCAGAACTCACTCCAAAAACAAGTAACGGCGGACCATGCAACGTATCGGAAACGGGTTGGTCTTGCCGAACTCCTGGGCATGAGTGTCGGCCTACCGCATCCCAGTCTGCGATCTGATCCGAACCTCGATATCGAAATCCAATTCTCGAAAGGATGATCCGATCAACCCGGTC
Source organism: Planctomycetaceae bacterium (assembly GCA_024642205.1). Classification (GTDB taxonomy): domain Bacteria; phylum Planctomycetota; class Planctomycetia; order Pirellulales; family Pirellulaceae; genus Mariniblastus. The sequence continues at coordinate 30,097 of JAHEBQ010000050.1, read as the reverse complement.
AAATCGTCACCGACCGAAACAAAATTGAACCGTATGGTCCCATTCATCCCTCAATTCATACCAATCACGCCCCCTTCAGGCGGCATTACTGGTTGACTTGCAGTTGAAATTTCTTCGAAGTTCCAATCGTAATTTCACCGGGAACAAAGCCTGGGTCAACGAAGGATAGCCTGAGCGTCTGCTCTCCGTTGGTTAGCGTGAATTCACCGAATTCGCGGGTCTCAACCGTCGATTCAATCTTCCAGCCAGTTGCTTTTTGCGTCTGAAGCCATTTGGCCACGACGGCTTGTGCCGTTCCCGAAGGAACCGTCCACTCAAGCGACTGTTTGGTTGCTTTGGCCAACGATGCGGAATTGGGCTTGTCGATCGCAATGCTTGGCGGGTTCTCCATTCTAGCCCGTTCAGCGTCCTGTTTCTGCTTGGCTTCGACTGCCATCGCCTCCGCACGACGATTCTCTTTTTCGACTTGAGCTACCGTCATGAACTTGAGGTCAAAGCGAGTTAACGAGTCGACAGTACTAAACGACAAATCTGCCAATTCTTCCGCCTTATTACGAAAAATCAGATGTTCCCGAAAGTCGATTTTAACAGGTTGTTCGGTGGTTGGTTTCCAGCCCGCAGATTCAAGTGCTTTGCGATAGTCCGTCGCAAACTGGTCGAGTGTCAACTTGCTGTCACCATCGAGACGCATCGTTTTGTCAGAATAACCAACTCTTACCAGGTCCGGGATCGTTGGAAGTGCAGATGACATGAGCTCGGTCGAGAATTGAATCGCGGTCTTGCCTTGCTGGGCCGGAGCCGAAGAACACATTACTTGCAACCGCACCGCGTTTTGCCTCATGAAAAAAGAAACGGTCGTGTCACCGAACCATTGCCAACCGTCACGTTCAAGCAGATGGCGACACTCCTGCTTCGCTTCATCGACCGGCAAGTCCGACAGGTACATCGCCGACGCAGGTTGAGCGTATAGCTCCTTGATGTCTGCTGGTTTGGGCAACGTACGCAAATCGACGTTGCCTTGGTTCATCAATGTCACCATGACGGTGTTCGGTGAACCCGTCGGCATGATCATCAAGCTGAAAGTAAATCCCGACTTTTGGTAAAAGGCGGAACAGTAGACGTCCGTAAAGCTCGCTCCTTCAAGCTGCTTCAAGCCACGTTTTGTCAATTCTTCATGGATCCTCTTGGCGATATCGGTCGCATTCCCCTCGGCGTTGAATGACTGATAGGCAACTCCAGACTGGAACTCTCCACCCGTTTTGACCAGTAGTTGTTCTGAAAGATCAAAAACAGCTCTCGCCTCGGATACGGTTGCCGGCTTGCCAGTCGAGTTCTCCTGCCCCAAGACTCGGCCGCTAATCGAAAATGTCAGCAGCAAACATAAAATCACGTTTCCCATCACGTTCACTATCTCCGGTTTCCACATGAAGTCAGACGAAACGAATGAAATGTCGCGAGGACACGTTTGTTCTCGAGCCATTCGGTTCTGCAATTATATATACTTGTGCAGCTCAAACGCCAAAGATAACAGGACAAAGTGCGACCATTTACCCATGAAAAACAGGGAAGCCTGGCGCAACGAAACGTCAGTCAAGGGAGCTTTGCGCGTCTTGATTCAAACAGTTGGTTGCATTCAAAAGCAACCTGTCATTCCTGCGAACAGCTTGTCGCCGTCCATCATCGTCGACGTGGGTTGGGCGGCAAGCATCCTCCGGCACAAGGGCGATTCACATGTGATGCTGGTCGGGCAAGATTCGCCAGGGAATTCCCCGGGTACTTGCTGATGAACCGATGATTGCAAATGCAACGAACCGTTAAGTACCAAGGACCCATGGCATTGGGAAAATCAGAACGGGTCTCTCCAAGTTCTTGGGCAACCGGACGGACCACTGATAGTTCGCTGGGGGAAATGCCGCTCAAGATTGGCCTGCGGTTGCCAATCAGTGATTTTCTGACGTTTTCCACTCACTAGCTCGACAAGCTGCTTGCCACTCCATTCATTTTCCACAATCATGATTTCTCGTGGCACAATTCAAGGAGAAATTTCGCACTATAATTTTGGCGGGATTCAAACTTACGGCGGGATCTGCGATATCGATCGAAAACAAAAAGGCCGAGAAACTCTTCGATTCTCCATGGATATTTACGTTGTTCGACCTGCAACACGACCGTTTCCACCCGGCAATTGCCAACGTTTTCAACCGCGTTTTGATTCGTTGGCTATTCTACCCGGACATTCATGGATGGATTCTCCTCGATCCTGGAATCTCGGTACGTCTTCAGACGATTCACAAATTGACCGGCCAGGGTAGGGTATCCTCCGATGAACAAAGCCATCGCCCATCGTTTTGATGGTTTGGAGAATCAAAAAGACGTTTCGCCCAAATTTTACGACAACAAAAGGTGCGAGTAATGGGTTACCGAAGCGTTGGAGACGTGAATCCGGAATATCAGTCCATGGTTTCGGTGGACGATCTGCCTCCCAACGTCAAGACGCCAGCGACGACTTGTTTTATCACGCGTGATCCGCATGTGTTGGAGATTCTGGCACTGGTCCGTCAGGTGGCTGATACGGACGCCACCGTGTTGATCATCGGCGAAAGCGGGACCGGAAAAGAGCTCATTGCCAAAGCCCTTCATGAACAAAGTTCACGGAGCAAACTTCCCCTGATCGCGGTCAATTGCGGCGCAATTGCGGAGACACTCCAGGAGTCCGAGCTTTTCGGCCATGAAAAAGGCGCCTTCACTGGGGCGGACGTTCGTAAACCCGGAAAGTTCCAGGCGGCAGACAAAGGGACGATATTTCTGGATGAAATCAGCGAAATGACCAAGGCACTGCAGGTCAAGTTGCTACGAATCCTGCAATCGGGAGAGTACGCTCCGGTCGGCATGACGACAAATCGGTTCTGCAATGTCCGCGTCGTGGCAGCCACCAACGAAGATCTCAGTCCGCGCATCGCCGCCGGAGATTTTCGGAAAGACCTGTATTATCGACTCAACATCATCCGCGTCGAATTACCTCCACTTCGCGCCCGCCCCAATGACATTCCACTGTTGGTTGAGCATTTTTTGTCAATGTTTGGATCCGTTTATCGCAAACCGGGCATTGAAATCGATTCGGTTGCTGCGGAATTGCTTCAGCATTACGACTATCCCGGGAATGTCCGAGAACTTGAAAACATCATTCGTCGCGCTGTGATCCTGTGCAACGGCCCATGCATCACCAGACGTGAGCTGTCGCCCGAAGTTTTACAACACCCTGTCGTGCCGGTGGGTGTTCCATCATTGAATTTCCACGAGGCCAAAAATCGTGTGGTCGAAGATTTCGAGCGGGCATTTCTTACAGAGAATTTGCAGATTTGTGGGGGTATCGTGAGTCGGGCTGCCCAGCGTTCCGGTTTGAGCGAACGAAATTTCCATGCCAAACTGCGGAAATACGGAATTCAAAGCCTCTCGTTTCGAGAGTAACAAAGCCACCCGTCCGTTTCCCAGGGGCGGTCTCTTCAGATGGACATTCGCGTCCGACTTTCGTGATAATTACATCCGGTTTGATTATTCAGAAAATCACCCCTCTAAAGACAACGGCCCAATAATGCTTGGGTTCGCTGCATCTGCCACAACCCGCCAACGCTGGCACCCCATTTGCAAGTGGGTTGGGTAGAGAGCAGGACGGAACTGGCGATTCGGATTATCCAATCACCTTTCGTCAGTTCATTTATTTGTCGCAAGACCATCCTGGGAGGCAAAAATGTCGTCGAATCGAGAGGTCGCACATGTTTGTTTGGTCGGGCCGCTGGTAACCGATGACTGGGAGTTGATTCGAAGCCTCAGATCGCGGTACCTGGTCACGCTGGTCGAACGCGTCGATTACCTCAGTCGACCAAGTAATCTGGCAAAGACTCAATTGATGGTCATGGATTGCAGTCAATCCGGCGACAATGTGCTAGATGGTCTGCCGGGACTGAAACGGGAATTTTCCGACCTGGATTTATTGCTGGTCGATGGTGGCTTGAGTCAGAAGCAAATTGCGCAGGCATTTGAAGACGGCGTGAAGGACTATTTTTCCGCACCCTATCCTGTGGATCTACTCATTGAGCGAATCGACTCGTTATGCTCGATCCGAAGCTCGAACCAGTTCGCTTTCGAACGGGTAACATTACCGAAACGAGGAACATAATGACATCTGAACTGGAATCAACAACTGCCAGGTCCATGTTCATTAGCCGGGTCCCCTTGATGAACGTGCGCGAGTTGCTGGATTTCGCCAATGCATTGACGTTGACCGGGCTGGCAGCTGCCATCGCCTGTGCGTTGCTGGCCGTCAATGGAGAGATTGCTTTTGCCGTCGTGGCATTGATGATTTCTGGCGTGTGCGATTTATTTGATGGAGTCATTGCGCGGCGATTCAAGCGGAATGTCACGCAACAGGAATTTGGTGGACATCTTGATTCCGTCGTGGACGCGTGTTCATTCGGTTTCGCGCCGGTCATCCTTGTATACGCCGCGGGATTGAATGGATGGCTGGCAGTTCCCTTGTTGATCTTCTTTTCGGTCTGCGTTGTTTGGCGCCTGGCCTATTTCGATACCGTCGGTCTGCAGGGCAACGGTCCAAAGCGATACTTCGTTGGACTACCGGTGACCTACGTGGCCATGTTTCTGCCATTGGCCTTTCTCGCCGGGTTCTGGGGTGAGTCCTGTTTGCACGGATGTGTCAGCGTCGCCATGTTGGGACTCGCGATTTCGATGATCAGCACGATTCCCATTCGAAAACCCAGTGGCGTGTTTTATCTGATTTTTCCCTTGTCCGGTATCACGTTGGCCACCGTGTTCATTGCATTCGCAGACCAATTTGTTCCGTAATCCATTCAAGCAGTATTGGCGGCGATTTTTTTGCATTACCGATGAGGAAAGCCTGCCGGATGAAGACAGAAGCACACGCGAGAGTTCGACTGCGAGTGAAATCCGCGGACAAACATCCCCCCGAGATATCGCGGTTTCTGCACCTGCAGCCGCGAAACTGGATTGGCGGGCTGTTTGTTTTGATGTGTTCGACGGTCACCGGATTGTCCATTTACTTTTCGACCTTTCAACATCCTCTGATTTGGACTTTGGCCCAAATCACACTGGCGTTTGCCATGTTGCAATGGTTTGTGTTGATCCACGAAGCGGGACATAAAACCCTGTTCAAGAATGTCCGGCTAAACAAGTTCAGTGGCCACCTGGCTTCGCTGTTTGCCGGAATTCCGTTTGAATGCTGGAAAACTGTCCATGGCAAACATCATCACTGGACGGGTTGGCAGGACCTCGACGCAACCACAGCTCCCTTGGTCCCAAGGCGTTTGAAGCGATGGGAAAAACTGATTGTCAACGCGTCCTGGAAGTTCTGGATTCCCTTGTTTTCGGTTCTCTATCGATTGCAGAATTACTGGAACTTACCGCGGCTCTACCGAATGTTTCCGCGCCGGCAAAAACGGCGAAAGCTGACCTGGAACCTGTTGGTGCTGGTCGCGATATATGCGTCAGCAGTTTACCTGATCGGTTTCCTGCCGCTCCTTCAGATATTTGGACTGGCATTATTATTAACGCTTGTCATGCAGGACATCTTGATCCTCAGTCAGCACACACATATTCCCATGGAGTTGAGCCATGGCGAAGCCGTCGACCCTTTCGCACCTGACGAACAGGAAGCCTTTACGCGATCCCTCAAATTCCCAAACTGGTTTTCAACGCTGGTGCTACTGAACATGGACGCTCATGAATTGCACCACATGTACACCAGCGTTCCCGGGTATTACCTGCAACGCATCGACTACGACACGCACAATGAAGTCTGCTGGTGGCGTTGGCTGTGGAAAGCCAAACAAGTGCCAGGCGAAGTCTTTCTGTTTCAAAACTCCCATCACTCCGGCTTTGACATTTAATCCCTGGACCCGATGAAAGCTCCCGATCCAATCATTGCTGCCTCGTTTCTGATCCTGTCGTTTGTGACCGCCGGATTTGTGCAGACTTTCTGGCTGCACAGCAAGCTCTCGAAACGGTTTCAGATTCCAATCGACGGTCGAAGAACATTTCGCGGGAAAAGGATTTTCGGAGACAACAAGACGTGGAGTGGATTCACCGCCATGGTTCCGGGCGTTGGCGTCGCGTTTCTGACGCTGCGGATGTTGTTTGGGCTGTTACCGACCGAACTGCTCAACGGTTTGTGGCAGCTTTCAGTGCTTCAATATGGGCTGCTGGGTTGTCTGGTTGGGTTGGGATTCATGATTGGCGAATTGCCCAATTCCTTTGTGAAACGACGATTTGACATCTCGCCTGGCGAGGCACCGCGTCAGCCAAAAGCCCGTTCTATCTGTTTTGTCGTCGATCGTTTTGATTCAATTTTTGGCGGAATGTTAGCCCTGTCTTTGGTGGTACCGACCCCGTTTTTGACCTGGTGCTGCATCCTGTTGATCGGACCGATCATTCACTTGGCGTTCAACCTTTTGCTCTTTCAACTTGGTGTAAAGGCTCGACCTGCATGAACACTGACACCCTCGCCACCGCCGATCCAACCATCGTCGGAGCCGGATTTGTTTGCCCGCTCGAGTCGGCACAGCCCACCGAATTCGTCGGGGGCAAGGCGTCGAACCTGGGAAAAATGATTGACCAGGGAATCGCTGTTCCACCCGGATTCGTCGTTACAAACCGGGCATTTCAACTGTTTCTGGATGAAAACGAATTACGACCAACGATTGCAACCGCACTTGACGGTCTGAAACCAGACCAACTGGAAAGAATCAATTCCGCTTCCCAACTTATTCGCAGCTGCGTACTGGCGGCCAAAATTCCGGACGAGGTTCTGGAATCGATTCATGCAATGATTTCGGAAAAATTGCCTGGTGCCACCCTGGCCGTTCGCAGCTCCGCAATCGGGGAAGACTCGCGAGAAGCCGCGTTTGCCGGCCAACTTGATTCGTTCCTCAACGTCGACTCGAATCATGCACTCGTTGAATCAGTGCTGGCCTGCTGGGCTTCGTATTGGTCTCAACGCACCGTGTTCTACCAACTTTCACGCGGAATTCATCTGCAAGGAATGGGAATCGTCATCCAGGAACTCGTGGCTTCCCGGATTTCAGGAATCTTGTTCACGCAAAATCCGGATTCCTCGAATCTCGGCGGCCATTCACTGGTTGTTGAATATTGTTTCGGACATGGTGATGATCTGGCTTCCGGCAGGCTCAACCCGGGGCGATTTGTCATTTCTCGCGACGATTTCTCCTGGAAAATGCAAGCGACTCCGGAACAACCGGGCAGGGTTGACGATGAATGTCTGTTCAACACAAACCAAATCGAGCGGCTGTCCCGCGCTGCGTTGAAACTGGAAAGCCATTTTGGTTGCCCACAGGATATTGAATGGACAATTGACGAAAACCGTCGGCTGTACCTGGTTCAAACACGGCCGATCACGGTGGGCGTTTTACCAAATCCAATCGCTGATGACCCGGGCAAAGGTACGTCCGACGATCAGGTCCTCTGGTCCAACGCCAATGTTAACGAGAATTTTCCTGAGCCGATTTCGCCTTTTCTCTATTCGATTGCGTCCGCAGGTTACTACCACTACTTCCGCAACCTCGGCCTGGCCCTGGGATTTGACCCGCATCGTGTCAGGCAAATGGAGTACCCCTTGCGCAACGTGATTGGCGTTCACGGGGGGAGGATGTACTACAACCTGACCAACATTCATGCCATTCTGCGAATGGCTCCCGGAGGAGAGCTGTTGGGCCAGTGGTTTGACGATTTCGTCGGCGTCAGCCAACCGGAAGACAAGGAACAACCGTCCCCGTTGGATTCACAACGTTCTCGCTGGGCTCAGTTGGTTGAATGGTGTCGCAGCGGTTTCAAAACGACAAGGCAGTTCTTGTTCCTGACAAAACGGGTTGAAGTTTTCGAACAAGTCGTCGATCAATTTGCGGACGCAACCCAACCAGGCAATCTGGCCACCAAATCTCTCCCGGAGCTCCTCGATGATTTACGCAGCTTTATGGACATTCGCTGTAACCGGTGGACGAACGCGTCGCTGGCGGACACCGCGGCCATGGTCACCTATGGTCTGCTCAAACGGCTGCTGACACGGGAGTTCCCGGGCCGCGATCAATCCGGACTGCACAACTCGTTACTCAAGGGATTGCAGGATGTGGTCAGCGGCGTTCCGATCGTCGAGCTGTGGAACCTGTCACGCATGGTTCGCTCCGATGCTGCTTTGGCGAAACTGCTGACATCCAGTGGTGATAAGGAAATTCTGGAGGAAATCCGAACCAATGAGCAGTTTGCCGAGTTTCACGAGGCGTTTGAGGCGTTTCTCAAGGACTGGGGATTTCGTTGTTCCGGCGAACTGATGTTGACGGTTCCGAGTTTTCAAGAACAGCCGGAATCGCTCCTGGAAATGTTGAGGGCCTATGTCAGCGTTGAAGGAGAGTCGCCGCTGGATTTGTTGCAGCGCCAGGCGTCGGATCGAATGGGCGAGACCGCCAACACGCTGAGGAACCTGAGCGGGAGAAAGCTCCTGTGGCCATTGCCCTGGCCCAGCAAGGCAACGCTGGTGTCGATGGTCTTGAGACGGTGCCACAAGTCGATCGCGCTGCGTGAACGAGCCCGGTTAAAGCAAGCACTGTTGTATAGTCGATGTCGCCGGATCGCGCTGGCTATCGCAGACCAACTGATTCCGCTGGGAATGCTGGAATCCCGAAACGACGTGTTCTTTCTGACCATTCAGGAGATCGAATCGTTGTTGGCAGGCAGCGCCATGTTCCCGTATCAGACAACCGAGTTGGTTCGGCTTCGGAAAAACGGTCACCGGCAACTGGGCGAGATGCAGCCAGCCGATTCGTTCGCCTTGCCTGCTGGCGTTTACCTTTCGCTCATCCAGAATCGGCAACATCCGAAGGCAACTTCTGTTGACGGCAACTCAACCGAGTTAACAGGTGTTGGAGCCTGCGGCGGCCAGGTGACGGCGCCGGCCGCGATTCTGACCGACATTTCCGAGTGCCGACTACTCAATGAAGGCGATGTCCTTGTCACACGCCAAACCGACCCGGGATGGGGGCCCGTATTTTTCTTGATCAAGGGTCTGGTCATGGAGCGAGGTGGGATGCTCTCGCATGGAGCGATCCTGGCCAGGGAGTACGGCATCCCGACCGTAGTCGGCGTGCCCAACGCAACGCAACGGATTTCGCCAGGTCAAAAACTCAACGTCAATGGAGATCGTGGAATTGTTCAACTCGTCGATTAACGAGCTCTTGCGGTACCGGAAAAGTCGGGTGTCGGCATTTATTTTTCTGCCGCTGGCACTGCTTCTGTGTACTGCCAGCCTGTCGGTGGGCTGGCCGCCAACGCCAATGACATGGGCAGCCAATCTGTTCCTGGCCTGCACTCTGCTGCTTCAGTTTCGGCTCTGGGATGACCTGAGTGATGTTGCCAAAGATCGGCTCAACTACCCACAACGAGTACTTTGCCAAGCAACTTCCCTGACACCCTATCGAGGGATTTTGGCGGCATTGTTCACGCTCAACCTGATGTTAATCGTCCTGTTGAAACCGGCGCCCATGATTGCCACCTACCTGATTCTCAACGCGGGAACCTCCATCTGGTACTGGGTTGCTGACTCATTTCGAATTGGCCCCGCGGTGGGTTATCACTTCGTTCTCATCAAGTATCCCGTGTTCGTCTTATTGCTGAGCCCAATTGCTACCCGACCGGAAGTGCCGTCATTGATTTATGCCATGGGTTTGGTCTACCTCTGTTTTTGCGTCTTTGAGGTATTGCATGATCAACAACTGCACCTTTCGAATGGCTCGATCTACTTGTTGGCCGTCGAGATGTTGGCATTGGAACTGGTCGCGACCCTGATGGTCATCAATTTGCGTCACGTTGCCGGGACATTGGCGACAATCCAGGGTGCCCTTGTTATCGTCGGCGCGGCCGTTTTCGTGCTTTTATTTCTGCTTCATCGCGAACATTCCCCGCCAGGGCGATGGTGCAACGCCGTCTTTTTGGTCGGATTTACCTTGCTGTTCAATTATTCGCTGGCGACTTGCCCGACTCGCGTCGACCGAACCATGCCGGGGCCACAATCGATCGCGGGATTGAACCACATGCAGGTCGTCTCGCGACAGCTCGGGCTAAGTTGGCCGGCTATAACCGGCGTGTATCGTCTCGCTGATGGAGCATTTAATTCGGATCCCTTCGCAATCGAACCCACCTTTCATCGAGGACTGTCGAGATGACCACCGCCATACTTGCTGCGCCGCCCGAACCTTCCATTTTTGAATCGATTTCGTGTTACTACTGTGGCGAAACATCTCACCGTCCATTCGTGACGGCGCAAGACGATTTGACTGGCAAGCCGGGAGATTTTTCCTTCGTCACGTGTGATACGTGCGGGCTCGTGTATCAAAATCCACGTGTCGATGTGACTCACATCGTTGACTACTACGATGAAGAGTACATTGCTCACCGAAAAAAACAGGATTGGGGGATGTTGACATGGTTTTACAACTACGCCATGGAAAAACACGATCGCCAGAAAGACAAACTGGTCAGCCAGTATATTCCGCTTGACGCCGACAGCAACATACTCGATGTGGGATGTGGAGCCGGTACGTTTCTGTTGCGAATGCGGCAGCAATACGGCTCAAGGATAACCGGTGTCGACTTCAAGGACTTGTCTCGACTTCCCGGATTTGACCAGATTGATTTTCATTGTGGTTTGTTCTACGAGCAGGAGTTTGGCGAGCAACGGTTCGACCTGGTGACGATGTGGCACTTTCTCGAACATGACTACGATCCCATGCACACGCTTGCTATAGCGCGCGATAGTTTGACCACCGATGGACGTTTGGTCATCGAAGTCCCGCGTCTGGATAGCAGGTCGTTCCGGATGTTTGGCAATCGTTGGGCTGGCCTGCAGGCGCCTCAGCACACAGTGCTTTACGACCGGGAAAATCTGCTTCGATTTATGGAAAAATCAGGTTTGGAAGTTGTTGATTACCTGCCGTATGGCGCGTTCCCGGCGTATTTCTACCTCTTTGCTGGTGTGGCGTTCAAGATTCGCAAAGGCAAAGGCCTTGATTTTTCCAGGGCCGTCTATCCCTACTTTCTGGGCCAATTGCTGCTGAGCCCCGTTCTCCTGTTCGAACGTCAACTCAATCTGGCAATGCAGACCGTCGTTTGCAGGAGGAAGCCATGACCACGGTCGCCAAAGATCAACCGGACACCCGCGCATCCGATCGAATCCGAACACGTGTCCGCACCGGGGTACGTTACCTGATCGCCATGACGTTGATGACGGTGGGGGCGCTGCTCACCGTGGCCGTTGCCACGGTCACGCTGTTTCAGGCCAGACGATTTTATGCAGAATCGATGATCGCCCCGATGGCCCGAATTGCGCTTTGGAGCGTTGGAATCCGCTATGTCGTACATCAAGACAGGCCGCTGCCCGACCGGCAAGCGGTCTATATCGCAAACCATGCTTCCTCAATTGACATTTTTCTGCTGACGGCGATGGGATTGCCCAATACGCGATTCTTCCTCAGCGGTATCTTGCGAACCAGGCTGCCGCCGATTGGCCTGTTTGGTTACCTGGCGGGCGTTTTCTGGACGGTTCCACAATGCTTCCCCGAGCGGCGCGTCAAGATCTTTGAGCGGGCCGAACGCGTCCTGCGACAAACGGGCGAATCCGTGTTTCTCAGTCCTGAAGGCAACCTCGGAGAAATAGGTATCATCGGGCCGTTTAACAAAGGCGCTTTTCACCTGGCAACGAACCTTGCCGCGCCTATCGTTCCAATCTATATCGCAATCCCGCGCGAAATTGATCCGGGCTGGAGCTACGATTTCCGCCCGGGTGTTGTCGATATTTACTTTCAACCGCCCGTTCCGACCGACACGTGGGTTCTCAAGGATTTGAACGCCAACCGCGAGAAGATGCATGACTATTTCCTCGAATTACAGGGTCGATATCAAGGCTAACGATGAACAGTGACAATTTCGAATCGCTGATCAAGCGACTTCAATTCCGTGCAGCAACACTGCCGGACAGCGTGGGCTATACGTTTTTGGTGGATGGCACAACCGAAGGCGAAACGCTGACCTATGGCCAACTCGACCGACGGAGCCGCGAGATCGCCGTCATGCTTTTGCGAGTTATGAATCCCGGCGATCGCGCCTTGCTGATGTATCCGCCGGGGTTGGATTTTTTGTCGGCTTTCTTCGGTTGCCTGTATGCCGGGGTGATCGCGGTTCCAGCATATCCACCCCACTCCGCCCGGCCGGAACGCAGCCTGCCGCGATTGCGGTCGATCGCCAGCGAAGCGGGAGTCAAGGCAGTTCTGTGCACCGAAAAGGTAGTAGGGAAGTTGGCCTCGCTATTCGAAAATGTGCCGGAATTGTCGAAGTGGCCGTTGCTGGCAACCGACCACTATGGGTTGGAAACGATCGACAAATGGCAACCGCCAATCTGCAACCCCGACGCAATCGCCTTTTTGCAGTACACGTCCGGTTCCACCGCGGCGCCGAAAGGGGTCGCGGTCAGCCATGGCAACATCATTCACAATCTCGGCTCGATTCAGGATGGCTCGAGACATGACATCGACACCGTCTTGATTTCATGGCTACCGACCTACCATGACATGGGATTGTTTGCCGGAGTATTATTTCCGCTATACAAGGGATGCCCATCGTATCTGATGGCTCCCGTTTCGTTTCTTCAAAAACCGGTCCGCTGGCTGCAGGCGATCTCCACGTTTCGTGGAACCAATAGTGGCGGGCCCGATTTCGCTTACGATCTGTGCGTGCACCGAACGACACCCCAGCAACGCCTTGGGCTGGATCTCAGCTCATGGCAGATCGCCTTCAACGGGGCTGAGCCGATTCGCCAGTCAACGCTGGATGGTTTTTCGACGGCATTTCGCGACTGCGGCTTTCGTCGAAGCTCGCTCTTTCCGGTTTATGGGCTTGCAGAGTCCACGGTGTTTGTTTCCGGCAAGCTCCTGGTTGACACGCCTGGAGCAGCGACACCGTGCACTCGAGAACAAGAAACGGTTCCCTCACTGGTGACGGCACGCCGTAACGGTTCCCTGGCCCAACCCGTTAGCTGTGGCTCACCCATGTCAGGCATGAAAGTGATTATCGCCGATCAGCATCAACTGACCGAAATGCCGGATGGTCAAATCGGGGAAATCTGGATCAGCGGACCAAGTGTTGCAAAAGGATATTGGAATCGCTCAGAAGAGTCGCAAGCGACGTTTTGTGCATATCTCGCGGACACCCGTCAAGGTCCGTTTCTGCGAACTGGAGACCTGGGATTCATCGTCGAAGGAGAACTTTTTGTGACTGGCCGGATCAAGGACCTGATCATCATTCGGGGACGCAAACACTATCCCCAGGATATTGAACAAACGGTTGAAACCAGTCATATCGAAGTCCGGCCGAAATGTTCGGCCGCTGTTGCCGTACCCACTCTCGAAGGCGAGCGGTTGGCCATTGTCGCGGAAGTCAATCGTCGTCCCCCTGTCGGCGGCAGAAAACCCAGCGTGGCCGCTTTCCACCAATGGCGCGAGGAACTCGACGAGGTCATCGCGACGATTCGACAAGCCGTCGCGGAACAACACGAAATTCAGACATCAATCATTTCGATCCTGGCAAGGGGAAGCATCCCCAAAACCTCCAGCGGCAAAATCCAACGACACGCCTGTTGCAGCGCCATGCTGGATGGAACCCTGGAAAGTCTCGCCTGCTGGTCTCTGCAATCGACCCATACCAACAGCTTCTCCTCAAACAATCAAACGGTGACTTTCGCATGACCCATGCATTTCCCCAACCAGCTGAGTTGGATGCAGACTGGCTGATGAATGTCGTTTCGGAATGTCTCCAGCTTCCGGCCGAGGCGATCGATCACAATGTTCCGCTGGTTCGATATGGCCTGGATTCGCTGGGCGCTGTCCAGTTGACCACTGCGATCGCCGCGGAGCTGCAACTTGACGTTCCGGACTCACTGTTGTTGTATCACCCCGACCTCAAGTCGCTTGAATCATTCATGCGAGCAACTCGTCGCGACGACCCCGCTGCGGTCCTGAAAGGCACGCTCGCGCCTTCGCATCTGGATCAGATGCTTGCCGACAGCATTTTGCCGGCCGACATTCAACCCAATCCTGTTTCCGGGACGACGAGCCCAGCGGCGTCGATTCTACTGACCGGCGCGACCGGATTTCTCGGCGCGTATTTGCTTCGCGCGCTTCTGCGGGAAACATCCGCGGACATTTATTGCCTGGTGCGTCCGTCGGAAACCGGATTGCGTCAGCGCGTTCGTCGCAATCTCGAACACTACGGAATATGGAAATCGGAATTTGAGTCTCGAGTACATGTGATTGAAGGTGATTTACGGATTCCCGTCCTGGGAATCCCGGTTCGTGAGCTCGAAAAACTCGCTGACGAAGTTGACGAGATCTATCATTGCGGCGCCGACGTGAATTGGGTTGTCCCATACGCTGGACTGCGGGACATCAATGTTCTGGGCACACGGGAACTACTCCGATTGGCGTGTAGTGGCAAGCCAAAGCCATTTCACTTTGTTTCGACGATGGCTGCGTGTTACTCCACCTCCCGGCTCGGTGAAGTGACCGAGCAAGACGACATGTTCCCCTATCTGGACAGTATCCACCTCGGATATGCCCAAAGTAAATGTGTGGCAGAGTCTTTGGTGCGGCATGCAGGCGAACGGGGTCTGCCCGTCACCATTCATCGCCCCTCGTTAATTTGTGGCGACGGCACGACCGGATTCTCCAATGAAAACGATCTGCTGTCGAACATGATTCGCGGCTGCATTCAAATGGGCTCAACCCCCGATCTGGATTGGATTCTCGATTGTTGTCCCGTCGATTACGTCGCGGATGCCATTGTCGGCTTGTCGCACCGGCCCGATGACTCGCTTCGGGTATTTCATTTGGCCAATCCAACCAGTCGCCACTGGCGTGAGGTTGTGTTGTGGATCAATCTGTTCGGCTTCCCGATCAAGCGAGTTTCCTATCGCGACTGGCTTTCCGAAATGCGGACAGCTGCCGCAACCCCCGACCATCCGCTCTACCGTCTCCGTAGCTTTTTCCTGGCCAGACCGTTGGCGGATAGTGACTTGACGTTACCGGAACTGTACGAGGAGCATCGGCGCAACCGCGTCAGCCAAATCCGTACACAACGGAAGCTTTCAGAATCTACCGTTGCCTGTCCACCCTTGAACGCCAGGTTATTGGACAGATATTTTACTTCGTTCATCGAGCGGCAGATTCTCCCGAACGTTGGGGCCCAAGCAAGGGACCGAGGCACCGTTCCGTCCGATTGGAATGCGGAGTTTTTCCAAACTGTTCTTCGCAGCCATTACGACGATGATTCGATTCGTGTGCAGGAACTGATCCTCCTCGAAGAGGCCTCGCAAGAGAGCATTACCACCGAATTGACTTCCTGGCAAAATGGCACCGAGGCCGGACTTTGGAAGTACCGAGTCGGCCTCGGGGACAACAGAAATCGTATGCCGAAGTCGACGGAATTGTTCCTCAAGGTCAAGCCGCACGATCAGGACTTACTCGTGGTATCAGAAAAGGTTGCCGCCATGTGCGATGACAACCTCGGCCAGGCCTTTGCCCGGCATAAACGTCGTCTTGGTATCCTGGGAAGCCATGTCCGCGAGATTAATGTTTATCGACAAGAAGATCACCGCTTTCGAATCCACGTGCCGGAGGTATTCGCGGCCATCGAAAACGAGCCGGAACGGCAATGGGCGCTGGTGCTTGAATCCCTCTCCGAATTGGAACTCATGGATTCGGCGAGCGACGTCAGCGGTTGGCGCCCAACGCACGTGAAAGCGGCGATCGAGGGCATCGCCCAGGTGCATTCCATCTGGTACGAGCGCGAACAGGAGTTGTCGGAAAAACGGTGGCTCGGCCCCAACCTCTCGGCAAGCTCGATGTCGGAAATGACCGACCTGTGGGAAGCGCTGGCCGACCATGCCTGGAAATATTTTTCTCTTTGGATCGGGGCTGACACGCGGGGGTTGGTCGCCGAGCTGATTGCTGGCGTCGGACAATGGTGGCAGTCTCTGGAACAGATGCCCCGGACAATGATCCACAACGATTTCAATCCTCGCAACATCGCTTTCCGAAATCAATGTGGCGAAATCCGGCTCTGCGCCTACGACTGGGAACTGGCTTCTCCCGGCATCCCGCAACACGACCTGGCGGAGCTATTGTGCTTTGTTTTGCCGCCAGACTGTTCGCGGGAAACCGTGCTTCATTACGTCGAACTTCACCGGGAGTCCTTATCGCTGGCGACCGGCCGTTCGATAGATCCTGACACCTGGCAAGTCGGCTTTCAGCTTGCCTTGCGGGGCTTAATCCTGAACCGCCTCCCCATGTATTGCCTCATGCATACCTTTCGACATCAACCGTTTCTTCCACGCGTCATCCAGACGTGGCGAAGACTCCACGATTTCCAATTCGGGCTCCCGTGAGAAACACGGGGTGCGATGGAATTAACCAGGCAAACTGTTTTCGCCTGCGCCGCGATTCTTCGAAATTCCAACTGGCCCGTTTCACCGTCGTTACGAAAAGAAAACGGCGGTCGGTTGACAGGGCGTGTCCCGTGCTTGGCCTGAATCTGCAGGCAACTTGCGCGACAGGATTCGAGCACGAACACCCGTCCAAGAACATCTCTGCAATGAGGTGACTCTTGCAACCAATACTGTTGGTCAGCATAGCGTTCGCCGCTGCCGCGGGGCGAGCCGCAATGACAATCATGACAGAAAAAGAAGGGGTTCCCTGTAGGAACGCCCTTCAGATTCGGTTCACAGCGGTAACGAACCGTGGCTACCTGCCACCGGTTTGAGCGCTATTGAGCTTTTCCAAAACCTGGTCGAGGCTGAAGCTGCCTGCCTTTTGGCTCGGCGGGAACTCCGCGAAAGTAGCAATATACTTCGAAACATACTCTTGTGCGGGCACCAGCAAAAAGGTGCGGTCGATCCGCCAATGTCCATAATCCATGGCCACATGATCGGCTTCCTCGAACGGGTCAGAGCGGAGGTTGAAAATTTTCGGCAGACGCAGGGCAACGAACGGTTCCTCCCAGACATCGAACCCATGTGCACGCTGTTCCTGAAAGACGATCTTCCAGTTGTCGTAGCGCAATCCCACCAGAGATCCGTCGTCATTCCAGTAAAAGAACTCGTGCCGCGGGTTAGGCGCTTTTCCGGCAAGCGTATCCGTGATGTTATAGCCGTCGAGATGAACCTTAAAGGTCTTCGCGCCGACTTTCATGCCTTTGAGGAGTTGCTCCTTCACATCGGGCACGCCTGCGGCGGCCAGGATTGTGGGCAGCATGTCTTCGTGGGAGAAGATGTCGTTGCTAACCGTGCCCGGTTCAATCGTGCCAGGCCAGCGAATGGCACAAGGAACGCGATAGCCACCCTCCCAGTTTTCATTTTTCTCACCGCGAAATGGCGACGCGCCGCCATCGGGCCAAGAGAATTTCTCAGCGCCATTGTCGGTCGAATACATGACGATCGTGTTGTCTTCAATGCCAAGCTCTTTGAGCTTGTCGAGGACTTGGCCAACCATCGCGTCATGCTCAAGCATGCCATCAATATAGGGTGTCAATCCTGATTTGCCTTTACTTTCTTCTTTCAAGTGCGTGAAGATGTGACATCGCGTGGAGTTCCACCAGAGGAAGAACGGCTTATCTGATTTTGCCGCCTTGTCGAGATAATCGAGCGATGCATTGGTGATCTCCTCATCGATCGTCTTCATCCGCTCGATGTTAAGTGGGCCTGTACTCTCGATTCTCTGCGTACCGTCCGGGTTAGCCCAGGTGTGAATCACGCCCCGCGTGCCGTACTTCTTTTTCAGAGCCGGATCCTTGAAGTAATCCGAATTCTCAGGCTCCTGCTCAGCGTTAAGGTGATAGAGCGAACCCATAAACTCGTCAAAGCCGTGGGCCGTAGGCAATGTACTGTCGGCGTCACCAAGGTGATTCTTGCCAAACTGCGCGGTTGCGTAACCTTGCGCTTTCAATAATTCTGCGATGGTGACATCACGCGCCTGCAAGCCTTCCTTCGCACCGGGAAGGCCAACTTTCAACAAGCCAGTACGGAATCCGGACTGCCCGGTGATAAAACACGCTCGACCGGCGGTACAACTTTGCTGGCCATACCAGTCAGTAAACAGAGCGCCTTGCTTCGCAATGCGATCAATGTTCGGCGTCTTGTAACCCATCATTCCCTGGTTGTAAGCACTGATGTTCCAGTAGCCGATGTCATCGCCCCAGAGCACGACGATGTTTGGTTTCTTTTTCTGTTGAGCCGTCGCGGTGTCTACGGCACCCGCCCAAAAGGCGATCGTCAGGATTGTGGCCGCAACATAGGACCACGTTCGGATCATTCTCATGTGTGATTCTCCGGTGAAATTAATCGTAAAAGGCCAGTTGCCTTAGCACTTGGTTGACGTTGTGATACAAAAAGGGGTGTCCGAAGGAAAGCGAGCGTTCCACATTTGCCAAAACCTGTCCCGGTGAACCTGGCTCCTAATTCCAAAACTCGTTGAAACAAGCAAGGACTTGATTTTTGATTGTCCCCAATACTGGCAAAAACGGCTATTTTTTAGCGAAACCATTGGAGATCGCAAGCCACTTTCGGCAAAATGTCAATATTTGCGGTTTGGCTTTCGAACGATCTCCCTGCGGTCGCCAAATCCACGAAGCCAATCAAACGAGTTTTGGGCGTTTGCTTCCCAGAAATTAATCCAGATGAATATCAAGAAGTTCAAGGAGTTTGAGGCATATGCCCAAGCCGTCGTTCACGCCAATCTTCATTTGATGCTGCCTCGCCTAATCGAGCCACGCTGGGAAGTCGCCACACAGACCATCGGAGACATCAACATTCAGTTTGGCAAGGAAGCATGTGGGATAATCGCCGAAGGTGCGGTCCATCCGGGAATGAAAACGTTGTTTGTGCCGATTGCAGGATCGCAACTCGCAAACGGACTGCCGCTTCACAACCACTCGGTGTTGGAATTGGATCCTGGGGCTGAGCTGACGATTGCATCACAAGAAGCGCATGACTGGTGCTCGATTCAAATGCCGGCTGGCGTTTTCAATCACGACACGGATGACGATGCGGACCCGAACCTATCTCGGGCCGGTTCGCAAGTCATCAACATCGGAAACGAAGCCATGACTCGACTACGTCGGTTGCTCGTGCAACTGGACCATTCGCTTCGGATCGAACCCAACTTGACAATGCCTCCCGCAACACAGAAATCCATCCAGGCTGACATTCTCGCGGCGTGCCGGCTGATCACGGCAGAAAAGGCTGCGCCGCGGCGGACAATGGGGAGGCCTTCTCTTCCTCGCGGTGAAATTATTCGGCGCTCTGTTGAAGAAATCGAGCGACATGAGAACGAATTTCTGTCCATGGAAGACCTCACTCATGTAGCGAATGTCTCGGAACGGACTCTTCGCAACGTTTTCCTGGAATACTTCGGAATCCCCCCGCGGCGATTCCTGACCATTCAACGACTGCATCGCGTCCGAACAACACTCCAGAAAGCCGATCCGGATTGCGAAAAGGTAAGCGCCGTTGCATGCCAATTCGGATTCTGGCATTTTGGCCGATTTGCCAGTGAATACTGTCGGCTGTTCGGAGAGCAGCCTTCTCACACACTCAAACGCCAACCAGCTCGTTGTCGAATCTCGCCGACATCGAAATCCTGAACATTGGATGACCGCCTCGGCAAACCAGAATACCCAACCGGTGAGAATTGCGTACCACCAAAACCAAGGTCAACAGACATCAATGGTGACCTGTTTCTGATTGGTTCAAACTGGCTCACTGCAGCCATCATGGTCGAAAAATCATGTCTGCTCCCTCAACTGGGCAAACTATCGAACGCAACACATGTTGCCTCTGGCCAATCCGCATTCCTGACGGTCTGCAGGCCCTCAGCCCGGCAAACACCGAAGCAATTCCGGGCTTGGGTTTGTCCTGGCGATCCAAGTGGGAAGAGGAAGATCGAGGCGCATGGCAAACTTTGACAGTTTTACCGGTTGTTCAAGGTTGACCGAAGAGAGAGCCGTATAAGCCCCTTTGGCATGGTGCCAAGAACGTCAATGCTTGGCTGTTGGCAAGCGAAGTGGACCGAGAAGATTGCAACATCCAAGGGTCGTGTTGACTGAGGCTTCCCGTTACGAACCAGGAGCTCGTTGTCAACGAGGTCAACGGTCAAGGCGGTGCTATGATAGCACATTCGTGTGAAAGTTTTCCGGCAATCGAGATTGAAGTCATCGATTTCCACTGGACTCGTCGAATTTTAGAAAGGGTCATTTTTGATTCCACAGGACCAAGTCTATTCCTTTCGAAACGAATCAGCACGATGATCAAGTTCCAGCCTCTCGCGTTGTTTTTGCTTGCCTTTCCGACCCTCTGTTGGGCGCAGTTAACTGGCGAGTTCCGGGTTCGGTCCGCGATCCAGGAGACCGAAGGTTCGACGATCAGGTTTGCCGACGAAGCGGAAAATCCCGAATTCGAAAATGAACCTGAGTTTGAAGAGGAAGAGGAGAACGACGAAATTGAAACCGACCGTGATTCGTTTACGCCGACGACAAACGTCGTTGGATGTGGACGGATTGTTTTCGAATCGGCTTACTCATTCATTGACAATCGTGATGTCGCCGAAACACACAGCTTTCCCGAGATGCTGACTCGCTACGGGATCAGTGACAACATCGAACTCCGACTCGGCTGGAACTATGAAATTGGGGGCGCCGGCAACCCAATTTCGGGAAACAACGGAGGCAATGACGAGGAATCTGCTGAAGTTGAAAAAGAAAGTCGAATAATTTACGGCGCCAAATTCTCTCTCTCTGAGCAATGCAACTGGAAACCGGAAAGTGCATTCATCGTCCAGGGATACACGCCGACCAGTGGCGAATCAAGTTACTCCAGCATTTCGACGACCTACGTCGCAGGTTGGAAACTGCCCAAAAACTGGACTTTGGACAACGCACTTCGCTACAGCACCAGTCGTTTCGAGGAAGACCATTTCAATGTCTGGGCGCCTTCGACGGTCATCAAGATTCCGATCGGCGAACGATGGAAAGCTCATGCTGAATACTTTGGCGTTTTCTCGGATGGTCGCGAAGATGAAACTGTCCAGAATTTCTTCAGCCCCGGCATGCACTACCTGATTAACCGGGACGTCGAGATCGGTATTCGCGTCGGTTGGGGTCTGAACCGGGAGGCTCCCAATTTCTTCTGCAATGTCGGTGGTGGCTGGAGGTTTTAGAAAGCGCGCTGACAGGTCGGTGTGATTGGGTTTCAGTCGGCGACTCTATCGATGTCAACTCATGCGCTGCCTTGAAGAGCCTTGAATCTTCCACGACGAAACCGTGTCATGACGTTCGCCCAATGATCTGCAACTCACTGGGTTTTGCTCAAGTGCCTCTGCAGTAATTCGGCAATTGAAATGATGCATGTGTCTGGCTCAAGGACTCGGCATTCCAGATGCATTACGAAATGCGATATCAGCGGTTTGAGCGCGGTTTGGCGTTGGTTCCAGAACTTACCTTGCTGGTTTGAGTGAACTTCAGCAACTGCCTGACCCGATTTGCATCATTCACGAATCATGTTTTGACTGACTTGAATCCCGCTCGTGGAATCGGATACAGCTGTTCATTCCGGCTTCAAACACTGTTGATCGTCTGGGCTAAAACAGGGCATATCCGTTCGCCGGTCAACCACGAGTCGCTTTGAGCATCGAACCATTTATAAATTGCACGAGCAACCGAATCAAACATCTCAGGCCACAAGACAAAAGCGATCAAGAATAATCCCACAGCGACAAACAAACCGATCTTGCCCAAAAACATGTATACAACTTTTAGCGATCCAACGGATAACGCCATGGCGACAAGACCGAAGCCTATCTCTGCAGTTTTCTCGTTGTGCGACTTGATGAATGCCATGCCGACCCCAAACACAAGCATGTAGGCCATCATCTCACCGATACTCGCCTGCCTCCAATCCCACTCTCGCCTGTTGCCGACACGTCCTGACAAGCCGTCAGTCGCGTTGACTTCCTTATCGGTCGGTGATTCGTTTCTCTCCATGAAGTCACCCATCGAATTGTTTCTTGTTTTTCAACAGCAAGCAGCAATCGCAGTTTAACAGCGTACTTTGTTTCCCCTGGAGAGGATGATGGAACGTTCGATCTACAATTCAATGACCAACGGCAGTGGCTGACGCACTGATTTTTACATCGTAGCCAATTCGGCCAGTCGACCCAATTCCCTCCGGAGACCGACTGCGGCGATTCGCTGCGGCGATCGTCCCGATGCTCCTCAAAACCGTCTTAATACTGACAAACTTACAGGAAAAACAGGAAAACGTTGACATCCGCAGCCTGCCGACCTCACCTTTCGTCCAATAGTAGTGGACGGGTTTGGACGGCGATCCACGGAAAATCTCTTTCGTAAATCGACCAAGCCGGCTGGCATGTTCCTTTTGACCCGTAAACCTCTTCCAATGGAATTCGATGAAGCAGCGACTGGACGTCTTGACGGCTCTGCGTTTTCCGGCAGCGATGTTGGTGTTTCTACACCATGTCGAAGGCCACTTCGGCGTACCGCTTGATTTATTCCCTCTCCGGCGCTTTTTCGTTTCCTGTTTCTTTTGCCTTTCAGGATTCCTGCTTTACCTGATTTACAGCCGACCGGATCGGCCTTTTTCCACCGCTAGTTTCTATTCACGTCGTTTGACGCGAATCTACCCGCTGCATTTAGCCGTTTTCTTGATTGCGTTTGGTTTATTCTGGTCGCAGGAAATCTACTTACTCAACACCGATATGTCGGCCAGGCTGATGAACCTCGGCTTGCGCGCGACGCTCTTGCAATGTTGGTATCCCAAGCCTGAGTTCATGGCGTATGGAGGTGTTACCTGGAGTCTTTCGGTCCTTATTTTCTTCTATGTCTCATTTCCATTGTTGTTGCAATGCAAAAAACACCTTTGGCTCGTATTGATTTCCGTCCTGGGCGTTGGCCTGGCATTCTTATGGGCAGTCTGCTGCAATCCCGATTTCCCGGTTTTCGGATCGATCGATCCGAATGATATCGTCCATTATTTTCCCCCTTTTCGACTGGCCGAATTCATCCTCGGAATGATCTTCGCTCAATGCTATTCAAAGGGTTGGGCCAAGCCAGTCGCAGGCAATTTTGCGGTCGCCAGTTTAATCGATGTGGGACTGCTCCTGGCGTGCATTTACGGTTGGCCAATCGTTGAGCAGTTCGTTCGTCAAGAACTGGATATCAGCCGCGCCCAACAAGTATTCAATGCGGCCCGCGATTTGGCAGTGACATCCGACACTGCCCGCGAAATAAGTGCAGAATACAGTCAAAGCGTCTTTCGTTTCGCTCTGTATCGATGGTTTTTGTACGCCGGCTATTGTATCCCGGGGGCGGCCATCATTTACTGGTTTTCCTGTTCGACGGGTGCCTTGGCTCGATCACTTGAAAGTTCGGTTTTTGTTTTTCTTGGCAATTTGAGTTTCGCCCTTTTTCTCTGCCACCGTCCGCTGATTTTGTGGCTGGAGCCGCTGATCGCGCCAATGGGAATCACACCCGCAATGGCACTCGTTTTGTGCACATCTCTTGTCTTGAGCGTGTCGGTACTGCTTTACTACTGGATCGAACTTCCGAGTGCCAACCTGTTTCGTCGAACACCAGTTGGCAAAAAAACCAGCCCACAAAACAAACCGCCGCGCGCAATCGGAAACGAGATCGGTGGCTGGTTGTTAATCGCCTCCTGCATGTTGGCTTTTGTTGCACTGCAATCGAAGTTGCCAGCGGTCAATCACGTCGAGTTTTCGAACGGCTTGACCACATATCCAGGTGCTGTTGTTCCACAAGGAGGTTTTCTCACGTTTTCACTTTCCTGGCGAGCGGACCAAACACTTAACGGCGATCTTTGGGCGATTCACGCGGCGGAAACCGGAGAATACGTCGGTCGAATCAAGGTGGCCGCGTTCGGGGACGAGGACGCGCTTGAATCGCAAGCCGGATTTAAAGTCGTCCGCATCTCCCTGAATGGCAAGGAACCGTTTGGATTAGTCAAACTGGTTTTCGTGGATCGGGAAACCAGGCCACCGGCATCCTTCCGGGATGCAAACCCATGGAACGCCGCGAGCAGCACGATTTGGTCAAGGAAACAGCTGCCGAGCACAGAGTTTGGTTTTCAAAATGGCTTGGTCGTAATCATCGATCGCGTCGAAATGCACAATGATGTCCTGGTCGTTAACGTGCATTGGTCGAGCCCGGAAGCGAACGATGGATCGTTGTTTTTCAGGCAATTGGATGCCAACAACGAACCCGTCCGATTCCAGACTGCGAATAATTTTTCAATAGACGATTCAACCGACTGTTTGACGGGCCGCAAACAGTTCTTTTTCAATTTCCAGGACTTTCCCAAAACGCAAACGATCGATCTGTCGTTCGGACGCAAAGGGAAGGGGTTGGTCCTGCTGGAATCGAAAAAATTAAAGGACAGGCGTAGAATCTTCATTTGGAATCGCAAGTAAATTCAATCATTGCCTCGACCCTGTCGACCAATGGAAACTTGAAACCGTTCCAAAACGAACAAACGACCAGTCAGCGATGTTTCTCGTGTGAGATGAATATTTTCCCCTGGTCTCAGAAGACAACAAAGTCATCAGGATCGACCGATCGCAGATTCGCGTTTGGGACTTCAGTCCAATCTTGAGGTAAACTCAATCAGTTTTCATCGGTGAAGATTGCCCGATTCATTTGGTCGATCTGCAGCTGAAAAACGGATCCACGCAAGGTGAGAAAACCTGATTCAATTCCGGTCGTAATTCCTGGAGTCCGGACCATGAAGAAATCACGATTTATCAATGGGCAAATTGCGTTTGCTTTGAAGCAAGCGGAGGCAGGAACTCCGATCGAAGAAGTCTGTCGCAAGCTTGGTATCAGCCAGCAGACGTTCTACCAGTGGAAAAAGACGTTTGGTGACATGGGCGTCACAGAGCTGCGCAAGCTGAAATCCCAGAGGAGGCGAACAGGCGACTTAAGCCGCTTGTGGCTGATCTCAGCCTGGACAAGCCGATTCTTCAGGTTGTGTTGTTTAAAAAGCATTAAAGCCTGCTCGTCTAAGAAAGGCGGTGGACGGCGCGAAGGAACGCTAACAAGTCAGTGAAAGACGAGCCTGTAAATTATTACGGCTTGGCCGATCGACTCACCGGTACCAATCGACCAAGGATGAGCAGGCTCCACTTCGAATCCGTTTGAAGGAACTGGCGGCAATGCGTGTGCGATACGGCTATCGGCTTTTGCACATTCATCTTCAACGAGAAGGTTGGATCTTCAACACCAAACGAGTCTATCGCACTACCGCGAGGAAAAATTGAGTTGGCGAACGGAGACTCCGCGACGACGAGTCAGTTGTCGGAATCGAGTTGATCGACCAGAGGCGACTCGCATAAACGATTGTTGGGCGATGGATTTCATGACCGACGAACTGTTTGACGGCCGTCGAATTCAACTTTTGAACGTCGTCGATCACTTTACTCGTGTGCGTCTTGCGATAGACGTCTGCCCGCAATATCGTGGCAAGGATGTTGTCGCGACATTGGAACGAATTGGTCCCGTGCGCGAGTACCCATAAACGACTCGTGTCGACAACGAGCCAGAGTATACTTCAAAGACATTGGATCGGTGGGCGTATTCAAATGATTTGACGCTCGAATTCAGCAGACCAGGAAAACCAACGGATAATGCGTTTATCGAATCATTCAACGGAAGCGTCCGCGCGGAATGCCGGAACGAAAACTGGTTCTTGTCTTTGGAGGACGCAAAGGAGAAGATTGAAGCTTCGAGAGTTGAATTCAATCAACAGAGATCACATAGCGCTTAGGGCAACCTGGTCGCCAAAGAATTCGCTTCATCTGGCCAGGTAAACCTTCGGTTCTACTCACTACCTTTGGACCAGAGAAGTGGAGCAGCTCAAGGAAATGGATACTCTAATTTAAAGACGCGTGTCGTTCTGAAGCGCAGGTCAATTCGTCTTCCAAAGTCTTGCGGGTGATAGAGAGCAACGGCTGTATTGGCCGAATTTTCGCCCTACTTGAGAGATGTGGACGAACGTTGCATTTTCAACATTTCGGTAACATATGGGTGCGTTGGTTTGGCCGAGATGGTGGCATCGTCAAAGTACACGGTCGCACTGCCAGGCTTGATTCCACCAGTGATGTGATCCGTATAGTTACCAATACCCCAAATTGCGTTTTTGGCCAAGATTGTCTTGACATTGTTTGCAGCCAGGATCAACTGTCCGTCCTGCCAAATGGAGATGCTTCCCTCGGACTTGTTCGATTGCTGATACAAAGCTTCCACGTGAAACCAGCGACCGACGGGTATTGGAACCGGGGTCTTCTGCGAGATGGAATTCGGCTGGTTCTGTTCGGAATAAAGATAGAAATGCATTTTGCCTGACTGCGCGTCATTGCCAACATTCAATACCCAAACCGGATGACTGTTCCCAGCATTATCGTTTGACTTAAATTGAAATAAATTCCACCATCCACCCGATGGACTGGCCTTGTTTTGAATTGAGTAGTGGTGGTCCAGTCGCATCCAGACTCCATAATACGCTGAGTCCGGAAAAAACTTACCTCCTTGATCCCAGGGTTTATCGGTCCAGCGCATCAGCCGAACGGCGCGATTTCCATTTTTTGATTCAAATGCATTCAGGATCGTTGTTTTTGCGCAAAAATCGCCTGTGAATGGCTCAAAACGGACTGTTTCGGCCATCGTTTCGTCTTCGCCACCCGTGTTGAATACGCCTCCGCCATTGTTTGAGTTTCGATCGTATTCCCAGTCGACTAGTGTTCCCTCTTCATGATCCGCACACCAGAGAATGCTTGCCCGAACATCATGTGGCAGCCACTGTTGCCAAGTTTTCTCATCTTTCCCATCCTCAAAATTCGAAAATCCAACGGCGATCAGAGTCAGTGCTCCACCCAGCAACGTTAGTCGATTGGACGCAAAATACTTGGCCAGGATCATGAGTGGCGACCATAGTGATCTTTAAGAGCAGCGATGACAGAGCTTGATTCACGATTTGTACAGAAAAGCAAAACGCTATTGGCTTCCCCATCCTTCAAGTTATCGACTTCACAAATTTTCCCGAATTTTGGTGCGCGAGATCAGGGGAAGTTTTGCGTTGAAAAAATCCTAACAAATTTGGATGTCTGGAAAAAATAGGGCACTGGACCGGAATAGTAAATAGAGTATGCTTAGGGGGTTGATTTGGATAGCGCGTCATGCGTGCATTGCGTTGATTGGTTTATTTTGTTTGTTTACGCAGCCTGCGGTGACATGTGGTCAGGCTGCCGACCGACAAGCCATCCCATCGATGTGTCGCAAATTGGATATCGAGATAGATATTTTGTAATGATACCGAACCAACCGGAATCAAATCTCTCCCCTGGAGATGTCGTACGAACACTTTTTCGCCACGCGAGAAAAGCCATCACCGTATTTTGTCTTATCGTGGCGGTGACGGCGTGCTGGATCATCATTGCACCCAGAGAATACGAATCGGTTGCCAAAGTCTATGTTCGGGTTGGTCGCGAAAACAACACGCTTGACCCCTCCGCGACAACGGGTGAAACGGTCAACATCACCCAAACACTGGAATCTGAAGTCAACTCGATGTTGGAGATTCTCCAGAGCCGCGAAACCGTTGCACGCGTAGTTACAGCCATCGGTGCCGATACGATTTTGGCGAACGACATTGCGGATGACGGATCGGTCAAAAAGCCATCGAAGTCATCCAGCCTCGGAATCAAGACGTGGCTCATTGATCTGAAAAAGCGCGTGTTGCCGAATCGGTTTACTGAGAGTCGCGAAGAACAGGCGATGCGTTCGATCCTGAAGCGATCCAGTTTTCGGGCACCGAAAAAATCAAATGTGCTGGAAATTTCCTGTCGAGCCGGACATCCTGAGCTAGCTCAAAAGATCGCCAATTGCTGGACGACGGCTTTCGTTACGGAGCACTTGAGGGTAACGCGGACAGGAGGTTCGCTTTCGTTTTTTATTCAACAGGTTGCGGAAAACGAAACCAGGTTAAACGAAGTGGAAAATGAATTAAGGGAGGCCAAATCATCATCCGGTCTGGTGTCTATTCAGGGACAGATCGCGGTCCTGGAGGACCAGGCCAAATCGATTCGAACCCGGATCCTTGCAAACAATTCGCACCTTGCGTCGTCGCAGGCGAAAGTCAAAGAAATTAAGGCCATCCTCGATGAGCTGCCAGAGAGAGAGGATTCAGATCAAAAAACTGCCGAATCGGGTATGGGATGGTATGGCCTCCGCGCAAAGTTGTTTGAATTGCAAATTAAAGAGCAGGAACTGAAATCAAGATATTCAGACCAGAAGTCGGAGGTTATTGCCGTTACGGCGCAACGCAAGGCAATCGAAGGAATCCTCGAGTCGCAAGACAAGGCTTCTTTGGAAACAGTCAGCCGACCCAACCCAACGCACCAATTTTTTCAACAAGCACTACTCAGTGAGCAGGCTTTGACGGCCTCATTAGAGGCGGAAAGGACATCCCTGGAACAGCAAGAACTGGACAACCTGGCCGAGTGCACCAATTTAAATAAAAACGCCATGCGGATCGGTGATCTGGAACGGAAACGATTGAGTCTTGAGAAGACTTACCTTGCCAGTATCGCGAGCGTGGAACAATCCAAGATCCTTCAAGGGCTGGAAATGGCCAACATTTCCAGTCTCAGTCGGCTACAGAGTGCAAGTTACAACTCTCAGCCAACCGGTTTGGGACGAATGAAGACGCTGTTGTTGGGGATATGCCTCGGCGTGATTACTGGCTTGGGAGTCGCTTTTGTCGCTGAATACTTTGATCGAACATTCGTGACGTCGAGGCAGGTTGAAAACGCGCTGGATGTGCCTGTGCTCGTTTCCATCCCGGCGGCTCGCCGTCGATTGATGGATGTGAATTAAAAAAAATGGAAATTCCGACGACTCATAATGGTAGGTCTGGCGCATCGCGCCGGGAGCGATTGGTACCATCAAAACCGACGAACAACCAATTCCGCGTCTTGCTGGCGAGGTTGCAAACGCTGGGGTTAGGAACCGGATCGTTGAAAACGATTGGAATTACAAGTTCGAATCGCCGTGAAGGAGTATCGACCGTCGCCTGCAATCTGGCACTCCATGCAGCCAGTTGTCATGATTTGCGTGTTTTGATCGTAGACGCCAATTTTACGCATCCCGGTCTTCACCGAATGTTTGGAGTCTCGCAAGCGCCTGGACTCTCGGATCTCTTGTACGAAAACGCGATTAAGTCTGACTGCATTCACGACATGTCAACACGTCCGCTGAAATCGTGGCCTGCGGCGATCAGGCGATCGATTCGACGATCGACCGGAACGAGCGGCTTTGGTGCGCGGAACCGGAAAATCGAGACTGCGCCGCCATTATCCGTGTTGCCCGTTGGAAATAGAAGTCTCTGTGCAACGGATTTCCCGGGATGGAGCGATGACGAATTCCTGGAAACCGTTTGTGAGGATTTCGACATGATGATTGTCGACCTGCCGGCGGTTTCCTCAGCGGCCAGTTATGGCTTTTCAGTGTCTCAGCTCGATGGCGTCCTGGTCGTGCTTCAAGCAGAAAAGACATCGGACATGGCAGCCCAGAAAAGTCTGCGTCTAATCAAATCAAATGGTGCAAACGTGCTGGGCGTTGTCCTCAATAAATGCCGAATTCACCTGCCCAAGTGGATCGACAACAAACTCGGTGATTGAATCCAGGATGTAGCTCATCGGTGGTCGCGAGGGTTGGAACTTTCTCGATGAAGACGGAACTGTTTCTATAAGAGGTTTGAATGCCACCCAGGGGGACGGAGTGCGCGCCGATCTTGAGAAGGTCACGAATTCTGTTCCAGACCCGGTTTTGGCTGGCAGCTTGCAACACATTTGTTCAAAAACATGCTTAGACGCCC
>JAHEBQ010000107.1 GCA_024642205.1 Planctomycetaceae bacterium | reverse complement strand
TCCGTTCAAATTCATCAAACCACTCCCGCCACTGCTGCTCAGAATATCGTGTCGCCATCTCGAAACTCCAAAAATTTGAAGTTTACTATCGAAGTCAACATGTGCTTCATCGTGCGCTTACTTAAGTCGCATGAAATTCTCCAGTTGAAAAAACAAAAGGGTGGATGGTTAAATGAAAAATTGGATGGGCACGCCAGTTAGACGGATCCGCAGAGGCAGTGCGAATTTCGCCGGTCGGGTGAGGACCGGCGTTCCGTGTTTGCATCGGAGAGCGTCAACGAGTTACCGCAACGACCACCGGACTGGGGTGCGTCGATCGTGAGCGACCAATCGTTGAGGTTGCCCGACCTCTCGACTTCTAAAGAATGCCAGTCGCGCCGAAACGCCACTGGCATTGGGGAACCGCAGCATGGCTGTGATTCGGAACGCAACGGCACTATTTACTATTTGTTCTTACCTTTGCCGTTTCCGTTTCCACCTCCGCCGGACCCATCGTTGTCGAGGTTGGTGACTGAAACTTCATCCGCATCGAGGCCAGCGTAGTCGGAGTCTGAACTGATCGCCGGAGCGGTTACAGTAAGTTAACATCGTCCACGTCATGCCCGTCTGGTTTACCGTCGCCTTGCCCTGTCATGATCACCTCTTGGGCCGTGATCCAGTTGGAGGCTGTAAGCATTAGGTTAGGTTCAACCTAATGGAATGACGCAGCAAGTCACACGTTACGGCAGAATCTCGGGGAGCAATAGAAACAATGCTCGATTTGAGTTGCCATCAGCATCGAATGTTCCGTCATCCGCCGATCCAACGATCCAGGGATGGCCAGTCGAGTCCCTATCCGAAATTTTACTAATTGCCCAATTGGGCGAAGCCAACAAAGCGTCATTGGCCGCATTGTTATGAATGACCAATCCGTCGATGGGAAGAAACAATTGGTCGTCGGCATCGCTTGGGTTGCCCTCAAAGTAAAGGTATCCAGGAGCGGTTCCTTGAATCAAAGAAGGCCCCATCACATCACCAGAATTGTTGATGTCGTACGTGAAACCCGTGCCGGCATCGATGATGACCACTGAACCATTGCCTTCAATCCGAGCCGAGAGAAGCCTGGAACGATTTTTTTTCACCCCGTTTGCCCGACAGCAAAATTGGGAAAACTCGTTGATTCCGGCCGGGCGCACGGCATCCGGAAATTCTTGATGAAACGTCTGTTCGCCAAGCAACGTCAATCGAACGACAGGACCATAGATCGAATCTGAAGCGCGTTCGGCAACGATTTGTCCGATGGAATTGAAATACGGAACTGCTTTAGTAAGCAGAGGCTCCCCATCGGAATCGAGTATCAATTCATAATCATCATCAGTGGTAATTGCAGGGTCACCAGGTCGAAAGATGAACACGTGACTTTCCAAAGTTGCCAACGAGTTTGATCTAAAAATGACCTCTCCTAACTCGTTGATCCGACAATTCGTTGAAAT
The DNA here is from genome assembly GCA_024642205.1 of Planctomycetaceae bacterium. Lineage (GTDB taxonomy): Bacteria > Planctomycetota > Planctomycetia > Pirellulales > Pirellulaceae > Mariniblastus. The sequence continues at coordinate 11,133 of JAHEBQ010000107.1, read as the reverse complement.
GCCGATGTAGTTTGTCGGTGCTTCGATTTGATAAAGCTGCACGGTCACATCATTCAGATCAAAAAAGAATCCAATGTTTCGATCGATGTTGTTCGGGTCGCGGAAAACGCCGACAACTCTTCCCGACGAGTTGACTCCGTAAAAAAGAGATTCTGTGTGAGTTGCCGGGACCCACACGGGGAGAGCTGGAAACAAATCGGAAAACGTGTAAATTTGCCGCGGTTGCGTTGAGTCAATCAGCCCGGCATGATCATACAAGATCGCCACATACGGCTGGGTGTATTGCAATCCGACCGCGATCGCTTGCGAGATTTGCGTGTCAGGATCGGTCCACGCTGCGAAGTCTCGGATAGCCGGGCGAGTGACAGATAAGGGGGCCGATGCCCAAACAACGTTGTAGCCAAAATCGACAGCCGGAGGCGGGTCTTCACCGCCACCGCCTCCATTGCCGTTGCCTCGGCCTTGGGCAAGTACGGATCCGGCAAAAAGTGCCACTGCGAATATTGATAGTCCCATCGTCAGCAAACGAAAAACCGATTGATTCATGGTCGTTACTCCGGTTAGTTCACATTAAAATTAAGTTGAAAAATTCAGGTGAGTGAGCGAACGGTTCGCTCATCGACGCGTTTCTCAAGGCAGGTAGTTTCCGGGTTAGCACTTTGGGCTCACCAGCCCGTTTGGGGTAATGTCATCGGATTATTGGCCGTGTTCTTCTAGAAGCTGTTTCCAATCTTCTGATTGTTGGTCATGACCACGATTCGGTTCGCTGACGTCCCATGTCTCATAGAGTTCCACCAGGCTTTGCAACACCCTGGCAATCCGGAAGTTGGCTTGGGGGATCGAGGCACTTCGCTTGCTCAATCCACGATATCCATCTAGGAGAAAACTCTCTGCTTCAGCGAATTTTTCCTGGTGAAGAAGCACTCGGCCCAAAATACACTTCGTATTGAACGTTTCCCAATTCTCGGGCGTCGTCTTCAGCGATATTTCCAAGCTGTTCCGTAGTGCGTCTGCCGCACCCGCGAATTCCTCTAGTTCCGATCTGCAATAACCGATCCAACCAAGTTGTGCCGCAAGCTCTGGACTGTCTGGTCGAAGATGTTTCCTGACCAGCGCTTCGTGATTGGAAATCAATTCACTAGCCTTGCGGTTTTGTCCGGTTTTCAGCAGGGCATCAGCAAGCCTTGTGCCTGTGAAGAGAAATTGAGGCTGTTCCTGTGCCTCGTCGTATGCTTCTTTCAAAAGCGGAATTGCGTCGTTTACCTTGCCTGCATCCAGGTAGTTAACACTAAGATTTGCGAGCGTCATTAAAGTATCGCGATGATTTCGTCCCAAAACCCTGGTTGAAATTTCCAATGTGGATTCAAATCGCGGAATTGACTCTCCCAGATCGTTCATTCTCCAGTACAACGTTGCGATGCCGCGCATTGTGTTCAAGGTTCGCGGATGCTCTTCTCCCAACGACTGCCTTTGGCACTCCAGCACTTCGTTTAATATCGAAATTGCCAACTCTGGCCTGCCCTTAGCGGCGTAACATTTGGCAAGCCAATGTGTCGATTCCTGCGTGCCTTCGTAATAGAGACCAAATCGAGATTTGTACAATTCAACGGATTGTTCCAGCGCCGGAAGGGCCTGGTCCAATCTTCCCGTTGTCAAGTAGACGGCCCCCAAACTCGAAAGGCGTTGAAGTGCCAGTGGATCATCCGGATCAATCACTTTCTTAATGGGTGCTTCAGCATCATTCAATAGCGACAACGCTCTTGCAGTTTGACCATTTGCCCTCAGGGCGCCGGCGAGCGCAACCATTATTTTCAGCGTCGTTATGTGCTTTGCCCCCAGAGCCCGTCGGCTGATGTCGAGCGTCTGTTCCAGCAACAGGATTGCCTCGTCATTTTTTTCGAGTTTTTTTAGAACAAGTGCAATCTTGAGTCGCACGCTCAACGTGGCCGGGTCTTCCGCTCCGAACCTCTGTTCGTGCAGACCGAACGATCGCTCAAAGATCTCGAATGCCAAATCAAATCTTCCTGCATTCAAGTGGGCGTGACCATAAGCGTTAAGCGTACTGAGACTGTCCGGGTGATCCACTCCCAAGTGTCTTGTCCGGAGTGCCAGGACCTCGCCCAGGATTTTAATGGCGTCGTCGGGTTGCCCTTGTTCGCTGATCGAAACCGAAAAATTGTGTAGTACCTGCCAACTTAACGGATGGAACTTGCCCAAACCGGACCGGCATTTTGCAACTAACTCTGCCATTAGCTCGCGAGCCAAATCAAAGCGACCGCCAAGGTAATGCGCAACCGCCAAAGAGTTCAGATTGTTGAGTGTGCGAATATGGGCCGGCCCGAGGTTGTCTTCGTGAATTGACAATGTTTGCTCGAGCAAAGGGAGCGCTTCCTCGAACTGGCCATTTTTACGGTAAATGACAGCCAGCTGATACATTGCATTGGCGGTGTCCATGCTGTCCGGGCCACTCATTCGTGCCTGAATCCGACAGGTTTTTTCCAGCAGATCAATACCTGCTTCCAATTGGTTGCTTTCGGCATAGGCGCGCGCAAGCCAGTCCATGCAGCGGAGTGTCAATGCGTCTTCGAGACCAAATTGAGTGCGGGTCAGCTGGTAGGTTTTTTCCAAGTCAGCCTGCGCTTCGAGGAAACGCCCCTGCTCCAATTTGCATTTTGAGATACTGAGCCAGGATTCTACGGTCTCACGCGCATCGGGTCCCAGCTCGTGGCGGCGTATCTCCCAACACTCGCAGTACAGTTTGCTTGCATCGTCCCAGTAGCCTAATGCACTGAGTGAGTCAGCCAACTCGGATTTCATCCTGGCCTCAACCTTCGAATCATCAATCAACACGTGATCGATTTCCTTTCCCGATTGAATCAATCTTTCCGCGAGGACGGCCGCCAGAGGGTCTTGGCCAAATTCTGTTTTCTCGATATTCATATCCTGAAAGATCGAGATGATTACCTCGTTTACTTTTTCAATCTGAACGAGTCGATCTTTCGCGTTTTGTTTTGAAATCCGTTCTCGGTCCGCCGCGGCTGCCAATACGCGGTTACTCGCTACCAGCCCAGCAACACCAATCAACAAGAACAGCCCGATTAGCGATAAAATTGCAACGGCGGTTCGATTCCGTCTCAGATACTTTTTCAGGCGATAGAAAGTTGACGGCGGACGGGCACTGACAGGCTTCTTGTTCAGGAAGAGATGAATGTCGTCCGCTAATTTCGAAGCGCTTTCGTAGCGGACGGCTCGATCTTTTTCAATTGCCTTCATGACGATCCAGTCCAGATCGCCTCGGAGAATCGAGCCAAGTTTGTCGGAAGATATCATTCTGCGGGCAGCAATCTTCGGCGATCTAGCGGACTCCATCATCTTCGTGCTTGGTTTGGTCGGTTCATCTTCCCGGATCATCCGCAAGGTTTCATCCAACGCCTGGGACTTGATCCTGACTCGTTCGAACGGAGGCTCGCCGGCCAACAATTCATAGAGAATCGCACCGAGCGAATAGACATCGCTGCGGGTGTCGATATCGAGATTGTTGAACTGGGCCTGCTCGGGGGACATATACTCCAGTGTCCCCACAATCTGGCCAAATCGCGTAAACTCTGTCTGCTCGGTCAGCTCGTCACCGGTTGCCTTGGCCACTCCGAAGTCGATCACTTTCGGAACCGGCTGGTCGTCGTACATCGCCACCATCACGTTGGAGGGCTTGATGTCGCGATGGATGATCCCTTTCTGGTGCGCGTGTTGGACGGCCTGGCAAACTTTCTGGAACAGCTTCAAGCGGGCTTCGGTATCCAATCGCTGCTCGTCACAAAACTGGGTGATCGGCTTCCCTTTGACCAGTTCCATCACGAAGTAGGGACGGCCCATATCGGTGGCTCCGGCATCGTGGACTTTGGCGATGTTGGGGTGGTCCATCAACGCCAACGCCTGCCGCTCGGCTTCGAAGCGGGCGACGACTTGCCGCGTATCCATCCCCGTTTTGATCAGCTTCAGCGCAACACGCCGCTTGACCGGCTCGGTCTGCTCGGCCATGTAGACGGTTCCCATGCCACCTTCGCCGATGACTTCGAGGAGTTTGTAGGGGCCGACTTGGGTTTCAACCGAATCAGTCACTTGTGGCCTATTGGGAGACTCAGCACGAGTGTAACCGCCGAGAAATTCACCAGCCCGAGAATGGGCCTGAAGAAGTTTTTCAACCCGCCCGCGCAAAGCCGTATCGCTACCGCATGCATCAACCAGAAAATCAGCTAGTTTTTCTGGCGAGTCGCAGTCCAGCGACCTGAAAAATATTTCTTGTGCTGAATTGTCAGTGTTTTGCATCTCAGCCTCCGGAAACGGGCATTCAAAATACAATGCCCCGTTTCAGCCGAGATCACGACAAAGTTTCTCAAAAAATGCGGCCGGGGGGCTGATCCGGTGACTCATTGCCCAGCTGATTCGAACTGGTCAAACATCCAGGCCCGTCCGTATGCCCAGTAGCGATCGGCTGTTCTGGTGGAAATACCCATCATTTCGGCCGTCTCTTGTAATGTGAGTCCGGCGAAAAACCTCAATTTAACAACTTTGGCACAACGTGGATCTTCTCGGTTTAACAATTCCAGTACTTCATCGAGGGCAATTAGCTCCTCGGCGGGAGTGTCGATAGCGACTTGTATTTGATCGAGCTCGACCCGTGCCCACTCACCTCCTCGTTTCTGCCGAGACTTGTCACGTGCCCGATTGACCAAGATCCGCCTCATGGCTTCCGCAGCCGCGGCAAAGAAATGGCCACGATTGTCCCAACTGGCATCGTTTTCATTCCCCACCAACCGCAGGTAGGCTTCGTGAACAAGCGCCGTGGCCTGCAGCGTCTGCCCCGGTTTTTCGTTCGACAGCCGCTGGCGCGCGAGCAATCGCAGCTCCTCATACACAAGAGGAAGCAATTGATCGGACGCTGAGGGGTCGCCTTGCTGGATCGCGTTCAGAATTTGAGTCACGTCGGTCATGAAAAAGACTATAGCCGACCAGCACTCGCGATGCGATTGTGTGTTTTCAAATTGCAGGACGCGGGTTTTATCACCAACACCTACTGGCGTTTCCACATAAAACCCCATTTTTGGCCCAACTCACTTCGCCCCTGTTTTTTCGGCATTTGCTTCCACAGGACGCACTGGGGGTTTATCCCGTGACTTTGAGCCTTTTGGCCTGTTTGAGCCTTTTTGGCGCCGATTTTCGGTGGGGTGCGTCCTGTGAACTTGGCCCGCCCACTTTTCGGAAAGCGCTAAAAACCCGCGATACGTTGCGCAAAAAACGAGGCCTGGAAGAATCAACTTTCGGGTCTGTTTTTCGTCGAGCCGAGTTTTACGTCGACTCTGTATGGAGGCGGCCACTTAGACTTACAACGGGGTCAGGAATTGCGAACGAGAAAAGTCGCCACAAACTACATCAATTTGCGGTTTTAAGGTTTGTTTTTTTGTAGTTTAACCTTGCGGTTGGGTAGCGTAGAATTAGTGGTACCGAACCCTTGGAGTACGAAATTGAGTCAAGTCAACATACCGCCGGACATTCTCGCGTTACCGATTGCTGAACGCGTGGAGTTGGTTGCAAAGATTTGGGACAGTATCGCGGAGGATGCCGCCATCGGGCTCACCGATGGCGACCGCAAAATTCTGGATCAACGGTTGGCCAACCACCAAAAGCACCCGGACCAGGGGATGTCCTGGGAGGCACTGAAAAAGGAACTCCGCGACGGCCAATGAAATACGAATTGCTGATCAAGGAAGGGGCTCAAGCCGATATTACCGAAGGCTTTCAGCAATACAGCAAGATCAGCCCGAAACTCGGTGACGATTTTCTGCAAAAGCTAGACGACGCGTTTGAGCAAATTTTGTCTGGCCCCGAAATGTTTGCCAACGTCTATAACGAAATCCGTCAGATGAAAATTCGCCGATTTCCGTATGTTATCAGTTACATATTCGAAGTCGATCGAATTGTGGTGCTTGCAGTTCTGCATGGACACCGAAATCCAGAGGCATGGAAGCAGCGCTCATAATCTCGTTTCGCGAGGTTGCCACGCGGGCCAGTCGAAGCCGGTACGATTCGCACAATCATTCGCACCTGAACAGACATAACGTCAGTAGCACGCCGAGCATGCCAAACTCAGTTTACTTAATGACGCGTCTCGATGATCGTTAGGATTTGCCTGATTAACGAGACACTGATGAAATTCGTTTTTCAACCATGGCAGTTGTTGCTGCTGATCATTGCTGGCTGGATCAATCGACAGCAACATGAAGTGATTGAATACCTGCGTACCGAGAATACGGTGCTCAAAGAAAAGGTCGGCAAGAAACGAATCTTGCTCACTGATGATCAGCGACGACGATTGGCCGTCAAAAGGAAAATCCTTGGCCGAAAGCAACTCGAAGAGTTCGGCACCCTATTTACACCGAATACGATCCTCCGTTGGCATCGCCAACTCGTCGCCAGGAAATGGGACTATTCGGATCGCAAAGAGAAGAAACAGGGACGCCCCAGTATCCGCGAGGTAATCGTCGAACTAACGCTGCAGTTCGCCAAAGAAAATCCAACGTGGGGATACGACCGGATTCAGGGCGAACTCTCTAAAGTCGGCTACCAGATTTGCGACTCGACGGTCGCCAATATCCTGAGGGCCCACGGCATCGAGCCCGCACCAACCCGCAAACGGACTGGATCGTGGGCGACGTTTCTGAAATCACACTGGGATGTGATGGAAGCGATCGCTTTTACCTCCGCCGAAGTCTGGACCAAGAGTGGTCTGGTCACGCACTACCTTCTCTTTGTCATGGAACTGAAAACGCGTCGCGTACATTTCTCCGGTTGCACGACAAATCCACACGAAGCGTGGATGAAGCAGATGGCCCGAGAACTGACCAACGATGAAGATGGATTTCTCCAAGGCAAGCGATATTTAATCATGGACCGTGACTCAAAGTTTTCAGAATCGTTTCGAAGCTTCCTAAGTGACCAGGATGTGAAGCCGGTGCGCCTGCCGCCGCGGAGCCCCAACATGAATGCTCACCTGGAACGATTCTTTGGTTCACTGAAATCCGAGTGCCTCAATCTGCTGATTTTGTTCGGCGAAAAAGCGTTGCGAAATGCGGTCACTCAATATCTCGAACATTACCACGCTGAACGACCGCACCAGGGATTGAACAACGAGCTGATTTTGTCGCTGGACGACCCGCCGGCTGTCGACGCCGAGTTTGAAACGACGGAGAGACTCGGTGGCCTGCTTCGGTCCTATCGCAGAGCAGCTTGAGTTCGGCGACTCCACCTTCAATCCATGACAATTGCCTCGGTCGCTGCTGCGCGAATTCCAAATTCGTCACCCGTTTTAACCATTTTGGGCGAACTTCCGATGCGATTTCAGCCGAGTCATCGGATGAAAAATGATCTTCGAGCCCGTTTTTCATCGCTCGAGAAGTCCGTTTGAGTTTTTAGACCCCACGGGTACGTCCATACAGCTGTTTTACGTAACGCATCGCCGCTTTTACACCGGCCTGTTCGTCGGTTGGCTTGCCGTTTTTTACGTAATAATTGCGACAGAAAATCCAATACTCAGCGCACAATGCCATTACGCTAATCAGCTTGGTTTCCACGATCACCGGGATTCGACGGCCATTGGCCAGCCATTCGCCAATCAGCCGGTCATACTCCGTCTTACTGGCTTCAGTGCCGTGAGCGCCAAGATAGAAGTCTTGGCCAGAAAGCGTTACGACCGCGTAATTCTTGCCACGGACGCGTTTTCGCCGATATTTGGGTAGTGAATTAGATAGTTTTGGCATGCGACACCTTTTGAAAGATCGCAAAACGGTACGTACCGTATTGCGCCGTTGTTAAACGGGTCGCTCTGCCGACCATCGGCAGTTAATCAATAAGCTGATTCAACCATGTTTTTTCGTACAAAACACCAAGTGCGGCTGAGAAGATTCGAACTTCCACGGGATTATCTCCCACTAGGCCCTCAACCTAGCGCGTCTGCCAGTTCCGCCACAGCCGCGGAGCAGGTTCAATAGTCTACGAAGAGCAACGTTAGTTGGTCAAGCGGCGTTGGTTGCCCTGTTTTACCGCGTGACAATAATTATTCACGGCTTGTTGATGAGGAGGGATCTCGTCACCGTCACACCCGGCAACCGGGCAAAACTCGTTTGGCCCAGCCCTTCCGTGCCCGGCTGACTCGAATCATGGCCATGCAACCCAAGGACTCTGCCGTATTACTGCCTGGGATTCGGGTGACAGTCAAATGATATTTACTCTTGTTTCCTGATCCCCGTTCGGCGCGACAGCAGGTAACCGGCTTCACCCGCCCGTCCGATTTACTCGTTTTTGATGGCAACCCAAACGTGCAGAATTCGAGCGAGTCTTCCACAACAACCCGTCATTTTGACTCAACTGGGTGTTCCGATCGATGATTCAATGACATCTCTTGGATCGACATTCAACTTGGCGGGGCATAACGGGTTCGTGGCCATTCACTATGGGAATCAGCGCTAATTCGCAAAGTGAAATGCCTCATGATGTTTTCCTTTTGATCTTCCATTGGATCACGATGCGGTGTCCGAAAACCAAGAGAACCACGCACACAAGGCGTGACAAAATCAAGTAGATTTTGTGCTGGTCGTTTTTGTGTCGAAAAGAAAAGGCCTGCCCATGGGCACACAACCGGCGCCCCACGCCTGGCAAAGGCAAATGCCGTTAGGCGACCGCCTCGAGCACAAGCGATTAATTAGGCATAAGAACCAACAGCGGGTCTGCAGAACCGAGTGTTTCCATCAAATGTTCGGCTAATTCGGTTGTCGAAACTGGTTTGCTGGCACCAAGCCGGTCGGAACCTGTTTCAATCAATCCGGGGGCACTTGCGCCGGACTCGTGCGCCATCATCTGCTTGAAATGCGATTCTGTCGATGATTGCCAGGATTCGATGAATTGGCTGGATTTCGCCGTTGTGGCAACAATGGCTTGATGCGGATCCAGCCGTTGCCAATCAGCAGACGGATTGATCACCGACAGCCTGTGAGTTTTTGAATCCCAAAGGAGAAATGTGATGGAATCGCCCGCGTCACCACAACTGTGTTGACTCGGGGAAATTTGGTATTCGCGGGTCAACGGATCAACCAGGATAACGGTTTCCGCGTCCATTAGTGTCGGCATGTCGATTTTTCCTGCACAGATGGCAATGCGTTCTTCATCGTCCACCATCCAGTCCAGGTAATCATTGTCGGCAATGCCAGTTGAACCACCGAGGGACCAGCCATCGAAAGGCGGACAAACGAGGGATGCTGACGATTCGGAAACGCAGGAGTAGAGTTCGAAATCGTCGTCCGAGGATGCCGGGGCAACGGAGTCGTTCAAACCGGCAACTTCGGCCCCTGGATTCGACACGACGCGAAACTTGGGGACAAAACTATCGACCAGAACGTCGTCTTCGATTTCTGCGGTTGTATCCAAGGCGACAAGTGCCGATTGAATTCGATTCAATTCAACTTCAGTCGATTGATGTTCACCAACAAAACGATCGAGCAACGCAATGAATTGATCGCATTTCCCCCGGTGGCAGGTCGGTTTTTGGGCAGGCCAATGTTCCGACATATCAACAATCGAAAACGCTCCCCGCGGGGGCTCCGATTTCGAGCCCGAAGCCTGGCGGCGCTTGAGACTGGAATTTGTTTCCTGGAACTCGGCTTTCCAACCTGTGATTTCTTCAAACAGGGCAAGCAACCGGGCGGTCGTGGCACAGGGGGCCGATACCGGCGTAATGGGGGCCGCATCGAAATCGCTTATGCGAAACGGGTTGAATACCGCCACTTCGAAAGGAGCTCCAGCTGGATTCGTATGCAGCATCGTTCAGCCACTCAATGGGAGTTTGCGAAACCATCCGATGGTGTCATTCGATCAAGCAGCCGTGCAATATTGTTTATCGGGCGCAAATCTTGACTCGATGACCTAACCGGAACCAATTCCGGCCAAAACTTTGATTCCTGGGCAACTTCGGCCGATCGTGCCGAATCTACGGGCACGGCTCCTCAAAATCCCGTCCTCAAAAGGTGAACCGGATGAAATCAATCGTTTGGGCGTTCGACATGCCCAAGAGTGGCTTGTTCGTTTCCAGCGATCGATTGGATTTTCCACCGCGGGATAACTCGGGGTTTTTCTGAGCATCACAACGGTGATTGAGGCGAAAGACCGGGCAAAAAGTCGCAATCCGGTTTTGGCCACCGAAGTACCGCCCTTGGTAGGGGTCGTTTACCCGGTTTGGACAAATATTGCCCCGGGGGCCAAAGTCGCTCGCTGGCCGTCGAAAACGGCCGAATCTATCCCGGCATCCGGCAAGTTGACCCTTGTGGGAGTTGGGGAAAAACGATAAAATCTGCGATTCGCGTCAGGTTTGAATTGACCGGAAAACAGGCCCGGTTCGTGTTGTTGGGCCATTTAACCGATTTATATTTCGCTCAGAAGTTACTGAGCCCGGAGAAGAACTGTGCCCGGCACAAAATCATATAACGCTCAAACGGATACGATCGAACGATCCTGGTTTATCGTCGATGGAGAAGATCAAATCGTTGGCCGAATAGCTTCCGACATCGCCATGGTGTTGATGGGAAAGCATCGACCGACCTACACTCCCAACGTCGACACTGGCGAGTTCGTCGTATTGATTAACTGCGAAAAAGTCAAATTTTCTGGCAACAAGCTCAATCAGAAAACTTACACCTGGTACACCGGATATACGGGACTCAGGGCAGAGACGGCGCAAGCCCGATTGAATCGAAAACCAGAACAGATCATGCGTGATGCGGTCCGCCGAATGCTCCCGAAAAACAAAATCGGTCGGCAAATGCTTTCCAAGCTGAAGATTTACGTGGGAAGCGAACATCCCCATCAAGCGCAGAACCCAAAGCCCTTGACCGGTGGTCGTACACTGAAGTAGGCCGCTCACATCTCTTGTCAATTCAATTCGAGTTGACCCCCAGAAATTGAATCAATTAACCCATAAGTCTGAACGTAACAAGTAATGGCAAAGACAGATCAAAAATCAGGTGAAGCATTAGGTACCGGTCGACGCAAATCCTCGGTTGCCCGTGTGCGGATCAAAGCGGGTTCAGG
>JAHEBQ010000049.1:37135-48302 GCA_024642205.1 Planctomycetaceae bacterium | reverse complement strand
CTTTATATCCAAGGTAATTCGATGCGTATCGCCAGGCATCTGGCCCATTACTTCTTGCATTCCCTGGAGAATTTCGGCTTTTCTCAGCTGCCACTCCTCACTTGTCTTCACCGGAAGTACGGTACCGTCGACGCGACGAAACTCGAGCAAGTTGTTTCGGTCGAGTCGGATTCGTTCGTCGCCGTTCGCCAAAGCACACACTGAGCAAAGCAGGACAATCAAAAATTGCGGCGATGGAGACATAGTCAAGCTCGAACCGTTGGTAATTCAAGACGCGATCCAGTTCGAATTGTAACACCGGGATGGCAGGCTTATTGGGCGAAACGCCCATATTCGCCAGTCCGCGACGCGAAGGACCATCGGTATTCTGAGCAAGGCCCGATGGTATCTCCTCGCAAACCGCGGCTTGATCGATTAATGCAGGAACCTGGAATTCCGCTGTTGATGATGACTTCCGACGTCTTTTGTCCGCACGCGTTGACGCATGCCTTACGATCATCGTTACGCCAGCAGACGCACAAAGCGGTTTGATTTTTGTCGTATTCTGGCCGGATTTTCGACACGCCAGGCCATTGCAAGAGGAAACATCCGCGCTCGTCGAATTAGTGCTATCGGCTTCTGGGACAACTCAAAATGCGAGAATTGGGTGTCAGGTTCAAATTACAAGAACAGCGCTGAACAGCGATTGTCGCAATGTAAACTCGAACAACGATTCGGACTGTGGTTGAAAAAGCGCGTTTGCAACGTAAAATTTTTCGCATATCAAACAAACAGGCTGACGTAAGGAAATAACATGGCGCTTGGAATTTCGGAAATCTTTATCTTGTTGGGTATCTTTTTTGGCGGCAGCTTCGGATTGCCAATGGGCGTCGCGCCGGGCCCTGAGGATCCCGTGATGTTCAAGATCGCGCCGACGAACTGTGTTTTTTACGCGAGTTGGACCGGGATCGGAGAAGGAGACAAGGCCGACAATCCTACACGGGCCTGGATGGCTCAGCCAGAAATTCAGGCGATGATGAGCAAGCTTCGCAAGGCATATCGGTCGTCAATTCTAAACAAGGTGATGCAGGAAAATGATGCCTTGGGGCAGGCACTGACAAAGCTGATTCTGGACGTTGCCGAAACATCCTCGCGCAACCCAACGGCTTTCTATTTGACAAACTTGGAGTTCATTGAGCGACAGGTAGTTGTTAGCGGAGCTGCGATTATCGGGCTGGGCGATCAAACCGAAAATATCGAAAACGCGTTAGCCATGTTTGAACGGGAACTTTCGAATGTGGGTGAAGAGAATCTGGGAATTGAGCGCATCGAAATTGACGGCCAGCCTGCCTATCGCGTCGAGATTCCCGATACCCAGACGGAAATCACATTTGGAATTCGTGGCAAGTACTTCGTGTTTGGATTCGGAAAAGACGCGTTGGCTGAGCTTGCAAAAAACTCAAGAACCGATGCACCCAAATGGTTGACTGATGTCAGGGCAGAAATCCCGGTCGAGCGATTTTCAAGTATGACATATGTCGATACGAATGCGGCTGTTGATCTGATTAAACTTGACGAGCGTGACCTGGTAACGTTTCGATCGATTTTCGATCCGTTGATTGGAAATGACGTTGACGAAATCAGCTGGATTTCTGGCATCGATTCCCGTGGCTTCCTGACTCGAACTTCGATTCACACGGCGGACACCTTGACCGGGGCTCTCTCGGTTTTTGATGGTGCTCCCATTTCAATTGATCAGTTGGATGGTTTTCCTGCCGATGCGACCCTCGGGGCCGCAACTCGGTTCTCAACACAACGGGTACTGGAATTGGTCGAGCAAGTTGCCGCAAAGTCCGGCCAGGAGGCGGCGGTTGAGGCAGCACTGGGCGAATTTCAAAAAGTTACCGGGATGACGTTGAAGGATGAATTCCTGCATGCGATCGGCGACTATGTGTATTTTTATTACAAGTTGGATGTTGGCAAACCCGCTTCGGGCTGGGTTGCGTCGGTTCACATCGAAGATGAAATGTCGTTTCCGGCTATCTTTGTCGACCTGAACAAGGCAATTGAACGCGCGATCAAGGAGAGTGGCAGCGCTATCAAGTTTGAAAAAACGGAAATCAACGGAAATGACTTTTTCACGTTTAGTCAAAATCAATGGACACAAGTCACATGGGGACTTGTCGATGATCAATGGTATGTTGCCCTCAACCCCGGTGACATTTCCAGGCATCTGAATGGAAAGGAAGAGGAAAACCGTCTTTCGAGCCACGAAACGGTGAAAGAGTTCTTTGAGTTTGGTGACAAGTCCGGTTTCGGGGGTCCGATCGCTGTGCTCGATCTGAATTTACCGTCCGTGTTGAAAGGGCTTTGGCCGTTTACCAACATGATCCAGAAGGACCAGAAAATTTCCAGGGACTTTGACTTTACGTTCGGGGATATTCCAAAGCTCGACGTGTTGATCAAAAATGTTCAGCCTAACCTGACGGCTGTTTACCGAACAAAGACCGGGGTTCAAACGATTCAGCGACAGACGTATCCAGGCTCGTCGCCCGGTGTCACCCTTGTTGCCGCTTCGGTGATCGGTATGCCCTATGCGGCGGCTCAATTCCAAAATGCGAAAAAGACTGCCGTCCAGAACAACCTGCGTCAACTTGCCATCAGCATGCTCAATTTTGAAAACGCCCACCGGTCATTTCCGGCGGCCTACTCCAGCGATCAAGAAGGAAACAGGTTGCTCAGTTGGCGGGTTCACGTGTTGCCGTTTCTCAATCAAGGCAAGCTCTACAAAGAGTTTCATTTGAATGAACCCTGGGATAGCGAGCATAACAAGTCGCTCATCGAGAAAATGCCCGACGTCTTCAAACATGCTTCGATGAAATTGCCTGTGGGTACGACGGTGTTTTTAGGGAACACTGGAGATGACGGCATACTTTCAGAACCCCGGGAACCGGGTGGAGAGATTGCGGCAGGTTCCACTGGATTCGGAAAGATCATAGACGGTAGCTCGAACACGGTGCTGATGATAGAAGTCAACGCTTCAAGTGCGGTACCATGGACAAAGCCGGAAGATTTGCCCGCCGATGCCGGCGAAATCGTAAAGAAGACGAAAGGCATTCGAGTTGGAAATAGCTTCGTTGTGGCAATGTGCGACGGCAGTTTGCGCACGCTTGATTCAGACTCCGCGGACCTATTGAAGTCGATGCTGACGAAGAGCGGTGGTGAAGTTGTTGAAATCCCCAACACGCGGTAACGTCAAATCGCAGTGCGTCCGGAATTGAAAAATTGGTCCATCACCGGACCAAGGATTCCAGATTGATGATCCACGGGATAACGCTCAACGGCACTTGCCTTTGTCACGGATGGGTTGACTGCAACGAATTTGTGGTGCAAGTCTTTTTTTCGAAATTGAAACGACCTGGCCAACAATGTACTTAGTTCTGTCAGGCCTTGTGTGCGTGGTTTTTCTGTTTTCGGACATCGCTTGGTGATCGATCGGAGGATCGAAGAAAAAAATCATGTAGCATTTTTGTCCGTTCAATAGCGCTCATTCACAGAGTCAATGGCCACACGCCCATTATGTTTCGCCAAGTGGGGTCGCTGTCCAGAGGATGTTCTTGATTCATCGATCGGAACAAAATGCCCTCCAGGAAATCGGAGTAAGAAAAGTATCGCCTGGCTTTTCGAAATCCCTGAACATTATTAAGCCAGCCAAGCTCGACCCTTCGCAAACCACGAAAACCAGAGCAAGCCAGTGGCGAAGGCGATAACCAATGCAGGCATTACCAGGCTGGAGGGTCCCATCGTTTGCAAACCACCTGCAATCAGGGTTGTATAGACCATTTGAACTATTACTGCGACAAAGCAACACGCAAATAACGGGACCGACCATGCCTTGCGCCTCAGTAAACTGATGCTCCCAGCAACGCCCGTGGCGACGGCGATGCCATAGAGTATGTAAATCCAACGGGGTATCGATCGGGCCCAGTCCTTTTGCTCCTCGGTCCACGACTTCATCATTGAATCCTGAGCAAAGAGCTCCATCAGAAAAGCGAAGCAGCCCATCAAGTTCCATAACAACGCCAGGACGGCGATCACCCAGTACCACGCCGGGAGGTTAAGCGTTTTTCGTTTTTGATTCATTTTGCCTGTATCCGGGATTCGTTGAATCGCCAGGCCGGGAGTTCCGTCACGACCGACCACCCATGAGCGATGAGCCATCCCAACCGATTACATGTTGTCGTGTGAGGATTCAC
Organism: Planctomycetaceae bacterium; assembly: GCA_024642205.1. GTDB lineage: Bacteria > Planctomycetota > Planctomycetia > Pirellulales > Pirellulaceae > Mariniblastus. The sequence continues at coordinate 44,067 of JAHEBQ010000049.1, read as the reverse complement.
TCAACTGACCCGCTGTTCAACTGGAAATGATTTTGTCACCGCCGTGAACAAAGAGGGTGATTTGAAGATAGATTGTACCCTCACCGTTGCCCTCTCGGAAAGCGAGACGTTAATCCTTTCATTTCAGTCCGTCAAGAAACCACCAAAGTCGGATTTTTGAATCGGCCCTCTGAGTCGGTCCGGTTGTGACATCGTGGTTGAGGGTATTTCGAACCCTTGTTTTGATAGAATTCGAAAGACGTAGCCAGTTTTCCTCGGGCCAGAACAGCTGGCAAGCAATCGAACCGTGTATGTCAGAAAACCAGACTTGTATTTTCCGAACACAAGCCTGGCGAAAGACTTGCAGTTTGGCTTCATTCCCATGCTTCATAGATGGTGGTTGTTTGCATCGCTTCAGGAATGGAGGGATTGATGGAACCCGTTGGTTCCATTGAGCGCGACGATTTGCTCCACCCGACATGTCTCGATTACCGAAAATGTGCAAGGTTTGAGCTCTCAGGAAAAGCCCTGGGGCTTCCCTGACAACGACATTCACGCCGAGTGAACCTTTTCGAACTGATCCCTTTTATTGGTTCGGGTGGTCCACATCGGGAGGATTGGCAAATATAATCAATTCAACTCGTTTTAGGGAAACTGGGGCTTCCCTTTGAATAAAAAAACAACCAAGGATCCGATCATGGCAAAAAAAGAAAACACTCGCCGCGACTTTCTGGGCAAAACGGCCGCGACGGCTGCTGTTGGAAGCTTCGTCCCGTATTTCCCCATGACGAACAAAGCGTTTGCCAACAATGCCAAGAACGATCGACCTCGTATCGGTTGTATTGGTGTTGGCAGCATGGGAACGGGCGATGCACAAGGTCATGCCACTTTTGGGGATGTCATCGCAGTTTGTGACGTAGACCAACGTCACGCTGACCGCGCGAAGAATCACGAGAACATCGGGAAAGGCAAAGCCGACTCGTACAAGGACTATCGAAAAATTCTGGAACGCAATGACATTGACGTCGTCAGTGTCGTGACTCCCGACCATTGGCATGTCAAAATCGCGATCGAGGCACTCGAAGCCGGCAAACACGTTTTTTGCCAAAAGCCATTGACGCTGACGCTCGAAGAGAACCAACTGATCCGCAAAGCCTGCAAGAAGCACGACGACAAGGTCTTTATCGTTGGTACCCAGCAGCGGTCCGATCGAGGTAAGTTCATGCGTGCCGTCAACATGGTCCAGAAAGGTCTGCTCGGAGATATTGAGAAAATCACGGTGGGCATTAACGGGGGTGATCAAGGTGGTCCATTCCCGATCGAGATGGCTCCCTTCGAACTGGATTGGGAGAAATGGCTGGGCCAGGCGCCGTTGGTTGATTATCGCGAGAAACGTTGCCACTACCAATTCCGTTGGTGGTACGAATACTCGGGCGGAAAATTCACCGACTGGGGTGCGCATCATGTCGACATTGCAACGTGGGCGATCGGACACGACAAAGAAGGTATGGGACCCATTGAAATCGACGGGACGGACGCCAAGCATCCGTGTGAATACAAAAAAGGCTGGCCCCAGCAAGACGACTGCTACAACACGGCCCACGATTATTCCGTGAAGTGCAAGTTTGCCAATGGAATCATCATGGATGTTACCAGTCGTGGTGACAACGGTATTTTGTTCGAAGGTACCAAGGGTAAGTTGTTCGTCAACCGTGGAAAAATTACTGGCGTACCGATTGAGGAAAATTGGGACGATGGCAAGTACACAGAGGAAGATCAACTTCGACTGTACAAAGACAAAACGCCTGAAGGTCACAAGAACAATTTCTATCGCTGCATTGCTGAGGGCGGATTACCGTTGTCCGATGTCTTCACGCATGTGCAAGCCATGTCGACATGTCATTTGAGTGCCATTGCCGCACGCCTGGGCCGCGTGATCAAATGGGATCCCAAGGCCGAAAAAATAGTCGGAGATGACGAAGCTCAAGCGTTCTTCGCTCGTGACCGTCGAACGGGCTACGAGATCATGGAAGTCTGATAGCGGACCAAAACAGATGTGCTTGATCGGATGCACTGAATCGACAGGCCAGGTGTCAGGGTCTGTTTTGTTAGGCGGGGTGAATTGCCGGATGCCTGTGCATTGCCATTCGCAATTTAACCCGATGGCATTTCAGGACTTGAGCCGTTGGCACTAGCTTCGGGCTTGCGCTATAGAAATGACAGTTCGGTGGCAGTGCTTGCCAGAAACTAGCGGTCCTGGTCGTTCCGCAACCGCGGGCTTCAGCCGTTCAATGTTCGCGGGTTGGCTGAGGTACAAGTCGTAGCGTTATGGCACGCGAACCGTTTCAGCCTTTGCCGACAGTTTTGTTTAGGGGTGAACTAACTCAAATCGTCAGCTAAAACTCAAACCGAGAACAACAAGAGGGACACGCTACGGAAAGTCGCTGAACCCAACATGCTTGGGATGTCTCATCTGCCAATCGTCAAACACGATCCAAACCTCGATCTTTGAATAGTTCGCACCGAATTTGCCATCACAAGCTGGCTGTGAAATACAATCACAGCCCCAGAGTGAATGGCCACGGACCCGAAACGCCTTGCCCAATTGAGAGGCTTTCCGGGAGTGTTTTTGGTTAGTCGTTCCGAACATCCAGTTGGGAAAAAATGAGAGCTTGGTGTCGGCGACTCACTGGAAGTCCGCACGTTCGGGTTGCCAGCAAAAGCCGGGGAAGCTCAGCCGGCTCGCGCAGCGGGTTACTCGTTGGCGCCGTGCGCCGGGATCAGAGAACGCATTCACAAGATTGGGTTGGTCGCATTGTCCATTGCTCGTCCCTTGGAACTCCTGGAGGTACCGACAAGTCCTCGACGTTGTTGCGTTCGTTCAATTCCTGCGTGAGATGAAATAACGCGCATCGTGCATCGTCGGTTTCTTCTTGCGTTTTCCTGCAGTCGGTGCGACAGAACCATTAGTCAATGCTGTTCCGTAGCCTTTCTCGTCGAGATTGGTCATCGTCATTTGGCTATTACGGACCGTTGCTGATGGCCAGAAGCTCACGGTGTCCGGTTTCCCCGCCACCACGTCATCCAGCAAAAACGGATTCATGCCGTGCAACAAACGGGACAAGCCCACAGGAATGCGGTTCCTTTACGAATCGTCGTTTAACTTTTTATTGACTGATCCCAGACGGGTTGGGAATCGCGAAAACTGTATCGGATCAAGAAAAGGTCGTTTTTGTGTTTGCCTTTACCCGTCTCAGCAGTTGAGCGGTTTATCGCTGGTTTCTCGCCAAAAACCTGAACTTACCCATGAATGTTCCATTCAAACATCAGGATTCTCGTTTGTCGATCTTCGAGCCACTCGGTTCCCAGCCGCCGTGCATTGTGGCCGGCATCGTTAATCACCTGCCGGGCGGTGAGTATTCGCGGCCATTTTTCTTCCAGTTGATCGGTTGCTCGACGAAATGAATCTTCCAGCGCTGCGTCCACCTCATCGATGTGTCATTCCAACTGAATATCCGCCATTGGTTGGCCATGGGCTACAGCGGTGAATCCGTTGACTCGTGGTTGCTTGGTATCCGTGCGGACAACGGGATGTCGATACCGAGCATGTCGTGCAGTGTTTTTTTCAACTGAAAATTCGTCAATCGTTTCCCGCGAACTCGACCGTGGGTTGTGAAAAGGCGTTGTTGTTGTGTCTTTAACCAGGAACTGACAGGATCAAGAAATCGACCATGTTTGACTGAGTTAGTCTCCGAATTGTCCTTCGGCGGCATTTCGTAATCTCGCACACGATCGTAGATTCGAACCCATTTCGAAATGATGGTTTTGGCAAATTCTTTGGCAGTTCCTCCAGATCGAATCCTGCTTCGGTGTTGACTCCCCGGCGACACTCGTAGCAATTTGCTTGAAGGAAACTCGGGACGTCGCGCGAGGGCTAATTGGCGTTGATATTCGACCCATTCAAAACGCAGACTATCGAGAATAAGACGATGCAAAAATCTGGAAGTATTGTCATCTAGTACCAACTCGCAACGGATCCAAGCAAGGAAAAAAACTTGTCTGAGATGCGGTGGGCACGATTCATCCGAACAGCATTATTCTTGCATAAACGACAGTTGTGCTGAACGGGATGCTTGGAGTGACGGCATTTATGTGTAAAATCAGCACCTGTCTCGTATCAACCAGGAGAGTCTTGATGCCACAAAACGTTTCAGCTGGGTTTCGTCTGCTCAATAAGGTCACCCAAACGGTGATGGTACTCGGTTCAATTCTGGTATCGATAGCGACCGCTGACGAACGTCCCAATATTTTGTTTATCTTTTCCGATGACCATGCTCCGCACGCGATTGGTGCCTATGGCGGTCGACTGAAACGTGTTGATCCGACGCCCAATATTGATGCATTGGCCCGCCAGGGGATGTTGTTTCGAAACAGCTTCTGTACTAATTCCATCTGTGGACCCAGTCGAGCAGTCATCGTGACAGGAAAACACAGCCATTTGAACGGGTTCATGAATAATGGGAACAATTTTGACGGATCACAACAGACGTTTCCCAAACTTCTGCAAAAAGTCGGATATCAAACGGCGATGATCGGCAAGTGGCATCTCAAATCTGATCCGCAGGGGTTTGACTATTGGGATATCCTTCCCGGGCAAGGCGATTATTACAACCCGATGCTCATTTCGGCGAACGGGCGACGGCAAGTTGAAGGTCATTGCACAGAGATCGTGACTGACTTGGCGATTGAGTGGTTGGACAAGACACGTGACAAAGACAGACCATTTTTGTTGATGTGTCAACACAAAGCCCCTCATCGTTGTTGGATGCCGGCACCCGAGCATCTTGATCTGTACGATGACATCGAGATACCTTTTCCCGAAACGTTGTTTGACAACTACAGCGACAATGCTCCCGCTGCGCGAAACCAGGAAATGGAGATCGACCGGCACATGCATCTTGTTTACGACCTGTTTGCCAATCCACCCAAAGAATGGGACGGCGATCCAGATCTGCAAACCGACAGATCAGGATTTAAGAATTTGGAAAAAATGACGGCGGCACAGCGAGAAGTCTGGGAGGCGGCCTACCAGGAAGAAAACGATGCATTTGACAAGGCGAAACTTTCGGGCGACGACCTTGTCCGTTGGAAATATCAACGCTATGCCAAGAACTACTTGCGCTGCGTTCGTGGAGTCGATGATAGTGTTGGGCGACTAATGAAGTACCTGACAGACAACGATTTGGAGAAGAATACGGTTGTCGTCTATTCGTCTGACCAGGGATTTTACATTGGCGATCATGGCTGGTACGACAAACGCTGGATGTACGAAGAATCACTCAAAATGCCCTTGATTGTGAAATGGCCAGGCAATACCAAGCCGGGGAGTATTAACGAAAACCTCGTTCAAAACCTGGATTACGCGGAGACCTTTTTGGAGATCGCTGGCGCAGAAATTCCGGACGATATGCAGGGGCGATCTTTGGTTCCCTTGTTGCAAGGGAAATCAGTCGATGATTGGCGAAAGTCGATTTACTATCACTACTACGAATATCCCAGCGTTCACATGGTGTCAAAACACAACGGTGTTCGAAATGAGCGTTACAAGTTGATGCAATTCTACGAATTTGGTGAATCCGAGTTTTACGATCTTGAAAAAGATCCGAACGAATTGACCAATGTTTACAGCGACCCGGAGTATCAGGACGAGGTTTCGGCGATGAAATCCGAACTGGAGCGATTGAGAAACAAGTACGGTGACAACACCGTGACCGGGATGAAGGACAAAGCCTGGCGCGACAAATATCGATCCAACCAATAAGCCGGGTAAGGGTGTGGTCGATTTTTTTTTTGACTTCCGCGCCCGGTTCATCTGAGTCGCCCGACCAGTTTTGAGTGCTAGCGCCATAGGCACACGGGTAGTTATTAATGGGGGTCCCAACGGAAGATAGCGTTAAGGTCTCGCTGTCCGTTACGGTTTGCCTCGCGAATCGCCCCAGACGCCCCAGGCAGCCCATGTGTTCACCTGAATTAACACGGCTTGCCAAAGAAAACGAATCCTTCCATTCGATATAACCCGAACAGGGGGCGGAAAACCGTCAAAACTACCGGTTTCGGTGCTCTCCATATCGCAGGAGAAGGTGATGAGACGTTTTCTGGTGCTTTGCTTTGTGTTGTCCGGATTTGGCGGTTGCCATTGGTGCGATCGCGAGCACGGAGTCTTTTTTCATCACCGTCATCGGGACACCGATACGCTCTGTCGCGAGCATGTTCCCACTTGCAATCAACCGATCCTGGAAGCGGCTCGTGCTGTAACGGAGTTTGAAGACGGCCTGCGCCGGGACGGAACGATTACGATCAAGACTCCCGATGTCTGGGGCGACAGTAATTTGATGCACTCCATCCAGGAGTTCGACAAGGAACTCAGGGGTACGATTGGTGAATTCAAGGAAACATTACAAGCCACGGTCTCGTTAACCGATGCCGCGGGCGTGGCAACACAGACCGAGGTAACGGTTGGCATCGACGGGGCAACGCCGGGCGATTCTCCCGGCTCAAATTTAAGCTTGCCAGTGTTGCCGTCCGCGTTTGATAGTCTCAAGTTGCTTGAAGCGGCCGCTGCTTCCGAGGGCAAACTCAACCTTGAGCCAACCGAACGGGAGCGTCAACACGCGACCTATGTGAGTTTGAACCAAGCGCTCCGCCGCCGTTCCATGGGGGGTGACAATACGCGTAAAGCCGGGTACGGATTGTACCTGTTTCGAATTCCGGTCTCAATTCTTCCCGGCGAAGAAACTAGTCAAGGCTATTCAGCGGTTGCCAACATTCGCGCCAGGATGGTGACAACAAAGGCTGATGTGAAGTACACGCTGCCGCGGATGGCAATTGCTGATTTGGTTGAGGCGCTGGCGGAAGGAATTGTTACTTCATGGAATAATCCGTATGGAGTCCTG
>JAHEBQ010000049.1:0-37125 GCA_024642205.1 Planctomycetaceae bacterium | reverse complement strand
TATTCCGAAAGGAGCTCAAAGCAATCGCTGCGAATGAGCCAGACACAAACCTGGACGAGGTCAAAAAGGCCGTTCATGAACTGGCAAAGAATCACAAAGACATGTCCGAAGCAGACATTTACGACAAAATTGACGACATCAACTGCCGATTTGCCCTCGCCATGGAGAAAAATCACCTTGTCAAACACGTCAGGTATCTCAAGAAACTGGGAGCGTTGGGTGAGAAGGATGCATTCAGAATTCTTGAAAAACTGGAAAATTCGCAAGTTGACAAAGTGAAATGCGAAGAGCAGCTTGAATGGGTCAAGTCCAAAATCGCGGACGCCAAGGACTACGCCGAGGCCGCACACTACCTGGCGAAGTTTGTTGATGAAAAGAACAGCGAAACGATTGATTACAGTACCTTTGATTCAGGATACAAGGAAATTCTGGAAAGTCGTCATTTGGAACCGCTGTCTGAAATCAGGAAGAAACTGTTAAGCGACAAAGGCAGAAAATTCCTGTCCAACACCAAGAAGTGGCACGACTTCAAGCAAGATAAAATGGCGAAGATTTCTCCGCTGGTTGCTGCCGTAACCACACCAGTAATCGCCGCCCCTGAGTTTGCTGCTTCATCGCAAGCCAAGGCGACGGGGCTGGCTCAACTATCCGTCGCCAGCTACGGAACAGAGGACTTCGATGCGATACGCAAGTTGTTGAAATCTCGATCCAATGGCCGTCTCGGGTCAAGTCCACAGCAACAGGAGGTTCGCCAGTTATTGTTCGATCTTCTGGAACAAATCAACATTCGCCTTCAAGCGATGAAGGCCTACGACTTGGTTGCGAAGCGTGGAGTCAATGCAATTCAACTTGCGGCAACTGAGATTGAATTGAATCGAAGCACCGATTCGATTGGTGCCGATTGGCGCCGGCAGCTAACTGGTTTGAGTGGAGACTCGGACCCGGCGTATCTTCGCAGCGCCTGGCTCTTGGCCCGTCAATGCGGCCTGGTTGATTTGAACATCAAGCGAATGATGCAGGAGATGCAGCTTCGCGGGGATCTGTCCGCGGAAGAGGTATGCGAGGCGCAGACAATCAATTTCTTCTCTGATTATGATCTGCCCGCCGCGCAGATGATCTGGCAACGAATTGTCGAACAGGAGTTTCCGCTTCAAGTCTTCACGCTCGAACCCTTGGTCGAAGAACAAAACCTGCTTGACGCTTCTAGCCGACTTCGAGAAATGCAAATCGCGTTGGCCGTTAGTGTGGCCCAGGGGGCCTGGAATGCAGGCCAACGAGTTGAATTGGCCCGGCAGTTGGCCAGAGAATCGGCGGCCATTGGATTGAACCGGACAGTCGTGGGTTTCGCCCACGGTATGGACACGTTTGGCTGGTACTTCAATCCAAGAATTCAATCACCCGAAACCGAAGTCCGAAACGGAAGGGCATTTGGCAGGATCTTGAAGAGCACCGGGCCGACCCCGAAGGACGAAGCCCGTACTTACCGATTGGAGCCGGGCATCCGGGAATGTGAAGTCATCGTTGCGATGCCAAGTTTTATTTCGCAGGTCGAGTTTGATGTAACAACGAATTGGGAAAGCCTGGCCAATCCTGGACGCTCGAAACGAAGCTATGAAGAGCTTATTCAGGAGGGATGCAAACTCCAGAAAATGATGGCTTGTATCGATTCGGCCGTCTGCGACCCGGAATGCCGTGTAGGTGACCTGGCCCGACTGCAAAGTCGAGCTCAACAGTTGGGGAACATGCTTGGGATGCAAACCCATCGAGTGACGGTTCCGTTTGAACACGACCAGCCTGCGACCGAATTGTTTGAGCAAGGCGACAAGGAACTTGTTCCAACTGTCAGTGGTTTCTACGGGCTAAGTACGTTGATTGCCAAGGATGGGAACCATGAATTTACCGCTGATTTCTTTATCACTGGTCGTAACTTCCATCCCACGCTGACACATGTAATCGTTGCGGGACACGAATCTCACAGTGATGAAACCGACGCGTCGAAGGTTGAAATCCTGAGCCGAGAACTGCTCCGTGTTCAAACGAAATTGAATACCGACAGATTTGCCGGCGAAAACGGGTTCGAAGTCCGCGTCGGCACTCCGGGAGGACTTTCGAACCCGCTTTCCATTCCCAAAGTTACCGTGAAAAAAGAGGATCGACTGCTAAGTCCCTTTGATTGGGAATTGAAGCCGAAATTCACGGTTTCTGTCGCCAAGGCCAAGGGAAAACCCAAAGAAGTTGATATTTCGGTCGTTGCCGACAACCTGGAAACGGAATTCAGGATTAAATCCAGCCAAGACAATCTGCTTCAAATCACGCAGTTGCCGGACGCTCAACGGACCGAGTATCGAAATGCGGATTTGAAATTTCCCAATAACGACAAGGGCTTTGAACTTCGAATTGTTTACAAAGCAACATTCAATGACAAAAAAACACGCACTGTTTATGGGAAACCGGTGTTGTTCAAATACGAAAAGCCCATTTCGCGACGAGATTTGCTGAAACTCATCAAGCATGACCTGGAAGTGGATTCAGACCCACAGGTCGGCCTGCGTCCGACCGACCAAAACAAAGGGCAAATCACCGGCACAACCTATCTTCGATTGGACAACTGGCCATTGATCAAACTCGATACACCTATCGAGATCGAGCTCAAGTAAATGCGCATTAACGCGAAGAATCGATGACAGGCCGAAAGCGATGGATTACCATTTTGGTTTTCCATCGTCCTTGACAGAGGTCACTCCGATGCGTCCTGCCTGTACTGTTCTGCTGGTTGTTGTATTTATGGGGAATTCTATTGTGACGGCTCAACTTGCGTCGGGTTGGAAAGCCCACGATTTGAATCGTCCAGCACCAATGGTTGTGACTCCCGGTCAAGAGTGTGGCGGTGCTCCGAGCGATGCGGTTGTGCTGTTTGACGGGACAGACCTGGCACAGTGGCAAGTTCCGGATGGTGGCGACGCCAAGTGGAGAATTGTCGATGGAGCAATGGAATCGGTTCCCAACAGCGGATTTGTCGAGTCCCGTGAGGAATTCGGTGATTGCCAGGTTCATGTCGAGTTTGCGACTCCGACCACGGTCCAGGGTGACGGGCAGGGCCGCGGGAACAGCGGTGTCTTTTTGATGGGTGAATTTGAAGTTCAGGTCCTCGATAGTTTTGAGAATTTGACTTATTCCGATGGGAGTGCTGGTTCGATTTACGGACAATATCCACCATTGGTTAACGCGAGCAAAAAGCCTGGGCAATGGCAGACTTACGATATCATTTTTCGCCGACCTCGATTTGAAGATGAAAAGCTTTCAACGCCCGCGCGAATGACGGTTTTGCACAATGGCGTTTTGATTCAGGACGGCAGTGAAGCTTATGGTCCGACGAATTGGATCGTTCACCATGAGTATGAGTCTATCAAGGACAAAACCAGGGGATCGTTGAGACTTCAGGATCACGGCAACCCGGTTCGCTACCGAAACATCTGGGTGCGTCCGTTGGTTGAAGCGCGGTCCAAACCTGAATTGGCCTATGATACTGTCACCATTGCTTTACATCAGGACACTGCCGAAAAACTCGTTGGAAAGTATGGTCGGCACCGAGTCGAGTTTATTGAAGGCAAGCTGGTATTGTTTTTTGATGGAAACACGCCGTTGGAGATGATCGCCCACACCGCGACCGAATTCGGATTCAAGAAATCAGCCGGTAGGCTCGAGTTTGAAGTCGATGATGATGGAATGGGAACGGCGATTGAGTTGAACCTGGATGCCGCCGGGATGCAAACCGCGAAAAGGAAGAATTAGCGGAGAGTCACTTGGCTGTCGCAAGTCGGATTGGCGCGATGTCAAATCACTTTCCCGGTGACGCTGTGGTCACCCATTGCAGTAAGTGTAGGATCGCTGAGGCAAATCGTTAGCGTCGAAGCTCGGCTGAAAGGGCAAATCCCTGGAAGCCGAGAAAACCGAGTGTGGGCGCTCCTGCCTCGGCCCAAAATTGACCTTCATAAGTGCCACGAAACGTCAGTGCCGATCCTCGGTTCATGATGGCAGACCATTCGAGCCCAAATCCGACGTCACCAATTCCGACCACTTCGTCAGCTTCCTCGAGTGTCAGGAACGGACTGGCGGGTTGAGGGCTCGCATCTCCAAAAACGGTTCTGCTGATTGTCTTGGTGCCAAACAGGAACGCGCCGCTTCCACTGGCCACTCCAGAGAATCGGGAACAGCCGATTCGTTTGGTCGCGTCCAACGCGACGCTCGGACCAAGACCATGATATTCCCGGGTCCAATCCAAACTTGCCGGCAGGGGACCGGTAACCACCGAGGACAATGTCTGGAGCAGGCTGGCATAGCGAAGTCCTACGCCGCCACTGGCAGTAATTCCGTTGAGAGCCACATCATAGGTCGCGTACAGGTTGGTGATCTGGGTCTCCAGGCTGTCCTGGTTTTGCAGGGTGGAACCAGGGATGGCAGCCAGAATGTTGGCTGGAAAGATAATGGTAATTGCGTGTGCACCGTAGATGTTGAAACCATCGGACATGTTCGTACTGCTATTTCCATTGCCGTCGTAGCTCCAATATGTACCTCGTAATCCAACTCCGTTGGCATTTCTTACGCCGACCCATATGCGTGGGGATGCATCATATTCGTATTGGAACGGAAAAAGCGTCTGTTGTCCGGTGAGAACATTCGTTTGTGAGTATTGAAATGCCTCTTTGAAGTGCGGCTTGACCCACACGGCGGCAGCACCGAAATAAAAGCCTGCTTTTCCATTTTCAATTCCTCCCGAATTTTCAACGCGGTTGGCCGAATCTAATTGCAATGATTGAATTTGGGCTTCAAGATTGGCGACGCGTGATTCCAGATAGGATTGTTGAACGTCATTGACGCCCGGGGTAACTGCTCGTCCGTCGTCGGCATCGAAAAAGTTCACTTGCGTGGCGTTGGCCTTGGGAAACGGCGCCGGCATCTTTTGCGCCTGACAGACATTAGCGAAAACCAATGCCATGAAACTGCAGATAATCAAATTATTTGCACTTGCAACCCAACGCCGTGGTTCGAAGTTCCATCGAGTACGCAATTCCATTGCCGTTTCCATTCAAGCCACGATCAAAAAACAAAACGTCCCATGGTCGTTATCGGTTGGGAAACTGGTAACGATTAGCAAAACCTTGATGGTTAGAGCGTGCTAGCAATCGGGAGGTTTCGGAAAAAAGGGACCTGACAGCAACCGTTGAAGTGCCAACGATCGGGTTTGAAAAGGACTCGGAAAATCCGCGGGTGTGCGACTGTTGTCGGATTTGCCAAAACTGCCCGTTTCTCCCGGTTTATCGCAAATTTTGCATCGCCGCCGTTGAACGGCTGTCAAAACGCCTGTCCTTTGAACCAGCCCCTGCTCGAAAATGTCCGTAAAATGCCTGTCCTTTGAACCCTGCTCGTTGGTAAAACGCCTGTCCTTTGAACCGGATCTTGCTCAAAAAGATGGGTAAAACGCCTGTCCTTTGACTGTCGTCCTTTGACTGTCCTTTGACCTGGTGTGTCTTAAACCGACCAGCCAGGAGGGTCGGAAACGATCTCGATTCGTTTTTTGGATACCGGATGAGTCAGCTCGAGTTTCCATGCGTGCAAGCACATTGGCGGGTCACCGACATCCAATGACTGTTTGAGGGACTCGCCGGCGGAGTGGTACGTCGGGTCGCCACAAATGGGGAATCCCAGATGGCTCAAGTGCAATCGAATCTGATTCGTGCGACCCGTCCGGGGGCGACATTCAATCAACGCCGTGCCATCATCGAAACGAGAAAGCACCTGAAATTCCGTGAGGGCACGCTGCCCCGTTTCCGAAATCGTCCGGGAGCCGGCGGAAGCAGGTTCATGGCTGATCGCTTCGTTGCACTCAAACTGGTCTTCGGCGGGCCAATGATGGACGCGTGCGAGATAGGTTTTGGTAACTTCACCGTTGAGAAACTGAGGGCTGACAAATCGGGCTGCGGACTTTTTCTTCGCCATCACGACCACGCCCGTCGTATTTGCGTCGAGGCGATGAATGATTCGAATTTGCGCGTCGTCGAAAACGAGATTCACAAAAAAATCAAGCGTGTTGCGATTGAAGCGTCCGCAGGGATGCATCGGGAGTGGCGCCGGTTTATCGACGGCAATCAATACGTCGTCTTCGTAAAGGAATTTGACCCTGTTACTGACCTTGGGCTCTGTGGTTTGAGGAATGTGATGCTCGACTCGCCACCCGGCGCGGACGGATTCGAACGCGGACAACGGTGTGTCTTTGTACGTGATCCTTTCGTGTTCGCACTCATTCCGCCAGTAGTCTTCCGATAGATTCGCGTGCATCCCGGTGAGGAATTCGATTACCGGACGTTGGTCATATCTTAGGGGAACATTCATCGGTCGAATGTTGTCATACGCAACACTTCCAGGGAGCGGCGTCGTCAAACGTGCCAGCAGGTTTGTCCGTTCTTCGAGTAGGTCCTGGTGCTTCTGTTCATCGGTTCGGTAACAGTTGGGGCAACTGTGCGGGGGATCGTATTGGTCGGACTGTTGATCCTCAAGGGTCAAAACCGATTGGCAGGCATAGCATTGTTCTAATTCGGTTTCGTTGAGCGCGGGATCAACGGCGACTCGTTTGTCAAATACGAAACAATCACCGTCATAATGATCGCCTCCGCATTCTTCAAAATACTTGAGGATGCCGCCGTCCAATTGATAGATTTCCTGGAATCCTTCCTGCTCCATCAACGGTCCGGCTTTCTCGCAGCGGATTCCACCCGTGCAAAACATGACAATGGGTGTGGATTTCAAGGCTTCCGGCAAACGCTTGGTTGCTTCAGGGAATTTTCTGAAGTGATCGATCCCGACTGGAACCGCGTTGGAAAACGTGCCAACCTCGATTTCGTAGTCGTTTCGTACATCGAGCAGCGTCAGGTCTTTGCCATCATCCAGCCACTGCTTCAGTGTTTTGGCCGAGATCTTTGGACTCGTGTTACGCAGTGGTTGAATTGCCTCGACACCCATCGAGATAATTTCTTTCTTGATTCGAACCAGCATTCGGCTGAACGGCTGATGATCGCTAATGCTTTCTTTGACAGGCAGATCAACAAATTCCGGTCGGGAATGAATGTGATGCAGGAATCTATCCACCCCTTCACGTGTCCCGGCCAAGAACAGGTTGATGCCCTCGCGCGAAAGCAAAATGGTACCTTTGAGATCAAGGGATTTGCACAGCGGGAGTAATTCAGACTTCCTGGCTGCCAAATCATCCAGGCTGACGAATTTGTAGGCGGCAATGTTGATAAATTCGGGTTTCATAATCAAATCAGAAAATCTCTAACTATTAAACGAAAACTTCAGATTTCCTGAACGACAAGAATCGTTAACAAACCTTCGCTCGGCGTTCGCCCAATTACATGTCGTTTCAAGACGTTTTCCCAAATTGGATGTCGATTGGATGTCGAGCATCGTGACAACCAGGCCGTTGGCGAATAGCTGGCACTGCATTTTGAATTAGAATAACAAACTCTGTTTTGGTAGAATAAGGGTGGGTACATTCCCGGATCCCGAAGGATTGATTGGATTACGCGATCAAGGGTCACTTCGGCGGTATTTCGAGCTTTAGCTCGTATCCAGCGGTTTGGCGATGGGACCATTTTTCCAATTGTTTTGCTACGTTCCACTAGTTTTCAGTGCAATGCCCTCGAAATTAAACCCCTTCGCCGAGTGGCTTGGGCTGAACCCGAAAATCGCGAATCCGCACCATTTTCAGCTGCTGGGTATTAGCACAAAGATGACGGATCCCGCCGAAATCCGAAAGGCCGTTGACGCAGGTGTCAAGCGAAACCTGGAGTTGCTGAAAAAAGTCCCTCCCGGGGATCATGACGAATTAATTCTACTCGTCAAGCAACGATTAATGTTGGCCCAAAAAATTCTGCTTGACACAAATACGCGTCAAGTTTATTTGGAAAAGTTGAATCAACAAATCAAGGCACAACAATCTGGGAAGTCGCCCACGTTGCATTCGCCCCCAGCGACAGGATCATCCGTTCCAAATGCCACGATGCTGGTACCTCCGTCGGCGACATCAGCCGAGACGAAAGCAACTTCGTCGCAAGAGACGATTAACCCGGCACCGAAAACTGAAATACCAATGGTTGCGACAAGGCCTGAACCGAACGCGGCTCCGGTTCATCCCGTGAATATCCTGGCTGCAGCGTCTGCGAGGATCGCGACTGACCAGCCGATACCTATGGCGATTCCTTTGAATGCCAATGCACAACCGATTCGGTCCGGTGCTGTTGTTCCAGCCTCCGATGCTCAAGTTACCAATGCTGAAGAAGCTCCGATTGGCAACGTGGCAATTCAAAAAGGAGGATTGCGGAGGCGGAAAAGGTCGAAGTCGGGTTGGATCGTTGGCACAATGATGCTGCTGGCGGCGGCGATGGGAGGACTGTTGATTTACCTCAATTGGGACGTCTTGCTGAACCTCGCCGGAGTCAATCCGGACGTTGTACCAGCGGCTCCCGGGATAATTCCAGAGAAGAGTGATTTTCCAGCCGAAGGCGTTGGTTCATCATCGATCGTTGCGGTTTCGGACGCAGCCAGAAATTCGCAGTCCGGTCGCAACTCGCGCAGTCTTCCCAGTCTGGATCTTGATTCGCTTCCAGAACTTGACATCGATGAGGTCATGTCCGATCCCGAGACGGCGATGGTGACGGGACGGGACGCAGAACGTCAAAAAGAATTTGAAGCAAGAAATCGCGCTCGACTCAAGGAAATGGGTTTCGACGACTCATTGGATCAGGCGAGTCCGACCGCCGGGGCAACGGAACAGACAACCAACGAGTCTGCTACCGATACCGACGCGGACAGCCCGACACCGGGTGTAATAGTCCGATTCGATGAAATGCAGTTGGTTTCCCTTCGCGGACACCTTGAACGGGCACGTCGCAGTTTGTATCGGCGGGACAAAGTCGTTGCCCTCAAATCAATCAAATTGGCGAATGCAATCATTGACCAGGTTCATCCGGACAAATCTGTCAGTTTATCGCCCGAGCATGTCCCGTTGGTTCTGCTTGCCGCGGAGTCCAGAGAGATTTACGAGTTAATTGACGGTTTCTGGCAACAGGTCGTCGCCAGCTGTCAGACCATTCCTGGTGGCCAGGAGATTGTCACCGGCGGTCAAACGATCGGATTCATTGAGGCCGACCTTGAAAAGGTGATTGTCCGACATGCCGGTTCGAACATTACGTACGAATACTACTTCTGTCCACCCGGACTGGCGGTTGAACTTGCCAAGCAGGGGGCCATTGCAGACATCCCGACGTGGAACAAACAGCTTGCGGCTTTTTACTCGTTGAATCAAAACAATGGTGTCGATTACCAGAAGCAAATTGACGGGCTGCTCAAAGTGTCCGAAGAGGCGGGGCATGACTGCGATGGCATTCGCCATTTCGCCAAATTTGTCTTCGATGGAATCGGCAGACCTGTCGAAAAACTCCGAATGCCGGACCAGAAAACACTGCTCAACGGAATCACAGAACTGCGGACAAAAAACGACTATGATGATGTCGTCCGGCTTTCCCGGGAGAAGGCCGCCTTGTTGGCAGAGCGTCTATTGCAGTTCGACGCACCGAGCTTGGAGCAATACGTGGTCTTGCTGGAGGAAGCCAGGCAACTCGGAATCAGGAGCGGGGAAGCGGCAATTGCAGCAGATTCAATCGTCGAACTGGATGGTCTGGCGATCGTTGATCGGGCTAATCTAATGTGTGATGCCTTTCTGGAAATTGCCAAAAACGAATTGACCGTCAGCCAGAAAAGGACATTGATGGAGGAGGCGATCCCATTTCTCAAGTCACGTCTGGCTGAGTCCGCCAAGCCCAAGTCAAGGCAAATGCTGGTGAAATACCTGACCGACATTGCAACAGCGTCTGAAATGACTGACGTAACGCGACGGATTGTCCAACTGAAAAACTAGCAAACATAATCGCGATCTGGCAGCGGCTATCCTGGTGGTTGCTCCTGATTTGGCTCTTTTCAATTGAGAATTGGACCTGGACCTGTTCCGGCAACCGACACAATATTGCCGTGACGCGCGGTAATTCCTATAACCAACGTTTCGAACTGGAATCTTCAAAAACGTCCCATGCCTGACTACCGCGAAATATACAACCAGGTTGTAACGGATGATCACCGGTACAATCTTGCCGAAAACTCACCCGGGTTTCGTGCTGTTCTGCAGGCAACGGACCAGTTGAGCATGATTTCCGGGCGGTCGCTCGATGTGGGTTGCGGCGTCGGGTTTGTGGTTCAATACTTGTCCGGGCCCGGTTTCGAATTGAACGCGTTTGGCGCTGATGTCAGTGATCGGGCGATCGAGAAAGCCCGAGTGCGATTGCAAGATGTTCCCAGAAGCCACGAAAGATTGATCGTATTACATGGTCAATCCTTGCCGTTCGAGAATGAATTTTTCTCGCTCGTTACCTGTTTCGATGTGTTGGAACACCTTGATCGGCAGGACATTGAAGTGATGTTGAGTGAAATGCTTCGCGTCTTGCGACCCGGAGGGATGTTTTTTGGTTCGGTTTCCTGCCGAAAGTCCGGGGTTGAAGATATTCATGGGGACAACCTTCATCGCACGGTAGAATCGCCCGATTGGTGGATCAAGCAACTGGTTCCCGATAACGCTCACTATGACGGCCATCGAGAGCAACTTGTTCTGTGGAAGCGCGTCCCCTTGATCGCTCCGGGAAATACGACTGGACGTGGCGCAGTGAACGCCGAAACCTTCACGAATTCCAAATCTGCAAGTGAACTGCCAGGGAGGAACTCAGCGGCTCTCTACCAGAAAATCTACGATGAAAATCCCTGGTACGGCAACGCGGACGATGAACGATGTCCGGGAGTTCGGTTGTTGCCAAACTATTTGGAATGGTTGATCGAACCGGTCATGGATCTGGGTTGTGGCCGCGGACAGACGGTGGAGCAGTTGCGAAAACACGGTTTATCTGCCGACGGGATCGATCAAGTTAAAAATCATCCGGAGATGCGAGTCGGCGACATCACCCAGCCCATCGGCGATCTTGCTCAATACAACAGTGTTGTATGTGTCGATTGCATTGAGCATCTGTACGAGGACCAGGTGCTCGGGTTGTTTGAGAACATGAAACACGTCCAACGTCAAGCGTTTTCAATTCATAACGGCGAGTCAACCGGAACCGGTCAGGAATTGCACGTTAATCGGCAGAGCTTCGACCAGTGGAGTGAGTTGATTCGTCAGCATTTTGACATCGTGGAAACGATTGCGATTCATGATGAACAAATGCTTTACCTGACGCAGTCCAAAACCGGTTAGGTTGCATGGTTTGACGGCGCTGTTTCCGTCATCGCTATGAAAAAGCGGTCAAAATGGATCCCGGCCTGACCGATGTGGAAACCATACGATCCGGATACCGCCAATGCGATTTCCGAACGCGACCGGACAGGGAGTTCCAGGATCGCCGAAAATCCGGGTGAGATGTTTATCAATAAAAGCCCCGGAACATGGGGGATGTCCACTCGAAAAACACCGCAATTGGCTCAACTTCGCCAGGACATTCGCGACCATGGTTATTGAACTCGAGTCGCATCAACAACCAGGATCCAATGTTGTCGTGAGCTGGATGAGCCAATGACTGCCGGTTCGCCGGGTTTGATTTGGACGGATGAATTGTATGTCCACTGAACAATCAGGTTCTCCGGAATGTCCTCGTCTTCTTTTTCCGTAACGAGGAGGTCGGATTTCTCGATTTTCAATTCCAGCAGGATTCCCTCGTCACTGGGTTCCGGCTTGACATCTACCCGGAGACCGACGTCAACCATTTGCTGATCGTAGGTTCGGCCTCGCGCCGATTGCGATGATCCAGTGATCATCGGAACCGAGGCACCCGATTGAACGCTGGTCGAACGCCCGGTTGCAGCCCCGACCGTCAGCTGGTCGTATCCGAGTATGCCAAGTCGTTTTGCAAGGGCCCGAACGATGTCTCCCGTCGGTTGATCTGATTCCGTCAGTTCCTGCACCGCATTGGCCAGTCGTTCGGAATCGGAATTGACGGGGAGCCGCAGCAGGTACACCTCGACGTTAAAAAAATCCCTGGTGGGTACGTTTTTCCCGTTCCCAAAATTTCGATTCTCCGCTGCACCCATCAAGCCACCCAGTAGATCTCCTGGGTTTCCGGCCAAGGTGCCTCCTGTCAGGTCACTTGGGCGACCGGAGCGCAGGTTTCCAGCCATCGTATCACCTCGGCGGTCCGAGCCCAGCATGGCGCCTTCAGCGATCGGACGACCGGGCTGTTTGTTCGAACGTGCTGAATTGGCCCACAATGCCAACAACTCATTCGCCTGTTCCTTTGACATGGGAGTTTGCTTTTTTGCTCCGGGAGATGTCCATGGCCCGGTCATTAATTGTGAAAACATCTCCTTGTATCGAACGCCCAACTCATCCCGGCTGAGTACACCATCCTGGTTCGTGTCGGAATCCTGCCAGCGAATGGTGCTCCAGCTTGTTTGGGCAATTTCATCTGCATCCAGTTTGCCGTCGTTATTTTTATCATTCTTGTTCAATGACGCTTCAAGCATACGCCGAGTGAGCGATTCAACTTCCAGATTCAAGTCGCCCGTTACTGCAATCACGGGCCTGGGGTTTTGAATCGGCGCGTTCATTTCAGCCAGCGAGCCAGCCAGTTCGTTCAAGGAAAACAGGCCGTCCTTGTTGGCGTCGGCGGAATCGGCAATGGGGCGCCGCATTTTCTTGTTCTCGTCTTTGCTAATGAGTCCATCCCTGTTCCGGTCGTATGCATTAAGCAGCCCTTTGGCATATTTGACGTACGTGGACTCCGCTGACTCTCGGCTGGAATTTCGCGTTGGTTCTTCCTCGATCTTCGCCGAGGAGGGCCGCCGAATTGCCTCGACGATTTCGTCGAATCCGAGTTTTCCGTCGCCATTTTTGTCGTACCATGCAGCTAACAGAGGACTGCGCATTTCCTCCATTTCCTCCTTCGTCAACAAGCCATCCTTGTCAGCGTCAAAGTTGTCCAGTGCCCATCGGGCATAGACACGTAAAGGCAGGTCGGTGCGCACCCGATCCCGGGTTTCAGTGGTTTCAGGTGGATCTTGCCCCCAGGTCGATTGAGGAATGGGGAAAAACAACAATGCAGCCAGAGCTAGAATTACACCACGCGAAAGAACGATCATCTGAAATAGTAAGCTGCCAGACATTTCGTTCTCCGAAAGAGCCAGAAAAAAATTGAACTCCCACCAATGGAAATCAAACACATCCCAAGACAAAATGTTTCGCCCACAATTGGTTATATTTGTTGACCGTAGCAAACCGATCCAATCCCCAAGGCTCTCAATTCATGGCAATCCCAAGATCCGATATGATACACGAAGGAGCCGATGGTGTTCCTCGGTGTTGGTGGTGCGGAGATGAGCCGCTGTACGTCGAATATCACGACCTGGAATGGGGACTGCCTGTAAATGCAGATCGTCGCCTTTTTGAAAAAATCTGTCTGGAAGGGTTTCAAGCCGGCCTCAGCTGGCTGACGATTCTCAGGAAACGGCCGGCGTTCCGCGAAGCCTTTGCCGATTTCGATATTCTGCGAGTTTCCCGGTTCACTCAACGTGATGTCAATCGATTGGTGAAAAACGCGAGCATCGTCCGGCACCGCGGCAAGATCGAATCGACTATCAACAATGCAAATCGGGCCCTGGAAATGATTTCCAAACACGGTTCGCTGGCTGATTTTTTCTGGCAATACGAACCGGAAAGGCAGCGAGTCGTTTCGTCGAAAGCCGATATTCCAGTCAAAACTGCTGAATCTGCATCGATGAGCAAGGAATTGAAGCGGCGCGGTTGGTCCTTTGTGGGTCCAACCACCTGTTATGCATTTATGCAATCGATGGGAATCGTCAATGATCACGCCCACGGCTGTCGGAGTTATGCGCCCACCCAGCTTGCTCGAAGAGAGTTTAAGCGATAGTCAATCCTACTTTTGGAAATCAGACATACGTCAATGACAACGACCAATCACGCGACAGACGTTCGGATCAAGGATGTTTCTTTGTTTCTGCTACCTGTCGAAACGCGGGTTCCACTCAAATTTGGAGCCGAGACTTTGCTCAACGTTACCTGTGCGCGTGCCAAGGTAACGGTCGAAGACCGAAATGGAAGGTGCGCCTCGGGTTGGGGGGAGACTCCGCTTTCCGTTCAATGGGTTTGGCCAAGCGAATTGCCGTATGCCCGGCGGCATGCTGAGTTGATTGAGTTTTGCACGAGACTTGCCGCGGCGTGGACAGAGTTCAGCGAATTCGGTCATCCGATCGAGTTGGGCCACGCGTTTCACAATGGTATGCTTCTTTCACTTCAGGCACGATTCAATCGTTCCAGGGACGAAGAACCCATGCCCTACCTCGCAGGGTTGGTCGCAGCGAGTGTTTTTGACCAGGCGATCCATGATGCCTATGGGGTCCTTCACGAAGTGGATATTTATCAGACCTACAACTCGCAATTCATGTCCCAGGATCTGGCATGTTTTCTGGAACCGGTCGAAGTTGCCGGCCGCACGAAGATTTCGTTTGAAGGCTTGTTTCCGGGTGACTTTCTCGTGAAAAAGCCACCATCACGGTTGCCGGTTTGGCATTTGGTGGGCGGCCTGGATCCATTGTTACCGGGTGAGCTCACCGGCGATGAACCGGACGACGGTTACCCGGTGCTTCTTCAAGATTGGATCCGGCGCGACGGGCTATTCTGTTTGAAAGTCAAGCTTCGTGGTAATGATTCCGATTGGGATTACTACCGACTGGAAAAGATTGGAGCGATTGCGGTTTCCAGTGGCATCAAATGGTTAACGGCTGATTTTAATTGCACCGTTCAGGATCCGGCCTATGTGAACCAGATTCTTGATCGATTGGCGGTGGAACATCCGGATGTTTTTGAGATGGTTCTTTATGTGGAACAGCCGTTTCCCTATGACCTGCAACAGCATCGCATCGACGTGCATTCCGTTTCGCAGCGGAAGCCGTTGTTCCTGGACGAGAGTGCCCACGATTGGAAGCATGTCCGCCTGGGTCACGAACTTGGATGGACCGGGGTTGCGTTAAAGACCTGCAAGACGCAAACCGGGGCGCTGCTAAGCTTGTGTTGGGCCAAGGCACACGGAATGCCATTAATGGTTCAAGATCTGACGAACCCAATGCTCGCTCAAATTCCCCATGTTCGACTGGCGGCTCATGGTGGTACGATCATGGGTGTTGAATCCAATGCAATGCAGTTCTACCCCGAAGCGTCGGCTCTGGAGCAGGCCGTTCACCCGGGACTTTTTCAGAGACGGGGCGGTGTATTGGATCTGTCGACGATCGCGGGGCCAGGTTTTGGTTATCGAGTGGAAGAGATTGGACGGAAGTTGGGAGCGCCCGTCAGTATCCGATAGCCGGAGTTTTCTGCGACTCAAACTTGGCCTGAAGGCAGAAACCTGTTTGGTCCCGCGAAACTCGTTGTTCGGCAGTTGGAATCAGCAACTGCTATTTCAAGTGCCAGTTGATCTCCCAAATGGATCCGTCGCTTTGCTGTGTCAAAATGCCGATTCTCTAGGATCTTCTCCAGAACGATTGGGAACGCTATTTTGATCCGCCGCTGGCAAATTGCATGGTGCAACCTGAACCGCCAGACTGCCCCGCATTGCCGGCCGGCGGAGGGGACGCGTTGTCTGAAACAGGCTGTTTTAAGAGTCCGAATGAAGCATCAAAAAAGCCCGAAGGCAAGGATAAACAATCCAGTCGGAGTGTTCACTCGTTCACGATTCAGGCTTGTATTGTCTTGTTATCTTGAACGGCTTGATCATCGCCGTCGTTGTCTTCGATCACTCGGTGGCCAGCACCAAACCGTGTTTTTGGCCAATCGCGATAATCAGTTCGTCCAACTTGCCGCTTTCGGCAAATTGATCAACCAGCATTGATTGGCCTTTGTTTGTATGAACTCCGACACTTTGTAGGATCGTGTTGGTCTCAGGGCAAGTAAAGGTAACTTTCACGGGAGTGAGTCGGTCAAGTACCACCGCTGAGCTTTCAACTGTGTATTCAATTGAAAATTGAACCTGTCGGTGATTTTCTCCGTCCTCCCATTGGGCCAGCATATTCATACATTCACTCCATCAGTGTTAAAACATTGGTACACCCGCAAAGAGGTTACGGGTAAGAAAGACCTGTCAAGTCCAAGGATTATTCGAAATCTTAGGTGCGGGGCAAGGTCAAATTCTCGACAATTCTCGAAAAAAACCAATCCTTTCTGATTGCTTTGCAAAGTTCTCCCGGGCCCCATCGTTCGACGCAAAGGTTGTCATAATTCCCTTTGGAAAAGCGAATCATAAGGAAAACTGATAACACAGCCTTGTACATTATCGGTGACACTCTTCCTTGCAGAATCGGAATGTGGGCTTGCCTGTCTCACATCGTGAACATCACCGCGGTCGCTTCGACGTTAACAGGTCGCTGTTTACGCAAACGACTCTGCGACCTGACCGCTGGTTCTCTCGACGATTGAATCGCGCTACGAGTTGCCAATCGGTCTTGAGACCCTGTTATCGGTTGACTGACAATCTCTCTCAAACGCGCCTGGACAAATTGTCCAGTGACACGAAATTGGAACAACAAAAGTTGAGTCGCTTCACATTTCGATTTCCGCGGGCGTTTTGAACGTAAGCGGTTGAACCGATCCGCGACACCGTGACAAGTCCTTGAATTTCCGAGCGTTTACCCTTATTCTAAAGACGTCCTGAACCGACCGCTGCTTCGGTTTCAGCCACCACACTTCTCCCCATTATCCTGCCCGGCAGATTGGTATATGAATCGTCTCGCGATTTATCTGGTCCTTGCATTCTTTGGGTGGGGCACCGCCTGTCGGGCTCAGATGGTCTTGCAGACCAACCAAACGAGCAATGTCCAGGCCAATGAGGCATTTGCAAGTGCCGCGAATACCTGGGCGAGCGAGTTTTACGATGATATTACCGTTACCGTACAATACGGATTTGCGAGTATGGGGTCCGGGACCATCAGTACAGCCGAAGCGGGAACCATGTCCGCCCTGTACACTGATTTTTGGAGTGCGCTGGGCAATGATATCACGACCTCCAACGACGCGACCATGTTCAATGGTCTTCCGACAGGCACCTCATTTTCGCTGTACATAAACCAAACCAATGAAGCTTCTGGTGCTGCGTTCGAGGTTCCATATGTTGACAACGACGGCGGAGCGAACAATACCAACGTATTCCTGACCACAGCCAACGCAAAAGCACTTGGGCTTCATTCAGCACATGCTCCCACGATCGATGGCGTAGTTATTTTCAACAGCAACTACCAGTGGGATTATGATGCGAGTGACGGGATCGAACAGGATCATCTCGATTTCTTTGGCACTGCCATGCACGAGATCGGGCATACGTTGGGATTTCAAAGTGGCGTTGATAACCTGGACGGCAACGGTGGCGGTTTGTTTTCTGACGACCAATTGCCGTACGTGACAAGTCTCGACTTTCTACGGTTTTCAAGTGCGAGCGAACTGGCTGGGGCTGACATTGACTGGACCGCCGATTCGCGAGATAAGTATTTTTCGATTGACGGGGGGCTGACATCTGCGGTGGGCGGGATTTCCCATTGGTCAACTGGTGAGATCTACGGTGACGGTGAACAGGCCAGCCACTGGAAAGACGGTTTGAATTTTGGGCTCATGGATCCGACGACCGATTTTGGTTTGATCAACTCGATTTCCGCAATGGACCTGCTGGCAATGGACATGATCGGCTATGACCGAGGATTTTCTTCGGTTCCCGAACCGGGTGGGATAGCCGTTGTTGTCCTGTTGGGTGGATTCTGGATGCGACGCCGACGCATTTGATCATGGAAGCGGGCTTTGAAACGCAATCTTCCCGTCGACAATCGTCATGATTACTTTTGTATTCTTGATTTCCTCTTCTGGGCAGTGGATCAAATCGTTGGACAATACGACGATGTCTCCCAGTTTGCCAGGGACCAACGAACCTTTGGATGTCTCTTCAAACGCGGCATAGGCACAGGCAATGGTGTAGGAGCGAATGGCTTCCTCACGAGTCAATGCCTGTTCCGGAAAGAATGTCACTTCGTCCGTTAATCGCCGCGTGACGGTCGCATAAAACGAGTCCAGCGGATTGACGTCTTCCACCGGCGCGTCGGTTCCATTGGTAACGATGGCGCCGGAGTCAATGAGCGATTTCCAGACATACGCTCCTTCCTGGCTTCGCCGCATCCCCAGTCGTTTCGGAACGAACACAGCATCGGATGTGCAATGGACGCCTTGCATTGACGCGATGACTCCCAGTTCTTCGAAACGGGGAATGTCATCGGGGTGCAGGTGCTGGGCGTGCTCGATTCTCCAGCGACGTGGGAACGGAGTCGGGTTGGCCGCGAAGAGGTTTTCGTAAATGTCCAATACCTCACGATTGGCACGGTCTCCAATTGCGTGAACGCAAACCTGAAAATCGTTCTTGATTCCAAGCTCGGCTGTTTTGGTAACCGACTCAATCGAGGCCGTGTTGAGACCCGAACTGGTCGGCATGTCGACGTACGGAGCAAGCAGCCAGGCTCCGTGGGCACCGAGAGCGCCGTCGATGGATCGTTTCAACGCGCGGACGGTGAGAAACTCATTGCCGTAGCCGATCATCTTGTACTTGGCGAGCTGGCCTTCCATGCGCTCATTGTTGTCTCGAATCATGACCCAGAGTCGAACTCCCAGTTTCCCGTCATCGGCAAATCGCTTGAGCGATTCCACGGTTTCGAGGCTCGAACCGGCATCCTGGAAACTCGTGATTCCTTTCCGGAGGCATTCCTGCGAGGCAAGTTCCACGGCACGTCGCGTGTAGTCCATTTTCTCCGCTTCGGATCGTTGGTTGTCAGCCTTCGCTTTGACTCGGCCTACCAACCCTTGAGCGGTTTCCCGAAAGACGCCAATGGGAGCGCCCGATTCGCTTTTTACGATTTCGCCGCCGGCTGGATTCCTGGTGTTCGAATCGATGCCCGCAAGGCGCATTGCGTAGCCGTTGGCGAAACTCATATGTCCGCTCGCATGGGTCAACAATACGGGATGGTCTGGAGAGACTTTGTTGATGTCGATGTCAGTTGGATAACCGTCGACGTTCGGTGTTGGAGGTCGTTCCCATTTTGATTGATGCCAGCCGCGCCCAATGATCCATTCACCCGGAGGAGTCGTCTTTGCGGCGTCGGCAACTTGAGACACGATGTCGTCCCACGTCTTGGCCTGTTGCAGGTTGAGCATCATTTTTGATTCACCCAGCCCGACGAAATGTGCATGGCCTTCGATGAACCCCGGCATCGCAAATTTCCCCTCGAGATCAACGACCTTTGTCTCGTCTCCGATCCAGGGTT
Organism: Planctomycetaceae bacterium; assembly: GCA_024642205.1. Classification (GTDB taxonomy): domain Bacteria; phylum Planctomycetota; class Planctomycetia; order Pirellulales; family Pirellulaceae; genus Mariniblastus. The sequence continues at coordinate 17,676 of JAHEBQ010000049.1, read as the reverse complement.
TCATGGACTCATTCGTCCCGACCGCGACGATACGTCCTTTGAACATCGCGACCGCTTCAGCCGTCGGACGAGATTCGTCAACAGTGAATACATTCCCGCCGATCAACACCAAATCAGCCGCACGTTGTTGAGCTAACGATGACGAAGGCGTGCAAGCAACCCCAAGCAGGCAGAACAAGAGCGTCCATAAGGCTCGGATCGAAGACTCAGGCAGACGGGTAGTTGGACGAAGGATTGACATCAGATTTTCTCTTACTTGAATGGACAAAAGTTGATCGGTATCACTCCATTTTGGTGCAAAAGCCGGTTGGACGCCATTCCGGAGGCTGGTGAAATGGCCATCGCCCGTACGATTCTCCACCGTCTGCGGGCAAATAACTGATCTTGCCTCGAACAGAGAAGCTGCTAACGTACGCCGCCTTTAAATTCGAGAAAGTCCGATTCTTGAGGAAAACTGAAATATTTTTCTGTTTTTACTGTCCACGGTAAAAACGCAAATAGGAATTTTCGATGTTTCGAATTCAATGTTCGCTTTTGATTGCGTGCCTGGTCACGATTGCCAGCGGCTGCCAAAGTCGTTGTAACAATCCCAACGGGGGTTGGTTTGCCGGCAACTCAAGAATCGCGCCGCCGCCGACGTACAGTCTCAACATTCCGTCAGTGGCGAATAACCAGCCTTATTACACGCCAGGTGCGGCGGCCCCAACGAATTATTCGCTCAGCCCGAACCAAAGTGCACCCATACCCGCGACGCAACAGAATCAAGACGGATGGCGACAGTCAGGAAACCAGCTATCCAATGGTCCCGACGGGTCGTCTGGCGAAAGCCGTTCCGTATTGACCGGTCCAACCACGTTTGTTGAAACTCAACCCGGCATCGTTAATCAAGCCGGCGGTCAAGCGTATCAGCAGATCCCGCGAACCGCTGCGTTGCCTGGATCGGGATTTTCTTATACGGATTCCACCAACTACCGAACAACGCAGGTTGATGAGAGTCGTGATGCAACTCGCTTGCCAGTGACGGATGCGTCGACCGTTCGTGCTCCAGCCCGTTTCAATCCGACCGGAAATGTCGCTCAATTTCAGCAGCCAAATCCGATTTACCCTGCCAATTACGGAGTTCCAGTTCAACAGACGTTTGTGGCCCAAAACGGTTTCTACCAGCAACCGAATGCCTACTCCGGTTCCACGATGCTGGTGGGAGGACGGCCGACCGCGTATCAGGGGCAAGCCGTCTTGGTTAATCCGGCGGGTCCAGTGAGCCCGTATTTTGGTCCCTCGATACTGGACCGCTCTATGACGCCGGCGGATCAAGGAAGTGCAGGGCAAGTCGGGTGGCGAACACGCGAAATGAATTCGGACAATATTAACCGGTTCTAGTGTATTTACGGCAAGGAGGTCAGTTGTGTCTCAACTTTCAATCAAATAAGGCAGTAACGGGATCCGGTTGATCGTCGCCGGCAAGGTAAGAAAGCAACTTGAATTGAATGGAACCCGGGGCGAGCAATGGGAGCCACAGGAAATAACCCGGGTATTACATAAACTCCAACGCGTGTTTTGGAATGGCTCGCATCGCAATCATCCCAAGCACTGGGGGCCGACCGATCAACCACGTTTCATCCTCAGAAGAAAACCGACGTGTTTCTGCTTTCCGGTATCCATAAGACACTTGACCAGTCCGCGCTCAATCGTTGGCGTAGTATCGTTGGAAGAATTGAGAGCCAATCCAGTTCCCTGGAAAAGCTGGATTCAAGCGAACTTCGTAAGCGTAGCCTGGCCTTGCGATACGATGCACTAAGTGGAAAGCCGCTGGATGATCTCGTCTGCTCTGCATTTGCGTTGGTTCGCGAAGCTGGTCGTCGCACCATCGGGCTTCGTCATTACCCGGTTCAGTTGCTGGGCGGCGTCGGGATGCATTTCGGCAGTATCGCGGTGATGCAAACGGGTGAAGGAAAGACATTGACAGCCACGTTGCCGATGTACCTGGCGGCACTCACGGGTCGGGGAGCTCATCTCGCGACTGCGAACGACTATCTGGCCGCTCGCGACGCCGAGCTGATGAGTCCGATTTACGAGATTCTGGGGTTGTCGGTCGGAGTCGTACAAAGCGACTCGACTCGCGCCGAGCGTCAGAAAAACTATGCCTGTGATGTGACCTATTCGACGGCCAAGGAAATCGGATTTGATTTTTTGCGAGACCGTCTGTTTCTCCGACGGATGGAATTTGGACATTCCGGTTTGGTTGCGGCGATGATCGAAGATGGAGTCGACACCGACAAACTGAGCAGCGTCCAGCAAGAATTGAATTTCATGCTGGTCGACGAAGCAGACAGTATCCTGATCGACGAAGCCCGGACACCGCTGATTGTCAGCAGCGTTCCCGACGAAGTTGCAAGAGCCAAAGTTCAATTGTACCGATGGTCCTCGGATGTCTGCCACCAATTTCAAAAAACAGAACATTTCACGACAGACCAGAAATCCAAACAGGTCACGCTGACAGCGGCGGGCCGTCGGCATGTGCGAAAAATCCCCCAACCGGAGCTGCTTCGCGAAACTCCGATGTTGGAAATCTACGAGCAACTTGAACAGGCAATCTTCGTTCAGTTAAATTATTTCCGAGACCGTCAATACGTCATTCGGGATGGCGAGGTTGTGATCGTAGATGAGTTTACCGGGCGACTCGCCGAGGGACGCAAATGGCGCTCCGGTTTACATCAGGCCATCGAGGCCCGTGAGCAGCTTGAGGTAAGCGTCGAAACAGGTGAAGCCGCTCGGATCACCATTCAGGATTTGTTCCTGAGGTACAAACGGCTCGCGGGCATGACCGGTACTGCTGCTAACTCGGCCAGTGAACTGAGAAAAATCTACAACGTCCGGGTCATTGACGTACCTACGAACAAGCCCCCAAAACGTACTCAATGGCCAGACTTGGTTTTCGGAAGTGAATCGCAAAAATGGAATGCCATCGCTGATGAGATCGAAAGTATCCATCGAAGTGGCCGCCCCGTTTTGGTCGGGACTCGCTCCATCGACAAATCCGAAATGTTGGCCAAGCTGCTTCGCCGACGGAATATTCCGCATGACATACTCAATGCCCGCAACTTGGCCCGCGAAGCGCAAATCGTGGCGGACGCCGGAAAGGTCAGTCGGGTGACAGTCGCAACAAATATGGCCGGACGCGGAACGGATATCAAAGTTTCGGGACCGGCACTGGATCTCGGCGGTCTGCATGTGATCTGCACGGAAGTTCACGAATCAGCTCGCATCGACCGACAATTGATTGGCCGTTGCGGTCGCCAGGGTGACCCGGGAACGTTTCGGCAGTTTATGTCGCTCGAAGATGAAATCCTCGAACTTGGACTTGGCGCCGAGAAAGCCAAGCGACTGGGCCAGTTTAAAACTCAGCCGACCAGGGTGTTAGGCCGTTTTGCAAACCTGTTCCGGACCGCTCAGGCGAAAATTGAACATCGTCATTTCAAAGGTCGACAATTGTTGCTGCATCACGAGAAACTTCGCCAGGAAATGCAGCGGGAAATGGGACAGGACCCGTATCTTGATACGGCCGGCGCCTGAATGGGCTGAATCGATCGCGAGCGATACTCCAGGATTCGATCAAAATCGTCCGTCCGATTGGCCAAGGCTGTGGATTTGATCTGGACGACCGGCTTTTCCAAATTGCGAACGTGCCCGCGCTAAATGCGTTGTCCTCACAAGAGGGGGCGCGAGCGGATCGCTGAAGCGGCTACTTCAGCCAAGTCAGGATTCCGCCCTTTTGAGCAGTACATGAGGCGCATCCACAGTCGGATTTTTTCTTTTCACCGCGACCGTGGATACCGAAGGATTTCTTGCTGCCAGATGTGCATTCGTTGCAGCTTTCGCCATCGTTGTTCTGACAACCATTGGAATTTGTCCGTTTGTTCCTGTGTTTTTCAACCAAACATTTGGAACATCGCCCACAGGGTGGCTCGCATGGATCACAGCCAACGATAAACGGCTGACCATAGTGTCCGGGATAGGCCTTGAGACCGCCACAGGGGATGAACCCATCCCATTCATCGCAGCAGCATTTGGGATCGATCCCAAAAAAGTTCCTGTTCATCGGAACGATCGAAGGATCGTAGGCCATTTCCATCGGTGCCTGGTAAAACTGCTGCGGCTGATAGTCTTGATATTGTGGCGCATCTGCTTCGGTGAATTCCTGTTCGGTAACGTTACCTTGAATGCCGGATCGGTTGAAATGCGTACGGTCGTAAGAGCCGTAGTTGGCTGGAGTACCGGACGATTCATATGTTGCGGCGGCATCGAAAGCGGAAGCGTCGACAGTAGGGTTCAGTTGGACTGGCGACGTCGAATCGTCTTTGGCGGGAATGATTGCAGCGACTCGCGTAGTTTTCTGGATTGCGGGCTTGTGTGCTGTACGCTCAAACTGGAGCGGGGCCGCATCGTTTTCCTGGTTGGACATCATCGCGACAGTTTTCTTCGCCGTAGGAACCAAACGGTACCTCGACATCGGAGCGTTTCCGGATCGGGCCCCGGTTCCGGCCATATATCCGGATTGCGAATTCGTTTGGGCCTGGGTGCTGCCAACGGCCACAAGCACCAGCAATGCTGGCAATAATTGGGTAAGTGAGGTCATTCGAATACGCATCAGATAGCTCCGGCAATCGTTACTTGGCCATCGCAACCCGGCGATCAGGACAAGCGCAAAATGATTAAAAGTATCATGTTCCTTCGGATAGAAGTCTGCGTTCAATTCACTAAGTTGGTTTCAATCGGCAGCCATTGTTCAGTTGACAACGACCATTTGATCGGCAAAGTTGAACAAGGGGTGTTGGCCAAAAGAAAAAGCCTGCTCAACCGTTACGGGTTACAGGCTTTCGGGGAAGGGTTTCGTTTGGAAGGTTCCGGTAATTGCATTCCGGATAAATGGAGACCCGAAACCGGGTCCTACGGAGGACGTCGATTTGAAGGCTCAGTCTTCCATCACTTCCAACTCTCTGGCTTTGGCAATCTCGCCAGCTTGCAGTTCGAATTTCTTGGTCAATTCCTGGACCTGGTCTTTGACATCGTCACGCTGGTCTTCGGACAGCGTTTTGTCTTTTTCGGCTTGATCGGCAGCTTTGTTTCCATCACGACGAACATTGCGAATCGAGATTTTGGCTTCTTCGGTCAAGTCCTTGATTCGGCTGACCATTTTTTTGCGCACGTCCGTGGACAACGGCGGGATGTTGATCCGGACGACCCGCCCGTCATTTTGGGGATTGAAACCCAGGTCACTCGCCACGATCGCCTTCTCGATTTCTTTGATGATCCCGGTATCGTACGGTCGAATAACGATTTGAGTCGGCTCAGGAGCACCGACCTGGGCGACTTGCTTAATCGGCGTCGGCGAACCGTATACGTCGACGCGGAGCGAATCCACCAGTCCCGGATTGGCGCGTCCGGTACGAATTCCGCTGAGACTTTTTTTCAGGATTTCGATCGCTTTCTCCATCCTCTGTTCCGAATCGTCAACGATTTCTTTAGCAGGCATATGAATCTCCATTCAGTATTCAAACTGTTTTAATTTGTTTTGGTGGTAACCTGGCAAGCCACAATTTTTGGTTGCGCCCGCATTTATTCTAATGCAATTTTTCAATACCGTGTTTCGACGGTTCCGCATTTTTCGTCGCTAAATTGTCCGCCGGTCCGCGACGGGTCCCTGTCGCATTTCCAGGGCCGGGTCATCGATCAACCGTAAGGAAGTCGCAAGCAGTAGGGCTGTGGCGGGCCCTTTGAAACCGCATCACGGTTGAGCCACGAGCCGGTTTGAAACCAGCGTACCGACTGGTTCACCCATCACCGCCTTGACGATGTTTCCGTCTTTTCGGAAGTTAAATACCATCAGGGGCATGTCGTGTTCCATGCAATGCGAAATTGCGGTCGAATCCATGACACGGAGATTTTTTTCGATGCAGGTTTGATAGTCAAGTTCGGAATAGAGCACGGCGTGCGGGTTCTTTTCGGGATCTTCGCTATAGACACCATCGACTCGCGTCGCTTTCATCAGGATATCTGCTTCGAGTTCCATGCTGCGAAGCGCAGCGGCGGTGTCGGTAGTAACAAACGGTCCACCAGTGCCGGCCCCGAGAATGACGATTCGGCCTTTTTGCAGATGTCGATCGGCGCGACGACGAATATAAGGTTCGCAAACTCCATCCATCTTGATCGCACTCATCAGCCGGGTTTGGCACCCGACGGACTCAAGTGCATCCTGCAGCGCGAGGCCATTGATGATGGTTGCCATCATTCCCATGTAGTGCGCGGTTGCCTCATGGACGACCTGATTTTTTGCCTTGAAACTGCTGCCACGAAGTATATTCCCGCCTCCGATAACGACGGCGATCTGGCAGCCGAGCTGTTGGGCTTCGTGAACCTGTTTGGAAATGTGAACCACTTCCTCCATGCTGATCCCGCGTTCGCCACTGGGACTAAAACTTTCTCCGGACAGCTTCAGGATAATCCGTTTATATTTTGCTTGGCTCATTCGCGTTTTCGGTGTTTGTGGTTTGAGAGTTATCGAGGCTGGATCGAATTAGAATACAAAAAAAGCCCCGCACCTGGCAGGGCTAACGTTGCGACAACCGGGTTGTCGTGGTTTGATCCGTCGAGGCACGAACCAATTAGCCGACCGCAACTCTTTTGAATTCGACGATCTCGGCGTTTTCGTCGAAAGCCTTAATGGCAGCCTCGACAGTCTTTGTGTCGTCCAATGCAAAGAACTGACTCAGCAGACAGCGTTCCTGGTCGACCAATGTATTGTCCGCGATGAATCGCTCCAGTTTACCAGGAATGATTTTGTCCCAGATCTTTTCAGGTTTGCCTTCAGCCGCCAATTCGGCCTTGATTTCTTCCTCAGCCTGCGCCATCACTTCCGGAGTGAGCTGGGACTTGCTGCCGAATTTTGGAACAGTTTTCAGGGGTTTCCCCAGCCGTGCCCGGTCTTCGTTTTCCAGCTTGATTTGACCCTGCAACGATTCTGTTTCCTTTGCAACGAAGTCGGCATCGAACTCATTGGGGGTCAGGATCGACGGATTCATGGCAGCAATATGCATGGCTACGCCACGAAAGAACGGGGCTGAATCCTGGGCGGAACCGGCTTTGTACGATACCGCTACACCAATCTTGCTGCCGGCGTGAATGTAAGTCGAAATGTTTTCGCCTTTCATTTTTCCATAATCCGAAACTTCAATTTTTTCGCCGATTTTTCCGGTCTGCTCAACCAGTTTTTCGGCAACTGTGGCTCCATCGAAGGGAAGGGCCAAAAGCGCTTCTTTGGATTCAGGCAGGTTGTCCATAGCCAATTTGGCGATTGTATTGGCAAGTTCGATGAAGTTCTCGTTTTTTGCAACGAAGTCAGTTTCGCAACTCAAAGCCATGATGATCCCGGTGTCACCGGCGTCATTCATCAAAGCGACGACCACGCCTTCTTTCGTGTCTCGATCGGCTCGCTTGGCAGCGACTTTCTGACCTTTCTTCCGAAGGTAGTCCAATGCTCCTTCTACGTTTCCACCGGATTCCTTGAGTGCTTCCTTGCAATCCATCATCCCGGCACCGGTAGCTTTTCTCAAGTCGCTAACATCTTTTGCTGAAATGGTAACTGTCATAGTGTTTCCTTCTTCTATTTTCAAAATTTATCGACAGCATCGAGAAACGGCTGGCCAAAAAAAGCCTGAACAGGCTGGTACCGTCAACGAATGTCGCGTTGTGGTTATTGTTTGATCGTTTTTACTCAGGGCCACCATCTTTCGATCCGGCCGTTGAGACTCAATTGACTCAATTCAATTTTCTCATGAATCGGAGAATGGTCATTTTTACCAAGACCATCCGCGGCACAAAATTGTTCGCGAAAGCGCCAGGTCCGAAAATTGACCTAGGCTGAAGCTTCCGCCTCAACATCTTTGTCCGGGATTTCTTCGGCCGTCGGAGCCGGTTTGTCGGCGCCCTCGTTTTTCGCCACAATGGTCTGGCGACCGGCGAGAACGGCATCTGCCATATGGCTCATGATCAGCTCAATGGAGCGGATACCGTCATCGTTTCCGGGAATTGGTAGATCGATCAGGTCCGGGTTGCAATTCGTATCAATCAACGCAATGGTCGTAATACCCAGGTTCCGAGCTTCGAGGACCGCGTTCTTTTCCTTGTTGGGGTCGACGATGATCAAGCATTCTGGCTTGCGGTTCATCGTCCGCATTCCGTTCAAGTTGCGGTGGATCTTGCGATACTCACGGTTCAACGACGATTGTGCTTTCTTCGAGTAACCTTCAAGTTTGTCGCCGCTACGGATTTCTTCGAGTTCTTCCAATCGGCCCATCCGGCTGCGAATGGTACGGAAGTTCGTCAACGCACCGCCCAGCCAGCGTTCACTGACATATGGCATGCCGCAACGTTCCGCTTCTCGCTGAACCGCCGCAGATGCTTGGCGCTTGGTTCCGACAAATAGAACAAGGCTTCCGCCGCTGGCGATCTGGGAAACGTACTTTTTCGCTCGAAGAAGTCCGCGAACCGTCTCGCGGATGTCCATGATATGGATTTGATTCTTGCGTCCGTAAATATACGGAGACATTTTTGGGTTCCACCGACTGGCACGGTGGCCAAAATGAACACCCGCATCGATAAGATCCTGTACTAGCGCATTGGCCATAAACTCGCTCCATCACGTTCGGCAGTATCGGCAAGAGGCCTTGGCTGTCCTTGAAACAGGGCAGCACCGAAGTGATCAAAAAGATTGAAAAACGGGAAAGCAGAAATTGCGGTCCCTGAGAAGTCGTAAATATATCGGTTGCTGGCTTGCCCGGCAATTGGAAATAGGGCTGTAACGCAAGTTTCAGGTCGTTTTTTTGGGGCTCGGGTCCCACCAACCAGGGCTCCCTATGAACAAGAGGCTGTGTTTCCGCGCCTGCGGCTAGGCGAAGACCATCGTTCGTGGCATCCTATAGCCTGGTTTCGATTCTCGGTGGGTTACACATGAATGGACAGGCGTTTTTTTCGGCGGTACTTTGTTGGCTGTTGGTTGCGTCGGCAAGTCAGTCCCAGGACCTGTCCGGGCTTTGGGATGCGGCCATCGACTGTCCCGGAGGTTCAATTCGGTTTGGATTGGACCTGAAAAAAGAAAACCAGACGTGGTCGGGGTATCTGGTTAATGGTCCGGAGCGAATCAGGATCCCGGTAGTGGACGTGGCCGGAAAAATGGTAACGCTCAAAATCGACCATTTCGATTCGGTGGTTGAGCTCAAATTTACGTCGGGATCCAAGGGTATTCGGGCGGTTGGAACGTGGAAAAAACGGCGTGGCCCCAGCCAATGGCTGACCATGAATTGCACCGCCGATCCCCATGCGGAATTGAAACTGGAAGAGCCGATTGAGCGTTTTCTGGGTCGTTGGGCGGTTGATTTCAGCAGCGGCGATGATCCGGCGGTTGCCATCTTCAAAAAAGCCGAAGGCTCAAATCGAGTGCTTGGGACATTCATGACGACGACTGGCGATTACCGTTTCCTGGACGGATTCGTCAAAAATGAAATGCTTCAATTATCCTGTTTCGACGGAGCCCACGCTTTCCTGTTTCATGCGAAACTGGATGAGAAGCAAACCCTGGAAGGAGATTTTTGGTCTTCATCTACTTGGCACGAAACATGGAACGCGAAACTGGATGCAAACGCAAAATTGCCGGATGAGTTTTTGCAAACAACAATCAATGACGAAGTCGACTTTGGGGAATTGAGTTTTCCTGACCTCGACGGGAATTCGGTCAGGCTGAATGATCCAAGATTTGCTGGCAAGGCGAGAATCATCTATGTTTTCGGCAGTTGGTGTCCCAATTGCCATGACGCCGGTGACTACTTTGCGGAACTGGACAAAAAGTACGCGGCAAAAGGCCTTTCGATTCTTGGTTTAGCCTTTGAGCACACGGGTGAATTCAAAAGGGATGCAGCGCAAGTTCGCAAGTACCTCGATCGCCATGAGTCCAGCTATCCCGTGTTGGTCGCTGGGTTATCGGACAAGACCAAAGCCTCGGAATCACTCCCCATCCTGGATCGGGTGCGGTCCTATCCAACCACCCTTTTTCTCGACAGGAAGGGAAACGTAACTGCTGTCCACACGGGATTCACGGGACCGGCGACGGGTTTGGCGTATGAACAGCTCAAAGAAAAATTTGAAAAAATCATCGTCGAAAACTTGAGTCGCTGAACCGCGGGTCGTCAGCGAGCAGGCAGGGGTTCGCGAGTTCTTGTGAGCTGGTTGGAAGATTGAATCCTGGCACACTGGGTTGTAGTTCCCTTGGGTGACGATCTGCCGGCGGTGGGTGACTTCACTCCAGGATCCAAGAAAGGGTAGGGTAGTGATGATTGAAAACGACCATCGCGACAGAGAAAGACTGACAATAAGGAATGCCCTCGCCGCACTCTCGGGGGACGAACAGCCTTTCAAAAAGATGTTCGGGCACGGCACACTGGAAGTCGAAATCTACAAACCCGATCGAATCGACCACCAAACTCCGCATACCAGGGATGAAGTCTACGTCATCGCCTCAGGATCCGGGACGTTTGTGAATGGCGATTCCTGGCATTCGTTTGAGGTGGGCGAAGTCCTGTTTGTTCCCGCCGGCGTAGAACATCGGTTTGTTGACTTCACCGATGACTTCGCGACGTGGGTTTTCTTTTATGGTCCCGAAGGTGGAGAACCGAATCAAGGCTTGAGATGATCAAGCCACGGTTTCTATTGGGAAAACCCCGTTTTCGGGCAAGGTTGCCGGACAAAAGGGGAGTGATGTAATCTAAGGAGTTGATGCTTCTCCGGGAGTCATGGGTTGTGAACCCCGCCCCGGCAGCAGGTAAAACCCGCGATCAGATGGCTTTGAAAATGGACCATTTCTAAATCTGAAATTCACCGCGCTGATGAGCTTTGAAAAACTCCAGGTTGCTGTCAAGCAAATTTGGAAGCTCCAGCATTTCAGGCACCGTCATCCATTGAAACGTCTCGACTTCATCGGCATTGGGTTTGATGACTTCGCCGTTGACAATTTCGGCTCGCCACCAGTTTAGTTCGACTCCCCGGTTCGAGAGGCTTTGCCAGACGTGTCCGGTTGGCAGGACCCGGATTCCCAGTTCCTCTTGCATTTCTCGCACCAGTGCCTGCTCGATCGTTTCATTGGATTCCAATCCACCACCCGGGAAGCAGATTTTCCCCGGGGCACGCACTGTTTGCGATCTGAGAATCGTCAAAAATCTTTGTTCACGCGCAATGACGGCAACGGCAGCACGTTTTAATGCCGAGTTTGTGGCTGGATTTTGAGGCTGATTCACTGTGGTCCAATGTTCTCGTAATGCACGGAGCGAACAATCGTTCGCAATTGGCGGGTTCAGAGAACCGGTTTTACCCCAAATGACTCGATCAGCAAACTCAACCAACCTGAGCCCTTGTCGATTCATCGCACCCCATCGATCAGCTCGCGAATTTCCCGGGATCGATAGGTGGCCTCGGTAGCAATCCGAAGCAACGGAATTCCCGCCGATTCGAATGCATGATTGACAAAAATATCGCGTTCCGCCCTGTCCGGCCGCTGGTGGGTCGGGTCATCCAGTTCAATGCAAACGAGGGGCTCAAGCGAGCCGGGATCGCACAAAACAAAATCAATGTGCTTGGCCAGAATCTTGTTCAGCCATTTGCGCCGATGCTTTTGATCCTTTTGGACTCGCAGCAAATCAGCAATTCGGACCATGGCGAAAATCTCAAAGTCATCCTGGACGGCTTTGGCTAGTGACTTGTAAAAACGTAGCTCGGTTTTGGTAACCAATTGACCGCGCGCCTCGTACGGTAGTCTGGTTGGCGTCGCCCAGATCTGCATCAGCATGATCAATGCAATCAAGACGGCCAGGCCCACCCAAAAAGGCCACCACCCGATCAATACACTTGTCACAAATTCAACCAAACCGCTGCTCCCACCAAATCGAACTTGGGTCTCCACGCATGCGGCGTCCAATATTTACCGTGTGTCGACCGAAGATTGAATGGAAATGAAACGAAACAATCTCTATCTCAAATCCAACGTGGCACGTAAGATAACGGAAGCCTAACGAATCCAGGCGGTTTGCTTAATCCGGATTTCGGATTTCCGCCCCATATTTTGCACAAACTTTTTAAATTCCGCGCATGCCGTGAACGCCAATCGCCGGGATTGAACCAGATTTTGACCCATGGAATCGACAAAACTCAAGCCGCTCAAGATTGGAACCGTTGAAATCGGATTTCCCGTCGTCCAGGCCGCGTTGTCGGGCTACAGCGATTGGCCAATGCGTGTGATTGCACGGCGGTTGGGCGCGCCGTATACGATTTGTGAAGTCATGCTCGACGAGTTTCTCGTCAATCTGAAGGAGCGAAAGCGGACCAGTCATTTTCTTCATGTTTCTGAAGAAGAGCATCCGGTCGGGGGGCAGTTGATGGGCGCAGATCCGGAGCAGTTTGCGTTAGGGGCGATGAAACTGGTCGATGCCGGATTCGACATCATCGATATAAACTTTGGTTGCCCGGTCAAAAAAGTGTTGGGGAGATGTCGTGGTGGATTTCATCTTGGTCAGCCGAAAGTTGCACTGGAAATCATCCGCCAGACGCGAGACCACGTCCCGTCCGAAATTCCCGTTACCGTAAAAATGCGCCGCGGCATCGACGACAGCAGCGAAAGCCGTGATAACTTCTTTGAAATTCTCGACGGTGCTTTTGAGATGGGTGTTGCGGCAATCACGGTGCATGGCAGAACCGTCATGCAGCGTTACGTCGGACCAAGCAGGTGGCAGTTTCTGAAATCCCTCAAACAGCATGTTGGTGATAAACTGATTCTCGGTAGTGGCGATTTGTTTACGGCTCAGGATTGCCTGAACATGATCAATGAAACCGGTGTCGACGGAGTAACCGTTGCTCGGGGAGCAATTGGCAATCCGTGGATTTTCAACCAGGCTCGTGCCTTGTCTGAAGGGAAACCACTGCCGGATCCACCTTCTTTACTGGAACAACGCGAGGTCATGCGGGAGCATTACCTTTTGGCCGAGTCGTTGTACGGTGAAAACAGGGTTGGCCCGTTGATGCGAAAATTCGGAATTAAGTACTCCATTCTTCATCCTGATCACGACGTGGTTCGTGCCTCGTTTGTCCGGATTCGTTCACGGGCGGAATGGGAATCGGTTTTGGACCAATTTTACAATCAGGATATTCCTGGCTGTCATCCCGATGGGCGAATGCACAAAGCCCAAGGTAGCTGTGCGTCGTAATGGGAGTTCTGAATTCCAGGACTGAATTCCAATCTCAGCGGAATTAAATTCCCGTCTTGGAACTCCGGCGCCTCTTTGTCGAGCTCGTTTCGATGATCGTAAGGTCGCGGACTGCTTCACGCGGATAAAATTTCCGTTTGCCGTATCGGCTGGTTTGGCGATGCTGAGCTTTGACGCATCGATGCATCATAGCGTTAACTTCGCCGCTTGACCTGGATCCTGCGGCGTTGTCGGAGAAACCGTTCGCGGATTGCATTCGCAGAGGAAACGTCGACGATGCGTCCATCCCCAGCATTGCGTGGCCGATTACCGTGAGTCCGTCGATGGTCCTGCGATGAGAGCGATTCCGGGAACAGTCCTTAGATATTGATGCTCGTTGCCGAAGCCAGGTTGCCGGTTTGAGACGGATTTCCATCCATCACCACCGTGGTCGGTGGCGTTGCAACAACCTGTATTCGGGAAGCAAGTTGACAAAGTTCTTCCAGCGCACTTGCAATTTCCTCGTTTTGATTTGCCTTCGCGGCTGCCTCAAGTTTTCTTGACGGTACGGTAAATTCCTTGAATCCAACGGTGCCCCCCGCTCCGGCGAGCCAATGTGCAAGTTCAGCAAGCTTGGTGTAGTTCTCCTCTCGCAATGCCAGGATCATTACCTGCAATTGATCATAGAGGTGGGGTACAAATTTCTTCACGATGTTCTGAAATCGCGGGATATTGGCTGGGAGTGTTGAAATCAATGGCTCATCCGATTTTGCTGCCGTTTGAATTTTCGAATTGGTTTGTCCAGGTAGAGATGCCTGGGGAGGCACTTGGACTCGTTGCGACAAATGAATGAGTTCGGCAAGAATTGAAGCCAGTTGGTCTTGATCTTCGCGCCAAGCGGCTTCTTCCAAGCGTTGTGCCGGCTCGGTAAATGCCTGGAAGCCGACGGTTCCACCTGACCCCTTTAACCAATGGGCCAATTCAGCAAGCGTCTTGAAATCACTGTCGGTTAAGGCATCGACCATGCACCGAAGGACTTCGTCGAGCCGTTTGGCGAAAGAACGGATGATCCCGGAAAACTCAGGGACATCCAGCGGCAGGCTGGAAATCAGGGCAGGTTCAGCCTGTGGCTCTGACGTCACCGGAGGATTTGAATTCGGCTCACGACTAACGATTGTTTCCGCATTCAGAACACCACCGAGCGTCTGCATCAGAACATCGATATCAATCGGTTTTGTCAGAAATCCGGTACATCCCGCATCCAGGCAGCCCTGCTCAAATCCCTTCATCGCATGCGCGGTAAGTGCATAAATGGGCACTTTGAGTCCACTCTCCCTGAGCAATCGTGTCGCCGCGTATCCATCCATGACGGGCATTTGCATGTCCATTAAAATCAAGTCGAATGGCTGTTCGAGTGCCATTTCGGCGCCAACCTTTCCATTCTCCGCGGTCTGTACCTGGAGCTGGGCTTCCTCGAGCACTACTTTGACAAGCTCGCGATTTTCCAGTCCATCGTCGACGACGAGTACTCGTTGCGAATTGAATCGCCAGCGTTTGTGGCATTCATCGAAGTCTTCTTCGGAACAATCAAGCATGTCAGGTTGGATCAACGAGATTCCCTCAAGGGGCCCTGTGTCGAGGGTCAATGAAAAAACGCTCCCTTGGCCAGGTTGACTTGTGACGGTAATCTCTCCACCGAGTGCTTCGGCAAAGTTCTTGCTAATGGTCAAACCCAGACCGGTTCCACCAAACCGACGAGTGACGGTGCTGTCGGCCTGAGCAAAGGGCTCAAAAACCTTGTCAATTTGCGGCTGAGTCATGCCAATGCCGCTATCTTTTACGTCGATTTGAAGTTTGGGACGGTTACCGGGGATCAGGCGCAGCATTACGTTGACGCCCCCTTCTTCTGTGAACTTGATGGCGTTTCCTACAAGGTTGGTCACGACTTGACGAATTCGGACCGCATCGCTGCAAATTTTCTCAGGAATGGAACCGTCTGCCACGACCGAGAGGGAAATCCCCTTTTCATTCGCCTTGACCGCAAGAACTCGCACGACGTCCCGTACGATCAGATGGGGTACGCATTCCACGCATTCCACTTCGAGATTTCCAGATTCGACTTTTGACAAATCCAGAATATCGTTGATCAACTCCAGCAGGTGTTTGCCACTTGAGTGGATTGTGTTGAGGTACTTTCTCGGATCCTGATTGCTACCTATCCCGCGTCGCAGGACATCGGTAAATCCCAGAATCGCGTTCATCGGAGTTCTGATTTCGTGGCTCATGTTTGCCAGGAATTTACTTTTAGCCTGGTTGGCTGCCTCCGCAGCGTCCTTCGCTTCTCCAAGTTCCTTTTTCTTTTCTTCCAGCTGAGTCACATCGTCGAAGCCGATAAGAACGCCTCCGTGTTTTGCGCCCGCAGCCATCACGGCAGTGCAGTTGACATTGAACGAACGGCGAACACCATCGCAGTCAACGAGATGGACCGCAGCATTTCTTACAGCATTTCCCGATTCAAGGCATTTGGTCCAGGGGGCGTCTTTGGGGGCCAGTGGGGCGCCGTCGGCAGTCTGCCAGGGGAATTCCTGGGCCGTGCGCCCCAGCAATTCGTCGAATTTTTTGCCCACGATTTCAGCAAACGCCTGGTTGGACAAGACGATTTGTCCACCCAGGTCAACAACCAACAATCCCTCGGCCAGCGTGTCGAAGGCGGAGCGAACGCGTGGCGGTATTGCGCTTGTCGGATCCAGGTGTTTGAGCATTTTTCCCAGGTACAGGTAGAACACAATGAAACTGAAAAATGAAATGAACAGAATCAGTGGAATCACGTGCGACTGGGCTATGTTGAATCCCATGAACTGGTTGCGCGTCTTGAACTTCAGTTCCAGTTGACCCCAGCGAGCATCCCCGGAGAACATCGGTACCCGAACCTGGGAATCTGACGAGAACTCGCCCGGCATTGGTTGCCAATTTTCTTCGTGATCCCCGATTACGACAACGCAATTGCCATCTTGACGCCGAACAGCAGCCGACAGCAGGTCGTCGTTTCTTTCAACGAACACATCAAGAATGCCATTGAGTCCTTGGATGTCGGCCGGTGTGATGAAGGGCGCTGTTCTGACGACAATCGCCTCTGCCAGGACAGCCCTCCCGTGACGGATTTCCGTTTGATGGTCCGGTATGAGTCCCAACAACATCGCGATAAGCAACAGGCTGGTAATCAAACCGACTTGACCCAGCGCAACACGGAACTTGGTGGATATTCGAAATTTCACGACAGTGCTGCCTCCGGACGGCCATTGGATTTCTTGACGAGCGATTCGAGCGAATCGTCGTCGCCGTCATCAGATGATTCATTGAGATAGCCCAGTACGGGCAGAGGATCCACGCTTCGCCACGCTGGTAGCGACGTCACTACACTGCTGATCAACACGCCACTACGTATCAACCAAATAACATAACCTGCCGTGATCGATACACTCGCCAAAACAGTCGTGCTGATCATGGCTTGGCTCATAAATTCATCATTGGCAACTTCGACCTGCAAACCGTTCAGTGCTTCGAACTGGGAGCCGGATATCTGCTGAGTCAGAAATCCTGGCTCGACTGATACGGCTGGGTTTGAATCGCGGGAACTCTGCCGGGAGGTTTCACCAATCTGGAAAAAATAGCTGTTTTCTTCCAAGGACGTTGTCATTTCAAAATCTTCCTTGAATACGAATTTCGAAACGGGAAGGAACGCGTACGCGGATGGAGGATTCGTGACGGCGACATTCGCTACTGGAAATGTCGCAGGGATTTCCGGCTCAGTTGTTATGGTCGTGTCCGGCAGGGATTCAAAAGGGTCGCTCTCCGGTACCGGTTCGTCTCCCGGTTTATCAACGGGTTGCTCCCAGGTTGGGATAACTCCAATGGGTAGATCATTGATATTGACAACGATCGCGCTATCGAATGTGTTACCGGCACTGTCGGTTACGCGAACCGCTACGGTGTATATCGATTGGGTCAAACTGTCCAAGGGTCCGGCGGTAAAGATCAATTGATTGCCGCTTGTTCCGCCGATACTGAAGTTGCCTTGGTCCGCGCCGCCCTGGATCGTGTAGGCGAACGATTCACCGATATCCTGGTCGATCGCGGAAATCGTGCCCAATGTCTGACCACTTGACGCATCCACATTTTCATTCAGGTTAAATACGGTCGGCGTGATTGCGGTTGGCGCTTCGTTCAGGTCGTTGACGCTGACGGTGATCGCTTCGTCGTAGGTGTTGCCTCCACCATCGGTCACGCGGACGGTGACCGAGTAACTGGACTGGGCTTCGAAATCGAGGATTCCAGCGGTCAGAACCAGTTCGTCGGCGCCTGCTCCGCCAATGCTGAAATTCGCCTGGTCGGCCCC
>JAHEBQ010000009.1 GCA_024642205.1 Planctomycetaceae bacterium | reverse complement strand
ACTGGAATTGCGCAGCGGCGAGATCTGCACGCTCAACATCTAGGACTGACCACATTTCTCTGATTCATGTCGGGGCGCCCCGAAAACCGGGAATCAAAACCCGGTCCGGGACAATGCTTCGGACTCGGCCGACAAGCTTTAGCCCATCGGGCAAGACAAGCATAAACCATGACAAAAATACCTCCCACCAGCGAACCAACCACTCGGCCCCGGGTCGTTGTTGCAGCCTCCGAAACGACCCGCCAATCGAAACCAGATTACCGATTTACGGATCAACGGATCATTCAACACTTCGAAGTGGCCGCGGCAAACAGCGCGACAATCGACCAATTGCTTTCCAATTTGGCGACGATTGTTACGCATCAAAGCGAATGCCTGGGTCTTTGGGCCTGCCAGCGAAATGGCAACGGAGAATTCGGTTCAGCCCACCTGCTGACAGATCCTGACAGTGCCAGTTTGTGGACCGCCGTCGAAGATCATGCCTGCGAGATGATGGAACGTGTCGCTCGGACTCGCCAGATTTGCTCATCTCCCATTCGTTCGACGTCCCGGTCAGAACTGGTCGTGGCACCAGTTTGCTCGGAAATCGAAGCGGAAGAACAAACGCCGGTTCATTTGGTTCTGATCGGCTGCTTTTCTGCAGAACAGGAAAGTGTGCTGCGCCTGCAATGGTTGCTCGGACTTGCATCCCAAACCATCGCACGCTGGCAGCAGCACCGAAATCTGAAACATCAGGAAACCAGGATACGCAGTCTCACTGATACCATGGGATTGATCCATTCACTGGATCAGACAACCAGTATCCCGGAAGCATCGCTGGTAATTACGAATCACCTGCGGCGATTATGCAAGTCGGAACAAGTGGCCATCAGTTTCTGCGACACGAAGGGAAACAGCCGGCTGGCGGCGATATCCGATGTTGAACAAATCGATTTGAGTTGCGAATCCAACAAACTGATCAGCCATGCCAACCAACAAACTCTGCTCACCGGGCACGAACTTTGCTACCCAGCCGGGGACACCGCGAACTCACCGGCCCTCCTGGCTTTGGAGAAATATTGCAAGGCCAACAGCGTTGAATCATGTATCAATCTGCCATTGGTTACCTCTGACAATCGAACTATTGGGGCCGTCCTGATTGCCGGGTGCACCGAACAGACCAGCGATACCGATTATCGACAATATGTCGGACAATTGATCAAAATGTCGTCCGGTCACCTCGACGTCGTTGTAAGAGCAAATCGCGGCACGCGGGACGTTGTCCGCAATTCCTGGAAAAAGCTGCGCTCTGCGAACCTCTTCAGGGCATTGTTAATCGGATTCGTCTGCCTGACCGCCTTGATGTTCGTTCCTCTGCCCTATCGGGTTACCTGTGAGTGTGAAGTCCAACCGGTCATGAGGCGATTCGTTGCGGCTCCGCACCAGGGCATTCTGGAAAAAACATTCGTTGAAAGCGGTGAACTGATCGAGTCCGACCACGTCGTGGCCCATCTCGACGGTCGACAATTGCGAATCGAACTCTCCGGACTTCGGGCCGAGTTTGACGGGGCGCGTAAACGTCGCGACTCCGCGCTGGCCCAGGGCGACGTGGCACTTTCGCAGATCGCGAAAAGCGAAATGGAACGTCTTCGTTCAAATATGGAAATCCTGGAACAAAACCTGGCCAACCTTGAAATCCGCTCACCGATCGCCGGCATCGTTGTCAGCGGTGATCTGGAGAAAGTCGAAGGCGCCCCGGTCGAGATGGGACAAACCCTGTTTGAGATCGCCCCGCTGAATGAAATGCTGGCCGAAATCGGCATCCCCGAGTCGGAAATTCAATACGTTCAACCCGGAATGCAGGTCGCCATCAAACTTAACGCCTTTCCGTTCAAGACATGGCAGGGCGTGGTGGAACAAATTCATCCACGAACCGAAATCGTCGATGATGAAAGCGTGTTCGTCGCTCACGTGAAGTTATCCAACGTCGACAACCAGCTTCGGCCCGGAATGAAGGGCTCCGCAAAAATAACCACTGAATCGGCTCCCGTCGGATGGAACCTGTTCCATCGGTCCTGGGAATCGGTTCGCTATTGGATGATCTGGTGATCGATGAGTATGCCGTTTCAACCCAACGAACCAACAGAATCGCACGAACTCCGGCCGGAGTCACCGCTCCCGGGGGGCGATGCTGTTTGCCGCGTCCAGCCTGTTGCCAGGAACGAGGCGGACCCGTGGCTCGATACACGTTTTACGTTGCGGGCGGAACTGAAGTTCGATTCGCGATGCGAAGACGATAAGTCGTTTGTCGTTATTGAAGATCCGGTTCGCAGCAAGTACTTCCAGATCGGACCTCGCGAGTATCGCTTCGTCGCTTCGATTGACGGAAAAAAAACCCCACGAGAAATTGGCCGCTTGCTCAATGGCAATCTGGCGGAATCTGAATCGGACTACGATGACGAACTGGTTACTCAAATATGCCAGTGGCTTGTACAGTCAAACCTGGTATTTGGCGAATCCATCGACAACGCCAAGAGGCTGAATAACCAGGCAAACGCCTTAAAGCGGTCACAATTGCTGGGTTCTTTCAATCCGATCTGTATCAAGTTCAAGCTATTCAATCCGAATACCGCATTGATGAAGATTCAGCCCTACGCCCAGTGGCTGTTTTCGACGTGGTTCCTTGTCGTTTGGTGTGCTGCTGCAATTTACACGCTGATTCAGGTTTATTCCCACTGGGAGCACCTGGGTTCCGCATCGGCCGGCATTCTATCGGGTTACAGCTGGATCTGGTTGTTGCTGATCTGGATTGGATTGAAGGTCATTCATGAGGCTGCTCACGGCATCGCCTGTCGGCGCTACGGTGGCGAAGTTCCCGAAGCAGGTGTCCTGCTGTTGCTGTTTACGCCGATGGCTTACGTCAATGTTACATCGATGTGGCGATTTCCCAATCGCTGGCATCGAATCGTCGTGTCCGCTGCCGGAATGTACGTCGAATTGTTCATCTCGTTTCTGGCGTTCTTCGTTTGGACGCGAACGACCGGGGTAATCGCCAATGTGGCATTCAATGTATTCTTGATGTCCAGCGTGACCACGATTCTGTTCAATGCAAATCCGTTAATGCGTTTCGACGGCTATTTCCTGCTTTCTGATTTGCTGAAAATTCCCAACCTGTACCCGAAAGGGACAAGATGGTTTGGTGACCGGATCAAGAGCCTGTTATTTGGCATTCCCAAAACACCCAACATTTGCACCGATGCAGAACTTCGCCGAGTGGCGATTTACGGGAGCATGGCCTTCTTTTGGAAGATTTCAATCAGTATCAGTTTGATCATCGGAGCCGGGGTGCTGTTTCATGGACTGGGACTGATCCTCAGCGGGATCGGAGCGACCCTTTGGATTGCCCTGCCCATTCACACTCAAATCAAGTCAATTTTCGGCCAACGGTCAAATCACCGGGTTAACCCCTACCGAACCGCGCTCAGTTTCACTGTGATCGGGCTGTTTGGCTTGAGCCTGTTTGGGATCCTCAAAGCTCCCGCTACGAAATCGGCTCCGGCAATCGTTCAGTTTGCGGAAGAAACCCTGCTGCGAGCCGATGCCGACGGGTTCATAAAGGAATTGCTGGTCATGGATGGCGAAAACGTCGTCCAAGGGCAACGACTACTCGTTTTGGAAAACCCCTCATTGGCAAACGATGTCTTGACACTGGAGCGGCGTGCCGAAGAAGCCAAAATTCAATACCGCATCTACAAACAGCAAAAAGAACTCTCGCTCGCCATGGCCGAACTGAAGACGCATGAAGAACTCAACGAACAGCTCGCCGAAAAACGAGAGGAAGCAGACGGGCTTGTGGTCCTGGCCCCCTTCGACGGATTCGTCTTTCAACGCAACCTGGAAAACAAGATCGGGAGTTTTGCCAAACGAGGAGACCCGTTGCTCACGATCGCGCAACGGCAAACAAAGGAGGTCGTTGTTTCAATCGATCAGCGCGATCTTGAATCGGTCCAGGACAACGAAGGCGAAATGCTTCGCGTGATCATGCCGGGCATCTCCGTATTTCAATCCAAACTGATCCGCGTCAATCCGAGCGCATCTCAAACACCAACCCACCTGTCCCTCTGTGCCCAGGCCGGCGGTCCACTCGACGTGCATCATGCGATGGCCAGCGGCAACCTGGAAGAACCTGGAATCGAATTACTTTCACCCCGCTTCAATGTGTTTCTGGAGCTCGATGCTGAATCGAGTCGTCGATTGCAGTCTGGCCAACGAGGCCGCGCGTTCTTTTCAACCTGTGAACAATCTCTTGGAAGTTATATCTATCTCGCCGTTGCAGACTGGCTGGACAAGAAAATCGAAATCGCCACTCGATCAGCGACGTTCTAGACCGCGAACGCTGCCGGATCGACTTCGGGCCTGTTCCCCGGCCTACGGAAAGATCCCCATATCACCGTAACACAAAGCGATCTTGTTGATTGAATTGACAAATGCCGACGTACGCAAATCGGCTTTACCATCCAGTTTGCATTTGGTCTCGCGAATTTCAACATAGGCCGTGGACATTGTTTCCTCCAGCCCAGATCGCACCAGGTCATGTTCGTCAGCCCCCTGGCTAAGCACTTTTAACATCTCTTCCGTGAAGCGTTTTTCGGTAACCCCCTCGACCGCCGTCAGCAACCGGCGAAACGAGTATTCCTCGAAACGTTTTTCCAAGCGTCCGAATCGGACATGCGAGAGATCCTTCAACCATTCAAAATATGAAACGGTCACGCCGCCGGCATTGAGAAAAGCGTCAGGAATAATCAGCACGCCCATTTTGTTGAGAATCTCGTCCGCCTCGGCAGTAGTCGGTCCGTTCGCAGCTTCGCCAATGATTTTCGCTTTGATCCGAGGCGCATTCTCCTTGGTAATCACGTTTTCCAAAGCGGCCGGGATCAGAATATCGCAAGCCAACTCCAACGCAGATTCACTCTTCCCCATCATCTTGGATCCTGGATAATTCGTAATCGATCCAGTCTCCTGGCGGTGCAGGTCCAGGGCCGGGATATTGAGACCGTTGGGGTTAAAGATCGAGCCATCGTATTCGGCGATTGCGATGACTTTGGCGCCATGTTCGTGAAAAAACTTGGCCGTGTGGAATCCGACATTGCCGAAGCCCTGGATCACCACTGTCTTGCCTTCGATCCCGGTGGACAAACCAAGCTTTGTCATGTCCTCAGCGATACCGCAGGCTTCACGAACCCCATAAAATACACCCAACCCGGTGGCTTCGGTTCGACCCCGGATCCCTCCCAGCTCAACCGGTTTGCCCGTGACGCACGCCAATGCATTAAGCTCTCCATTATTCAGCGACTGGTATGTGTCGGCGATCCACGACATCTCTTTGGCACCCGTCCCGAAATCGGGGGCAGGCACGTCGCAGCCGGGACCAATGAAATTTTTGCGATACAACTCAAACGTAAACCGACGTGTGATTCGCTCCAGCTCTCGATCGGAATAATTTCGCCGATCAATCCGCACGCCCCCTTTGGCTCCACCAAACGGAACATTCACAATGGCACATTTGTGAGTCATCAAGGCCGCCAAGGCACAAACCTCGTCCTCATTGACATCCGGACTGAACCGAATCCCGCCTTTGGTCGGCAGTTTGTGGTTGCTGTGCTCGGCCCGCCACGCACTGATGACCTCGATCGATCCGTTGTCTCGCTCGACCGGAAACGAGAACCGGCAAACAAAATTGCACTCCCGAATCTGTGCCAACAGACTCGGATCGTGGTCTGTCAGCGCGGCGGCATTATCGAAAAAACGGTTCACTTGTTTGGAGAAACTGATTGTGCCAGACATTATTTTTCCCTGCGAGAATTTTGCTTTACAAGAATTAAAACATCGGATTTCACGGTTTTTGACCTGTGATTGTATCCAATGCCATGTTCGATAACGAGCGGGAGACAGCCAAAAATTGGCGTCTCTGGCCTTGAATTCCACCTTGTATCGACAGACGTTGACGTCCTTTGGTTGGCCATTGAGCACGTACCGAACCGTCAGCCAAATTCGACCGGTTTGGATTTTCGGCTGGAACGGTAGAAAACGCTTTGAAACTGCGTTTTTCAATTGAGGACAGCTTGATCCTTCCAAACCAAACTCAGAAAACGGAAAACGGTATTACCATGAAAAACATCCTGATGTTCGCATCCTTCGCGGCGCTGTTACTGATTTCGGGCGACCATGCAAATGCCGAAATGCAACGGGGAGGAAACGGTCAAGACGGCGGGAGAGGCCCGGTTCAAGCTGGTCAATCCAATCAAAATCCGCAACGCCGAGGAGTTCCCGACCTACGAAACAATCGTCCAGGTGGGGCCAACCAGCAAGCCCGCGGCGTTCAGCGACCGCAAATGCGTCCCGGGCAGGTTGGAAATCGGAGCCCAGATAATCCTCAGGCAATAATGGCCCAGTTCGACGTCAATGGTGACGGCGTCATAACACCTGACGAAGTTCCAGGCGACGCGCAGCAACGTCTGGCAGAAATGGACACCAATGGCGACGGTGGTTGCGATCTTTCCGAGCTGCAGTTGGCATCGCAGAAGCAACCAGGGCGTGGTGTCCAACGCCAAGGTGGTCAAGGCGACAGTCGAGCCATATTTGCGCAGTTTGACCAAAACGGCGATGGGATGATTACGCCAGATGAAGTGCCTCAAAATGGCCGCCAGCGACTCGCCCAAATGGACACTAATCGCGACGGGGCTTGCGACCGTTCCGAAATGGAAGCGGCGATGCAGAACCAGCCAGTGCAAACGGGACGCCGCAGGGGACAAACCGGACCAGGACAAGCAAATGTTCAGGGCCAACGGGGCGGCCCAGGCCAACGGGATGGTCAAATTCAAAGTGGCATGGCCGCCTTCAATGGGCCACGACGACCCGGAGGCGCTGGCCAGGCTCGCGGAGCGCGCGGAGGCAACCGTCGTTAGTTGGCCGATCCGCACTACGTGCGTTCAACTGAATTCCCGGCTTCGAATAACTGTTCGGCAATAACGGCCGGATCAAACTCGTGATCCAAATCAATGATCCGACACTCGCTGAGACCCCGAAACCAGGTCTCCTGATGACGGGCAAATCGGCGAGTTCGGACTCGGACTCGCTCGATCGTCTCATTGAGTCCGACTTTGTTTTCGAGGTGATCAATGACTTCGCGATAACCCACCGCTTGCGCAGCCGTTTTCCCGATCGAATCCCACCTGGCCAATAGCCCCCGAACTTCATCGACAAGTCCGCCAGCAAACATCTTTTCGACACGTTGTTCGATTCGCAAATGGAGTACGGGTCGCGCATGTCGCAAGGTAAAAACGCGGCACTGGTCCGGCGGGTTTCCCTCCTCGAACTGCATTTGCCAGTGACTGATTGGTTTACCGGTCAACTTGTAAACCTCAAGCGCCCGAATGATTCGACGATGATCGTTGGGATGAAGACTGTAAGCAGAAACGGGATCAATCATTTGCAATCGTTCGTGCAAAATTTCGGCGCCCATTCCGGTAATTTCGGCTTCGATCGCGTTCCGAAAATCCCAGTCGGCAGGGGGGCCCTGGAACATGCCCCGCAACAGGGCCTTGAGATAAAGTGCTGTTCCGCCGACAAACAGAACCTGTTTTCCGCGTCCTCGAATCTGCTCAATCGACTCCAGTGCCGCTTCGCGATATTGCGACACGCTAAACGAATCTGGCGGGTCAATGATATCGATCAAGTGATGTGGAATCTCTGCTTGCTGAAACGGGCCTGGCTTGGCGGTCCCAATGTCCATGCCGCGGTAGATCGCCATCGAATCAAGTGAGACAATTTCAGCATCCAGACGTTTGGCCAGTTCAAGACTGACACCCGTCTTGCCGCTGGCAGTCGCTCCGGTCAAATACCAGCACGCGAGCGCGCGCCGAGTGTCCGTTTGTTGTTGGTTCATGGTAAATCTGGCTTGATTGCGGATTTGAAGTCACAGGCAATTTAGTCGCGAGGTCCTCACCGCAAATCTTATGAGCCGATCACCTATTTGCCAATCACCGACAGAAGCAAGGCTCATGACTCAAACGCAGCCGCTGCCTTGGCTCCCGTAGAACGATGGATCGCTGACCGCAAATCGCACAACTCGAAAGGCTTGGAAACTACTTCGGCGATGCCAGTCGCCAGGATTTCTTTCATTTCGGATTCACGCGGATAACTCAAAACCAATACGATTGGCGCTTCGGGAATCTCATTACGAATCCACTTGATTCGTTTCAACAGATCAGGGCACCACGAGTCAGCTTCAACGCAAATGGCGGAAATGGAACGCGCCGCTTCTTCATCCCAGGTCGCGCGCTCAAACCAACGGGGTTCCCAGCCAAACTGCCTGATGGCGTCGGCAACCATCTCATACTGGGTTCGCGACCAGGCACTGATGCCAACGAACTGAATCTCTCCGGAGTGCATTGGCTGGCAATGATTCGTTGAGATCTGGTCGGCGACGGAAAACGTCTTTGGCGTGTGCCAACCCGTGATTCCCGAATCCTCCAATTCATCGACAAATCTTTCGTACCGCCCTTTCCATTGATGCCAGTAAACCCGTTTCACACCTGGAAACGGCGTCCCCGATCGTGGCTCACCTTCACACCAACTTCCCAGCAACCCAACGACCGGAGTCAAGGCGAAAATCGCCTGGATTTTTTCTACATCGCTGGCAAAAAACTGGCTGCGTCGTGATTGTGCAATGATGATTAAATCAAAAGTCGAATCACTGACGGATTCTACTTTCTCGATCGGAACCAAAGTCACCGGGACGTCAAAACTCGAAACGATTCCCTTAAATTCGTGATGCCAAAAATCACCCGTCAGGAGAATTTTGTGATCGTTCATCGTCAAATCCATTTTGTTTCGGGCGGGCTGGGGACCACCCAGTCACACGGTTAACCGGGTTTGAACAGTTTGCCATATCATGTTGACCCCTACTCCAGCTTTTCATCCGCTTCAGAAATGACTTGCCAAGCCTCAGCCGGCGTTTTGGCGCCCCGCAGATTATCCAACAAGTCAGGCTGTTGAATCAAGCGGCTCAACCGGGCGAGCACTCTTAAATGCACGGATTCATCCGTGGACCCAATCAAAAAGAAAATATCCGTCAAACATCCCCTTGGTCCCCCAAACGGAATCCCCGACGAAGTTATGCCAAGCGCAAGAAACGGGTCACCGATAATCGAAGGTAATGGGCGGCGAGGATGAAGTAATGCGACCCCGTTCCCCAGCGCAGTTGGGTGAAGCTCTTCGCGGTTGAGCAATGCTTCGGCCATCTTCTCGGGATCCCAGAGATTTCCGGTTGCGGCTGTCTGCTCACAAATCTTCTGAATCACGGAATTTTTGGTTCGGGCCAATAACGGCACATACGTGTTTCCGATGGTCAACAGATCTGAAATTCGAATCGCTTCATCGAGACTGGGTTCCATGTGCCGATCAAGAACCTTTTCGACGGCCGAAAGCTCTTGCTCGTCCGACAGGCCGATTTTTTCCTCGAACCACTGATGGATCTCCGGACGGGAGAATCGCCATTTTCCACCAATTCGTCGTCCTGGCAAACGATCCCGGTCGGCCATCCTCCGGACTTGTTCCGGCGTCAGGTGGAGATAAGCCGCTAATGACATTTCATCAAAGTCTTCGTCTGTCATTGAGATGCTTTTGAAAGGAAACTGGAGATACGATTAATTAAACTTGCCAAACCACCGATGACCTCGCGACGCCTGGAATTACAAAACCCCGTCCTTGTCAGGATTCACCGCGGCGACATCGAACCCTCGGGCTCGTAGAGTTTGATCCGTTAGCTGCCACCGAAACCCTCGTCTCAAGACTCAGCGATGTAAGGGCAACCAAAACTCCGGACTTTCGTGACCGTTGGCGATGAACTGTCAAACCAGAAAAGACCGAGATCCCTGAGCCCCTCGCATCGACTGCTCCCCGGGCGCCTACACTGCCCGCTGGCTGCTAGCTAATCATCGCATGTTTCCAGTTGATTTGTCCAGATGCAGGAATAATTTTAACCGCCAAAACGACTCAGGGCCCGCGTTTTTTGACGTGTCAATCGGGATCGACAAAATTGACACCGCTAACCTCCGATCTTTTCGTCAGGTTGATCGCGCGATCAATCTTGACTCAAAGTTTCGGATGCAGAGAATCGTCCACGTTGGCAGGAAGCCGACATGGCTCTGCTGTTGATTTGCCCGGGTTCAAGCTGGACCCGGATTCAACGCAGAACCCCAGTTTGAGACGCTAACTATAAATTTGGCATTCGCCAGGCAAGGAGGCCTTGTGAGTACCCAGCTGGTCAAAACGAATCTTGGAATTCGGTTGCGGGAGATTCTTCCGGACGCCAAACTAATTGGCGCGGATGAAGTCTACTTCCGATCTTGCTGCGGAATGTGGAATGATTGTCAGGCAGATGACCTTTTCGTTGCCATCATGGACGCCGAACAGGATGGTCATGATTTCACCCAGGAGGCCATCGGTCGCGGTGCCACCGCCATCGTCACGGAACGATTGCTCACAACCAATCGGCCCCAATGTGTCGTTGCGGATTCGCGCGAAGCGTATGGAAAGATCTGTCAGGCCCTGGCCGGCCATCCCAGCCAACGTCTAACGACCGTTGGCGTATCCGGCACGGATGGCAAAACAGTTACCAGCCACCTGATTTCTAGTGTCTTTCGTGCCGCCGGGATGCAATCCGGACTGGTGTCTTCGATCGAAGTCAGCTGCGGCGCCGGTCGCCAGTCGGTTCCCAAACAGGACTTCAATCCTCCCTGGCTGGCGGAACAGTTAACCCAGATGGTGATCGCCAACTGTGAGTGTGCCGTTCTTGAAATCCCAAGCATTGCCTTGGCCAAACGCGGCCTTTCCGGTGTTGGACTCGATATCGCCGTGCTGACCAACATTCGCGAGAATCACTTGAATTTTCATGGCTCGGAGGCGAATTACCGCCGCGCGAAAATGCGTTTGCTTGATCAACTCAAACCAACTGGACTGGCCGTTCTCAACGCAGATGATCCCACCACGCATTTCCTGATCAATCAAATCGACAAACCTGTTTTGACGGTTGGCATCAAACAGGAAGCCGACGTTACCGCGAGACTGATTGAACGATCACGCGGTGAACAGACCTTTATGATCACTGCCGGTTCCGACTCGATTCCGATTCGGACTTCCATCATTGGTGACCCACATATCTACAATTGCTTGACCGCGATGGCTGTGGGCCTGGCCTCCGGGTTGGACCTTTCCACAATCGCCAAAGGCCTGGAGTCTGCCGGTCGCATCCCCGGTCGACTTGAAAGGGTCGAGTGCGGCCAGCCGTTCGGGGTCTGGATAGACTCAGCGCGAAGTACCGGCCAGTTGGCAAATGCCATTGCCTCGTTACGTCAGGTTACGACGGGCAAAATCTGGTGTATCTGCTCGGTTGACGATGCCCAGTCGGAATTGCAGCGACGTCGGATCGGTGAAATCATTGAGCGAGCAGCGGACCAAGCCGTGATTACGAGATCCTCGATTGACCAGGTAATCGATTACGAGCCAGCGCATCAGGTTTTGGACGGCTTCGATGATCCAGCAAATGCCCAGCTGATCCCCAACCGCTTCCAGGCGATTGAGTGGACATTGCAGCAGGCTCAACCGGGCGATTCGGTGCTGGTCACCGGATGTGGCGAAAGGCCATTCGCGTTGATCGGCGAACACAATTGGACGATTACCGATCGCGATGTTTGCCAGGCCTGGCTCTATGACCACGCAACATTGGCCCCGGACAACCAGAAACCAAAAGGCAATCCGGAGATTTTCAACATCGATGATTACCGGTTTTGAACGGGTGCTGGCACCGGCGGATTGCGACAAGCAGATAATGTTTAGCGAAATCTTGTGGAACATTGAGAAACAACAACTGGGTTTGGCTAGCATTTTCACGAGATTCCCTTTTCTTTTTCGAAATCGACATTGCCGCAGATCGAATGGTTCAGTAAACGTACTCCCATAACAAATGGAAGCAGCCGGATGCAGCAGATATCGAGTAACGAAACCACAATTGTCTTGATCGAGCAAACCTGGATTCGGTCAATCAAATCGTTTCGATGATTTAGTTTCAAATCTGGAGTCAAAAAACACCTTAAAGTTCAGTCGACGGTGCTGGAAACGCGGGAATCTTGCACCACCCTCCCTCCTGGGGGAAGAGCATATTTTGCTTGCCGTAACAATGGTTTCTGGGTCAACCGTTACTGCAAGTGCTCACGGCTGAGCTTGAACTGAGCACTGGGATGGCTCGCCGTCCCAGTGCCAGGGAACACGAAGCGTTGGTCTCAACATGGGGCCAACGCTTTTTTTTTGGCACGCCGTGGATACCAGGATGGTGAACCGCTTGTGTTCTTCTTCTGTCGCCGACCTCCAGCCTGTCGTCCGGTCGGGATCCTTTCCCAAATCCGTCTCGACCAGGAGACACTCGGCCGATTCGCGATTGCGCGTTAAACTAGCTGGATTGAATCTCAATCCCTGATACGAATGGACCCGTAATGAAACGCCTGAACCCACCGCTATGTAGATCGACTTTTCGCCGAGACGAAAGTATCAGGCCGATGTTGCTGTTATGCTCGACCGCTCTGGCTGGCGCCTGTCTGATGTCGATCGGGTGCGACATGGGGACGTATAATCAACGCCTGAACGAAAAACCGGTGGTTCCTGCGGCGGAGACTTCTTTGGCGGATGAGGATCCTGCAACCGATGAAGAACCATCAGACAATCAATAGCGGCCCGGTTTCGGTCAAAACGGGTCAGGCAGCAATCATCGAATCATCAAGTGCATCCCGGGTTGGCGATAATCGGCATTCTGGCCTGACGCTTTTGTCTGCTATCATTCCGTCCTGATCGAGTCATCAGGCAGGAAGTTGTGATGCGGAGTCGAACGTGAATTTGTCTTCCCGAATTTTAGCTTGGGCCATCGGGTTCGGATTGCTAGGCGCTGTACTGGCGGTTGGCTCCAAAAACATGATTGTCGATTTGGACCTGTTCCATGAAATGGCTCTTTACCGGCAGATGGAAAACGAAGGCCAGATGCCGACCAGCGATGCGTTTGCCTACACACCCACGATCGAGCCGGTTGTCCATCACGAGTGGGCGACCGGGGCAGTACTTTACTTTGTGACGGTCAAGTCAGGCTGGGGCTCAACAGGACTGATCGTCCTCAAGTACATCCTGACCTTCTTCGTTTGTGTCGGTTGTTTTGTCTACGCCAGGCGACGCGGTGCGAGCCTGGCCGTTTTTGCGGTCCTCGCACCTTTTGCTTTGAACCTTGGGGGCTGGATG
This sequence comes from Planctomycetaceae bacterium, assembly GCA_024642205.1. Lineage (GTDB taxonomy): Bacteria > Planctomycetota > Planctomycetia > Pirellulales > Pirellulaceae > Mariniblastus. The sequence goes on along the minus strand of JAHEBQ010000009.1, from coordinate 120,012 downwards.
GCATTCAATAACATCCGCGCGCAATTGTTCACGCTTTGCTTCCTGATTCTGCTGTTTTTCTTGTTGGACCAGGATCGCAGGGGAAAGCGCTGGTGGATCGCCGCCTGGCTGCCCATCTTTGTGGTTTGGGCAAACATGCATGGAGGCGTCGTATCCGGAATGGGTATCCTGGGCGTTTATTGTTTTGCCCGGTTGATCGAGGCCTGGTCGGAAACAAAATCCATCGGCATGACGCTTCAACGAGTCTGGCACCTGATCGCCGTCGGAATGGCGACTCTGTTACTTCTCAACTTGAACCCGTATGGCTGGGACTACACCCCGTATTTGGTTCGTGCGGTTCGTATGAAACGCCCATTGATTCTGGAGTGGCAGCCAATCTGGGAAATCCGGCTGCCCATCATTTACGGGTTCTCGGTATTGATCGCGTTATACGGTATCTGGTGCCGTGGCAAAGAGTCTCTATTTGAATCACTGGCGTTGGTGTTGACCGCCTATCTCGCTGCCAAACACTACCGTCATGGCTCGCTTTATGCGGTGACCTGGGCTTGTTTTGTGCCACCCATGATCCAGGCTTCAGGCGTCGGTTTGTCCATCGAAGGCTTGTTCAGAAAGTACCGACCGCAAATCGCGGTGGTTGGTATCGCGATTGGACTGGTGGCAATCGGTTTCGCCATCAATGTCAAATTCTGGAAACTCCAGGTCCCTACGGATGATACATACTCCAAGCTGAACGATGTCATCTACCCCGCAGGCGCAGTCGATTACCTGCGAGAACAGAATTTCCAGGGAAATCTGTTTGTTCCGTTTTCGACCGGTGCATTTGTTGAATGGAACCTGTACCCGAACGTCAAGGTCAGCTTCGATAGTCGCTACGAGGTCGCGTACCCGCCCGCGGCGTTGGAAGAAAACAATGAATTCTACAATGCCGGAGAGAACTGGCGCGACACACTCGCCAAGTACGACACCCACGCGATTCTGGTGCCGCAGGCCAGGCGATTGGCCGAGGAACTCGAAAAGAACGACGGCGAATTGGCCAGCGAGATCGGTTGGAAGTGCATTTACCGAGACCGAGGTCATTCGCTTTACGTGCCAGTGCAGCGCGCCGAGGAGCTTCCGTACGTGGATCGTTCGCATGAAACCATCGTCGGCGTATTCCCCTAGTTCAACGAATCGTGGTTACGCTGCTAATCCCGCAGGAGGCGCGATTAGCAGATTGTCTGCCCTTTCCTTTCCGCCGTCCTACCCGCGCCGAGTGATTGCAACTCAGACGCCTGACCGGCAGTTTTTTTGCGATCAAGTTTCTCTTTCCGGATCGGCCGTTGCCTCCGTCGACCGGGCTTGGGACATTTCAAATTGGGCAGCAAAGTAAACAAACAGACCGACCAGGATCAACACGTAATGACCCGACGTGAACCCGTAAATTGAAAAAGCAATTGCACCGGCTTGCCCAAGGGCACCGGCGATCAATGTGGCTTGCAGGTGCGGCATCAACAACGCCAACCCACTCCGGAGAATCCTACCGCCGTCCATCGGAAACGCAGGAATCAAGTTAAACAGAAACAAAGTCGCGTTAATCCACATCATGATTTCAGGAAATTGAGTCACTCCATCAAAATCGAGCGAGGGAACCCAGTCCCTGCCAGACCCGAGAACATAAACCGCCAGCAACAGGGCGATTACCAGATTGACGCCAGGCCCTGCCAGGCTGATCAACAACTCCTGAAATGGCTTTTGCGGCAACCGCTCCAGTCTCGCCAGTCCGCCGATCGGTGTAATGATGATATCCCTGGTGCCGACACCGAGCCTCCGAGCCATCAGCGCATGGCCAAATTCATGCAGCAATACGCAGATGGACATCGAGACCAGCAACAGCAGCAAGGTTCCAATAATGCTCCACGGAAAATCGCGTTGCCATTTTAACTGGTAGATGATGTAAATCGGAGCCAGAACATAACTCCAATGAAGATAGACATCGATGCCTGCGATGTGTCCAAGTTTCAATCGCATGGATTCAAGCCCGATGTCTGATTTGCATTTTCACCCACAGGCAGTGCGGAAACGAGTTTTCCGGATCCAGGCACAACCTGGCTTGTTCCGCGGACCGGTCAGAACTCAACTGCCAACCTCGCCGCTTCACCGCGCACCTAACAGGCGTTTGTCGCCATCCCGCACGGTAAACCCCGTCTTGTCGAAATACTCGCATAAGGGAATGGCGTATTTTCGACTGGTTTCCAGGATTTGGCGGATTTCGCTCATCGTCAAACCTTGGGCTTTTTCAATCGCTTCGGCCAGCTGTTTCTTCTTCGCCTCAAAAACCTCGCTATGAACATAAAGGTCGTCAGCAATTCTCACCAAGTCACCATTTTCCATCGCCATCTCCAAAAGTTCCGCGACGGACTCTTTGTTCTTCTTGGTCGTGTTTTCCAGTTCCTTGACGGTCGGAGCCTCAATCCCCGCTGCTTTCACGGAAGCGATCAACTCATCCAGCAGCACCTTTTGGCCCTTCGATAATTTTGGACCATAACCGACAATTCCAATCGAGTGAAAGTTGGCGTTAACCCTTTTCTGCTTTTTCAATTCGTCGATCACCAGGCTCAACAGTTCCGGCTGTTCGAGGTAGCTGAATTCGACGTTGACGACCGAGCGCGGATGCGTAAACCGTAGCGGCTGGGATTTGTGTAACCGCTCAAGCGTTTTCATCAATCGGTCCGCCAGGCCATTCATCCGATCTCGATGGATGATCACGCTGCGAGTCAACGAAACCTTGATTTCGATCAGATCCCCCTTCGCGATCAACTTTTCATACACTTCATCCACGTTGACGATCCCGGCGCTTCGAGACAGATCTTTGGGACGCCATTGCAGGTCATCGGCGAGGTACGCACTCGCGGAAGCTCTCACGACCGGATCAGAACTGCTCAAATCACCAATCATTTTCAGATCAAGTTCGGTCGCCTTCTTGATGCGCCTCGCATTGGGCGCCAGGACACGTCCCCCACCAATTGTCTCCATCGGGGATTGCCGCCTGACCACGAACGGCTGATTCCAAACAGCCACTGCCGGCTCGTTCAGGAAGACCTGGGCGTAACCGGACTCTCCTGGTTCCAACTCCGACGATTCCAATAGTCGTACGTTGCCCAGCAACTCGGCGGTGCCGACGTGAAAACGAATCCGCGTCCGGTCCTTGAGTGTTTTCCCAATGCGGTCAAGCAGATGCAACTTGACCGTCATCAGGGTTGAGGGGACCAGGTGACCCGGAGCACAAAGCTCGTGGCCGCGATCGATTTCCTGGTGGTGGATCCCGGCCAGATTGATCGCCGCCCGTTGTCCACGAGAAACCGATTCCGCAGCCGAATCGTGACTCTGAATCCCGCGAATTCGCACGGACCGATTGTCCGGCTGGATCTGAAGTTGATCGCCAACCCGGGCTTGACCGCTGCTCACGCTGCCCGTGACCACGGTTCCATGGCCGTCAATTGTAAACGTGCGGTCAATGGCCATTCGAAACGGTGCATGTTTACGATTGGCACGATCGGTTTCGGAAACGACCCGCGCAGCATCTTTCAAAGCCGATTTGAGTTCCTCAAGCCCCATTCCTGTTTTGGCACTGGTTCGGATGATCGGCGCATCTTTGAGAAACGTGTCGGAAACCAATTGCCGAATTTCGTCTTCGACGAGATCGAGCCAATCAGGATCCGACAGGTCGCATTTGGTCAGTGCGATTACGCCGGCAGGGAGGTCCAGCATCCTCAAAATATCGAGGTGCTCTTTGGTTTGCTGCTTGATCGAGTCGTCGCCCGCGACGACCAGCAGGGCCAGATCCATACCTGTGGCGCCAGCCAGCATTTGACGGACAAATTTTTCATGGCCTGGAACGTCGACAATGCCCAATCTAAACGGGGGCAGATCGAGGTGGGCATACCCCAACTCAATGGTAATCCCACGTTTTTTTTCCTCAGGAAGGCGGTCCGTGTTCGTTCCCGTCAGCGCACCAATCAACGACGTTTTTCCATGGTCGATATGACCGGCTGTTCCTAGAATCAAGTCATTTAACATCTCTACATTCTAAATGACGATTCCTCCGAACTACAGCGGTGGAGCTCATAATCTCCCAGCGCGTTATCGACAAACCTCTTGGATTTTATCAAAAACGTACGCGAGGTTTGTTAATCGCCTCAGCTGATCGGACAGGAGGTTGCGCCGGGATCGCCTCGTGGTCGGCTTCAGATTGAATCGCCCGCCAGTCCTTCGTAATTGCATCCCAAGTTGAGGCCGAGCGTTCTCGCTTTTTCTGGGTCATCCTTTCCGTCCATCCGGTCGTTCGATCAATCCAGTCCTTCGACTTCGTGTTCATCTGCCCGAGGAGGCCAGGTCGATTCGGATCTCGTTTGGGAAACAAGTCCGCAAATCCGCCTAACGGTTTCGCCTGCCCCGAGTGGTCAATTTCATCAGGCTTTTTCCTGAACCAATCGAATTTCGGCTTTTCCACCTCGGACGTTTCAAAACCCGGTCTTGCCGGCTTTGTCTGTTTTGAAAACATACTGGAAAACAAATGCGACTTCGGAGCCGCCGATTCGTCTTTTGAGAAATCCAATAGCTTGGGCCATTTGGATTTCGACTCAACCGGCTGACTGGATTCTGGGAATCGAACACCTTGCCCGGAAAAAATCCCATTGTCCTGCGCCCCAACGCTGGATGACAAACAAACAAAAACGATCGTTACCGTACAGAGGATACTGCAATTTCTCATTGCTTTATTCCAGTGAAAACAAGTCGGTTCGCGACCCGACGGATCATCGTCGGAAAAGTCGCGGAAGTGTTTCAGAAAACAGGACCTGCGTCCATAGCTTTTTCCAGAGGGTAACACCGGCCAATGGTCTACCTACACTGGCTCGGCTAAAATGCTTGCGGTGGCCCGCTAGCGGCATTCGAAACATCCGTTCAATAATTTGGGAATCAGCTTTGAGGAAAATTGGTTTTATCGGGGCCGGACAAATGGCCAAGTCGCTTGCGGTGGGCATCATCAAGTCAATCGGCGAAGATCTGCAGCTGTTCATATCGGACCCAAGTGATTCCGCTTATGAATCGTTACGGGACCTGATTGCGGAACGATCATCGGTTACACGCGTGAACAACAATTCACGGCTGGTGGAATCCAGCGATGTTGTTTTTATTGCTGTCAAACCGCAATACCTCGACGCTGCGTTGGCCGAAGTTGCATTTGAAAACAACCCCCTGGTCGTTTCGGTCGTCGCGGGCGTTCAGTTGCTGGAATTAGAACGACTTACTGGGACCCGCCGCATTGTCCGCGTCATGCCCAATACGCCCTGCCTGATCGGCCAGGGTGCAAGTGCGATTGCGGCCGGAGACGGTGTCGAATCGACCGACATTGAGTGGATCAAGAACTTGCTCACGTCCGTCGGCTCAGTCGTGGTCCTGGACGAACGCCTGATGGATTCGGTCACCGGTCTTTCCGGATCGGGACCGGCATACGTATTTACGTTTGTCGAAGCTCTCATTGACGGCGCGGTGCTCACGGGTTTGCCCCGTACGACGGCTCGAGACCTCGCGATTCAAACTGTCGTCGGCGCTGCTTTGATGCTGCAACAAACGGGCGAACATCCGGCCATTCTTCGCGATCGCGTGACCAGTCCAGGGGGAACGACCATCGAAGGACTCAAAGCGCTCGAAGAAAACTCGTTTCGTGACGCGGTAATGTCGGCAGTTCAAGCCGCGACCGAGCGATCACGAGAACTTGGCTGATCCAACCCCATTCGGATTGCTGACGCACGATAAAAAATTCTCCATCAATGAAGTTAGCTACTTTCTTGTCGGTGCGGGACCGTTAAAATGACCGCGGCAGGCCAGCGGAGTTTCTGTGGGCCATCGAAACGGAACGGGAGAGTTGCGTGTCTTTGTTTGAAGATGAAAACTACATCTATCGGGATACTTTTTTCATCCACTTTGCGGATGATCACCGACCCACGGGGGCAGAGGTCAAATCCTGCATTGAGTCGCTCGGAGAGAAATACGAATTTGCTGACCTTCGCGAGTCCGACGGGAAATTTGAATCGGTCACAATTCGCTCACCGCACGACAGTTCCGCAATGGACATCAGTTATGTTGCTGGAGAGGAAGTTGTCGAACAGGTCGCCGCACTGATGCTGGATTTTCGAACCATCACGCTCTCGGGAGACGATCATCGGAAATTGAAAAAGCTGGACGACTGTAATGCGAGATTTGATATTTTTCATTTTGAGCACAAATCCGATGGTCCGGAAGGTGAAGAGTTGCTGGACCCAGGTGGATTGCTGCTGGTCATGGAAAGGCTGGCATCTGTTTGTGATGGTGTCGGTCTTGACCCACAATCCAAAACCCTGCTGTAGCTCGACCGATATTTTTTGAACAATACGACAGGCGTCTGCAGTGGGAAATGTCGCAGGTCCGACGCGCTGGATGAACGCGACCGTTGCCGGCCGGACTCCTCTCTCGCGATCCGGTTTTTGGCTGGCCCGTCAGAATCCCACAGCTCATTCCTCCACGAACCCGATTGCTTAAATCCGCACAACGGAAGACAACAAGATGCAAGCCAAAGAAATCAAGAACGGCACAATCGTCGAATTCGAAGGGGCTCCAGTGATGATCGAGTCCATCAAGGTCAATTCACCCTCTGCCCGAGGAGCAGCCACGGTCTACAAGTTTCGAGCGCGAAACATCGTGACACGACAGAAAGTCGACATCTCGCTGAAGGGTACTGAATCACTTCCCGATGCCGACTTTGAAAACCGGGATGTAAAATTGATGTACGCGGATGCGACTCATTTGCACTTCCTGGACCAGGGTGATTTCCAACAGTATTCGCTGTTGCTCGAAGATGTTGAAAACGAAAGACCCTTTCTGACCGAGTCTCTCGAGGGGGTTCAGGCGATGATTTACAATGGCGAATGTGTCGGAATCAAAATCCCCAACACAATCGAACTGCAGGTAACCAAATGCGATCCGGGTGTCAAAGGCAACTCGGCAACCAGTCGTACCAAACCCGCCGTTCTCGAAACCGGTTTGGAAGTCCAGGTACCCGAGTACCTCAAAGAAGGCGAGCGGGTGAAAGTCGATACTCGGACCGGAGAGTACCTTTCTCGGGCATAAGCGACGGTCTGGCGTACCGATGGATCGCTTTTTGGACGCGAGGCGTCGGTTCTCAGTTGTTTCATTTCAAGACCAGGAAAAAACTGTTCAAAAATACCTGGCCTCCGGGCCACGACGTTTTCCAAATGCAGCGTCACACGACGCTCGGTCAAATGTTGTTCCTCGCAGGAATTGACGTGCCGTTCTTTGGTTTCCTCTGGACATTACTCCAATTCAAACGACTCACCGGTCAAAACGAGTTCCTTGTCCAGCAACTGAATTGAGTCGAGCAGGATCCGTTTGTTCCCGATCTTGATTGTGTCCGGAGGCAGTTCAATCAGAACAACGGGATCCCGGTCGATTTCCGTCCACTCGACCCGGGCTCCGAGCCGGCGCAAGGCAGTGGACACGTGATCGGCGATCGTATTCACGGGAATGGGTATCAAACCGGAACCAACTCTTTTGATCCGAATGGCAACCTGACCAGGAACCTCGGTACAAAACGTGTCGACCCTGGCCTGCACGATCCCTTTGAGTGAATTTGAATGGAAGCGAAACGCGATTCGCAGCTCGTCTTGGTGGATTCCGATTCGTGGATCCCGGACGCTGGGAGGCAATGTACCGGGGAACTTTTCCGGAAAATCCCTGGCCAACCAACCGTTGATTTGCCCCTCGGTGAACACGGCCTGCCATTGCGGCCGTGTTCGAACATCGTTTTGAAATTCGAGCACCCGTTTTTCAAAGAGACTGCCCTGCTCTACCTGGTCCTGTTCTTTGACCGCAAGTGCCGCCTGATAGAAGTCCGGTTCCTTTTGTGCTGCAACGTAAATCGCCCAAACCGCGATTGCCACCACGAAGACGGCGATGATGGCAAACCGAATTCCTCGACGAACGAACCGCGTGAACCGTCCGCCCGGAACATCGTTGTTGACCCGGGCGTACTGACCTGCATCCTGTTGATCGGCATGGAACATACAATGAAGCCCAGGTTTGCGTTTCTGAACTGACTTGCCAGCCCCGATTCCCGATGAAAAGCCCACGGCCCAATCAAACGTGTCCCCGAACGGGAATGGAGGTCAGCTTGGCGTTGAATCATAGACGTTGGCGCCGATTCTCGCATCTCGAGAATGTGGCAAAAGCGCCAGCAGCGCGCCGCTGCTACGAACCGGCCGCGTGCTTATCTGCCAAATACATCCAGCAACCGCACCCCTTACAAAACACCGGCTTCTGCATCATCAAATCGCTTACCGTTTGAGCGGTCAACGTCTGGTTGCAGTTTCCACAGGTCTCGGAGTCGGTCAACCCCAGAGCATTCTCGCCTTTGCCGGCAACCAATCGGCGGTACTGCACAATCAGGTCGGCGGAAATCAGTTTTTCCTTCTCCGCCAACTCCTGTGAGATCCGCGTTTTTTCCGCATCCAGCGCCTTGAGTTCCAAATCAACTTCATCCCGAATCCGTCTGGACTCGTTCTGAGATTTTTCATGGTTCTTTCGCGCTGTCTCAACTTCGTCGGTCAACACGTCGATTTTTTCCAATTGCTCCAGGATTTCGTCTTGCAGGACGCTATTGGCCTGAAGATCCGCCGCGACCCGGTCTTTCAGCAACTGAAACTCCTTGTTGGAGTCGCAGGCGTTTAGTTTCACCTTCATGTCTTCGATCTTCGCTTCGCGTTCACTCAATTGCATCTGCTTCGCGTTGGAAGCCTTTCGCAGCTCGAGCAATGCGTGTTTTGAAACTTCCAGCGATTCAGCGAAATTTGCTTCATTCATGGTCACGACCCTCACCTTGCGAGGCCCGTTTTCCATGCGCTCACCAATATCCGTAAGCTGCCGAAGCATCCGATGCAAAGTTCGAAGTAATGCGTAGTCCAAGCTCACTGGGTACCGCTCCCGTATTGTTAGGTTGGAAACCGCTCGAAACAAAACCAACCGCTCCCGCCAAGACTCCGGATCAGGCTTGCCCGCCGGACCCACGATTGCCTCAACTTCGAATGACACTCCTATCGTAGCAATAAAAAAAACCGTTGACCATGACCAGTCAACGGTTCTTTGGATTCACAAAGACAGGGAAATCTCCGGCCTGGAGCGGGCTCAGTTAACCGGCCACTCGGATACTAATCCAAGGTCAAACAAACCGGCATCGTACACCTCGGATTCGTTCAGGTTTTCATTTTCCGGAATTCGCTGCTGATTCTCGGACTCGACCAAGTGCTCCTCGACTCCCAGACCCGACCGACCAACCGGGGGCACGAAACCTTCGAGTTGCTGGCTGCGAACCGGATTCTGCAACTTGCGAACCGCTTTCGCTTCAATCTGGCGAACCCGTTCACGCGTCACTTTAAAGATCCTGCCAACTTCTTCGAGCGTGTACGTATAGCCATCTCCCAAACCGTAACGCAAACGAATGATCTCGCGTTCGCGATACGTCAGCGTCTTGAGTAAACTTTCGATCTTGTCGCGCAGAATACAATTCGTTGCCATACGCACCGGGTTTTCACTTTGCGAATCCTCAATGAACTCGCCAAAGCTGCAATCGTCGCCTTCCCCAACGGGTCGATCAAGACTTACCGGATGTCGCCCGATATCAAGCACGCGACGGACTTCATCAACATGAATTTGGGCCCGAAGGGCAATCTCTTCCATCGTGGGTGGCCGGCGGGTCTCCTGTTGAAGTGCCTTTTGGATGTTTCGCAATCGAGACAGCACATCAATCATGTGGACAGGAATTCGAATCGTCCGTGCCTGGTCGGCGATTGCCCGAGTGATGGCCTGACGAATCCACCAGGTTGCGTAAGTCGAAAATTTGAATCCCCTTCGATACTCGTACTTGTCGACGGCACGCATCAACCCTGTGTTTCCTTCCTGAATCAAGTCCAGGAAGCTCATTCCACGATTGCGGTACTTCTTGGCAATCGAAACAACCAGCCGCAAATTACAACTCGACAGTTGACGTTTTGCATTTTCAAATTCGGCAAAGAACTTCTCGCATTCACCGACGCGTTTCTTCAGTCCCTCAGGACTTTCCTGGCAAAGCATGACCAGTCTGGCCAGTTCACTTCGCAGGCGTTTTCGTTCCAGTTCCGTCGGCCCTGACTCACTCCGGTCCGCCAACTGTTCACGAATCAGGTTCATTCGATTGGAGTAATTCCGTAACTGCTTGATCATCGGGCTGATGCGACGTGATCGCAGGCTCAGCTCTTCCACCAGGATAACCAACTTGGCGCGGCGACCAAGAAAACGAGTACGGGCCCGGGATTTCTCAGAATTCGAGACGCTCCTGCTGATCAGCAGGCGAAAATCCCTGGCATTTTCCCTGATCAGATGCTCCATGGTGCGAAAATTGTGCGGCATTCGGGCCTGGATCTGCTCCTTGGTCAAGTTTTCGGTCAAGGAAACCTTGATCGTCCGGTCGAAAGGCAACTCACCAACGCTTACCCGTTTCAAGGTCGCCAACGTTGCGCTCAGCGCGTAGTTGCTGGTCAAAACGCCCCGGCGATAGCGTTTTCGCGCGATCTCAATTCGTTTTGCCAACGAGATTTCTTCCTCGCGGCTCAGCAACGGAATGACCGCCATCTGGCTGAGGTACATGCGGATCGGGTCGTCACTCGGTCGAGGCAATTTTCCGATCGGTGCCGTCAAATGAGACTCGGCTTCCGCTTCGTTCCTGAGAATCTCCTCGGGAGTTGGTTCTTCCCCGTTGGGAGGTGAATCGCAGAGTTCGATCCCGGAACTCTCCAGGGCCGCAATCAACCCATCAAGTTTTTCTGCACCCACCACTTCATCAGGCAAGTAACTGGTGACGTCATCATAGGTCAAATAGCCCTGCGATTTTCCCTTTTGAATGATCGCAGACAAATCACTTGTGCCATTGTTTACTCGGTTATCACTGGTGCCGTTGGGGTCATAGTCAATCGTTTCCACGTCGTTCTCCTGCGAAATCCATTTCGCGTTTGACGTTCATTCGATTGTCAGGCATCTGGAAACCCGGGGGGATTTCAAATTTGAACTCTCGTGACTGATTCCGCGTTTCTTGTGTTCACCGTTGGGCCGAACCGACAAGTCGCAAAATCAAGATCAAATTCTGCTGGCTCAGCCAGCAGCCTGTTCAAACATCAGCTCGCGTGACAATCATCGGCCAGGTCGCCACCCATCCATGGGCAAACATAACACCTGGCTGATTCTCCAAAACACTACTTCGTCTTGTTTAACTTTTGAAGTTGCTGCTGAAACAGCTCCTCCAATGTCGAGGTCTCCTCCGGTTCATCGAGTACTCGTCCGTGTAACTGTGAAATTTTCGCCTGTTTACCTGATTCAACAATCTGTTCATTGAAAGCAACGATGATGGAGTCCAGTTGAGCTTCGAAGTCCATCGCGTAAACCGAATTCTGTGTCTCAACGACCTGCTTTTTCTCAATAGCTTCATCGTAAAGGTAGTCAACCAGTTTTCTGAGTCTGGAATCCTCCAAAACCAGTTTCAACTGCTCGTATCCCACGTCATTTCCGTCGTGAAAAGACTCGCTCATGACGTCGTACAAATCACGAAGAACCCCCAACTGAAATTGACTCGGAGAAATGTTTTCAACCGCTTTGTCCAGCAAAGAGGGATCCTGGATCAAAAGTTGAATCAGAGCCGACTCCTTCCGGTCGAATCCCGAATAACCGATGGTCTCCGTTTGAGGACTGTCGGTGTCATGGTTTCTGGGCCTCTGGCTGGAGCGCAGTTCATTCAACCGACGTCTGACCTGATCGACAGACAGCTGAAACTGGCGTGCCAGTCGCATCAAGATCTGATCCTGCCGCATGCTCTTGGCCGCCGACTCCGCAATTAGACTGGCGGGCACATTGGCCAACGTCTTCAAAATATTTTCCAATGCCTGATTGGCTCGATGGGAATCGTGGACCAAGTCGATCCCGCGGGTTTCGATCATGATTTTGTGCGCGATCGCATCGGGCGCTCGGTCCACCAGTTCTTGAAACCGCTCACCACCGTTTGCCATCAGAAAATCAAACGGATCGAGACCCTCGGGCAAGCTCAAGATTCGCAGGTCAATGTCGTGTGCTACGAACAGATCCAGCACAGTGTTCATCGTCCGTTGGCCTGCCTCGTCCCCGTCAAGAACCAAAGTGATTCCATCCGCGAATCGCTTGATCAACCGAATATGCTGTTCATTGAGAGCAACCCCCAGCGCAGCGACGACATTTTTCAATCCTGCCTGCCACGCCGCTACGACATCCGTGTAGCCTTCGACGATCGTGAGTCGTTTGTCGGTATTGCTGGTCTTTTGAACGTGTCCGCGAGCCATGTTCAATGCGTAAAGGTTCTTGCTTTTGGAAAACAGCCGTGTTTCAGGCGAGTTCACGTACTTTGCAGGTGGAACGTCTCCCGCGGCGTAAAGACTTGGAACCACGCGACCACCAAGTGCGATGGCTCGTTCCTGTGTATCGCGAATTGGAAACAACAGTCTGCCCCGAAATCGTTCAAACCATCCGCCTCGGTCATTGGCCGAAATCAATCCACACGCCTCGAGAACCTCGGGCGAGAAACCTGTGTCGCGGGCACGGTCAACCAGCCACGACCAGGAAAGTGGAGCAAAACCGATCCTGAACGACTCGATGCTCTCCTGAGTGATGCCACGCTCGGCCAGGTATTGGCGAATCGGAATCGCCGATTCGGAACGCAGCAAGCATTGATGATACTCCTGTTCCGCCCAGGCCATCGCCCGGTAAAGTGTCGCCTTGTCATCAGGACTGCCCTGGATGATCTTCTTTTGAAATTGCCTGATTGCAATCCCTGCCCGCTCGGCAAGGATCTCAAGCGCCTGGCGAAAATCAACGCCTTCGCGCTTCATCACGTAATCGAATACGTCGCCGCGCACATCGCAGGGATAGCAAACCCATGACTGCTTGACGGGATTAACTTGAAAACTCGGCTTCTTGTCATCGTGCCAGGGACAGTGTCCGACGAACATGGAGCCCTGTCGGCGCAGGTTCATTTCGCTGCCAATCAGATCAACCACATCGGTTGCTTGCTTGACTTGGTCTTTGACATTGAAATCCGGAACTTGGGACACCAATCAACTCCATGCTGTGACACATCGACGAACTTTGTTCGTTTGGAGGTTGCAAACACACTTGTGTTCGCAGTCAGTTGATTTGAGTTTTCATCGTAACTGGTTGACGGCGTCAGCCAGAAAAACTCAAACAACTGTGGTGATAGCCATTCCTGGGCAACTTTAGAAACCACTTCCTTGTGGCGATTCGTGTTTATGCCGGTCTGCTGCTATGAAGTTAGTGCCCTCCATGACACAGCACAGTAACCTAAAACATCGCCCAAAATCCGGTCAACACCAATCCCCAAAACTTTTCAATAAACTTCAGGCATCCTATCACCGAAGTGAAAGCACTTGCAAGCGTCACAAAAAATTGGGCATTTTTCGTTTGCCGCCAGGCAAAAAGTTCGCCGCCGGCAGCTTTCGGCGACCCGCTGCGCACCAGATCCAAACATGAACGCCCGGTCCATGCACTCTGCCCGGGTTATCGCAGCGCTGACCCCGGAAACAGAAACTCAATTTTTCGGATCTGGATTGGGCCGGTATCGCTGTTCTGGCCAGGGTCACACAACCACACGCTGAAACGAATTGTCCAACGGAGTTCTGGGACTCAACCACCTTTGTCGACCAACTCATTAGGTCGGGTGCGGCAGGCAGGCTGTTCATCGGGTAGTGTTTCCAGTCCACCAAGTCCACTGACGAAGGTGTCGCGACACAAGCCGACGACCGAAAACGTCTGGCTCTCCTGCACGCTTCGACAAAAACAACGGGTGAAATGCGGAAGTATTTTTGTTGACGCCGTTTGCAGACTTTTTTCGCTGGATCCACCTGGATCGGGGGCAATTTGGAGTGCAAGCTGCCTCCCGGCATCCAGAAAGGGAGGCGGACGAAACAACACACGTATTCGATACGACCGTCAACGGTTGCATTCCCGGTACAAACGACGATCTCATCCCCAAACCTGGTGTGCCAGGAGTTAAGCCGTTCATTCGTCCTAACGCGTCGACATTCCCGGATTTCTGGCACTTTCCCCGCGGCGAATTCTCGCATCACGGAAAAAGTTGGAAGTTGTATCGAGATGACAGGTTACACGCATTCTTCATGACGTAGACTTCGCCATTGAGGCAGTTAACCGACTTTCGGCTTTGACCCCGACATCGACTCGCCACAATTCAATTACGACTTCTGAGTCTCACAAATCATGAAAGATCAATGAAGAACAAACGAAATAAACGATGGCGTCTTTTCGCCGACGTCCGTCTTCAAGGGCTGATGATTGTTCGAATGGCCATTTATTGGATCTTCTGCCAAATCGCCCTGGTCGGAACCATCCTCGCCATGTCCAGCCTCGCTGAGGGGACAGGGGAAAGCACATCCATGGTCGAGATGCATTTTATCATTCCCGCGCTTACGGTATCGACGTTTGTGTTTCCGCTGTTTGTTTTTGACATGCTCGTGTTCAGCAACCGTTTTACAGGCCCAATCGTAAATCTTCGTCGGAAGATGAAACAATTGGCAGACAACGATACCTGCGAAGAACTCTCGTTTCGAAAAGGAGACTATTTCATGGATTTGGCCCAGCAATTTAACCAGATCCGGGAAAAGCTGCAGTCTCCGTCGCCCCAGTCCGAAGCGAATCCAACCAGCAGTTTCTTTCCGACCCTGGAAACGACAAATCCAACCGGAACGGAAAGCCATGTTTAACGCGTTCAGCTTGTCCCGAAATCAACGTCGCCAGTTAAAGAAATCCAGCGGAGCAGGCCGTCCACGATTCGGAACCGCGACGGTTGAAATGGCCTTTGTCGCACCGGTCATCTTACTTCTCGTGTTTGGTTCGATTGAATTCGCGCGGATGATGATGGTACGTCAAGCATTGACCAATGCTTCTCGAGAGGGGTGTCGGAAAGCCTGTTTGGCCTCAACAGAATCTGACGAGCAGCCGATCAAAACGCTTCGCGAATCGTTGCGAGGCGTTATTGACGATGCAACCACGACGGAAGACTTGCGAATCACGATCGTCCCGTCGACCACCACCGCAATGGCGTCAGGCACAAAAATCACAACCGTGGTTGAAATTGACTGCGAAAACG
The DNA here is from genome assembly GCA_024642205.1 of Planctomycetaceae bacterium. Classification (GTDB taxonomy): domain Bacteria; phylum Planctomycetota; class Planctomycetia; order Pirellulales; family Pirellulaceae; genus Mariniblastus. The sequence goes on along the minus strand of JAHEBQ010000009.1, from coordinate 104,747 downwards.
TTTCCTGGCTACCTCCGTTTCTAACGAAAGGGGCCAAAATCCGTTGCACATCGAGCATGAATCGCGAATAAGAACCATTCACAAAATCTCAGGAAATAATCAGTGAAACGCAAACGGCCACCAAAAACTCAAACAGGACCTCGCCGCGGACTCGCCGCAGTCGAGGCAGCCCTGGTACTGCCCTTGTTGATTCTGGTGACATTCGGTGCGGTCGATCTTGCACAATATATCAACTTGTCGCAAATGCTCTCAAACGCATCACGGGAAGGTGCTCGAATTGCCTCTCGAAACTCAACAGTAAATGTCAAGGAAGTCGAAGACACGATTTGCAACTACCTGTCTGACGCGATGCCCCAACTTTCATCGGAACAGGTGGCCAATGCAACATCGATTGAAATCAAGGGCCTCAAGGGCCGCAGCCAGATTACAGGTGACGAAATGACAAATATAGATTCCGGCGATCCGATTTCCATCTTCGTCGAATTTGATTTTGCGTCAATCCGGTGGATTGGCGGATTGGCTTATTGGGGCGGCGATACCAAAACGTCACATACAATTTGCCGCCGCGAATAAGCAGGCATTGGCGATTCTTGACCCGTCACCCGACATTCTATAAACCTGGCACCGATTAACCTCGTGGAAACCAACCATGAAAAACAGACGAAACCAACGTAAAGGCGCTGTTGCGGTATTGCTTTGCTTCCTGATGCTTCCGCTGCTGGCGCTGTTGGCATTATCGGTCGACTACGGATTCCTGTTGTATGTTCGAACTGATCTGCAACGGGTGACCGATCAAGCCGCCTTGGCAGCGGTAAGGGAGCTAGCACCGGATGCGCGCGGCAATCAGAACCTCAAAAACGTACGCGATGTTGTCCGCGAGTATGTTCAATACAACCTGGGTGACGCATTTATTGTCAAAGACGAAGACATCGAGATCGGTCGATACGACCCAGCCACCATCTACACGTCGGTCGACCTGCTCACAAACGGAACATTCGACACGGTTCGTGTTGCCATTCGTCGCGACGACGTGGCCAACAATTCCGTTTCGCTCTATTTTGCCCGGCTCTTTGGAAGCAACCAATCCGATGTCTCCGCTTCATCCACCGCCGTCCTGCAGAAAGCCAGATACCTGGGCCCCGGATCGCCAGTGTTTCCCGTCGCAATGGAAAAGCAAGCCTGGACGAAAATCTCACAGGGTGAATCGGTTTCGATTTACGGAGATGGACGGATTGAAGACAGCTCCGGACGATTGATTCCGGGGAACTTTGGAACGGTCAATGTTGGCCCCCAATCCAATTCAACAAGTGGCCTCAGCGACCAGATCCTGAATGGGCTTTCGCAATCCGATCTCGATAGCTTGCACAAGGACGGCAAGATCCCCACTTCCAAATACATTGATGGCAAACAAAACCCGCTCGTGCTCAACGCCGACCCGGGTCTTTCGTCGGGGATGAAACACGCGGTCGCCGACGTGGAAGGACTGACGAAACTGATCCCGATTTACGAGTCAACGAGCGAAGAAAACGGGAACAACCTGGATTTTAATATCACCGGTTGGGCCGTGGTTGACGTGCTGGATTCCAGCTTCTCGGGCAGCAATTCGACTTCTGTCGAAGTCCGGAAATCCTACATGTACGACTCCCGTCTTTTACCCGGAAATTCTCTCAGCGATACCACCTGGGGCATTGAGGGCGCTTTCACTTCGCCCGTCTTGATTCAATGAACGCGGCGACAATCCAGCACGAGCCAACCCTGACAAAACAGGGCCTGGACCTTCGTTCATAGATTATCCTTGACAAACTCGGTCATTAACTTACGCAGATGAGCCGACTGCTTCTTGTCCTTGACCGCATGTCGGTTGCTGGGATAGAGCATCAGCTCAAACTGTTTGCCCGCATATTGCAGCTCCTTCACGAACTGGATCGAGTTATTCAAATGCACGTTATCGTCAATTGTACCGTGAATCAACAACAACTTGCCATGCAGGTTTTCTGCGTTGTTGTGTAAGACGGATGTCGTCTCATAACCCTCTTCGTTGTTCGTCGGCAATCCCATATATCGCTCGGTGTAAACCGAATCGTAATTCCGCCAGTCGGTAACCGGCGCACCCGAGATTCCCATTTTGAAGGATTTTGAATGGGTCAGCGCGTAGGCCGTCATGTACCCGCCATAACTCCAGCCCCAAATCCCGATTCGGTCGGAATCCACCCACCCTTGTCGCCTTAACCACTGAACGCCTCGTTCAATGTCGCCCAGTTCGTTCGCGGCAAAATTACGGTGCACCGGCCAAACGTGTTTTGCACTCCGGTAACTCGCCGACTGATTATCGCACATCCAGATCACGTATCCCTGTTGCGCCAGCATCTGATGCCAGAGATACAATTCTCCACCAAACCGATTCTGTACACGGGGAGCCTGGGGACCGGCGTAAATGTGAACCAATACCGGATATTGTTTCGAAGGATCAAAATCCGGTGGCTTGATCAACATTGCATCCAGCGGTTGTTCATTACCCGACGGCACTTCCAGGAACTCAGGCGTCGCGATATCGAGGTAGCTCAACCGGTCGTCGGTCGTTGAATTCAATTCCCGAATCGATTGGCCATCGCAGCGTTTCAGGAAATACCGCGTTGGATCGTCGACGTCACTCCAGCCATCGATAAAAAACGAAAAATCGTCACTGAACGATACGGCATGGGAACCGGCCAGTTTTGTCAGATCGGAAATCTCACCCGATTTGAGATTCGCCCGATAAGCGTGGACTTCAAGTGGACTGTCGAGGGTTGCGGTAAAATAACAGTACTGTTTGTCGGGACTGACACCCAACAATGAACGGACTTCCCACTCACCCTCGGTGACGACTCCCAGCAAGCGACCATTGGAGTCGTACCGGTAAATATGACTATAACCCGAGCGAGGACTCCGCCAGAGGAACTCTCCATTATCAAGGAACACGGGATCCCCCGGTGATTCGATCCACGCCGGAGTCTGGTCACGAAACAACAAACGCGGATGGGAACCGTCGGCATACGTTGCAACCAGGTCCAGCCATGTCTGCTCGCGGTTTTGGATCTGCAACAACAATTGCTCGCCATCGCTCGACCAGGTTACGCCGGTGACAAGAATTTCTTCCCCCGCGTACTTCGACAAATCGACCCATGTCAAACGATTCGTCTTGCCGGAATCGACCACGCCGACTTCAACGGCTGGATTGGGATCTCCCGCTTTGGGATAGTTGGTTGACTCCGATTTTCCGCGAATTGGCATATGATCCATCACGGTAAATGGAAACAGCGGAGATTCATCGAGCTTCAGAAACGCTACCTGGTTCCCGTTGGACTGCCACCAATAGCCTTTGAAATTGCCACGACCATACAACTCCTCCTGGTAGACCCAATCCAGTTTTCCGATCAGATGTTTTTCGTCGCTGCTGTAAACGGATTCGATTTCACGACTGTCCAGGTCAAAGAAGCTCAGGCCTTGCCTGGTGCTGAATGCGATTCGGGATTCGTCGTCGTTGAGGTTCAGCAGCTCAGCCGGTTTTTCCGGGGTACCAAGTAACTCTACTGCGTCCTTCGTGTTTCTCCCACCGTCGACGAAGTAGACCACCGCATAGTCCTGAGCGTTGAAGATCGCCACACGATGGTTGGTCGCAACGACAGGATCTTCGCGGGCGATGCTGTCGGCAAGTTCTTCATTCAGTCCGGAATCGATCAAGGCCGCCTTGACGTTCGCCACGTTAAAGGGGCGAGCCGGTTGGCTGACGATTCCGCCGGTTTGGGCATCGATCAAAACCGCGTCGTTGTAAATTCCGGTGGAAAGCCAATTTGTATTTCCAAACCACTTGGGAGCCTGAGGTAAATCAGCCAGCAGGTTGTTCGGGCCATCGATCATTTCCAGCGATATTTTTCCGGCTTTTTTCACCTCGGTCACAGGCTCGGTCTTGATTTCGACCGGCTGGGCAACCCGCAAGACCGGGAACTCCTGCCCTTCTTCGAGTGAATCATCAAAGAAGTTCCAGAATGCAAACCCGTCGTCCGAGCCGGCTTCCAGCATGTAACTGACCCAACGACCCAACGGTTGGGCAGTTCGCACCAGATAGCTTCCCGCCGGGATTGCTCTGGTTTCAATGGATCGGTTGGCCTCCACGCGGACCATTTTGTGTTTCTGAAATGCCCGATCCTCCCGGTCAAGCGAAAGGACTTTGTCGACTTGTATTTCGGTCTCCCATTCCGCAGTAAGCACCTCAACGGCGACCCCATGCATCAACAGCCGGTCAACGATCCGGGACTGATCGGCGGGAATGACATAAGCAAAGGCCAGCGGTGTGGTTTTCGTTGGTTCGTAGTTGCCAATAAAATCGCATTGATAATCATGCGGCTGGTCATCTTTGTACCCTTTCAACGTGAATTTTTCGTCGAACGGGACGACCTTGGCATTCAGGGAAATCGTCACCCGAGCGGGTTCCCGCATTGCAGCATTGACCAATTCTTCATCGACGGCATCGAGCAGCTGGTGTACGGCAGCGGCGTTTTCCGTCATGTAGTCCAGCAAGCCGGAGACAAAATCCTTCGTCGCAAAAATCCGATCTTTGAAGTCAATGTAACTGTAGGCCTCCGAAAGGACCGCCAACCGACCGCGCAGACCGACGTATTCGGTACTGTACCGGGGCTCGTAGCCATACGTCGTCCAACTCGTGTGGTCCCTGTTGAAGTTGCCGTAGTAAAACATCAGTTGCCCTTTTTCCTTCATCCGTTCCGTGATGACCGGCATCATTTTCTGGCGCATGAAGGTTCGAATTGGTTCAGCGGTCGCAGGATTGTGTGGAATGTCGTAAGTCAGACTGTATTGATGTTTCGAACCGTTGGTCGTGTGACAATCAACGAACAGATGGGGGTTGGTTTGATTGATTAAAGCAATCAATGCGCGGGCTTCGGGTGACTCGATCTTCGAAAAATCCCGGTTGAGGTCAAGCTGCTGGGCATTTTCCCGCCTTCCCATACCGTTGACCGGTCCTATCTGGCCCGGCCGATTGTTCTTTCCGACCCTGTCGTTACCGTCGGCGTTGTAGTTGGGGGCAAAGATGATTACGTTTTTCTCCAGCCACGGGTGGTTGACGTTGGCAGCCAATTCGCGGAGCATCATCAACAATGCCTCTTTGCCGGCACATTCTCCGCTGTGAATATTCCCTAATAACAAAACAACATTGCGTTCGTCCTGGTCACCCAGCTGATAAGGCTTTTTCGAGACGATCGCGCCGATCATGTCGCGGCCTTCGACAGTCTTCCCCCACACGAACTCGGAAACATGCTCCGATTTCGACGCACAAGTTGTGACAAATTCGACGACTTCCGCGGAAAGCGACGTTGACTGAAAATCGCTTTGTTCCGCCACCGTTTGCGGCTGTGGTTTTTTGCCGTCGTTTTCCGTTTGGGCCAAAGACGAGGTTGCAGAGAAATTCATAAGTGTTAGAACGCAAGTTAGTAGGGCGACAATTTTCATTTTTGAATCGGCTCATCGGGATTTGGGAATGGTGTTCGAAGTTGTCGAGTTTTGAAACTGGCCTTCGGATGGGAAAGTCAGAAGCAGCACTTGCAACTGACGCAGATTTTGTTCATTAAATGTGTCTTGGCCGCGACGGCATCTCCTGTGAACGATCGTACCGAACACGTGGTCCATCTGGCACCGGGCCCATCAAACACGTGGTTCGTCGACTTTCACGATAAATCGACGAATGATAGCTCGCCTGATGGTTGTGGAAAACCGAACGATCAATATAAACGCATTGGAAAACACGCTAATCAAAACCGCAAGCTGGCGTTTGTCGAATCGTTCGAAATATCACTTTCAATCTCGTTTCGGGCTGCCAGTTGACAAGGGATCACATTTCAAATGACCAAATCGCATCCAGACCTCAGTCCTCAATTACCCCGCTTGGCCATGACCCGATATTGGATTTGCCTGGGCGCAATTTTGGCTGCTCTGGCTGTTGGACTGGGCGCTTTCGGTGCCCACGGTCTGGACGAAATCTTATCAGAACGACATCGGGACGATCCGGAATTGCTCGCCCGACGGATGGACAACTGGAAAACGGCGGCACTTTATCAGATGCACCATTCGATCGGGTTGATCCTGGTTGGTCTGGTAGCTCTGGTCCGTCCGGGCAAATGGCTAGCTGTAGCCGGCTGGTGTTTCATCCTGGGGATCCTGGTTTTTTCCGGTTTGCTATACGCACTGGTTGTGACGGAAGTACGCGTGCTTGGTGCGGTTGTGCCGATCGGCGGAATCGCTTACATCGTGGGTTGGATCGCCCTCGCAATGGGCGGCTGCTGTCTTTCCCCTGTGGAAATCGTGAAAACCGGTGACGCGACAAGGTCATGATTTGATGATTCGGATCCATCCGTTGTCAGGATACCCGGGCTCTGCGTGAGCCGTTGAAGAAATCGCCCGACCTGGCCGTCAATTGAAACGCAAGATCGTAAACATCCTTCGGCAGTATCATCCGAAGGTGTCCACAGCCGTCGGCCAGCACGCCGAAACCAAACTCGAAAAATCGGAAAGCAAAATGCAGATCGGTTATTGTGGCAACGTACATCCCGGCGGAACAATTGACGAAGTCAAACAGAACCTGACGCAATACAGCCTCAATGTCAAATCACAGGTTCGGCCTGATGAATCGATGGGGATTGGACTTTGGCTCAGCGCTACTGCCGCCCGCGAACTCGATGACCGGAACCGACTGTTCGCTTTTCGTGATTGGCTGGCGGATTCCGGCTTGCTTCCCTTTACACTCAACGGATTTCCGTATGGCGATTTCCATCAGGACGTCGTCAAACACGACGTTTACCGACCGACGTGGGCAGATCCACAACGACTCGACTACACCGTACGACTGGCCGAAATCCTCAACGTACTTCTGCCCGCCGGGATCGATGGTACGATTTCGACATTACCTCTTGGCTGGCCGGTCGATGGCAATCGTTCCAACGTGGACGATGCGCAATTCTGGAAATCGTGTTCGCGAAACCTGAGAACCTGCGCGGAACACCTGGACCAAATTGCTCAATCGACGGGCCGAAATATTTTCATCTGTCTCGAACCGGAACCAGGTTGCATTCTCGATACCTGCGAAGACATCGTCGGGTATTTTGATCAACACTTGCTGACCGACGACAACTCGACAAATCGGCGGATTGGCAACCACATCGGCGTCTGTCACGACGTTTGTCATTCGGCGGTCATGTACGAGGAACAGGCAACGGCCGTTCGTGAGCTTGCGGCTTCCGGGATTCGAATTGGCAAGGTTCAGGTTTCTTCCGCCGTTGCCGTCGATTTCGAAGCCGGATCCAAGGAAGAACGCCTGGCGAAACGCCAACAGCTCGCAAGTTTTGCTGAGCCGCGATACCTGCACCAGACTACGGTTCGGATCGGTGAGCAAACGACGTTTTATGAAGACCTTCATCTGGCCCTGGCAGAGTCCAGCGAGATTCCCCGGGGCTGCTGGCGGGTCCATTTCCATGTTCCCGTTTTCTTGGAAACGCTCGACTTGATCGGTACAACCCAACACGACATCCGGAAATGCATTGAATCGGTCCTGACGTCGGGCAAGCCTGCGCCGCATTTCGAGATTGAGACTTACGCCTGGAACGTTTTGCCTGCCCGCTTGAGGGAAGATTCACTGGCCGATGGAATCGCCAAAGAAATGGCCTGGTTTGATTCATTGTTGCGCGAATTGAATTCCGCCGACCGCGTGTGAAAATCCCGTCTTGACTTTGGATCGAGCAGTTCGCGATTCCGATGAGACGCCACGGCAAACATACCGGCTGATTCGTTAACCTCATTGTCCACGATTGCCGCATCGATAATTGACAGAATCTAATTTACCAGGTTGATCGGGGCGCCGGAAATAAACGCCGCCACATTGTCAGCGGCTGTTTGCATGAGACGCCGACGGGATTCAATCGTCGACCAGGCAATATGAGGCGTCAAAACACAGTTTCGGGCCCGAAGCAGCGGGTTGGAATCAACGATCGGTTCGGTCGACACGACGTCCAGCAGGGCACCTCCAATCCTGCCGGCGTTGAGCGCATCGGCCAGATCGTGCTCATTGATCAAGCCACCCCGTGCAGTATTGATCAACACTGCCTGCGGCTTCATTTTTGAAATCAACTTCGCATTGACCAGGCCTTCCGTTTCTGGCGTTTGTGGACAGTGCAGGCTGACATAATCCGAATTGGCGAAAATATCATCGACGCTGAGCCACTCGAAGCCGGGACTCGAAAGCGGTTCGCTTTGGCGACGACTGTGCGCAACAACTCTCATTCCAAAAGCCGTGGCCAATGTCGCGGTTGCTCGGCCAATGCGCCCCAACCCGATGATGCCGATTGTCTTTCCCTTCAATTCGGTCAACGGATACAGCCAAAACGAAAAATCGTTGGCGGTCTGCCACAACCCCTGCTGAATTGCAGCGTGATGCTCGGCAGGTTTATGAATGAAGCTCAAGATGCTGGCCATGACATGTTGGGCGACCGAATCGGTGCTGTACACCGGCACGTTGGAAACCGGAATACCTTGTTGATGCGCAAAACCGACATCAACGACGTTGTAACCCGTTGCCAATACTGCAATGAACCTCAAGTTGGGCAGTCGTGATATGACAGCCTGGTCCATCACGACTTTGTTGGTCAAAACAATCTCGGCTTCCGAGGCGCGTTCAACGATCTGAGATGACCTGGTTCGATCATAGACCGTCAAGTCACCGCAGGCTTCGACGGGAGCCCAGGGATTGTCTCCGGGGTTGAGAGTATGCCCGTCAAGTACAACGATCTTCATTTGGACATGACTACGTAGGCGATGCAGGAAAGATACACCAACCAGCTGACAAACAGGACCAGTGCAATTCCGAAAAGCCAAGGTTGCCGGTTCACGGGTTCAAGGCCTGCGGCAGGCTCGACAAGCGAGCGCGACTCGGAATTCGACGAATCCGAATTACCCACACCGAGCAAGCTCTCGGCACCCGGGTTACGACGTGGCTCAGGTTTGACTTTGGATTTGGCCACGAATCAACATTCCATGAAATGAGTTGCCAAAGAAACGGAAATTCTAACGACGATCACACGCTTTACAAGCTGAATCCATGGTCTGATGAGTCCGCCCGTGATACGGCGGTGCACCTCGGAGGGAAAATCTCCGAACCTGGTCCCGAACCTCAAAACCTTCACCCGATGCCCGCAAGCCTTTCGCTGGCGTGAAATCACCTGGCGAGCAAATCAGGTTCGGCGTTGGGCCATGGCGTCGCAAATCGCAAAGTCAGTCTGAAACACGTCATCAAAACGGTAGACATCATCGAAATGCGAACGTTTGTCACGGCTGGATTTCTTCATGATCCCAACCGAGATCATATTATAAACGATATCGCCGAAACAACTTGTCGTTTCCAGGTTCCAGTTGTTCAAGACGATTTTTGCCATGTACCCATATTGATTCAAAGCGTAACGGCGAATGGCTTCGCACAACTGCTGGCCGGTCAGATGACGTTCCCGGCGCGCCCGGTGGGTTGAGGATTCGAGATCGCACTCGGGTTCGCACTCGGGATCGCTGTATGCATGAGAACCCAACTCCATTGAGTCAGCTGCGTACGCAAGTGCTTCGCGAACAAACATGTACGCCTCAATCGGATAACGCGGATCCTGATTGACAACCTGGTAAAGCGAGAATGAATCATCAGTCATTTTAAACCCAAAATGGAAGAAGAGATTCAATAGATGTGACAGTGGAAATTCCGATTCCACCACGGACGTTCAATCAAGTTAGGGGCGACGCGCCCTATTCCAGACCATGGCATATTCTATCTACTGCCGGTTGGAATCCAATCCAAATAATCTAATTCTTCCTGCCCTTGCGACCCCCACTCCGACCCGCGTTACCGTCGCCACGTTTTCGTCCCCTTCGTTTTCCCCGTTCGGATGGCTGAATGGATTTCACTTCTGCTTCATTCGGCCCCTTAATTTCCGTATCGTCCGCAGCGATTCCCGTTGCCAGAGTGTCCTGCTTTCCGGTCGCAGGCCGAAGGCCATCCCCCGCCGATCGCGTCGACTGTTGTTTGGATATTTGTTGAGCGCCGGTGGTAGACTTTTTGATGACCGATAACACTTCGCTGGCATCAATCACCATTCGGCGGTGATCTTCAGTTTCGATCAGCAGTTGTTCGGTAATGATTTGCTGGTTCAGAACCCGGGCTTTTCCATTGCGCGTAACGATATGTGCCCCTACACGAGGCAGCTGTTTCTGAATTGCCTCATAGGTATCAAATTCATAGCGCAGGCAACATTTGAGCCTGCCACATCGACCTGAAATCTTGGTCGGATCCAACGTTGCCTTTTGCAGCTTGGCCATTTTCATGGACACCGGTGGCATCGTGATCAAATGCGTATTGCAGCAGACCGGCTTGCCGCAGTCTCCGTAATCGGCCAACAATTTCGCCTCGTCCCGCACGCCAATCTGCTTCATCTCAATTCGTGTTTGAAATTCTCCGGCCAGGAGTTTCACCAACTCGCGAAAATCGACACGATCTTCCGACAAATAATAGACGACCAGGCGTTCGCCACCGAACAATTGCTCGACATCGACTAGCTTCATGTCCAGACCTAACGCTTCGATGTGTTTCTGGCAGGCCTCAATCTTGATTTTGCGGGAACTGTCAATTGCATCAATCGCGTTCAAGTCTTCCGTCGAAACCTCTCGAACGACATGGCCGGTCGCTGGCTGATCCAAATGAGACAGTGCGTCGTCGGTGGCCTCACACAGGATTTGGCCGACTTCGATTCCCCGGTCGGTACGCACAATGACTTCCATGCTTCGTCGATACTCGACGTTGTTGCGGGAAGCCATGACACCGATGCTGCGCAGGGTCCCGTATCGAACGATGTATTTTGGCACGAAGCCGCTCCAATGACGATTGGATTTCCAAGGTCCGTTGAAGCCAACGCGTTGGGAACCCTGAAAAGCCTGCTCCATTGTCTACAAACGGTCAGTGAATTACAAGCGAAGTGGCAAGAGGAGGGGAGAAGACCAGACGCGAGATCACGCCTGCACCACACAATGCGGTTGGTCGCAGCAACAAACGAGAATTGTTGCGCGACTTCAACCCTTCCCATCGAAGCACTCGACCCAACCGGGAAGTGAATGGACGCGTGCTTCAACGTGGTTCAGAAGAAAAATCAATCCGGAATCCACAAACCCGATGGCTTGGCTTCCGATTCAAGCTTACCGGCCTGGTCATCGGGTTGCGTCGCAACCGGGGCGCTGCTTTCGGGCGTCCACAGCGTTCCAGCATTCGCTTCCGCTTGCGCTGGCTGTGGGGTTCCGCCGCGAATCGGGCCACGATCGGGTCCGATCCCGAACCGGTCCAACACCCGCACCAGCTGATACTCGACTTCCGGTTCATTGAGATAATTGAGTTGAATCGTCTGCAATAGTTCGGAAATCTTCTCGGTTAATCCACGCATCAACCGGAATTCAAATTCCTGAACAAAGTAGACGCCGACCGGTCTTCCGGCCTTTGTGGCTTCGGCTTTGGCCTGTTCGAGAAAGCCAAGCGCTTCTTGATCTTCATCGGTGAAATGTGCCATCATCGAAAAACAGACATCGCGAGGCATTGAATTCATTTCCGGACGTACGAGCGCCTCAGCGACAACCTGTTTGAGAGCACGCATGTTGCCGACGGCCATTGATTCGTGTTGAACCATCATTAGCTGCTGCTCGGAAAGCGCTCCGAAATTCAAATGCTGTTGCAGTATCGGAGAACTGATCAACTGATTTTCCTCGGGCGTAACCCGTTCATACTCGGACAAGCCGAGTTTCGATCGAATCCTGGCCCCCAGTTCCTCATTAAAGACCTGCCCCTGGGTCGCATTTTCCAGCATCAGGATCAATGCCCGCAGGGGAATTTCGAGTTCCGGGTCTTTCGCAGCTTCTGCCGGAGATTGGTCATTGAGCACGTGGAAGACCAGTTTCGGCCACTCCTCGACGAGCAGGTAATCGCGGTGGGCTTTCACCATTTCATTATGTTGCGTTCGGGTCACGCCGTCAGGTAAGTGCCATCGCCATTCAAGCAACTCACTCATTGCATTTGACTCGCCAATCGCCTGAGACCCGGGCTCCCCCTGGATCGCACCCTCAAACGTCGCTTTGACAAAATCCTTGACTTGTTCGTAACGGTGATCCCTGGCCGTGATCGCCTCAATTCTGGCAGGACGGTCCGTCTGTTTTCCATAGATCAGGATCTCGCCGATGACATTGGGTACGTTATCCAGCGTCAGATCCTCGGCCGACGATACCTTGTTCCGGTCAAGCACGAGAAAGTTCCAGCGCGGCGCGGGACCTTCTTCAAAGGGGTCCGATGGAATGGGATCGGAGACCGCAAAACGGGAGTTCGAAAGAGCCAACTCGCTAACAAGATCCGTTTCACTAATCTCAAATGTAACTCGCTCGATCGAAATCGGTGCCGCCAACGGTTCGTCATCAAACATCTGCGCAATCGCTTCGGCTTCCGCGGCCTCGAGTTTTGACAACGCGCTCAAACGGCTGTATCGCCGCCAAGCCGCAACCATATCCTCCAGTCGACCGAGATACGAATTCACAACGGCGATGCCACGAACCACGATCGGCTGATCCGGAAATTCTGAATCAATCTTCTTCAGGAACTTGAGCGCCTTGCGAAATTGCCCCCGATCCAATGCACGAAACGTATTGACGTAGCGTTTTTCCCATTCGACGTTGGGCGGAGTGGGTGCCAAAGGAAAATCCTGCTTTAGCACCAATGGGGTCGATGGCGATGCCAATGATTCGTGGAGCATTCGCCCCAACTCGGGATCAGAATCGCCTTTGAGAGCCGAAGCATATTTCAGATGGGCACGAGCTGCGATCGTCTTACCCTGTGAGAACAATCCGATTCCCACCATTCGAAACGCATTTGCCAACGAAATCGGAATTTCGTTCCCCGTAATCGCATCCATCGCGTCTTGTAGCGACTCAACAGCCTGGTCGGTTTCGCCTTCGGCCAGCAGAATCAATGCCCGATGATGAAGGCCCGTTGAATGCTTTGGGTTGGTTTTCAAAAACAGCTCATTCGACTCCCTGGCTTTTTCGATCTCACCCTGGGAAATCAAAATGTGAGTCTGAATCGTCAGCAAACAGTCCTTGGGCCCCGATTTCTTCATCACTCGTTCGAGTTGATCCAGGGCTGCCGTGGACTGACCTGATCGGTTTTTGGCAAGAACCTCATTCAAGTCGCCGATCACGTCCTTGCCGCAGCAGAATTTGATTTTCTTTTCAGCGTGACAAGGGCACTGCTGATATATGTCAATTTCCATATAATGTTCCAAGTTCGATATCATCCGCCGGAACGGTTTGTTCCACCGGGAATTCGTTGTATTTATTTTTGCCGATCCCAACCGCCTGCCAATTCATCACTGACAGCCAGGTTCGATCGAAAGTTTCGTCAATGTTTCAGCCCATCACTTTAGGGCAATTTCGCACTCCAAGAAACCCTATGATTTTCGGAATTGGGCGACGACTACCCACAGTCGCGGGTTTTCCCCGCCGACAACCTGCCGCAGGCTGAGTGAAATTCATCCGTTAACTTGATGGGACAAACTGGTGGAACGATTGCACCGAGAATGGTCGCTTGAATGTCTTCAAAACATTGGACATGCGCTAACGGAAACCGCCGCGCGAATGCCCGATTCGATCGCGGTCGCCTGTCCGCAAAAAAAACAGGCCAAAAAACTCGCGGCTGGCCAGAAATTCCAGTACGACACGATTACGTTCGGTGACCTCGAAAAAAAAAGTAATCAGTTCGCAATGGGAATCCAGCGACTCGGCATCCGGCGTGGCTCTCGAATGGCGTTGATGGTCCCGCCGGGAATTGAATTCGTGACTTGTGTGTTCGGCATGTTCAAATCCGGCGTCGTGACGATTCTGATCGACCCGGGAATGGGTCGCAAGAACATGATTCAGTGCCTTTCTGCCGCCGCACCCGTCGGTATCGTGGGGATTCCGCTGGCCCACGTGGCCCGGACGCTGTTCCGCAGCAGGTTCCCGGTATGCAAAGCCAATATTGTCGTTAATGGATTTTTTCCTGGCTGTACCCGGGCATCCGAATTTTCAAAAATCGACGCGGAAGCATTTTCACCCATCGGCAGCTCGCGGGAAGACGAAGCAGCGATCATCTTCACGACGGGCAGCACCGGCCCCCCCAAAGGCGTACTTTACCGTCATCGAATCTTTATCGAACAGTCGCAGCAAATCCGTGATTACTTTCAAATCCAACCAGGACAAACCGATGTTTCAGGGTTCCCACTGTTTGCACTGTTCAATACCGCGATGGGAACGACCACAGTTTTTCCGGAAATGGACCCTACGCGACCGGCAGAAGTCTATCCACCGAACATCATCGACGCCGTTACGCAATTCAATGCTGAACAGTCATTCGGCTCGCCGGCGCTCTGGAATACTGTTTCCAACTATTGCGTAAAACACGGAGTCACCCTGCCAACCATCAAGCGAATCCTGACCGCGGGCGCACCCGTTCCGCCAGTCGTCCTCTCCCGAATCAAGAAAATCATCGCGACCGACGGCGACGCCTTCACTCCGTACGGCGCCACGGAATCGCTGCCCGTGGCCTGCAATTCTGCAACCGTCGTCCTCAACGAAACGGCCGCAAAAACCAATCGAGGTGCTGGCACCTGTGTCGGTCAGCGTTTTCCCGAAATCCAGTGGCGGGTTATCGGGATCACCGACAAGCCGATCGCAGACATCCGGCAGGCCGAACCACTTGAATGTGGAAAAATGGGTGAACTGATCGTCCGGGGCCCCGTTGTCACGGACCAGTATGTGACCCGGTCCGAAGCCAACGCTGAACACAAGATCACCGATGGTGATTCTTTCTGGCATCGCATGGGTGATGTTGGATACCTCGACGAGCTCGATCGTTTCTGGTTTTGCGGCCGCAAAGGACATCGTGTTCGAACCGCTTCTGCAACGATGTATACCATCCCTTGCGAAGCAATCGTCAACACACATGAAAAAGTCTACCGCAGCGCACTGGTTGGAGTTGGCGAACCTGGCAACGAAACACCTGTACTGATCCTTGAGCCGATGCCTGGTCATTGGCCGCCGACTCCCGCGGCAAAAAGTCAACTGTTGAAGGAGATTTCCGAAATTGCGAAACAACACTGGCAAACCGAAAAGATTGAACATTTCCTGCTTCACAAGTCGCTTCCGGTTGACATTCGTCATAATTCAAAGATTTTTCGGGAACAGCTGCGTGTTTGGGCAACCCGGCAATTGTGATTTGCCCCCCACTGGGACCTGTTCGTATTCCCCGCCAACTTGCGTCGGATCCTGACCGTGTGGTCCACGGCACAGGTTTTCAACCATGCATCGGCGCCGATCGCATCCCCGATTTCCAGCGACTCGGATGACGTCATTCTGACCAGGCTTTGTCGGATGGGGATCACGCCTTGAAGCAAGATCGATGCTATAACAGGACTAGCCATGAAGTGACCTGTTCCTTTACCAAACTCGGCCATAATGCCACGACTGCTTCAATTCGGTATTGTCGTTTCCGTTCTGATCGGATGGTTTTCGGGTCCGGCGGCAGAACGATCCTGTTCGCAGGAGACGATTGATTTCGGCCGCGACATTCGGCCCATCCTGTCGGACAAGTGTTTTGCTTGCCACGGACCCGATGCGCAAAAGCGCGAAGGTGGATTTCGACTGGACCTCAAATCGGATGCCTTTGGAGAAGCCGATTCGGGCCGTTTGCCGATCGTTCCTGGAAAACCCGAACAAAGTGAATTGGTACGACGCATCATGGCTCATGACGAAGACCAGATGCCCCCCGCGACGGCTGAAAAACAGCTCAAATCGGCCGAAATCGAGTCACTCCAACGTTGGGTCGCAGAAGGCGCAGCCTGGTCGGAACATTGGGCGTTTGTTTGCCCCGACAAACCAATGCCTCCGATCGTCCATTCCTCCGAAACGGTTTCGAATCCAATCGATCGATTTGTCATTTCCCGGTTGGAATCACGGGGCCTCACGCTATCGCCGGCGGCCGCAGCCGAAACACTGATCCGTCGGGTGACTTTCGACCTGACGGGACTGCCACCAACGCCGGTAGAAGTCGACGCATTTCTTGCCGACGCTTCGAACACGTCGTTGACGCTGGCCTATGAAAAACTGGTTGACCGACTTCTGCAATCACCTCACTACGGAGAACAGATGTCCGTTGAATGGCTCGACGCGGCCCGGTATGCGGATTCCAATGGTTACCAAAATGATTTCGGCCGTGATATGTGGCCTTGGCGTGACTGGGTCATTCATTCCTTTAACGACAACCAGCCGTTTGATCAGTTCACTCTGGAGCAAATCGCTGGCGACCTGTTACCCGGCACAACTGACTCTCAGGTGATTGCAACCGGGTTTAATCGAAACCATCGTTCGGTCACGGAAGGCGGATCGATCGAAGAAGAATGGCGAGTTGAGAACGTCGTCGACCGAGTCGAAACCACGGCAACCACGTTTCTTGGCTTAACCATGGGTTGCGCTCGTTGCCACGATCACAAATACGACCCTATCTCACAGCGTGAGTTCTACCAGTTTTACGCGTATTTCAACAGTATTGACGAGAAAGGCTTTCATGCTGAAAAACGTGGTAACGTGCCACCTCTGATGATGGTGCATTCCGAACAGCACCAACAAGAACTCGCGGACATCGACCGTCGTATCGACGAACTTGAATTTCATTTAAAAGAGTCGGATCAAGCGCTGGCCAAGCTCAAATCCGCATGGAAAACCGGGTTTTCCGGTCAATCCGACCCCAATCCAGCGTTGGGTGATACCGCCATTCTTTCCGTTGCCACGGGTGACGACGGTGACACGGAAGTCAATTCGAAACAGCTTGTTCCGTCGGCTATCGGAAACTCGCTGGTCCTGAACCGAACTGACAAACCGCATCTTGTTGTCGGGAACAACCCTTCATTTTCTGATGAAAGTGCATTCTCGGTATCCGCCTGGGTCTACCCGAAAAAGGACGGTGCGATCATCAGCAAGATGAACGAGTCCGACGACTATCGCGGGTTCGACATGCTGATAAACGGTGACGGCCGACTGGAAGTTCACTTGATTCATCAATGGCCGGTTAACGCAATCAAAGTCACCACCACCTCAAGGATTCCGTCTGGGAAATGGACTCACGTTTGCCTGACCTACGATGGTAGTCGAAAAGCTGGAGGATTGAGTGTCTTTTTTAATGACCACCGGGTCCAACAGGACATTAACGAGAACTCCCTTACCGGCTCCACACTGACGGAGCATCCAACCTGGGTCGGATTCCGACATGCGACACCCCGTTTCGTTGGGCGTATTTCTCGAATCCATGTTTTCGACGCGGCCCTGACCGCTACTGAAATCAAGCAACTGTACTCGTCGCCGCTTCGAAGCATTGTCGCGATTTCCCCTGACAAGCAAAATGAGGAACAAAAACAGCTCAGCGACGACGCGTTTCGGGCCAGCTTTAACGCAGACTATTTTGAAAAACAAAACCAACTGGCCGGGCTCAAGTCGCGTCGAATTGAAATTGAAAAAAACACTCCGACCACAATGATCTTGAAAGAACTGGACCAGCCAAGAGAGACCTTTGTGCTGAACCGCGGCCAGTACGATCAACCCGATCCTGCGAAACAGGAACGCCCGGGAATCCCCGCTTTTCTGCCGCAGCCCAATCCCGAACTTCCCCGTAACCGTTTGGGACTTGCTCGATGGCTGGTGGATGCCAGGAACCCGCTGACCGCCCGTGTTGCCGTCAATCGGTTCTGGCAACACTATTTTGGAAATGGTCTGGTCGAAACACCCGAAAACTTTGGCGTGCAGAGTCCCGCACCGCTCCAGCAAGACTTACTGGACTGGTTGGCTGTGCATTTTGTCGAATCCGGGTGGGACGTGAAAGCACTCCAAAAATTGATCGTCATGAGTTCAACGTATCGCCAATCGTCGAGCGCAACTCCCGAAACCTACGAATCCGACCCTCGGAATGCCTGGCTTTCCCGGGGACCCCGTTTTCGATTGTCATCGGAAGCGATCCGCGATAACGCACTGGCTGCGGCAGGACTTTTGAATCGCAAGATTGGCGGACCCTCGGTAAAACCTTACCAACCTGATGGACTTTGGAGAGAGCTTGCCGGCGGTGCATCACAAGGGCCCTATGTTCAGGACAAGAATGAAAACATTTACCGCCGCAGCTTGTACATTTATCGCAAGCGAACGGTTCCACCTCCGACCATGACGACGTTCGACGCTGGCAGTCGCGAAGTCTGCCAGGTCGCCCGACCGCGAACCAATACGCCCCTGCAGGCCTTGGCCCTGCTCAATGACACAACCTATGTGGAAGCCTCGCGCCGACTGGCAGAGAATTCCATGGAACTTTCGGACAATGTCGATGAGCAGATCAGTTTCGCATTTCGTCGGGCTACCGCACGTCGACCAAGTGATGCCGAGTTGGCCGTCCTGCGAAGTTCCTACGAGAAGTTTCTTCGGTCGTTTGAATCCTCCCCAGAATCGGCAACCCAGCTGCTTGAAGTTGGTGAGTCAAAAGTTGATTTGACACGTGAAACCGTCAGGCTGGCTGCCATTTCAATCGTCTGCAGCATGATCTTCAACCTGGATGAGACAATTAACAAGGAATAATCGGATACTTGCAAGAAATAATCCGGATTCAACTGAGCCAATAGACGTTAACCCGGACATTTGCATTGCGCAGTGTGGTTCGTGGTCGCACTGGCGGACATTCGCGTCCCACCACTGGCGAACAAGGCTTGAACCTCAAAACAACTGACTTCGCCAAATATATATACCGGACCTGGTGAATCGATTACGGAACCTTTGAATGTACCCATTGAAACAAGTCCAGCAGTTCAACCGGCGTCAGTTTCTGGCAAATGCCAATCTCGGACTTGGTGCTCTGGCGCTGAACGCCATTTCACGGCGGCCCGTCCAGGCGGCAAGTGATACATTGGCCAAGCCGCATTTTCCCGCCAAGTGCAGACGAGTCATTTACCTGTTCCAGTCCGGAGCACCTTCCCAGATCGAATTACTCGACTACAAGCCTAACCTGGCCGACATTCAGAAAACGGAACTCCCGGATTCCATACGAATGGGGCAACGGTTAACCGGGATGACCAGCGGACAAAAGCAGTTTCCAATTGCGCCGTCGATTTTCAAGTTCAAGCAACGTGGCAACTCCGGGACCTGGATCAGCGATCTGTTGCCTCACACCGCTGATCTTGCTGATGAGATTTGCGTCATCAAGTCGATGAAAACCGATGCGATCAACCACGACCCCGCCATTACGTTCTGCCAAACCGGATTCCAGATCGCAGGCCGACCCAGTATTGGAGCCTGGGTTGCGTATGGATTGGGAAGCGAAAATGAGAACCTGCCAGCGTATGTCGTTATGGTATCGCGTGGAACAGGACGAACGGCCAATCAGCCCCTTTACGATCGTCTCTGGGGCAGTGGTTTCCTGCCGACAAAATATCAAGGCGTCAAATTCCGTGGCGGCAAGGAGCCAGTGTTGTATCTCGACAACCCTCCAGGCTGCACTACGAATCTCCGGCGCAATATGCTCGATGGACTTGAGGAATTGAACCGGATCAAGCATCGCGAGGTGGGTGATCCCGAGATCCTGACTCGAATCGCGCAGTACGAACTTTCGTTTCGAATGCAGGCTTCCGTCCCCGAACTGACGGACATATCCGACGAGCCTGAGCATATCCTGGAAATGTATGGACCTTCCGTTCGCCAAGCAGGAACGTTTGCACGGAACTGCTTGCTCGCCCGGCGCATGGCTGAACGAGATGTTCGTTTCATCCAGCTGTTTCACATGGGCTGGGACCATCATGACAATCTCCCGGACCATATAGGCAAACAATGCCGGGACACCGACCAGCCATCAGCCGCGTTGGTCAAGGACCTCAAACAACGCGGACTCCTGGATGATACGCTGATTGTCTGGGGTGGTGAATTCGGGCGAACGGTTTACTGTCAAGGCAAACTGACACCGACGAATTACGGACGCGACCACCATCCCAGAAATTTTTCGATCTGGCTCGCCGGGGGCGGAATCAGGCCGGGCACTAGCTACGGACAAACCGACGAATTCAGTTACAACGTGGAGGAAAACCCTGTCGAAGTGCACGACTTAAATGCAACGATCATGCATCTACTGGGGCTCAACCACAAACTACTGACCTATCGCTTTCAAGGTAGAGACTACCGCTTGACCGATGTGCGCGGGAACCTGGTCAAAGAGATCCTGTCATGAGCGTCGCAAGTTGGAAGTACACGGATGACAGCCGAATTTGACCAACGGCTCGCGGGCCAATGTGCCCCCGTATACGAACGATGGAGATATGATCGCACAAGCTTGGGGCCCGTCTCCCGTGAACATGTGTTGGAGAAACCATTGAAACTTCAGGCCAGCGACCAGAACTCATCTTGCCGAAATCAATGTCTCTATCTGTTGAATGACTATCTTCGCCACGTCGATACCGAGAACCTGGCTGATCGCTTTCCAACCTGGAACAGCGTTCACTTCGAGCACCACCTGTCGCCCGGTGATTGATTCGTACATCAAGTCCACACCTGCGAAATGGGCTCCCACGGCGCGGGCGGAACGAATCGCCAGTTCTATTTCTTGGGAAGTTGGGTTGTATGGCTCGCCGAAACCGCCCTGACTGATGTTGGTGATCCAATTCAATGGGTTGGTTCGCTTCATCCCGAAGACTTCTTCTCCGAGAACGAGCAGCCGAATGTCGGACCCGCCATGGTCAATAAACTCCTGCTGATAAACCACGCTTCCGGAATCGACCAGGTCTTCAAATAACTGCTTCGCTTTGACCGGCGATTGAAGCCGAACAAGCCCCCTTCCCATGCTTCCGAATAGCGGCTTGACCACGACATCACCGCCAAGCTGATCAAACCCTTGCAGGGCAATGTCTACCTCCTGACTGACGCAAGTCTCCGGGACCGAGACACCAGCCTCGTTCAACAACGCCAGTGAAAGATATTTGTCGACGGCCGCCTCGATGGATCGAGGCGAATTCAAGACCAGCGTTTTGGAGGCGGCAAGCTGGCCGAGCAAGTCCATTCGAAAAACGACCTGTTGAAGCGAACCGGAAGCCATCGTCCTCACGACAACACAGTCGGCCTTAAGGCTAAAACCCCGTTCCCGTTCGATACTTGCGGAAAGTTCCTCAAACCGGAAACTGAACACTTCGTGGTCACTCCCCGCTGCCCGCTTGAGGTCGAGATAATGCCAGGCACCAGGCGAGGACAAAACGGCAATTCGCATCGCTTATTCGATTCCGAACGACAGTTTCAGGACATCATTTCTTATTTCGCCGGCATGGAAAACCCGACCCGTCGCCTGGTTGGTGATCACGATCTCGGCCGGGCTAAACAACATTTTGTCGATCTTGTAAAAATCCTGGCCATATTTGTTAAAAATGTCCAGAAAGGGCGTTCCGAACTCCGTTGAGCTGCAGCTCGGAATTTGCTCAGCGATTTCCTCAACCGCATCATCGGTCGTATCGACCACCAACTCGACCCTGGCACCATAGAGAATGGCGTCATTTGTCCAGCCCAGCGCCGTCATGTCGTCGACGGCAATCGGAGGCATTGGCGCTGATCCTGCACCGCAAACAATCGTGCTGAGGTCGAAATTGAGTTCATGCAGTTTATGCATCGCCACTTCGACCGATCGTGCGACGACCTGGACAACACCGGGCCAGCTGGCGGTACGGGCAACGCATAAGCAAACATCCGATGGATCGACGCCGCAGTCCGCGGCGATCAACTGGATAACACCTTCGCCGGGGATCTCATTGGATTCCAGGACTCCGACCGCGTGCCGGGAGGGACGATGCAGATCGTACCGGTTGAGAATCTCCTCTTTGCCACGCGGCATTCGCATCGGGCCACTCCCCATCGCGAAAAATTCTCCCTGGGAGATGGGCCAACCAGCGTACTGGGATCCAATACATGCCAGCAGCGGAGATTCGGTGAACACGACGACTCGTGGCAATCCCAAACCAACGACCGGTTTTGCCAATTCAATCTGACCGAGTCCACCCATACAAATTTGACTGAGAATCACGCCGGCTTCGAGTGTGCCGACGCGGCCAACCGCAAAATCGAGCACCTTTGATTCGCCGATTTTCAGTTCGCGAATCCCGTACTGCCTGGGGTGTTCCGAGGCTTCGTTAAATAGACCAAATGCAATGTCATTGGGCTGAAGATTCGAATTCGTCGAGTTGGTCATGTTTTCAACTTGAGTTATTAATTTCTTGCCACGCCAATCCAGGCGAAAAATACGACAGCAAAAACGGCTGGGGGCTACCAGTTACCAGGTTCTGACTTTCCGTGATCGATCGCGTTATCGTCTGGCCAGACTTTCCATTACAAAACCTACTTCACAAATTTCCCTACGCGCTCGGGTCGGCCAAACCTTCATTCGGATCACGTGGAAAATATTCTTCGACCACCGAGTAAAACTCACTTGCGGTACTGACTTTTGCCACATGGGTGCGAAAGTGGCGGGCTCCAAAGCGGCCTTGCGCGTAACAACAAGCGTATCGCCGCATCAACTGAGCGCCTTTCGCTTCGCCAAACCGCTCAACGATCAAATCGAAATGATGAAGCAAACATGCCCGTTGCTCTTCGAGTGTTGGATCCGGAGGAACCGACTCACCGAGTAGCGCAGATTTACATTGTGCAAATAGCCAGGGTCTTCCCAAACATGCTCGGGCGATCATGACGCCATCGACATCAAAGCTCTTGAATGCGTGCAAGACCTTTTCCGGGCTGTCGAGGTCGCCATTTCCAATCAACGGAATTTTCTTCAGGTAAGGTTTGATCGACGAAATCCGGTCCCAGTCCGAATGGCCCTTGAACATGTCTTGGGCAGTCCTGCCGTGAACTGTCAATGCCGCCGCTCCCGCGCCCTCGACGACCTGTGCCACATCGATGGCGTTGATGTTGTCGCGCGTACAGCCCAACCGGATTTTTGCTGTGACCGGGGTGGGTGCACATGCTTTGACGACCTCTGAGATGATGTCGCCCATTTTGTCGGGCGTGCGGAGCAGGTAACTGCCACTTTTTGCCTTCTCAGTCACTTGTTTCACCGGGCAGCCAAAATTGATGTCGACGATACTGACATGATAGTCCTCCACCAACCGACGTCCGACCTTCGCCATCGTCTCCGGTTGATTGTCCCAAATCTGTACTGCAAGCGGACGCGGTTCTTCGGGCACACCCCATAACCGGTCCGGGTGCTCGGGAGTGTTCTCGTCCAACCACACAAATCCACGCGCATTGACCATTTCGGTCGCAAGCAGTCCAGGCCCACCATATTCGCGAACGATTTGCCGAAACGCATAATTGGTGAACCCGGCCATCGGAGCTTGTAAAATGGGAGGATCGACCGTAACGTTGCCAATGCTGATTGGCCGAACGTTCGGTAAAACGAATTTCGATTCTGTGGCAGTAGTCGCTTCCATCGCTTTATCTTGAAAGACATTGGACTCAGCACCAATCGCTGACGTCTTGATCGTACCCCGTTAACCCCCATTCGTTCAATTCGCCTGATTCAATCCGTGTCGACAGCAAAAACCATGAACCCGCCAATTGACCCGGATGCCTGCCGCCGTTTCGTGGTGCTTTTTCACCAATTCCCGCTCGATCACCCGCGCGATGACCATTGGGACTTGATGCTGGAGACTGAATCCAGCCTTTTGACGTGGGCACTCCAAGAAATGCCGGAACCGGGAAAGTCCATTTCAGCCGTGGAGCTTGCCAATCACCGCATTTCCTATCTCGAATATCAGGGACCCGTTTCTGGCAACCACGGATCAGTGACGCGCGTGCTGGGGGGCCAATATTTCTGGAAATCGGGATCAGAATCGGACGGCAAACGGGCAGTCTTGGCGTTCGGTGCCCGGACAATGGAAATCGAATTTCGAGGTCACGGCGATGCGTTGCGGATTGTCGTTACATGACGGCATCCTCTGGTCAAAAAAACTGCCATGAGGTCGACCGCGCCAGCACCAAATCCAATCAGTCTGGGGATTGGAAACCAGGCCAATCCGAGACGAGTCACAAAAAATGAACAAGTTTCATCCTGCAGTACCCGAGAACACCGTTTGTAAAACTGAACTTTTAATTCACGGTTTCACGAATCGATTGCCGGTAACGGGTGACCTGGTCTCGGTCGGTCTCAGGCTCCCGCCTTCGACCCGGACCTCGCGGCGATGCAGCCTATTTCGCCGACCGAATCTTGACATACTTTTTCATTGGCCCGGAAGGCTTGGCTCCCGGTTTTCGTTTCGCTTTCGTTCGCTCGGCGGCTTTTGTCTTGGGGACGATCCTGGCCTTCGGTTTCGAATACTTCGGCCTGGCCGAGGCAAAACGACTTCCTTCTTCCCGAGCGAAACGATCGCGTTTCTCACCCAACTCGGTACGTTGGCCACTGGCATTGCTTTTCCGTTTGCCCGGTTTCTTGTCCCCAATTCTGCTTTCTGAGGGCTTCCTTTCAAACGGCTTGTTTTCGTAGGGCTTGTTTTCGACTGAACGGGATCCGTCAGACTTTTTCTGATGCACTTTCGATTCGGATGGCTTTTTCTCATACGGTTTTTTCTCAGCAAACGCCTCATCTCGACGATCAATTGGCTTCTTGCCGCCGTAGGATTTGTCACCGTAGGACTTATCGCCGAATTTCTTTCCGCCGAATTTCTTGTCGCCGAACTTGGATTCGCCAAACTTCTTATCACCGTAACGCTTGC
This sequence comes from Planctomycetaceae bacterium, assembly GCA_024642205.1. Classification (GTDB taxonomy): domain Bacteria; phylum Planctomycetota; class Planctomycetia; order Pirellulales; family Pirellulaceae; genus Mariniblastus. The sequence continues at coordinate 79,845 of JAHEBQ010000009.1, read as the reverse complement.
CGCCATCGCTCCGTGCTGGCCTACCATGGCTCGGTCCTGATTTGCGCCCACCTGACTTGGCGTACGTCTGATCCGACTTGGATAGATCCAGCCGCTGACCCGAGACGTGCACATGCTTGAGGTGGTCGATCAAGTCCTGGGACAAATCTGACGGAAGATCTATGGTGCTGAAGCGATCGAAGATATTGATCCGCCCGATATCGCCGTTGTTCAAATTAGCTTCATTGGTCACCGCCCCAACAATGTTGCCTGGACCAACACCATGCTCCCGACCGACTTCGACGCGGTAGGTCGTCATGGATCCGCGCTGACGCCCACCACTGCCTTGCCCGGAGTCGCCCTTTTTCCAATTCGATCTCTGGTTGCCAAGCTCCTTGAGCAGCAAGGGCGTTTCGCCCTGGGCCAGGACGGCCAAAGCACTCGCGATCTGGTCGAAAGCCAGCCCGGTGTCATTTTTCAATTCGGCAATCAAGCTGGTAAAGAACTTGATCTGGTTGTCCTCCGTTGCGGCGACAATTCGTTGCTTGAAATCTTCAATACGAACCTTGTTGATTTCGTCAATTGACTTTTGCTTGAACTGGTCAATTCGCTGGTTGGTTGCGTGCTGGAGCCGACTCAATTTTCCTTTTTCCTTGGGCTCGACGAACAAAATTGCGTTTCCGGTCCGGCCCGCGCGTCCGGTCCGCCCGATGCGGTGCACGTAGGCCTCGGTATCATGCGGAAAATCGTAGTTGATCACGTGGCTGATTCGTTCAACATCCAATCCACGAGCCGCCACGTCGGTTGCAACGACAACCTTGATTCGACCTGATTTGAGCTGGTTGACCGTTCGCTCACGTTGGTTCTGCGGGATATCTCCGTTAAGCGGCGAAGCGATTATTCCACGCTGAATCAATCCTTCAGCGACCATGATCGTTGAGCTACGTGTTTTGACAAAAACGAGTACGCCTTCTGTTTCTTCGGTTTCCAGAATTCTAACCAGCCGTTCCAGTTTTTCGCGCGGCTGCAGGAACAGACAGAATTGATTGATTGATTCAGCCGTCGCCGTCTCGCTTTTGATCGTCACGTGGGCCGGATCTTTCAGGTACTGCTTGGCAATCCGCTGAATTTGAGGCGGTAGTGTCGCTGAAAACGACAGGATTTGCCTTTGCTCCGGAATCTGTTCGAGAATCCATTCCACATCGTCAATAAAGCCCATCCGAAGCATCTCATCGGCTTCGTCAAGCACAAGTGTTTTCAGGTTCCGAAGGTCGAGCGTGTGTCGTCGTAAATGGTCCATCACGCGTCCGGGCGTTCCCACGACAACTTGAACGCCCCGGCCAAGAGCGCGAAGTTGAGTTTCGTAGCTTTGCCCGCCGTAAATTGTAACGGCGCGAAAGCCCCTCAAACCCCGAGCATACTTTTCAAAAGCTGCAGTCACCTGGATGGCGAGTTCCCGGGTTGGCGCCAGGACCAGGACCTGAGGCTTGGGTAGATCTGTGTCGATCTTCGAAAGCAATGGCCACGCGAAAGCAGCCGTCTTGCCCGATCCCGTCTCCGCTTGTCCCATCAGGTCTCGCCCGGCCAAGATGTAGGGCACCGCCTCGGACTGAATCGGGGACGGTGTTTGATAACCCGCAGAACCGATCGCTTCCATGACACCGGGGCTCAGACCCATCTCCATGAATTCGTTCGACTCGATCTCCTCAAATGGATCCACGTCGAGGTCTGGAACGGCTTCTTCGACATTCGGGGTTTCGGCCGCCGAATCCAAACCAGTCGTTTCCATGGATTCCACGGATCCGGGTTCCACGGATTTGACCACGACCGAAGTTTTGGCGTCGGCCGGGGCGTTTTTCATGGATTCGGTTTCGATTTGCACCGGAATCATACGGGAAACGGGTGGCGCCTTTTCCCCCAGCAAAATCGCGACCTCTTCGGCTGGATCAACCGTCAGTGATACGACCAATTCCGGTCCCGCGGTTTCGGCGACAAAATCGTCCTGCCCGTGAACGACAAATTCAACCGGGACTCGTGTCGCGGACGTTGTCTCATCATTCGAAACAACTGGAACTACAGCGGACCCGGTCTCGACGGAGTCATTTTGATCGGTCTCTACGCCCGTAGAGGTACCGGAAACATCATTCGACATTTGGAAAACCATTCAATTAAGTTGTCATTACTGCACGTCTTTGGCGTCTTGTTCGAAGCCAAAGTAGGAGCGGTTGCCCCTTTGATACCTAGCGAATTTCCATCAAAGCAAATCGTCTGATTCTGGCTTTTCAAAAATCCGCAGAGTCTCGTGCAATGACGGCCACCTAACCAAAGTGGGTATGCGAGAGACGCGTTCGGTTCAATGTCTGCTGTTGGAGCCGGTCATCCATCCCATTAAATGAGCTGAACCCCGAAATTGTGGGTTAAACAAGCGAGTATCTGGAGTGACTCAACGTCGGTAATACCCGCCGATAAAGATAATCCCAGCATGACACCCAATGTCTCACACCGAACCATCCATCGTCCAACAGCGTTCGCAAAGTGCGAATCAGCGGTCAAGCAAATAACCGCAGGGATAAGAATATTCCAGTTCCGGTGAAAAGAGAAGGGCAACCGCTTGGAATTCGCCAAAAAGTTGCCGGCCCAAACACTCAAGCTTGACGGTTGATCCGAATCCCCGGTGACATTTTTTCCAAGCCGAACCGCGGCGTTCCATTTTCCCGTTCAAACAACCAATACAGGCCACCCTCTAGAACCCGGTTTCTTTTCGCAATTCGCTGGACTGCCGGTCACGACCCAACTCATTGGTGATCTCGTCCCAGGCTTCAACCGCAGTCTTCAAGGCCTCTTCGGACGTTTGCTCACCTGAAATCGCCGATCGAACGGCAATATCCAGAGCGTCAAGGTAACGCGAGTAACCTGGAATCCGCGGAAACATGAGTGCCAAACTTCGTTCATGGTTAGCCGAAACAACGTCTCCGTATTCGAATGCGACATCCTCAGAAACCGAATCACCCGTCCAGCGGCCCATGTCGCCCAGATGGCTTGCTCGAAATGGCCCCACCCGGGACGATTCGACCATTGTCAATTTGCTGATTTCCTTGCTCGGCAGCCACTGGAGAAAATCCCAAGCTGATCGTTCGTTGGGGCAGGTCGATGCCACGGATGCGACCAAACCGGAAAACCCAATCAGGTCGACGCGAAGATCGTCGTCCTTCGTTCGCTTGATCCAGATCCCCGCTTTTTGGTCATACCATTGATCCATTCCCGGGAGTGACTGGATTTTTATCGTATCCTGGGTGGACTCGAACTCACCGGCTTCTTCGCCCGGTTTTGAATCAAGCACGCGTTCGTCGATCTCAGCACTCCCCGAAGCGGAAGCGAAACCCAACGCCGGCCACGACAACGCAATCGCCGACTGGCCCGTATTTGCCAATTCAAACACGCCGGGTGGATCCAGTTCGGCTGACCGTTGACTGGCGATTTCCCTCAATTGATCCAGCGCCTCCACAAACGGAGGTTCGGAAATCAGTGGGTGGATCGTTGAACGGTCAAATACCGTCGAGAGCTTGCCTCGGTAACAAATCGCGGGAGCCACGCGCGCCAGGAACGTCTGGACCGCCCAACCTTTCGCCAGCGGCATGTCAACTTTTGGTTCCAGCTTCTGGTTTGCCGGGTCCGCCTCAATAGCCGCCGCAACTTTTGCCAACGTCCGATCGACCTCATCCCAGGTTTCCGGCGGCGAGATCGTTTGGAAGAGTTTTCGATTGGTCAGCATTGCAAAATTGGGACTTCCAAGGGGAACGGCCCAGGATTCATTTCGGTGCCTTACGATCGAGGTCCGAAAATGCCGCAACAGTCCGATTTTGTTGTAGCCGTCAGCCCCCAAGAAATCATTCGATATCATTCTCAACCGCCCCCGCGCAACCAGCTCTCCCATCATCGATGGGGGGTAGATGACAACGTCAACACTTTCCGGCAACACAAACTCACCGGTCTCGAATTCGGCGATGGACTGATCGATCACGGTCAGCTTTCCGTCGCGTCGCGCCGACCATTGACGAGCAACCCGCTGACCCAATTCCGAATCACCCACGACAAGTACGCACAACGGATCGGGTATATCGATTTGCACATCGACCGGTTCATCCCTCGAATCAGGCGTTTTTTGACACCCTGGAATCAGCGATACAACAAAACACAACCCAATCAGAATCGGAAGCCACCGAGCGAAGGGTGGCAACCGAAAACAGGTGCGGCGTGAACATTGGAATAAAAGCATGGAAATTCGTGTCGGCTACGAAATGAAAGAACCAAAACATTGTGCAAAACCAGTTTCGGTTTGGCTACCGGTCGGTTCAGGCTGGCAGGTGATTCTACGGATTTAACTCAATTGAGTTCGATCGAGCTGCTCGCGGTATGACATTGGTTGCAATTTCCAATACGCCAGTGACCGCCACAACCATTCAAACGGACCATAACGGAATCTCGACAACCAGATTGGCGATAACGACATCTGGGCAACCCAGATGACCACGACGACCACCAGTTGCTCCCAACGTTCCAGATAGCCGTACCAGCCGAGCCCGTGTCCATAAAACAGCAATGTACACACGATCGTTTGCAACAGGTAATTCGTCAACGCCATCTGTCCGACGGACTGCAATGAAGTCTTGATCCACCCCAGCCATTTCGACTTGCATAGCAACATCACCAGACAAGTATAGCCAAGGCAAACCAAAAGACTGCCCCAGTAATTAAATTGCGAATCGACGAACAGCGATTGAATGCCTTCAAACTCAGACTGCAAATTTCGCTGAATTCCACACAGGACCAGCGAATAACCAATCAACAATCCGGCAAGCGCGCCGATCCAATAGAACCCAATCGATCGCTTTGCCTGAAATACTCCCAGCTTGAACAACGCCATTCCGACCAGCATCAATCCGCTGACGCGCCAGAATGTGAAAATGGCAAACAAAAACGTCTGGGCTCCAATTGCGGCGATGGCCCGCAACCGCATTTGCTCCATCCAGGTACCCCGATACGTTGCCAGGATCTCCTCCACGCGTTCCTGACTCGGGTGCCAGTCCCGCGCCAAATCCGTTCGCATCTGCACAACCGATGGCTCGTCTGGAAATGCCCCGGCCGTCAGTCCGGTCATCAAAAAAAATCCGGACGAAACCATTAACAACACCACTGCGATCAAAATCAGCCATTTTGGTTTTAGATTGCGCAGCCAGAAAACCACCATTCCACATAGCGCATACGAGACCAAAATATCTCCATGCCAAAGCAAGTATGCATGTATCAAACCAAACACCAACAGCCAGAACATCCGCCGGTAGTGCAATCCGATAACGCTGCCGCACTGATTGGTCGCCCGTTCACTCATCAACACGATTCCAGCACCAAACAACATTGAGAATAATGCCATCATCTTGGAATCAAACAGGAAGTGGGTCATCCACCAGACGGCATGGTTCACGCCAGTGAAGTCGCCGTATGACATCGGATTCAGGTAGGCAGAATCCGGCATGGAGAAACTCTGAATATTGACCGACAGGATCCCCAGCAATGCAAATCCGCGGAGTACATCGAGTGAGCGGATTCTCTCTGAACGCCCAGTCGGTTGAAGCACCTGGGATTCACGGCTTTGAGCTGGCGATTGTGTGGCTGTATCCATATCGGTCCTGACGAATGGCAAAAAAAAGAATCGAGTTGGGTCCACGAATCGAGTTGCGTGATCGGTGTCATTCAATTACGTACCAGCTCATTCCATTGGCCGGCACCGCTACCGGCATTTCAACGAAATACGCGCGATCCAGTTTGAGCGTTACCTGGCCACCGTCCCCCCCTTTTACTGACGCGACGTCGGTCAGCCCAGTGTAGTAGAGATTGACGCGTATCGACTTCGCAACATGGTTGGCGGTTGGATTGTAAACGACCAACATTCCCTTATGGTCGAGTCGGGGATTCACGTGCAACATCCAGTCCAGGTCGCGACCATCGGGACGACGACCATGGATCACGTCGCTTTCCAGAATCGACCGATATTGCTTGAACCAATCGACTCTGGATTTAACCATTTGACGTGTTTCATCCGAATCAAACAACCGCGGTCCGCGATAACAGGCTTGCACCCCCAAACCAAGATTGGAATCCAACATCTGTTGATAGTGATCCAGATGTTCATGAAGCGGTTCGACGGTCGCTGCCGCTCCTCCCCCATGGTAATTCGAAAGTGGAACAAACATCCATCCCATCGAAGGAGTCTTGTACCACGTACCATCAAATATATTTTGACGCGTGTGAAGTACCTGCATCTCCCGAGGAAGAGACCAGTTCACTTCCCGGTAACCCATTCCGCACTTATTGGTCCCGTTCAGGTAGTAGTAATCGGGCGCATTGACATAAATTCCGCGACCGCGGCACCATTGATAAAACCCGCTTGCAATCCCGGCCTGGACCCAGCGGGAATCCAACTCCCCTTTTTGCAGCGGCAAGCGCTCGGTTATGTCAACGTCGCCAGGATAGGGACCGTCGTGTTCGAGCAGCGTGAACCCCGACTGTTCGAAGAACTGGTAAAGCCGCTGATAGTACTTCTGCCCCCACTCGCTGGTAAGTGCGGGACAGTTTCCGTGAGTCGGCTTTTGTCCGGGAGGCGAAACAATCGCATTCCCGTCCCCCACCTTGCGACTCGAAAGCAGCGAGTAGCATCCGATTTCGACGCCCTTTTCAGCCGCGTATTTTGCGATCTCTCGCCACTGCCGCTCGTATTCCGGTGAATCATCCTCAATGTTAAAACCACTTCCAAAACTGAGGATGACCATCTCAAATCCCACCGCAGCAGCATCGTCAATTGCCTGACGAAAAGCGGTCGGTGTCGCCACACGCATGTGATGCATCAACGGATTCTCGGTTACCCAGGGTGCAATCGTCCGGTACATTCTCCGTAACGATAAACTTCGTCGCTCCCTCTCTGTGCTGTCGTATACCAGCTCAAATGAACGGCAACTGGTAAATGATTTACCCGGTTTGAGCGATTGATCCGGCCCGTAGGTCGGCTCGACAACCAGCAAACATGGCGTTTGACGTTGATAATTGACTTGCGTCTGGTATTCCGGATCCGTTCGCCAATGTACGACGTGGCGGTTGGCGTTCTCGTAAGTGAATCCGCCAAAAGCAAAATCAGTTTCGACGTGAATCGTCTGCGGTTCAGGATAATCAACGCCCTCACGGAATTCGACACGACTGTCGTGTTCAACAACCGCCAGCAACTCGCTGGCGAATTGGTCGATGACGATCGCCTGGTCGGAACGATTCTCAACGGTCAGCCATTTGCAAAATACTGGCAGGCCATCGTACAGTTCGTAGTGGACAAAAATGCGAAATCCCGGTTCAGTAGGTTCGAGCCCGTCGACCGACGGCTGGAACTCCATCGTTACCCGGATGCCAGGCGGAGGCCAATTGACTGCTGGCGCGTGGTGTCTGACCTGCTTCCATCCAAACCGCGCTTCAGTCTTGCCCACTTTCAGTCCGACAAACTGCATCGCCCCCGGCGACGGTTTCATGGCCTCAAGCCATTCATCTCGCAAATACGCGTGATTCGGCTGACCGGCCAAGCCACCGATATCATATTTGATTCCGTTGACCGTAATCTGAGCTTCTGGTTTAACGGCGCGCAAAATCGGCTGGTCGTCGGCCATGTTTTCCAGCCCGATTGTAGCGGCCACGGACGACTTGATCAGAAATGTTCGTTTTGTCAAACCGTTTTGCAGTTCGAATATTGGTTGGCCAGGATCGGGCTGGCCAAACGCGGCAATCATGGACGAGTTGTCCAGCAACCAGTCTGGACGCGCCTCCTGTGCCAGGACGCCTGTTCCAAAATAAGCAAGGATAAAAACACCAACCGTGGCCACCGTACCGAGATATTTCATCTGTTCTCTTTTGACTCTTGATTCCCGTCGAAAAAAAGGATCTGTCCCAACCGCAAAAGCTGCAGTTTCGGTTAGTCATCCCCGCAGAATGACACGTCCCGGGCCGGGATGCAATTCCCGTCAAGCGATAATCCACGAATTGAACTGGTTTCCTGGCGGATGAGTCGGCCCACCATTCTCCTTCACCTCACGGATTCCGCCGTTATCATGCGGATATGTACAAGGACATCCGGTTGACTGCTGTTTCAAGACAAGTCGTTTCGTCCTGATGTGACAACACCCATGCAATCCCGAAGTTCTTCGAACGAACTCGTCGGGCTTCGCCTCTCACTCCATCTGCAGGGCCATGGTGGGTGCTTCACGCCACGTCCAGGCCTGAACTCAGGTCGGGGTATTCGCCTTCGCTTCCAACTGCATCATCTTGTCCACCCGGCGCTGGTGCCGCCCGCCTTCAAACTCAGTAGTCAACCAGGCGGTCACCATTGCTTTGAATTGGATTTCGTCAAGATGATCACCCGGCAGGCAAAGCACATTGGCATTATTGTGCTGGCGACTGAGCTTTGCCGAGGGAATGTCGCAACACAGAGCAGCCCGGATACCATCAATCTTGTTGGCAGCGATTGACATGCCGATTCCAGTGCCACAGACAAGAATCCCCCGGTCCGATTGTCCTTTGGCAACCTGATCACAGACCAGTTCCGCGATGTCAGGATAATCGCAGGCCTCGTCGGTGAATGTTCCCTGGTCATCGACGTCATGGCCCAGCGCTTCGATTGCCTGAGCGGCGAATTTTCGCTGTACCAACCCGCGATGATCACTACCGATGGAAATCTTCATTGGAAACAATCCTGAATCTGTTCGTTTATTCTTCGAACTGGGAAAGGTCAAACTCTTTGACCCATTCGGCTAATTGTTCGTCAATTTGTCGCGCCGTGTTCTGATATACATCAATCGAGCAACCGATCGGGTCACTCACGTCGGCACCGTCACGGCGGACCGTTTTGGTTCGTGTCTCCAACGTCGGCCAGTGCGAAATCAATGCCTGTCGATGTCCGTTGGTCATCGTCAAAATAATATCCGCGAACTGTGCCAACCGCCCGGTGATCGGCTGACTGGTGTGATCGGTAATGTCCACTCCCATCTCGTTCATGACCTCAACCGCCTGGGAAGCCGCGGGAGAACCTGGCATCGCAGCGATTCCTGCCGAGATGACCGCGACTCCTTTTTGGTCCAGCGATTCGACCGGGCATCCCAGTCTCTCGGCAATTCGTTTTTCCAGTAAACCTTCCCCCATCGGGCTACGGCAGGTGTTTCCAGTGCAAACCACCAACGCAATGAAGTTGGTTAACCGCTTGATGGTAGCTTCGTCGACGAGACCTTCTCTCAGAACCGTCAACTCATTTTTGCGGATTCGCACGACAGACGAAGGTTTGCCAAATTTTGTCGGCCCGTCGTCGACGATCAAATCGATTCGATCGCCCAGGATTTCGGCAACCTGCTTTCCGTCAACCGCTTCTGGCCCGCCGGAGAGATTCGCGCTGGTCAACACAATCGGGCCAGCACACAATCGCATGATCTGCAATGTCAACTCATGCGCCGGGACCCTCAACCCAACAGTACCGCTGGGAATCGTCGCCTGTTTGACCGATTCGTGCAGCCGATGAATCACGCTGTCAGGGTGATCCGCATCCAGGACCAACGTAATCGGACCGGGCCAACTTCGGCGCGCAACGCGACGCGCGAGTACCGACATATTGGGCACATAATCGAGCGCATCGTCGAGACTTTTGACAGCAAACGCAAGCGGCTTGTCAGCCGAGCGACCTTTGATCTCAACCAGTCTTTCGATTGCGGCCGGATGCAAAGCGCTGGCAGCCAGCCCATACACGGTTTCGGTCGGGATCGCGATGACTTTTCCTGCCGACAAAGCTTCGACGGCCCGGTGCACAACATCGCGAGGATCTTCTGCACTTTTGAGGTCAATGATGACGGCTGGCATTAGGATTGTTATCGAAGGTCGATTTTGAAATCAAAAGAGGGGTGTTTAACCGCCAAACGGACAGGACCTCCGTGCAAAATCGGCCTGACCACGCTAAAATACTATATCGCTGGTAAACCAAAACGGTCAAGTAGCTGGTCCCATTGGCCCCGTTTCGGCGATCATTCCTTCGACAATTGGAACGCCAACTTTGAGAGCACCTGCCGGTTTGAATTACACCAAGTTCCTTCTGATTAGCTTCACACTCCTTCTTCCATTGTTCGGCTGCGTTGGACAGGATCCTGTTTCGTCTGAGAACGTCGTTGCCTGGGGTCGACGGGGACTGGACGACGGCCGGTTCATTACACCACGCGCAATAACGATTGACGACCAGGACCGATTGTATGTTGTCGACAAAACGGCCCGAATCCAGGTTTTTGATCGCGATGGCAATTTTATACGTTCGTGGCGCACGCCTCAAAACAAACAGGGCAAGCCGTGCGGGCTTTCCATCAGCCAGGACGGATTTTTGTTGGTTTGCGACACACACTATTTTCGCCTGCTGTGCTATACACTCGAAGGTGAACCAATCGAAGAGCGAACCATTGGTGGAGTCAACGGGCGGGGACCAGGCGAGTTCGGATTTCTGACCGATGCGGTGCAGGATTCCAAAGGCAACATCTATATTTCGGAGTACGGTGATTACGATCGAATTCAGAAATTCACATCGGCGGGAGAATTTGTGTATCAGTGGGGAGAACATGGTGACGGGCCTGGACAGTTTCAACGTCCCCAAGGGATGGTCATGGACGAACTTGATCAACTGTGGGTCGCCGATGCCAGCAACGGGCGAATCCAGGTATTTGATGTTTCCGGCAACCAACCCGAATTTTTGAGGACTTGGGGCCATCCAGGTTCGGAACTCGGCGAATTGAGTTATCCTTATGAGCTGATTTTGGACGGCGAAGGGCACATTTACATCTGCGAGTTTGGCAACCATCGAATCCAGAAGTTCACGCTTGAGGGAAAATCGCTCGGAAGCTGGGGTTCGGCGGGTCGGGAAATCGGCCAGTTGCATCAACCGTGGTCAATGTGTCGCGACTCACTGGGTGCTTTCCACGTCGTGGACTCTTACAACGATCGACTGCAAAGGTTCCATTTTCCGGCACAATCGCAGGTGGAGTCAGGACAATCCGTCAACGAAAAAGATATCGAGCTGCAAAACGCAAAATAATCGACGGGCAAGTTCATCATTCAGCTTTGGCATTCCATAAAAAACCGGGACGTTTCCTCCATGAGCAATATTCGGAACATCGACAGGACAGGCACGCACTGGATCGGATTCGATTTGGGTGGGACAAAGATGCTGGCGACCGTATTCAACCATGACTTCGAACCCGTCGGTCGAGCCAGAAAAAAAACCAAAGGCCGCGACGGAATGGAATCCGGGCTTAAACGGATCAATACTGTGATTGCCGAAGCAATGGAAGATGCGAAAATCAGCAAGGAACAAGTTCGGGGACTGGGAATTGGGTGCCCAGGTCCGCTCGACCTCAAGAAGCGACGTATCCGGACGGCACCGAATCTTGGCTGGCACGATGTGCCGATTGCGGACGCGATCGAATCCGAATTTGGATTCCCTGTCGCGATCGCCAACGATGTCGATGCAGGTGTATTTGGTGAATACAAGTTTGGTGCCGGCAAGGGAGCCCGATGCGTATTCGGGATTTTTCCCGGGACCGGAATCGGAGGTGGCTGCGTTTACGAAGGCAAATTATTCCGCGGCACCAACTGCACTTGCATGGAGATCGGCCATATTCCGTTGCTTCCCTACGGACCGCTGGATGGCGCCGGAAATTCCGGCACGCTTGAGTCCGTTGCCTCGCGACTTGCCATCGCCAGTGATGCGGCACAGGCGGCTTATCGTGGTCAGGCACCGTACCTTCTGCACAACGGGGGAACCAACCTTTCGAGTATTCGCAGCGGGGCACTTGCAGAATCGGTCGCCAATGGTGACAAGGCGGTTCTGGAAATCATCGAACATGCCTGCGTGCACCTCGCCTTGTCCGTTGTGACGGTCGTTCACCTGCTGGCTCCCGATATCATCGTATTCGGCGGTGGACTTATCGAGGCCATGCCGGACGTGATGTTGCCGACGATCGAAAAGCTGGCCAAGAAACGGGTTCTTCCCACACTCAGGGATGTTTTCAAAATCAAGGAAGCTGAACTGGGAGACGACGCAGGCGTCCTGGGGGCCGCGGCGTTGGCAAAACAGCTGGTGGACGAAATGGACAAGGGATAATAAGCCATCGCCCCGGGATCCTGTATTGATCTACAGAAAACACATATACGGCGGTTACTTCTCAGACAAATGAATCGAGATCCTGTTATTACCAGTACAGACCAACGCCTGCTTCCCGCGCCTCGAATGGTTGCGGTAATCGACATTGGCGCCTCGTCGTTGCGCATGCAGATTGCAGAGATCAACCGGGAAACAAGTGCGGTTCGCAACCTTGAATCGTTTTCACAGGCAGTCAGCGTCGGTAAGGATTCGTTTACCAAAGGCTACATCGAAAAAAAGACGATCGAGGATTGTGTCCGCGTACTGGAAATCTATCGCGCAAAACTGGATGAATACGGTGTGGTCGACAGAGATTCAATTCGCGTTATCGCCACCAGCGGCGTCCGCGAAGCAATGAACCAGATTGCATTCATCGACCGAATTTTTGTGGCGACCGGGTTTGAAATTGAACCCTTTGACGAAGCCGAACTGCACCGTGTTACGTACCTGGGTATTTTGCCTTTTATTGAAAAACAGGGCAAGCATTTTTCGGATCAGTCAATCGTATTCGAAGCCGGCGGCGGAACCGCAGAAGTTCTGCTTCTCGACAAGACCGATGTTCTGTTTTCGCGGACGTATCGCCTGGGGAGTTTGCGACTGCGAAAAACGCTGGAGCTCTATGACGCGCCTTTGGCGAAATCGCGATCATTGATGGAAAACCAGATCCTGTGGACCATCGAAGAATTCAAGGCCAGCACGAACCACCCGACTCCGGATAACTTTATCGCCATGGGGGGCGATGTCCGGTTCGCCTGCAATGAAATCAATGAAAAATCCGCCGGCGATCAACTTGTTGAAATCAACCTGAAAGCACTTGAATCGTTTACGGACGAAATCCTGATGCAATCGCCCGACCATTTGGCCAGCAAGTACCACATGAGCCTGCCAGACGCCAAGTCACTCGGCCCCGGGCTCCTGACCCAATTGCTGTTTGCCAAAGAACTGGGAATCAGGAACTTCCTGGTCGCCAACGTGAACATGCGCGATGGATTGATCAAGGAAATAGCCCAGGGGGGTAGCTGGTCCAAGACCATTCAGAACCAGATTGTTAGATCGGCGATTCAACTGGGAAACAAGTTTGAATTCAATGAAGACCATGCCGTCCATGTTTCAAAACTGGCACGCTCGATGTTTGATCAGCTCCAGTCACTGCATAAATTGCCGGAACGGTTTCGCGGGATCCTGGAACTCGCCTCGCTGCTGCATGAGATTGGTTCGTTCATCAGCTCGAAATCAAAGCACAAACATTCCATGTACCTGATCCTCAATTCGGAGTTTTTTGGAATTGGCAATACGGAACTCCAGCTGATTGCCCTGGTCGCCCGGTATCACCGAGGCGCCAGCCCTCTGCCCCGCCACGACGGGTACTCGCAACTAAAGCGGGAGGAACGCGTTGCCGTGTCAAAACTGGCGGCGATATTGCGACTGGCCAAAGCCCTGGACGTCGGGAGAAATCAGCGGATCAAGAATATCCAATGCGTTCAACGCGGGAATCGATTGGAGCTTTCCGCCCCCGATGTCGCGGACATTTCGATGGAACAACTGGAGCTCAGACAGGTTTGCGGGTTGTTTGAGGACATTTTTGGAAAGGAAGTACTTTTGGAAACCGTTAGCAACACGCCATGAAAAAAATCAAACCCGTTTACTTCAACCGTGAGCTTAGCTGGCTGGGCTTTAACCAACGCGTTCTCGATCAAGCCAGCCGCGTTTCACATCCGCTGTTGGAACGCGTCAAATTCCTGGCGATTAGCGCGTCGAACCTGGACGAGTTCTTCATGGTTCGCGTCGGCGGACTGATGATGGTATCCGGCTCCAACAGCGGAATGATCGACATCATGGGATGGACTGCCGATCAACAGTTGGAGAAGATCCGGGAAGTGGTCCGCGAAGCGTACGAAACTCAATCCGCATGCCTGTTAAGCGAGCTTGAACCGGAATTGTCCCAGTACGGGATTCAGCGGGTCAGCCCCGAGAATACAACCGAAGCGGAACGAGAACATCTCTTGCGTCGTTTCAAACAGGAAACCATGTCCGCGATCGCACCGATTGCGGTCGAGAGCGCCGATAGCTTTCCCGTCCTCGGTGGCGCTCGATTGTGCATCTGTATCCGCCTGAAAAACGACCTGACGGCCAAACTCGGTCCCCGCGTTGAAGTGGAAGCATCTGTTGAAGAAGTCGCCGAACGAAAGACGGATCGCTACGTGATCCTGCCACTCGGAAAATCTCTTGCACGGCTCTGGACATTACCGAGTGAAACCGGATACCGCTACATGCTGATCGAAGACGTCATCGGGATGTTCCTGAACGAATTTTTCGGTGAGCAGGAAATTATCGAATGGCACACTCTCCGCGTTACGCGCAACGGAGACGTCAGCCTGGAAGAGGACGGGCGTGCAGATTTGCTGTCCGGCATGCAGGAAATGCTCGAAGCCCGACGAACCAGCCAATGCGTCCGGCTGGAAGTATCTGGCTCGACAAGTACAGAAATGATGACATTTCTGCAGGAAGCGATCGGTGTTTCGGCAGCCGACACCTATTGCATCAATTGCCCGCTGGCGCTTTCTGATTACTTTGCGCTGGCTGGCATCCAGGGATTCAAGGACCTCAAAGACGTCCCCTGGCCGCCTCAGCCGTCACCCGAATTCGCGCCCTCGCAGAATGTATTCGAAACCATCGCCGCCGGTGATCGACTGCTGTATCACCCCTATCAATCCTATGAACCGGTCACTCAACTGATCAAGGCGGCGGCCAATGATCCGGATGTCATTGCGATCAAACAAACGCTCTACCGAACCAGCCGAGACAGTGAGGTCGTCAAAGCCCTCGAACAGGCGGCTGCCGAAGGCAAGCATGTTACCGCCATTGTTGAACTCAAAGCGCGGTTTGACGAAGCCAGAAACATCAGCTGGGCACATCAACTGGAAGACGCTGGAGTCGATGTGATCTATGGCGTGCTGGGGTTGAAGACCCACGCCAAAATGTGCCTCGTCGTGCGACGTGAACCGGCTGGCATTCGTCGCTACATGCACTTTGGAACGGGAAACTACAACGAATCAACGGCCCGACTGTACAGCGACGTCAGCTTGTTTACCTGCGACGAACAACTGGGGACGGACGCCGTTCACTTTTTCAACGCAATCAGCGGGCTGTCGGTCCCGCAACCGCTGGTGAAACTTGCCGCAGCACCCATTAATCTCCGTGAGTCGTTGCTGGAATTGATCCAGATCGAAACCGAAAGTGCCGAGCGGGGAAGCGCCGGGCAGATCACGGCAAAAGTCAATTCGCTGGTTGACAAAGAAATCATCGACGCGTTGTACAATGCCTCGCAGGCAGGCGTGAAGATCCGCCTGAACGTTCGCGGCATCTGTTGCCTGGTCCCCGGCATGAAGGGATTGAGCGAGAACATCAAGGTCATCAGTGTTGTCGATCGAATGCTGGAACATGCCCGGATTTTTCACTTTCACCACGGTGGAGATGACCTCCTGTTTATTTCCAGTGCCGACTGGATGGGGCGCAATCTCAACCGCCGCGTCGAATTGATGATCCCCATCGAAGACAAGGAATGCAAATCGAGATTGCTGCGAATTCTCAAGTCGTACTTTGACGACAGCGCCGGGGCGACCGAGTTACAGACCGATGGTCATTACCTGCCCGTTGCCAGGAAAAAAAAGAAAGGCGAATTCCGCAGCCAGCAGTTTTTGTACGATGAGGCCTGCCAGCTACATGCGGCCCACACCAACCCCAGAACCACTGTTTTCGAAGCGGTCCGGGGAGAGCAATCGACCTGATTCCGGAGGCTGCCACCGGCTTAACGGTCCATGAATTTCAATCCCATCGTATCCTGAAACTCCTGGTTCCATTTAAGATTGAACTCCTGGAAATACAATTGCGAAACCCGTTGAACCTCGTTGGGGATGCGTTTGAACTTAAAGAATTGATTTTCAAGATAATCCATTCCAATTTCTTCCACGCTCTTGGATTCGGACATCGACTGAATCACATAAACCGTATCCCGGGGCTCATTTGCGGCAACACCTGATTTGAGGATGGGAAGGGAAAACGCCGTCTTCATGAATTCTTCGCCGGCCGCATTAACACCAATCGGGGTGGAATAACGAGTCGATCCAAAATTGCTGAACCAGGTAAAGGCCCCGGTTTGGAAAACCCGCTCGGAATAAAGCTCACTCATTTTCTTGCCACTGGCGTCATTAACCTTGGTCTTGATCGATTCCGCTTCCGCCAACGCAAGTTCCAGGGCCTTCTGTTTTTTCCAGAACTTGATAATTTGCGGCTCAGCCTCTTCCAGGGTCGGGATCCGCGTTTCCGTTTTCTTGGACGCCCAGAACAGGTATCCAGACTTGCTGCCCCAGTTGTCATTGACGGTTTGTGAGGCGTAAAGATTCAGGTCACTGAACCCGTTAAACACCAGTTGCCCAACCGGAATCAACTGCGGGGTCTGTCTTCCTTGCATCATCACGTTCATAAAAACGCGAACCTGGCCAATCGGATCATTCGCAATTTCGAGGTCGTCGACCAATCCGGTTTCCCGGGCGATCAGGTTATAGGATTTCGCTAGCGCCTCGTAATCCAGGGGCTCGGGCTCCTTGATGTTCTTTTTTTCGTTGTCAAACTCCCAACGGAGTCGTTTTTCGAAGTGATCCTGAACCATCACACTGGCCTTGGTCAAGGCTTCGTTCATCGCCTTGTTCGTGGCTTCTTCACACATCGAACGCTTCACATCTTCCACGACATCCTTCAGAGGCTTGGGGGTTCGATCCACCGGCTTGGGTTCCGCCTGGCCCTCTTCTGCAACGGGATCGCCTGTGACCGAAACACCCTCGTCCTGTTTCGCCCCGGATAATGCGTCAAGCGGTTGTGTCTCTGTCGATTCGCCAGTTGCACCGGGCTCCTGGACTGCATTGACAGGCGGAGAAGCATCCGCGGATTCCGGCTTGTCCGATTCCGTGGTCTGATTTTCATTTTCCTGCGAAGCCGCGGCAGGTACGGCTGAGCCATCGGCAGGATCAGGCTTTTTCGTATCGCCTGTTTCTCCCCCGGCTGGCTGGGGGTCCTGGGCACCAGACTCCTGCAAGGCTGTGGACACAAATTGAAGCCCCGAGGCACGAACGTTGAACGATTGGTCATCATTACCTTGAGTTTCGTCTTTAGCAGCCCTGCTGTCTTCGCTTTCGCCCTGGGTTTTGTCGTCCTCCGACTTGTCTCCTTCGGGTTTCACTGCACCAGATTGGCTTTCGTTGCCAGCTGCGGCAGGAGCATCCGCCCCGCCTTCGACGCCGGGAGGCGGGGTGACATCGTCCGGGTTACCACCGGTTTTTGAGGGATCAATCTCTTGACCCTCGCCCGTCGGTGGGGGCGTTACATCGTTGTTTCCGGGCGGTGGACTGTCAATTTGAATTGATCCGTCATCGACAGGCAGCGGCTCAAGGACGAGTTCATTTTTTTCCGCGATCAGACGCTCATATTCTGTTTGGACGTCTTCATCGGAGAGTTTGTTCATCTCGTTTTGAAGAAACGTCTGGTAGTCTGCGATCAAGTACTGCAAGTTGAGTTTTCTACCGATCTTGAAACCAGGACGTTGGCCGGTTGGATCGGGAAATTCATATTTACCCTGTTCGTACAGCTTCTTGATTTCGGCAGCGGAGGGAGTTCCTTCAACTTTGCCGACGTATTTCTCAACTTCAATCGGAAGGACTTCACATTCAATCTGTTCCATGGTTCGACCATAGAATTCGATTGATTCAACGGGATTGGGGATAATGGGTACCGCGGTCATACAGCAGAGTTGCATCTGGTTGGCCAGCAATTCGGTTTTTAGCTGCTCCCGGACCGATGTGACCGAACAATACCGGTTGTTGACCGTGTCATTGATTTCGTTGAGATCACGTTCACTGAATCCAACCGCTCCCGAGAGCATGTCAATATAATCGTTGACCATCGCATCGCTTACGATCATGCCTTCTTCCTTCGCCCGCTCGGACATCAGGAAACGGGTGATCAATTGATCATCAACCATTTCTCGCTGGCCATCTCGAATCGGAGAAATCGGAATCGCCAGCGAGTTAACGACGTCCCCCTTTTTCTTTTCAGCGGCCTGCTGGACACCCATGAGGAAGCGCTGGGTCTGGTAATGCCGCATTTCCATCTGGTCGAGGTCGACCCGCGTGATGTCTCCGCCCTTCCAGGTCGCCACGATTTCTTTGGCGCGCTCATTTTCTTTCAAGCCGCGCGAAGCGAGCGTATCAAAAACGGGGCCCAAGCCAAAAATGGCCATTGCAGCCGTGCCAAGAACCACCATCAAGACTTTTGAGTGACGTCGAAACCAAGCGAGCATGTTCTTTGTCCAATTACCGAGAATTCAAACACATTAAATAATACGCAAATCAAACCCAGAAAGTTGCCAATCCGGCGGGTCAGGAAATGCCCTCCGGGGTTGACAACATTTGCGACAAGGGATTAATTCTCATCCCAACCCCATCCAAGTTGAGGCGCACGACGACCTAACATTGATCGCGGTCAATTTGAGAATTTATAGCTCAATCCGGCTAAATTCAATGCCAAAACGTCGTAACTGAGCGTTTGGGGGACAAAACAATCGATGATTTTTGTCACTACCGAAACAGGATGGTAGTGTTCCTAGTTGTTGTTATTTCGAATTATTCGAGAAATTTAAGACGCGATCCTCCGACAGAAGGCCACGGGTAACTTACGGGATGTCCAAATTACTGATCATTGCGGAAAAACCGAGCGTGGCTACCGATCTGGCTCGAGTGCTGGGAAAACTTCCCGAATTGGGGAAATTTCAAAAGCAAAAGGACTACTTCGAGAACGATAACGCGTTCATCGCATCTGCGTTGGGACACCTGGTGGGTCTTAAAATGCCAACCAAGGAAGATGGCAAAAAACTTCCCTGGAGCATGGCCCACCTCCCGCACATTCCCGAAAGCTTCGAACTGGAACCGATCGAGCGCAGCCTCGCAAAATTCAAACTTCTCGTTCGCCTGCTCAAGAATAAAGAGGTCGATACGGTCGTCAACGCCTGTGATGCCGGGCGAGAAGGCGAGTTGATTTTTCGCTATCTGATGGACATGGCGAACGTCAAAAAAGACCTCAAGGTCAAGCGGATGTGGATGCAGTCGATGACCGACGGCGCGATCCTGGAAGCCTGGGAAAACATGCGGGCGGGCGAGGAAATGAACGACCTGGCCGATGCCGCCGTGTGCCGCAGCCAGAGCGACTGGTTGATCGGTCTTAATGGAACCCGGGCATTGACGGCTTTCAACTCTCGAAACGGCGGTTTTAACGTCACTTCGGCCGGTCGCGTTCAAACCCCGACGCTGGTTATTCTTGCAGAAAAAGAACGTTTGATCCGGAGCTTCGTCCCCCGGCCATATTACGAGGTCCACGCCGACTTCCGGGTGGCCCATGGCCAATACGCTTCAAAGTGGTTCGTCGAAGACTTCCGTAAGAATGAAGAAGACAATCAGCTGAGAGCGGAACGGATCTGGACACTGGAGGAAGCCGAAGCAATCAAGGAGCGTTGCGAAGGCAAAATTGGAAAGGTCGAAGAAAACAAAAAGCCTTCCAAACAAACGCCACCTCAACTGTTTGATTTGACCAGTCTCCAGCGGGAAGCCGGAAACAAGTTCGGATTCAGCGCCCAACGAACATTGCAACTCGCCCAGGCACTCTACGACCGTTACAAACTTCTGACCTATCCACGTACCGATTCAAAATATCTGCCCGAAGATTACATCGAAACTGTGAAAGGCACCGTTTCCGAATTCTCGCGTGCCAAGCCCAGTGAGGCACTTTCACCGACGCTGATCTCATGTTCCAAGTGGGTGATGGACAACGAGAGAATCGGTCCGACCAAGCGAGTTTTTAACACGGCCAAGGTCAGTGACCACTTTGCGATTATCCCCACCGGAAAACTGCCGCCTGCGAAAGTGGATGAAGGTGCCGCGAAGCTGTTTCAGTTGGTGATGCAGCGTTTCCTGGCGATTTTCTACCCGCCTGCAGAATTCGAAGTCACGCGCCGGGTCACCCGAATCGAGCAGGACAGTTTTCTGACGGCAGGCCGAATCCTGGTGGTCCCGGGTTACCTCGAAGTCTACGGACGCAAACCGGGGGCTGCGGCGGACAAGGACGAGCTTGTATTCGTTGCCGACGGAGAATCAGCCGAAAACGTAAACATCGATCTTCGCGCCAATGAAACCAAACCGCCCGCCCGTTTTAACGATAGTACACTTTTGTCGGCAATGGAAACTGCCGGCAAGCGGGTTGATGATGATGAACTCCGGGATGCGATGAGCGAACGCGGACTTGGCACTCCAGCCACGCGTGCCGCCATCATTGAAAACCTGATTCGCCAGAAATACCTGTTCCGCCACGAACTCAACAAGCGTGAACTTGTCGTCTCAAACAAGGGCATGGCGCTCGTCGAACTGCTCGAGGAGATTGGCATCACGACTCTCGGTTCTCCGGAGATGACTGGTGAATGGGAATTCAAACTCAAAGAAATGGAACACGGACGTTTGAGCAAAGACGTGTTCATGAAAGAGATTGTCGAACTTACCAATAGCATCGTCTCCCAAACAAAAGAATTCACCGAAACCAAAGTTAATTGCGTTTTTCCAGATCTTCAGGCCCCCTGCCCCGAGTGCAACGGCGGAATCCACAAACAAACCGACGGCGTTTTTGAGTGCCTTAATCCTGAATGCACTTTTCGTTTGAAAAAACACATTGCCAGTCATGAACTGACAGAGGACGAAGCACGCGAACTGATGACGGCAAAGAAGATTGGTCCAATCACTGATTTCAAGAATCGTTTTGGCCAGCCATTCGAAGCAGAACTGACGCTCGCCAAGGAAAAGAAAACCTGGAAAGTCGCATTTGTGTTCGAAGGTGATGATCGTCGTGAGGAAGAGCTGAAAAACCTCCAGGACGAACAGATCATATGCCATGCGAAAATCGCCGACGACTCGGAGCAGTTGATCCCGGTTTACGAGGTCGAGAATGCTTTCCTGGCCCCGATGATGGCTAACAAAGTCGACGAACGGGGGGTTCGAATCAGCAAGACGATTCTCAAACGCGACATTCCGACGGATCAGGCGATCAAGTTGTTCGTCGACGGAAAAACCGATTTGATTCCGGGTTTTCTTTCGAAGAAAGGTCGGAAGTTCTCGGCGCACCTGACCATTGATCGCGAAAAAGGTAAGCTTGGATTTGAATTTGCTCCTCGCAAAGGTGCTGAAAAAAACGGCACTGATGAAGACAGCGAAGCAAAGGTAAAAACGGTTAAAAAGTCGGCAAAGAAAAAAACGACCACCAGCAAGCCTTCCAAAAAGAAATCCGTAACGAAAAAAACGGTTGTCAAAAAAACGAAAAAAAAGCCGGGTGCATCGAAAAAGAAATCTTCCAAAAGCAAGAAACCGGTTGACGAAGGTCCCGCGTCAAAGGACGAGTCTTAGCGAGTGCTGCAGCCTGGGAATCGGATCAGCAGTTTGACGACCCTTGTTTTTGGCGATTGTTTTTTTTGCTCTGGTTCCTGATAGCGTTCTGAAACGCCACAAGTGCCATCAACTCAATTCGGCTTGACCGTTTGTTTCCCGGTTGATACTTACCTCCATTCAATTCAAATGGACGGTTATCGACGGAAAACAACACAGTTGGTTAACGAATTTTTCAAAATTTCGAAATCTTGCTTGCTGGCAGCTCTTGCCTGCACCTTTTCGTTGTGTGCTCAAGCCGACGCCCAACGCACCCGTTTCGACGACTTTTTTGCCTCCGAATCGTCGAACATCCCGGCTCCCGCCAATACGCTTCAGGGGGTCCCGGGTATGCTGCCGAATTCTCAATCGATCATTACCACGCCACAGCAGCCATTCTCGTCACCGGGTACGTTTCGCCAAACCAGCGCGCCGGCGGTTCTCCAGAACCCCGTCCTCACCCCTCCGAATCTGACGCAACCCAATTTTGATCCGTACCAACTTCAGAACCAGCCATTTCCCATTTTTCCGCAGGCCACCCAGCCGACGCTTCAGAGTTTTCCGCCACTTGGCCAACCACAATTCAATCAACCCGAGTACGGTGTCCCCGCTTTCGGATCACCTCAACCACAATTTCAGGGAACCGGCACCAATTGGCTTCCATCGGAAAACTGGGCCCAGGATACATGGGAGTCGTTTAAAACGGACTTTATTCCGAGTGTGCTTGAACATCCGCGTGCGCGCTATACCTACCTGCCCGGTAATAAAGGTAACGAGTTGGGCATCAATACCATCGAAATCGCGACAACCTTGAACAGGGCAAACTTTTTGAAAGGCCCCACTCCGTTAAGATTCACCCCAGGGTTTGTATTCAACTATTGGAGTGGCCCGGATTCCACGGTTTATCCGCAGTTCGATTTGCCCGCACGGGCATATAGCGCCTATCTTTCGATGGACCACATCACCGACCCGTCCAAAGTGAGCGGACTGGAAACGAATTTGACGATTGGCTACTACAGCGACTTCAACAATACTGCCAGCTATGCACTTCGGCCGACCGGAAAATTGTTGGGCTGGTACCGCCTCAATTGCTATACCGTCGGAAAATTTGGCGTCGAGTATCTTAACCGGGTCAATGTCAAGTTGTTGCCCGCCGTCGGACTTTACATGACACCCAATCCGGACATCAAGTGGGAGCTGTACTTTCCCAAAACCAAGCTGGCTCATCGAATCCCCAACATCAACGATTTCGAAGCCTGGGCCTACGTTGGGGCCGAATACGGTGGTGGCAGTTGGGCGATTGAGCGGGCCAATGGATCCAATGACCAGGCCGACATCAACGACACGAGAGCCTACCTTGGAGTCGAATGGATGGGACCGCGACGTGTGACCGGGTTTCTCGAGTTCGGATATGTGTTTGATCGCAACATCGTCTATCGTTCAGATGCCCTGCTTTCACTTGAACTGCAGGACACGCTGATGGCTAGTCTTGGATTTGCATTCTGATTCAGGTTCAAAAATGGCACTTTCCGAATCCACCATGTTGAGACCGGGATCCGCCGCTCCCGATGTTGAGCTTTCCGACAACACAGGTCGATTGGTTTCCAGAATTCAATTCGCGGGACAGGCCATTGCTGGTCATGTTAATATCCATTCACTGCCCCTAAGCCACCGATACCCACCGATTTCCATCATTGGATGGCAACATCAAATGGAAACCCGGGAACAAACCACCCGGCTAATCAACGTTGATAGTGTCGAAAACGAGTTTTGCGTTCCCAGGCAAGTGTTCTGCGGAATCACGACCATTCCCAATTTGTAAAGCCTCGCCCGGGATGCCGTGAAAAAGTGTCGTCCACAGGATTTAACAACTACAAGGGCTGTTCCTACGCAAAAACGCAAAGCCAACCCTTGCCTGCCACCGACGAACCCCTAAGGATTGAATTGAATCCGATAACAAGAATCTGTGATCGGCTGGCTTGACCCCGCATCGGATCTTGTAAGTCCGAAGTTAACTGAAAATTCTGGATGATGAGCTTATTTGATCAAACTTTTGAGCCGATTAAGAGAATAGGGAAACCGTGAGACGAAATCACGGCTTGCAGAAATAAACTGCAACTTCGGCAATCAACGATCGTCGATTCCCCAGCATCTAATTTTGACAATAAATGAACACCTTTTATCGAATTACAGGAACAACGTCGACATTCCAGACCTGAACTGATTTTTGCACTACAGGGACAAGCGTATGAACGCGTATGAACTTTCGGCAAAATTCCCACCTCGCTCAACCAGCGAGATTGTGTCATGGCGAGGTCTGTTGGAATTTGAAAAAACCGTGTTCGTGCTGGTCAACCTGATGGACATCGTGATGACGTCCCTGCTGCTCAACACCGGTCAGTTCGTTGAGTCCAATCCAATCGCAAACTTTGTGCTGGCAGAATGGGGATTCCCGGGAGTCACTGCTTTCAAACTAATCGTCGTCGCGATGGTTATGCTGATTGCCAATATCATCGCAACCCGACGCATTCGTACTTCACGATTGTTGCTTCAATTTGGAACACTTATTGTTGGCTGTGTCGTTGCCTACAGTGGTGTGTTGATGATGATTCACCTCGGCTGGTTTGCCACCTAAATATCCCCGGATGGCCGTCCTGGATATTCCTCTGCTCCAAGAAACCCGCTGGTAAATTACCAGCCCTTCAGCATTATGTCTGCACAAAACGCAATGGCGGCCAGCGGCTCCGAAAAATGCTACCAGATGCTGCCACGAATCGGCGCAGGTGAATATTAGAAATCAAGCTGTGCCCGGACGGCAAATGTACTTGCCATGCTGCCGCCAACCGTCACATCGTCAAGCTGAGAATTAATGTAATTGAATTGTAACTTTGAAAAGTCATTCAAGTACCAATTCACCCCCGCAGTGTAGTTCGTAAGCCGCCGACCGTTGATTCCGGCTGAATTCAAATCAATATGCGAGACCCGGCCGGCGATTTCCCAGGCCCCGATTTCACCGCATCGAGCAGACACCGGATGCGTTGGTTTTATCCTGCCAAACGTTCCATTGGCTTTGACATAAGGAATGGTCTCACCCGTCAACATGTAACGCAGATGGACATAGGCTCCTGGAAACGTTGCGGTCCCGCCACCACTCCGTTGGACGCGCGCCCATCGGGTTTCGGCTTGAATCGCCATCCGACCCATGGCCAAAGCCGACTCCAGGTTGAAGAACTGGGCCGAATCAGCGTTGACTTGTCCGGTATTTACAAACGGAGGAACTCCAACGATAGGTAGGACACTCAAGCTGGTTGGACCAAGATTGGGATTCTGTCCACCAAAGTACTCATTGAAATAGGCAATCTGAACGACACCCCGGCCGGGACGGTTGTAGCTATAGTCGGCACCCAGATGAAAGTGCTTGTCGTCGTCCCATGTCATTGGCAAACAAGTCAATCGAGTGGCAAGTCCGTAACCACCGGTATCTGAGTAAACATTACCAAAATTATCGCTGATATATCGATATCCTGAAACGGCCCACGTGCGCCGTTCATCCTCCGACGCGTCGAACAACATGACCCCTGAATGGCGAAACGGACCTTCAGCGAATGTCAACGGCCGTTCCAGGAACGGCAATTCTCGAACACTGGTTAGATCACTCATTCCGAACGGCTGGCGAAATCTTCCAATTCGTAAATTTCCGAATCTTGTCTTGTTGATCTGCATGAAGACATCGACGAATCTCGCTTGGCTTTGTGCAATATCAAATTCAATGATGTAAGAAGTGTTCTCCGTTACATTTCCTTTGGCAGCCAAACGAGTTCGGCGAAATCCAAGGCTGTCAGCGATATCACCAAGCGTTAATCGGTTGGCGGAGTCCTGTCCATAAAAGCCCATGTCCATTTGGAAAAAACCCGTCATTTTTACCGTCGGCTCAAATGGCTTGCAAACCTCGGGTGAACAGTCTGCCAAAGGCAGAACCGAAATTGACTCGCCGGCACTCGACAAAGCAAAAACATCATCAGCAAGTGATTCGGTTTCCGAGGTGACCACGCTGCCCGCGACTGGAAGATCGGCAACCGTTTGCCCAAACATCGAATTACTGAACGTTGAGAGTCCAATAAACGCGAACGCAATTGGTAATATGTAGCGCAAGATAGCAATCTCCCAAAAGAGTGATTTCATTTCTTTATTGTCGAATCATCCACCCATCCCTAATCAGTAAAATATGCCGATTGTAAGGATTGCCAGATTTAGCCAAGCTATCCTGGCCACCCAAGTTTTGCGGTTAATTTTCGCCCTAGCTTGCCAAACCCTCCATTTTCCCATCCCAATCGCCTCTTCGAGGTCCGCAAAACGATCCAACGCAGAAATGAAGCCACCCCGGAAAGTTCGTGACGCCGAATCGCTTTTTGCCGGAAGCAAAAACCAAATCCTATCGACGCGTTTGGTTGGGATTTCGAGAGCCGGCTGTTGAGCGCTGATAGGGATCGCCGGTGGTTTCGGCGAGCAGTGAATTAGCCCCGTGGCGGATGGAAAAGAAATCATGGACGGACGGCGGTCTCGCCATGGCGTCGAATCAAAATAGCCTTCAGGGAATCAATTTCAATAATCCGCAAGCTGGATGGTCTTGATCGGTTCACAATGGATCAAATTTTCGCAAGCCCCGGTTCAACGAATACAGCTACCGTCTCTGTCCCTCCTCGGCCCATGATGGAAAAGATCAGGTAAACGTAATGACCTGGGCGTGAGTCCACCGAGACAGATGACCAGGACCAATCCAATCCGGGAATTAACCGGCTTTTTGTAGTTGCATTGATCAGGTCTTTCAATAATCGTGAGCTACACAGCAGAAACCAAACCGACCATCGGATACGATGATGGAAACTTCGACGACAGCCTGACCCAACATCAAAAACCGCTGCATCTTTAAGCTCTGGACAATTACTCATGAATTCTCACGTGCGGACACAACTCTTGATTGGTTCACTTTTATTCCTGATTTCAATTCATCCATGCATCGCCGCGGACGGGCGTCGATCAGCGGATGATTCATTGGAATTTCACAAACATCATCGCATCGCTGCCGTGGGTAACTCACTGGCTGAAAGGATGAACCTGTTCGGATATTTTGAGACCCTGCTTCATACTCGTCATCCGGAGAAAGAGCTGATCTTCCGTAATTTCGGATGGCCCGCCGACGAAGTCGCCAATCAACAACGTCCTAGCAACTATACAACCATCGACGATCCGCTGGAAGTTTTTGGTCCCGAGGTGTTTATCTGTTTCTTTGGATTCAACGAGTCGTTTGCCGGGGATGCTCCGGACAGTATTGAAGCGTTCGTGGAAAACTATCGCAAATATATCGATGGCATGACGAAGCGGTTCACCAAGGACGGGACAAAACCAAGTTTCATCCTGGTGAGCCCCACGGCGTTTGAGGCGACAGGCAACCCGCTACAGCCGTCGGGGGTCACGGAGAACAGGAATTTGCGAGCCTACCGGGACGCGATTGCCAAACTTGCGACCGCAGATGGTCACCGCTTCGTTGATCTTTTCACTGAGTCCCAAAAGCTCTTCTCGACCGAACCAGGCAAGCAATACACGATCAATGGCGTTCACTTGAACGAGCAAGGTGACGCCACGATAGGCCAACTGCTGGATTACGAACTTTCCGGATCCAAACACCCAACGGGTATTCAATCGCCGATCTTTGACGAGATTCGCAAATGGGTCATCGACAAATCCTGGTTCCATTCTCAAGACTATCGCATGCTCAATGGCTGGTACGTGTACGGCGGTCGGCGCACCTGGGACACGGAGACTTTTCCCACCGAATATGAAAAGATTCGCAGGATCGCTGCGGTTCGAGACCAGTACATTTGGGATCTGGCATCTGGCCGAGACGTAACTCCCGAACCGGACGATTCGAAAACGGGCACGGTTTTTGAACCCGAAACCATGTTCGGAACGCGTGACGACAATTTCCGGGAAATGCGTGAACCCAAGGTTTTGAAATACCCGACCCCCGAAGAATCGATCGCGATGATGAAGGTTCCGGAAGGATTTCAAGTCCAACTCTTCGCGTCAGAACGGGAGTTTCCCGAGCTTGCCAATCCCAACCAGATCGCATTCGACAACAAGGGGCGTTTGTGGGTATCGTGCATGGTTAATTATCCCCAGTGGCAACCGGGGCACGCCAAACCGAGCGACCGCCTGCTGATTCTCGAGGATACCGACCAGGATGGGCTGGCTGACAAATGCACGCCGTTCTATGACAAACTGATCTGCCCTACCGGCTTTGAATTCTGGAATGGCGGCGTTTTGGTGGTTGATGAACCCCGGATTCTGTTCCTGAAAGATACCGACGGCGACGATCGTGCCGACTACGTCGAGCAGATCATCGATGGCATTGCGACCGACGACACTCACCATACCGTCGGTGCCTGGGAGTTCTCTCACGGCGGGCGGCTTCACATGCTCGAAGGAATCTCGCTTTCCACCACGATGGAAACGCCCTGGGGCGCGTTCCGAAACAAAGGAACCGGCGGCGGATATGTCTTTGACCCGCACGCCCAGAAATTCGAACACTACCGAACCCCCGGGTACGGAAATCCGTGGTGCCTGGTCTTCGATCAATGGGGGAACGGCATCGTTGGCGACGGGACCAATGCAAAACAGCATTGGGTCAGCCCACTGGCTGGCCTCGAAGTCGACGCGAGGAGGACGATGAATCCCGTTTTCGACAACGAAGGCATGCGACCGGCGGTCGGCAACGAATTTCTGCTGTCTCGCCATTTTCCGGATGACATGCAGGGGCAATTCATTTATGCGTGCGTAATCAACATGCATGGAATGCCCCGTTTCAACATCCGCGACGAAATCGATGGAGCCGGTTTCGAAGGCGAACGAGTCGAGAACCTGCTCGATTCGACGGACATGATCTTTCGTCCGGTCGACCCGAAAATTGGACCGGACGGGGCGCTCTGGTTTGGTGATTGGTGCAACGCGCTGATCGGCCATATGCAGTATTCCCAGCGGGATCCCAATCGCGACCACGAACACGGCCGGGTTTACCGATTGGTCAATAACAAACCGTTGCTTGATCCGATCGTCCAGGCCGACAAATCGGTACCCGAGTTGTTGGACCAATTGATGGTCTATGAATTACGCGCGCGGTATCGCGTACGACGTGAAATTAGAGACCGGAACAAAGATGAGGTGTATACCGCAATCAACAAGTGGATCGAGGACGTGGATGACCCCAAACAGCTTTGCGAAGCCATGTGGATTCAGGAAAGCTTCCGGGACGTCGACAGCAATTTACTGGACAGGATTCTTGCGTCGAAAGATTTTCATGCCCGTGCGGCCGCGATCCATACCATTACCAATGAACGGGAACGGCAAAGCGACTTCAAGCAGAGACTCGAAAAAAGCATTGCCGACCCACATCCCCGCGTCCGCCTTGAAGCGGTCCGTGGCGCAAGCTTTCTGAAATCCGGCGACGCGACGGAAATCGCCCTGCGGGCAACCGACCAAAAAACCGATTACTGGATCGATTATACACTTGAACATACGTTGCATGCCCTGAAACCCAATTGGGAGTCTGCCGATCCAAATGTACTACTGGCCGCCTCTTCCGATAAGGCCAGAAAATTTCTGGAACAATACCTCAGCACGAACAACCCCGGAATAGCCGCGGTCAAGCCGTTGGAGATCGCAGAAAATGTTGAAGCACCCATGAAAGACCGGCTGCAAGCAGTCAGTGATTTGGCAAAGATGCGTGGCGGAAGTCATAAATCTGGAAAGGAAGTGTTCAAACGCGTTTGCTCCGCCTGTCACTTGCTCGAAGGTGTTGGCAAGAAATTTGGCCCCGATTTATCTGACCTGGCTCTTCGTTCATCAAAGGAAGAGATTGTTCGATCCGTTTTGTTGCCTAATGACAAAATTTCCAAGGGCTACGAGACTATTTCCGTCGTGACCATTGAGGGACTCGTGCACAACGGGTTTGTAATCAAGGAAGACGAAAAAATGATCTCACTCGGGATCGCGGATGGAAAGCAGATCGACATTCCAATTGACGACATTGACGATCGCAAAGAAATGAAAGCAAGTTCGATGCCCGAGGGATTGATCAAACAAATCGCCCCCATCGAATTCCTGGACCTGATCGCGTACCTCGCACGGCAAAAAGCCATTTTGATGGACGTGCGACCCGATGGCTGGATATCCGCAAAATTGACATCTGCTTCCAAACTCCGTGAACACAACGGATTCGTGGAGATTTCCCGTGATGCGACCGTTCAACTCGATCCAACGATGACCTCCGAAAAATGGCACGAAAACGCTCACCTTTTTTTACAGGATGCCAAACCGGTCGGCCTCGATTTTGTCTTTCATTCGGCTCCCGACGCAGCCAGCCCGGCAGTTACGATACGACTGGCCAGGGAATCCGAAGTTCGCCATGTATGGCTGCAAAACAGATTGGGAACGAGGTTTCACGAACGAGCCAAAGGACTGACGATCTGGATTAGCGCCGATGGGAAAGACTTCAAGAAAGTCTGGAAAGCCAAAAAGCCACAGGCGGAGTGGATGGTCGATTTGCCGGAAGGTACCCAAGCCAGGTATCTTCGAATCGGGCTTGAGGGCCCCGGAACGTTGCACCTTAACCGTGCGGCGGTGTATGGTCGATGAAAAACGCAACCCAACAAGGCGATAAGGCCTGATAAAAGCCAACCCGTTTTCGGTTTGACGATGACCTGACTTGTAAAGCCAACGGCATTCATGGCACGATGGGGCCGGCGAATTCTCGGGGCCAAAAACCAACGCTGGACCAGGGAGCGATTCAGGCTGCCCAACTTGGACCCCGGTAGCCTTGTGGACTTCGCCGCCAGCACCAGCCAGAGAACAATCCCCTCGAATCCAACGAAATTCGAGGGTTTTACTGGTTTTTCACGTCTGTCAATCGATAACGCGAGTAGCGGTGGAGGGATTCGAACCCCCGACACGCGGATTATGATTCCGCTGCTCTAACCAACTGAGCTACACCGCCAATTTCGATTTCTTGGATTGAATACCGTACCTTTTCGACAATTTACTGGCAAGATGGCTCGCCTTTTTTCCAGATTTCTCGCGGTATCGTGATTTCAGCAAAAAATTCTCTGGTTGTCTTCCGTATTCCATTCCTTCCCCCGGTCTCCAAATCGGAATCGCCAAAGAACGGTGCCAGCCGGTCACCAACGCGATGCACAAGTTTTTCCCGTGTGAGACGTCGGTCCAATCACTTTTCAAGCCATAAATTGCTTACGCTTCTCCCGTTGCAGCTGTAGCGGTGAACCGTTTCACCTATCGCCCAACGAAACTGGCACCACGCCTGTCAACCTTGGATGGAAGATCGCCGGACGAGAATCGGAAAGCCTATTCACTTTAGCGGTTTCAGGTTCTAATTTTCGGGATTCCACGACATGTGTGGAAGACCTTCCATTCTGCCAATTAGCATTACATACTCCTGGTAGCACCATGCTCAAAACCGCTCACGTTCTCCTGGTCCATTCCACCTGTCTTGCGATTGTCGCCGCGATCGGTCTCTCGTTGATCCTGTCGACTGACGCGTTAGCGCAGACCAATTCAACGAAGAAGCTCCGCGTAGTTCCCAACACGCAGTCGATGCGGATTGGCTCCGCTGTAAAATGGCAACCCGATTTTGATTCGGCTGTCGCGACAGCCAGGGAAACGGGCAAACCGATCTTCTGGTACGTCCCGACGCTGGACGGATCATTCATGGATCGCAAACCGGAGATCGATCGCTACATGCAGGCAGGACCATTTTCCTGGCCTGATATCGTCGATGTTATTAATGAACACTATATCCCGGTACGAACCGAGCCGTCGAAAGCGCAGCAGGAGAAATACAACCTCGTCCCCTTTGAGTTTGTCGAACCGGGTTTCTTGATCCTTGACCCTCTGGGAAACGCCCAATTCAAGATTGACCGGATCACCACGGTACATCCCCACTGGTTTCGTAGCCTGTTGACTCGATCAGTTTTGCAGCCGGTCCTTCCCAAGCCGAAATCGAAATCGTTGGCAACTGCCTGGAATCAATTCGCAGTCGGTGATTTTGCTAAGGTCGATCCGACTTTGACAAACGGTCAGGCCGAGTTTGCAAACAGCTCGCCGGAGGATGCTTGCGAAGCCGAATTACTTCGTGGAATGGCTGCATTCCGGCTTGGCCAGCACGACGAGGCCAAGTCAATCTGGAACGCCGCCAGCGAAAGATTCCCCGATCAGCCATTGGCCTGGAAAGCTGCCGCGGAGGCTCAGCAAATTGGCCCGTTCTCGCGCGGATTTGAAGTCCACGGATTGATTCCGGAAAAGGCCATGTTGGCCGGGATCAATTCGGAAGGTTCTGCCGCTCCGGAGGGAACCTATTCTGAAACACAACTTTGGGAATGTGGGACCCGTTTTTTGTTGGGAATGCAAAACAAAGCCGGCGGCTTCACCGACAGCGACTATGATTTCGGCGGGGCTGACAGTCTCCCAAACGTGCACGTCGCAGTCACCTCACTGGCTGGAATGGCACTGTTAAAAGCGACCAAGCGTCCGGAATTGACAGCGACGACACGGGCCGCAGTCCTCTCAGCCATCCGAAAGGTGTTTGCTTACGTCAATGATGAAAAGAACGTTAATCGAGCGGACCGGGACGAAATCCTGTGGGCCTATGCCTATCGCCTTCGGTTTCTGACCCGTTGTCTGACGCTGGAAAATGCCGAACTGGGACTCGACCGGGAGGCCTTGACTGTGGCTCAGTCCCAAGCGGTCGTGGCGCTCGAGGGCGTCCAATCCCGCGGTGGAGGTTGGTACCACGAATACAACAATCCGTTCGTTACGGCGACGGCGTTATTGGCATTGCACGAAGCCCAGCAAACTGGGGCCACCGTCGACCAATCCAAGATCCAGTTAGGGTTGGCCGCACTTTCTGCCGACCGGTTCGCCAATGGTGCCTACCCCTACAGCAGTGGCCGCCGACAACGAAATCAATCCGCCGAAGGAACGCCACGCGATATCGCGGCTTCTGCGGGAAGAATGCCGCTGTGCGAACTTGGATTGTACACGTGGGGTCAATCGGATGATCATAAATTGACGTTGGCACTTCAACGCTCAATCGACCTGCACGAAAACCTGGACGTGGCGTTGAAGTACGACGACCATACATCGCGACTGGCGATTGGTGGCTTCTTTTTCTGGTATGACATGCGGGCCCGCAGTGAAGTGATCAGCTTGATCAAGGACCCTGCAATCAAGGCGGATGCGATGGCCAAACAAAAGGCGATCATCATGGCCTTGCCCGAGCTCGACGGCTGCTTTGTGGATTCGCATGAATTGGGCCGAGTCTATGGAACGTCGATGGCATTGTTGAGCCTGGCGAATTGCGAATAAAGGGGAATCCTGACTCGCGGTTTGAACGGCGCCGCTGCCGCCTGGACATTTAGCGAAAGGCGTAGACACCGCGTGCAGGTGTCACGGGAGTCTCCGTATTGAAAATCTAATAAGAAAAGCCCAACAACCATGTTGTCGAGCTTGAAATCCGGAAAAGAGCGGAGAGCACGAGATTCGAACTCGCAACCCCTTGCGGGGCACTTCATTTCCAATGAAGCCGCTAGCCATTCGCTTACTCTCCGAAGGCCGCTGTTTACCGTGTCAGATGATCTTGATTTTCGCAAGTGGGCATAAAACGGGGCACGATTCCAAACCTCATCGCTGGCCCAATCAACATCCACCTCCGCGCAGTACTTTATCGACAGTTCAATCTTACTATGTCGCATCAATTTTTGCAGTACCAGTGGTTTCACTTTTTTCACCTACCGCGTTCCGAAGCTCCGGCGCTAGTCGTGGGCGGACCCAAATCGGTCCTTTTCGCGGTCAATTACATCACTGGCTGTTCAGACAATTTCGCTGATCGTCCGGCTGACACACTTGTCAATCAACGGTGCCCCCTGCCGTCTGTCATTCGGAACGCCGGCCCGATTCGCTGGTCATTCGGTAGGGTGACGATCCTCCTTCAAAATTCATCCGCCCTCGGGACAAACTGGCTCTTGTTGTTTTTCTGCACCTCGCCAAAAATCCCGTCCACGGATTGGATTTTGAGACCTTCGTTCTGACCGTATTTATACGCGTTTTTGAATTGGCCGTTCGTCTCGTTGATTAATGCCATAGATGTAAACCGGTCGACCTCGTGTTTAAACAGAATGAGTGAACCTGCAAACCTGGCCGACGGGTTCCAGCCGGAGCCCCAACGGGGGAATCTGCTCTCACTCCAACAAGTTCCGAACACCCTAATCCCGGCAGCAAAAAACAGCAGATGACCCAAAAGCGTTGAATTCTGTAGAGGACGGTTTCCCAGCGTCCGTTTGACGTTGCCCCGTCCGAAAACAGGGACCGTTTCCTTGCCGACATTACCAGTCGGAAATCCGACGGACGATCGGAACCTGGGGAAATAGTCATCGGATGGAGATCGTGGGGCGAACCAGAAAGTCCGATCGATTCTCGCCAGAGCACCGACGACCAGGTATTTTTTGGATATAATCCAGTGCAATCGGCTTCGGATTGAATTCGTATTCAACCAGTTTGGCATTAATGCACACGCCTGCACAACCTGACTGTGATTCGCAAAGCGAATGTCGAAGCACCGAATCCGGTTGCACGGCACAACCCTCTGCTTTTCTTCAACACACCCCTTCCTTTCAACCAACCAGTTCCGTGTCGTTTTCGTTGACAACCATGTTCCAGATACTGACGGCCTGCTGTATCTTCTTCGCAGTCCTTCGGGCATCACCCATGTTGGCCATTATTGGTACGGTAATTACAACACCCGCCATTATCAGAACGGCCATGGCAGCCGAACTTTACCAAAAGAACGGCTTCAAGTTTACATGGGTGCGACGGTTAAGGTGCTTTCTGGAATCGACAGGCTTGACGGTCGTGACCTTAGCCTTGTCGGCAATCGTATTCGCGCTGACCAGCCTGGGCTTTGGATTGATATGCGTCGCGGCGGCGTATCTGATGGGAATCTCAGACATGGCGATGGATTTCGCGTTCGTCGGAACAGCTGGGGGAATGATCTGGGGTACGGCTGGAGGCATCCTGGTTTTTGGTTTTTGCGTCAGCAGATGGCAACCGGAAGTCCTGCCAGAACCAACGAAGCCGGTTTAAAGATCACCCATCTTCCCGCTAATCAACTTGATAAACTCTTCATTGGTCTTGAACCGATCCAGCTGGCGAGTCAACTGCTCCATCGCTTCAACGTGATGCATCGTGGTTAGCGTACGACGCAGCATCGTCACGGCGTGCAGCGTATCGGGGTCAAGTAACAACTCTTCGCGGCGGGTACCGGATTGGGAAATGTCGATTGCAGGCCAGACACGACGGTCAGCGAGCTTACGGTCAAGCACCAATTCCATGTTACCTGTCCCTTTGAATTCCTGGAAAATCAGCTCGTCCATACGACTGCCGGTATCCACCAATGCGGTTCCAACAATCGTCAACGACC
The DNA here is from genome assembly GCA_024642205.1 of Planctomycetaceae bacterium. Lineage (GTDB taxonomy): Bacteria > Planctomycetota > Planctomycetia > Pirellulales > Pirellulaceae > Mariniblastus. The sequence continues at coordinate 44,561 of JAHEBQ010000009.1, read as the reverse complement.
CCCCCTCTTCAAACGCTCGAGCGGACGAAAAGAGCTTCTTGGGAATGTCCATTGCCTTGATATCAACACCACCGGACATTGTCCGTCCGGTATTGCCGACCCATTTGTTGAACGCGCGAGCCAAACGGGTAATCGAGTCCATCAGCAAAAACACGTCCTGTCCAGCTTCAGCGAGTCGCTTGCAACGCTGGATCACCAACTGCGAAAGACGAACGTGACTTTCAATGTCTTCATCCAGACTGCTGGCTATGACTTCACCATTGACATTTCGCTTCATGTCGGTGACTTCTTCGGGTCGTTCGTCGATCAGCAACACCATCAGTTTCGTGTTGGGGTAGTTCTCGGAAATCCCATGGGCGATATGCTGAAGCAAGATCGTTTTACCGCTTCGCGGCGGAGCAACAATCAAAGCACGTTGGCCTCGACCGAGCGGCGTCAGCAAGTCCATGACGCGTGTCGTCAGCGGAGTGGGACCCGTCTCCAGACGGTACCACTGCTCGGGATTGATCGGAGTCAATTGGTCAAAACTCTTGACTTCAAGGTAGGCATCTGGCTCCAGGCCATCGACTTCCAGCAACTCCCGCAGTCGCGGTCCTTGTTGACGTCGTGCCGGTTGCACCATGCCTCGGATCATGACACCAGGACGCAGACCGTATTTCTCAATCATCGTTCCCGGCACGAAGGGGTCGCTTCGTTCACGTGAAAAGTTGTTGGAAGATTCACGCAAAAACCCGTAGCCGTTGGGATGTAACTCAAGCAAGCCGGTGCCTTCGACCAGTTCTGCGTCATCAAACTCAACCGGCTCAGCGTTTCGTTTCTGTGCCCCTCGCCGTCCGCCACCTCGCTGGTTGGTGTTTTTAGGGCCGCGTTGGTTGCCGCCTCGACTTCCGCCGCCAGAACCGGCATTTCCACCGACGTTTCCTCCAGCGTTGCCTCCTCCGGATCGACGTCGACGATTGGAACGCCCGCCTCCTCCCGAGCGGTTGTTGTTCGATGCCCCTGCCCTGGATCGACCGCGACCACGACCGTTCTCAGTCGAATTGTTATTCGAACTATTTTCTGTCTCGCCACCTGATGCGGGGGGAGAATCAACACGCCTGGATTCATCACCGGATGACTCGTTGCGGGGAGACTCGTTGCGGGGAGACTCGTTGCGGGGAGACTCGTTGCGGGGAGACTCCGAAGAGGGCTTCCTGCGTGAACTGGAAGGCTTGGGCTCGCTCTGAAATTCTTCGCTGGAAACCGCTGAATCATCTGTCACTTTGCTGGAACCGCGAGAACGAGAACTTTTTTTTGCCATAAAGCACCTGAAATAAAATGTGCCGATCGAGACACTTTGCGTCTGCTATTGCCGGCGAAAACCGAACTTCATAGAAATCGAATTCACCAAAAACAGGAAATTCAAAACTGAGTCGAATCAACGAAAGCACAAGCCATTCGGTCAAAAAGTCGTGCGATTCCAGGTGAGGTTAACAAGCGTATTAACCACACCAGAGCGCTTCCGATGCATGCTCAAAACAGTTTTCTGTGAAAGATGTGGTTCCCTTCCAAGGCAAACAACATCTCGAAATACTCATCAAGGTTTTCGCAGCCATTTTTGAAGGCGACTAAACAGCCATCAAGGCAATATTTTGAAACCAATTCCAGGTTGACGACTGGATTGAGATTCAAAGCGGAGAAACTTTCATCCCTCGTGAGTTCCAAACTCGCACGACAAATCCAATGTCACATTGATCAGTTGGGAGACATGCCAGAGAAAGATACCTGAATCCATCAAGTATTAAAGGGTTGAAATCAGTGACCCTGCAAAAACACTACCCGTTTAAAACAGGCGAAAGCTTGATCTGCAGCAAGTGTTAACGAAACACCCAATGCTGTCAAGCATAAATTGTGAAATTACCTAATTTTCCATCCTTCTTCTTACATCGGCACTTTTCCTCGCAAACGCCATTCCCCAATACGAAAAACCCAAATAATCCGCAAGGTTTACTAATCGCCTCCTTCCGGTAATGCCGATTCCGATGGCATGTACCGTCTTGTAATTGCGCAAGTGATTGGCTCCATCTCATGAAAAATAAAAAAATCTTTTTTGATTCGCTCCGCCGCGCATCCGCGGGATACCGACTCCCGGTTTCATGGATCCAAACGGTCGCCTTCTGTTTCGCGATCTGTTTCAGTGGAGGTTCCGCGACGTTTTCTAATGCCCAGGAAATTCAGTGGTACCCCGATATCGCGACGGCCACCCCGCTGGCTAAGGAACAAAACAAATTGATCCTGTTGCATTTCACCGCCACCTGGTGCAACCCCTGTCGAAACCTCGAAACATTTGTATTCACCAGCCGGGACGTACAACGTGCGTTCCATCAAAACGTAATCGCAGTCAAAATTGATGCCGACGCCAATCCCCATCTCGTTCAGGAATACGGCGTCGCCAGCGTTCCGTTTGATGTCGCCGTGACAACCGACGGCCGCGTCGTTTCAAAAAGAAAAAGTCCCGTCGACGCAATTGCGTACCACAAAATGGTCAGTGACTTTCAGACCATCATCCATTTCCTGTCCACAGGTGATGCTCCGGCATTGAACCAGAATCTCGCGGAACTCAAGCAAGCGCTGCTCGACAAACAACCCAGATTTGAGGGCCAACCTACCTCGTTCGCGCCGGACGCACCGACTCATCAAGCGCCGAATCCGTCCGCTCATTCGGCTGAACTCAAGCGCAAGTCGCGATTCATTTCCAATCCCTACGCTCAACCGGATCCATCGCTGGCTCCCCAGCAAGTCGCCAATGCCTTTGCTCCGGCCCAGGACCCGAATCAGCAGGTACCGCAAACCATCTCGTCGACCGACTTTGCTCCTTCAGGCGACTTTTCACCAGCAGGCGACTTTGCGCCCAAGGGTGAGCTTACTCCTTCCAACAAATTTCAACCCAACCCAGCTGACGTCGCATCTTTTGGTCCCACAAGAAATCAACAACAAAATTCGTTTGTTCCAACCGAATCCGCTGGACAGTTGGACGAACGCAATGATCGCGACACATCCACGGGAAACCAGTTCCTGTCGCAGGCTGCCGGAACACAAAAGAACCCTTTCATGCCACAATCACAAACCGCCGATTCGCATGCCCAACAAATGCACACCGGTCCGGTCGAAACTCCGGCCCCGTCGGCGTCACCGGACAGTATCGCTCTCACAAGACCAGAACCATTCAAGTCTGCAACAGGAACGGCCTCCGAGTTGGCCGAACCCACGTCTCAGACTTTCGGGGCCAAACCCAAAATCGTCTTGAATGACAAGTTCTTTGGTAAGCCGGCAGAGCCGCAAATTCAGCTGGGTCCGGGTTCCGGAAACTACCAGGCCAAAATCAATCTGCCGGAGCCAAAGTCCAATGACTTTGTTCCTGCGGACTCGAATGCGTCTTCTGACGTGGAAGCCCTCGCTGATTCCGATACCTCAACAACCGAAACCGACAGCGTCGAAGAATTAGCCGAAGACATTGCCCAAGATTCGTTCCAACCCTCAACGTCCTACGCGATTCCGGTCGCATCATCGAAGGTCGTTGCCAGTTCGGCGGAACTGGCCGAACCGATTTCAAACGCGTTGGAGGTGGCGCCGGTCAAGACCACCGCACCCGATTATGCATTACATGGAAAATGCCCGGTCACCCTGTTGGCGAAATCCAAGTGGGTTGACGGCAATCCTGAATGGGGCTGCGTCCATCGCAACCGAACCTACATCTTTTCCAGTGAACAGAATCTCAAGATCTTCCAAGCAGATCCGGACGCCAACAGTCCGATTCTCGCAGGTTATGACCCCGTGATTTATCAGGAAACCGGTCGATTGGTTGATGGACTGGAAAAACACGGTGTGTTCATGGGTATCGAACCTCGTCAACGAATCGTGTTGTTTGACAATGCCGAATCCCGTGCGCGCTTCCAGTCCGAGCCAAAGAAGTATCTGGAAGCGGTCAGGCAGGCGATGCTCCAGACCGGCGCGTCATCCAAGCTGTTGAGGTAAAAATTTGAATTCCGGCCCAACAGGAACCGAATACGGTTGAATTAGGCTCTACGCCGCATTGCGTTTGCGATTGGCCTCCAGCCGACGAGTACGACGTGCCTTTTTGAATTCGAGTAACTCGGGCTCGGTCAGTTTCTCTCCGGTTACCGGATGAAACCCGGTCAGTTCTGCCAGTTCAACCTTGATCGCTGTCGTGAGCATGTGATTGAGTTGCTGCAACGCCTTCGTGACTGGAGTTGCATCCATCACTCGATGATCAAATGTCAAAACGATTCGACTGACTCCATTCTTGGGGAACGGATCAACCCCAAGAATCGTGGTATTCGTACCGAGGTGGTGACTCGCACCATAACACCCCTTGTAACCCGAAATGCTGATCCCAAACGTGCCCATATGGCTGGCTCGTTTTTGCGGCCACACATTGAATAGCATCCACCATGCAAACCGCCGGATAAATTTCGGAGCCTTGGCAAATTGAATCTGGTGCCGAAACTGCTTGATCTCCTTGACGGGAGCCTTTCGATAATAATCGTAATGCGCTTGAAGTTCCTCCAGGCTTCGACTTTCGGGGGTGTTGAACCTTGCAAAAAACAGTCGTTCCTCCCCTTCATGCTCGCGAGCAATCGTCATCATGCAAACGTTTCGCTGGTGTTCATACAGATGCCCCCAGGGAAATCGCACATACGAACGTCGCAGTGTGGGGTTTTGTTCGCAGACGCAGGCATAGGCTTTCATGTAAAGCACGTTCCAGGCGATTTTGGGGCGAGAATGTCGTCGAAATTTCGCCACCAACCCCGCATCGTAGTCACCAGCCAAAGCCGCCAAAGGCGTTTTGTTGGCGATTTCGATAATGTCCTCTACCATTCGGCGACCGTTGGATAATTTAATTCGCTTTCCCATCGCTCGAATCCCGGGATTCAACTAACAACCTTTACGCCGTGATCGACAAACGATCCGGGCGGCCAGATCCATCCAGCCAGGTCGCGAATTTTGCCAACAAAGAACAAATCAAACAACCTCGAATTCGGGTTGGAACCAGCAACCGGATCGCTTTCACAGGACCGCTAGCATGAGGCCCCTTGCTCCTGTTTACGATTCATGCCGCCGCCAGCCCTGCGCGACGACGCTCTGTTTTTGAATCAGCTCCGCATTCAAGACCGGACACGACGACCGTCCGTCACGGCTGAAAGAAAACCTGGCCAACACCAGTTCAGTAAACTTCGCTGACTTCGACAGATTTAAAAACCGTTCTCACGACTTCAAACCCCAGACGTTCATACAATCGAAGAGCGCCCGTATTTTTTTCGGTCACCTCGAGCGTGACAATTTTGATTCCGACGCTCTGAAATCCCTTTAACGACTGGCGGACAATCGCAGAGCCAATCCCTTTTCCCCGATGTTTCTCAACGATGCCGATATTTTGAATCGATCCAACGTCAAGTTTCTCGCGAATCCCCTGTACCGTACCACAGTTTTCCATGCGGCCGGTTACCGGGTCTTGATACGTCGCCAGCCAAGTCGCTTCGGGCACAAATCCCTGCCGGCAGCTGATCTCTTTCATCAGGCGCAGGCAACCATCGGCTTCGCCCAGACAGGGGAACACATTCGAATCCAGCTCATTGCGAAAACTCCGAAACTTGGCTTCCGCGTGAGCTGGCAAAAGGGATCGACGCCACGGCAATAACGCGAATCCTTCGGGCACGACGATCCGTTCAAATTGCGCATCGCGCAGGTCAAATTGCATGCGAAAACGTTTGAAGAAAACAACCGGCATGGCCACTCACCCTTGATTTTCCTCGACCCCGGAAATACTGTTTCCCAATGGTAACGGGCTCAGGATTCAGTGAAAACTGAAATATCTCCTGAAAGCGGGCTGACGCAAGTCAGTCAAAGCCTCGATTATCACCTTGATTGCCAATATAACTTGGGCAAAGTCGAAAACAGGCGTAGAAATGTTGTTCGTCGATCCAGAATAGGGAAACAGTGTGCTTGGAAAGTTAATTCTGATCTTTGTACTCGTACCGTTAACCGACTTGGTTCTGTTGATGATGTTGTCTTCGTACACGGGATGGCAGTTTTCCGTTGCGATGGTGATCCTTTCCGGAATCCTCGGAGCTTATTTGGCAAAACGATCTTCGGTCGCGGTCGGTATGAAAATCCGGGAACGCATGACACGGGGGCAAGTATCACCCGACCTCCTGACCGACGGAGCGATGATCCTGTTTGCCGCAGGGCTCCTGCTGACGCCCGGTTTTATAACCGATGCCGTGGGGCTGAGCCTCCTGATACCGTCTTGTCGACGATGGTACAAAACAAAGATCTCGAACTGGATGAAACGAAACTTCAAAATTCAGGTTGTGCAAATGACACCGGGATACGATTCCAATACGGTTGACGGGGATATCCTTCGCGAAGAATCCAACCATGTTCCGGAAGGTTCGAAAGTCATCAAATCCGGTGAACTGTTGCCATAGTTCCGCCGCTATTATTCTGTTCTTCGAAGATCCAAATCCTGGAAATAATAGCGGAAGTTAACATCGAGGATGACGCTGGAACTGTCAGTAGTACTTGCCGTTTCCCAGACGTTGGATGTAGTCCCGTCTGCCGAATGGGTTCTCTTGTTAGAGCGCCCAAGGAGCTTGCCCGTCCAACCCGCATCATCCAAAACCGGGTAACGGTCAGCGATTGCCTGTGGCACTGCCATCATTAACAGATTCGCGTTGAAAAAAATGAACAGGATGTTGCCCGCCCCGAGGTCTCCGTGTTGCCTACGACAGATCTCTGGGCCTGAGCCAGGAGGAATTCACTGTCAGGTTGGAGTTTTTAGCTCCCGTAAATCAAATCAGGCCAAATTGTCCGCCAACTTTATCGCAGGCCCACGACGGGTCACCTCCAGTTGCGCTGTGGGCAAAAAAAAGGCGAGAGCATTGTGCCCTCGCCTTGCGATATCAAAACCTGCCTGCCGTTCGGATCCAGCAATTCCACAATCTTTGCTACTGGACGTTTGCGTTATTCGGATTTTCGGAATAGAGGCCCGGTTCGTCGATTCCGTCGCCGTCCCAGTCACCTACAACCGGTTTGTCCAGTGCACCACCGAGTTGGAACGTTTTATCCGTTGCATCCAACTCGCGGTTGCCGTTTGAGTCAAGCATCCACGAACCACTACGGTAGATGGCAATCTCCTCAACGCCATCACCGTCAAAATCGCCGACCAGCGGAATATCACCGGCCCTCCCGAATGTTGCCGTGGCGTCCTCAGTATCGAACCGGCCATCGCCATTGACATCCAGCTGCCACACGCCCGCCTTAAAGGTTCCGATTGACCGAATGCCGTTGCCGTTCCAGTCACCGGTGACCGGGATTTCCTCTTCGCGACCGACGCCAAAAACGTGATCCACGACGTCCGCTCGTTGTTTCCCGAAACTGGTCAGCTTCATCACGCGCGACCCACTGGTTGCGTCAGTGTAGGCTGGCGGGACGTTCTTGGGTTTGGTGTATGCATTGTTTTCCGGGTTGGGAAGGCCAGGTTCGCGTTGGATCGCTTCCCGATCGCGCGCCCAAATCGGGCCGTATATCCCGATGTCGTCTTTGCCATCGCCATCCCAGTCACCAACGACTGGTCGATCTCCCACGTCTCCCAACCGGGCCAGCAAATCGGATTCGTCCCATTGCCCGTTGCGATTGATATCGATCATCCAGTAGCCGTCTTTGAAGACCGCTACTTCGTCGGTTCCATCCCCGTCGAAGTCACCAGCCAAGGGAGTACCGCCAACCATTCCAAACCTGAGACTCCTCCTCGTTTCCACGATCTGCCTGTCGTTTTCGCGGGTTTCGGTAAACGTCCAGACAGCATCGTCCATGTCAAACCGAGACCAGTCTGTATTACTGATAAAGCTGGCTTGTTGCCAAACCGAATTGTCCGAAGCTCCGTCTTCAACACCACGAGGAACGCCTCCATTGACGACACTCAAATGCCAGGTGAACGCCGCGGTCTCCGACTGGTAATAAAACGACCCCAACGCCGATCCCGTAAATTGACTGCTCGCCGTTGTCTGGGAACCCGACAATCCTGGATAACTTGTGATGCCTGGACCTGGAGGAACCGGATTGCTCGGAGAACTTGGTGGCGTCGGTGGATTGGGGGGATTCGTCAATGGCGGATTCGATCGCAGCTCCGGGGGCGGAATCACTTTGACGCTCACTTCGCTGAAATTATTGAATTCTGAGATCCCGCCGGCATTCACCCGAATATTGACCACGGAGTCCATAATCTGTTCACCGGAAAACCTCAGCAGAACACCACCAGCAGCCGTTTGAGCTGCCGACTCTGAATTGTATGTAAAGCCAGTTGTTGTTCCCGGCGTATCGGTCGAATCGACCAATCCGTCAGGCTGTGTTTCCAGCACAATGTAGTTACCGGCCGGAAGTCCCATGAACCAGTATTCACCGTCAGCCATCGTTTCAACCCAGACCGCGGCATTCGGGTCGTCGGTTCCCATGTGGGCATAATGTTCTGCTTGAACCTCCCCCAACGTGACGGGACGAGGATCGATATCGCCGCTGGATGGATCAATGTAGTAATACAGTTCCATTCGCACGCCTTCCAACGGCCTGTCCACCCCTTCCTGATAAACACCGTCACGCAATTCGCGATAGCCGGCGGGCAATTTTCCGTCAGTCGTTTCGATCGCTGGACCGTCCTCCCAAACACGTCCGTGGATTTCAGCGTCTTCCACTTCGCAGAAATCATAATTCGTCAGATTTTGACCCGACGAGATGATGATCTGATCGATCAGGTTTTCGAATTCCTCACCGCCACCGGATCCGACAACCTGCCCACCATTGAAAAATCCATCGGGTTGCGACTGGCGGATTGCATACTCGCCTGGCAATATGCCGGCGAAACGGTAGTTTCCATCGGCATCCGTTGTCGTCGTTGCAACGACATTCCCACCGGAATCCAACAATTCCAGGGTCACGTCCGCCAGCGGTTGATCGCCCTCTGAAGACTCGTAAACACAATTGCCGTTGGCATCAACGTGAACCCGGCCACTGATCTCGGCAAGTTGAATCTCACCAAAGTCATAGTTGTTTCCCTGATCCCCGCCGGTCAGCGTGATGTTGCAGACTTCATCATTCTGGCCTTCACCCAGCTTCACGCCATTGACCTCGCCGATCGTGTCAATTCCGTCGACGAATCCCTCGGGCTGCAATTCCTTGACACAGTAGGTGCCTGGAATCAGGTCCACAAAACAGTATTTACCGTTTTCGTCAGTAAACGTTTCCGCGATGACCACTCCCTCGACGTCGGTCAGTATGATTCGCGTCCCCTCAATTCCTTCCTCGCCGGACTCCTGCACGCCATTGTTGTTCCGGTCAAAATAGACGGTTCCGCATAGTTCGGCGGGAATGTGTTCGCAGAAGTCGTAGTTCACACCATGCTCACCCGACTCGACGGTGATCCCGCCAAGCAGGTCGTCTCCCGAAAGGCCTCTGGTTTGACCGTCCACGGTTCCCAATGTCGAGGCACCATTCAGGTAGCCACTGGGTGTGATTTCCCGGATGGTATAGGTTCCTGGCGTCAATTGATCAAACGAATAATCACCGTTCTCATCGGTCAAAGTACGAGAAAGTTCGTTTCCGTTGCCGTCGAGAAGGACCAGTTCGACGCCCTCCAGTGGAATGTCACCTTCTTGCGCTTCAAAAACGCAATTGCCATTGGCGTCGCCGTGAACGGTGCCAGAAATCGACGCAGGCTTGAGTTCGCCAAAATTGTAATTCGCGCCTTTGTCGCCAGGTTCAACTTGCACGCAGAACTCGTCGTTGGCGGTAGCCTCGCCAGCGATAACGCCGTTGACAGCGCCGAGGGTGTCGATGCCATCCAGAAAACCAAACGGCTGTGTTTCACGCACGACGTACTGGCCGGGATAAAGATCTTCAAAACAGTAGTCGCCGTTGGGATCGGTTCGCGTCTCGGCGAGCTTGTTGCCTTGCTTGTCGAACAATTCAATAACGACGCCGCCGAGCCGTTGTTCTTTGGAATCGATGATTCCGTCATCGTTCGCGTCATGCCAGACGGTTCCTTTGATCTCTGCCGGCTTGATTTCGCCGAAATTATATTCGACTGCCGAATCTTCGGCACACAGTACAATCTGACTGAATTTGTCGTTGGATTGAGTGCCAATGGTGACACCTTGAACGTTACCGTTGGATTCCTTGCCGTCCAGGTAGGCCGCAAGTGGATCAATTTCTTCAGGATATTCATTGATCTCAACGACTTCGTAAATACCCGGTGGAAGCGCATCGACCTGGTAATGGCCTTCGGCGTCGGTGCGCACGAGAATCGGCTCGGTCGCCGAAAACGGGTCTTTGGAGACCCCGTCTTTGGCTGAGATGCGGGTGACTTGAATCAGAACATTGGCGATCCCTTGCTCACCAGGATCGTACACACCATCGTTGTTCTCATCATGCCAGACATTTCCTGACAACGACGCGGGCCTGACTTCTTTGAAATCATAATCGGTGGCGGCGGAGCCTCCGTCGGGAATATCGATATCCGCAATGACATTCTCGCCTGACAACCCACCATGAGAACCGCTACCTTCTCCTACGTTGAGATAGCCATCGGGTTGAACTTCGACCAGACGGAAGCGACCTGGAGTCAAATTTAAATCCTTGCCGAATTCGTAATACCCATTTGCATCGGTCTTGGTCGTGGCGGCGTCGTCGTAGATCCCGGTTGACTCATTGAAACGCTGCAACCTGATTTCAACTCCTTCGATGCCGTCTTCACCGGCATCCCTCTCGCAATCTATATCCTTATCGTGATAGACGTTGCCGGAAATGGAAACCGGTTTCACGATCAGGTCGTAAGCCGCGATCGCGCCTGCCGTCCGGTTGGCATTCCCGGATTCGTTATCGCCAGGCAAATTGACGGTGCTCGCCGCCAGGTTCGTACCTTCGTCGATCAACGCGTCGTATTCATCAAAAAAGATCCCGGATTGCTGAGGCTGTGCGAAACCGTCTTCGAGGACTGCCACAATCGCCACATCCTTGACTTCAAACGTGTAATGTTGATCGACGAATTGAGCATCAAAAAACGAACCCTCGAATTCGACTCCCGAAGCAATCTTGTCAAACCGAAAGCGTTCCACTTCGTCGACATCAATCGTAAATGCCAGCACGTCACCTGCGGCGAAATTGTCGACGTCAACCGACAATTGTAAGCCATTGGCTGAAATCGAAAACGAAGTAATGTCACCGGCATCGATCCCGTAACTGTTGGCGGCATCGAACTGAAATGGGTGATAACCACCAGTGCCAGGAGCCAGTTTGTCCGGGTCGAAAAACATGTCGCCGTCGGACAAATCACCGCTCAAGTCCTGATCACCATTGATCGTAAACTGAGTCAGTGCCGTCGTTTCCGCTCCTCCCTCAAACGTGACCTCGAAATGGTCGGGCGTGGTGTCCTGACCGGCGTCGCCTTCGAGGTAGGTCACGGCGGCGATCACCGGATCCGCCGAAAGAACCCGGCGCTGCTCCATGACTTCGAAATAGCATTTCCGTAGAAGTGCTGTTTTTTCTTTGGCGTTGGCTTCGGAACCGGTCTTGGTACCAAGGATTCGATTCGCAATATTTTTAATAAGACCCAACTCTCTTACCTCCATGTAAAAGCGCCGCATGTAATGAATTGAACAGCAATCAGAATGGAACCGGTTTATTTCAGCGTCGGACTCCATCCATCCTTCAGCTGTGTATGTCGCTGATCCGTGGAGGAGGTGTTTTGCTCGGTGCTCCACAATCGAACGTGGGTATCGAAACTGCCTGACACAAGTTTTGACCGAGAGTAATCAAGGCACGATACTGTCCCAGTATGGCCACTGAGCCTGCCTGCTTCCTGCAGATCGCTGAGTTGCCATATATGGATTTGATTGTCACTTCCACCGGTCGCAATCAAACCATGGCCCAGCATTGCGGTCGCATACAGCTTTGATGACTGTCGGGGAAGGCTCTTCATTTCCTTCGCGTCACGAGGATCCGTCAGTTTGACCAACTGGTCATCGCTGGCGCTGAGCATTTGACCGTCGGCAGTAAATTCCAGCGAACGAATCCGTTGTCGATGCGCTTTGATGTCCAGTATTTGACGACCGCCTTGCAAATCCCAAACGCGAATGACGCCGCTACGACCGCCGACGGCGAGAAACCGATCATCCGGGGAAAAAGCCACCGCGTGATTGTCAGGACCAGGGCATTCGAGTTGCTCCAACTGGTCGCCAGTCGCAACATCAAAGATTCGCAACGTTGACTCGAAACCAACCGTTACCACCTTCTGCCCGTCATTTGAATAGGCAACATCGAAGATCGCTTCAGGATTTCTCTGAACGATCGACGGATAACGCCAATCCTTGGTCTGCCAGATCAGCAATGTTCGGTCATTTCCAGCAGTCGCCAAACGTGTTCCGTCGGGCGAAAACCGGGCCGTCCGGATCCAATCAGTGTGACGATTGAGATGTTCGATGTACTTCTTCTGTTGCGTGTCGTAGATGCAAACGTGGTGATCATCGCCGACAATGGCCAGTAAATCGCCCGCCGGCTGCAAACTGACGGCGGTCACGACCGGATTTCGTAATGCCCGATTGTGTGCGATCGTTTCAATCACGTCGCACTGCCAGTTCAGACGTTCCTGTCCGGTCACAGCAAACGAAAGTCGAGGTAGCGAAAGGGAGCTAGCGTAAAATGCGGCAACGGATCCCAAAAAATGTCGGCGCTGGATCATGAGATTCTCTCCTGGGTGTAAGTCGCTGAACCAAGTGCCGAAATTGAACAGGCAATCAAAAACCGTCCCTGGACGGTCGTTTACCGCGTACTGACGATTTGGGCCGTTAACCAATCAGGTTGATACATACCGAGATTTGGCGTTCCGTCGACCTAGATTTCAACTCAGTCATTATCGGAAGGCAATTCAACCAGTCGCCAATCAATCTTCGACGCAATCCAAAACTGCAACCGCGAATAGGTAAAACACGTGATAAGAGGAGAAAATACCGCGATTGATAGCGTGGGGTTGATTGACAGCGACCGCGCAATTGGCAGGTTTGACCGCGCACATTCGAATCAGACACGACTTCATCTACGCAATCGTCACACTTTGCCAAACCAGGGACAGATCTGCAGTCGAGGAAGTTAACGCCGCAACACTTGACAATGTCAGTCGTTCAAGTGCAAAAAAACCAGGTCGAACGGCAAGTCGAAGTGGCCAAAACAGACTATCTTGATCCTACCGGACCCGTGGCGGATCAAGCCAGGTCGGAGTCGACCCTGAGTCGCCGGATGAAGTCATTTCCAATCTGGCCAGATTTGCAAGAACCAAATCTGTTCCGTGATTTTCGAGGGTTCGTATTCCGTTTCGGCCAGATCAGCTTGTGCGAAACATAAACCTAGCGGCTAATCGAAGTGCCGGTTTCCCACCAGATGTCGTCGTTTCCCGAAATGTCGATCGGCGCGACAGCCGTTGGTGAGATATAAACCAACTCGTGCCGCAGTCGTTGCTCAAGCTTCTGGTCGGTCGTGACAGCCGACAATTCGTACTCCAGCTCGGAATCATACCCGTCGGGCTCAAGTTGCACATTCGTTGAGGCGTACTCGACATATTCGACCGGAATCGCATTGGCAGGTACCGGTTCGAAAGGGACCGGTTCGAAAGGGACCGGCTCGGAGATTTGCTGCACCTCCGGCTTGGCCTCATGAACGACGGGAGGAAGCACCCCGTCCGATCCTTCATACAACCTCGGCGTTGCGTTGGATTCCACCACATCGCGATGATCGGGGAGTATCCGAACGTCGGCGCCGAGTGAATAAAACAGATCCCGCATGTGATCGTGACAGGTAAACATCAGGATCTGGTGACCATTACGGGAAAAATCGCAAAGCAGATCGGCAGCAGCGTAAGCCCGTTGACCGTCGAAATTGACGAGTACATCGTCGAGGACCATGGGGATTACCGCACCACGTCGGGCGTAAGCGCCTACCAGGGCCATTCTCAGGCTCAGGTAAACAGCTTCTCTCGTTCCACGACTCAGCTTGTCCACGGGAATTGTCTCGTCACTCTTGTTATCCACCAACAATTCTTCCCCCACTAACCGCGTCCAGATTCGGGTATAGTGCCCTTCAGTCAATCGCGACAAATAGCCTGACGCCTCCTTGAGCGTTTCCGGTTGTCGTTTGGATTCATAGCTTTCGCGGATCAGTTCCAGCATCTGTGTACTGGAAGCGAGGATTTGCCAGTCTTTCTGGAGTTGCGCAATTTCGGCATTGACAATGTTCAATTCCAGCTGAGCCACATCGAGGCGCGAATCCTCGCCCAGCATTTTGACTTCCTGCAGATACTCGCCGCGTTGCTGATGCAATTTTGACTGATGTGCCTTCACCCGTTCGATTTCCGCCTGGACTTCATCCCAGCGCTTTTCAAGTCCGGCAGCACCGTAGGCATCGAGGATCTCCCGCAATTGGTCTTCATCGAAGTGTTTGCCCAGCGCCGCCAGGATCTGTTCGGTCAAATTCTCCCTTTTCGAAATCAGTTTCCTCCGCTGACTGTGCTTGGAATCAAACCCGCGATAAACATCTTCGGTTTCGGCGCCGACGGCCGCCAGCATTTTCTGTTTCAGGCCAAGCAACCGGTCCATTTCACGTTTCGCTTTGGCCAGTCGTGTACGAAGTGATTTGTACCGATTAACGAATTCCTTGCGCGCTTTGACGAACCCGCGCTGTTCGTTTACCACCTTGTTCAGCTGCATCATGCGCTCAACCAGGTTTGAACTGTGAAACGTCAAGCCAGTATCTTCCAGCGTCAAGTCAATGCGATGGCTGAGAGCGTTGAGTTCTTTTTCCCGCTCAATTTTTTCAGCTTTGAATTGATCCAGACGATCGTTGAAATTTGAGATTCGATCGGCTCGCTGACTGATTTCCTTCAGCTGATGCGGCAACAACTGTTCGGGTAGACCCGCGGTCCGCAAACTGGCCTTCCACTGCTCCGAAGCCTTTTCGACTTCCCGTTCTTGCGCCGAAATCCGGCGGCGAAGTTCTTCCAGGGATGCGCGGGTTGATTGAACGCGACCTTCCAACGGCACCAGATCCTCCAGCCGCATCAGACGGTTTTCTGCATCCTTGAGCTCAAGTTCCCATTGCCCGACCACACTCGACGGGAGTTGTCGTTCAATTTCGTCACGTTCGTGTTTGGCCCGTTTCAGCTGTTGGCGGACGATGTCAATTTGATGGCGAAAATCATCCAGTTCATCTTTCGCGCGACCCTCCCAGTGATACTTCAACGCCATCGCAGTCAATCCAGCAATCGTTCCCAGGAAAATGAACGTGATCCCGAGATTTGTCGACGTTTCACTGATCCATTCTCCACCGTTGATCGTATCAATCAAACCAAAACCGAACAGCACCACGCCAAGGATAAAGGTAGCTCCAATAATCGATAGTTTTTCAACCGGAAGCACTTGTTCATTGACCACCGAATCAACGTCACGCTCCAGGTCCATTCGACCTCGATTGAGCTTGTCAATTTTCTCCTCCAGCTCGATCCGGCGCCGCAGTCGATTGACGTAACGTCCGGTATCCTCGAGCGACTCGGAGGTGCTGGTATCGGCCAGTGAAGTTCCGAGTCGATCCTGATGCTGCCCGAGATCGAATTCGACTTTTTCCAGATCGTTCTGAAACTTCGTCAGGCGATCCAATTGATCCTGAAGCTTCTTGCCGGTTGACTCGAGGGTCATCAGGCCTCGGTTGCCAAGATCGCGAACCTCGCGGGCCTTGATCTTCAACTGATGCCCAAGCCCGTCCACCTCTCCAACGAGGCTGTTCTCAATCCGGTCAATCTGCTCCGTCAAACGGTTCGATTGCCTTTGTAGTGATTCGACCCAGGGCATGTGTTCGGTGACGGCCTCGATGCGGGCCTTTTGCGCCCACAGGATTCGATTGATCGGAAGTGCCATGGCTTCGGATTTTATCGTTTTTCGCTGCGATTTAACTTGCTCGATGCGTTCCTTCTGCTGGGCAATGCGCGAGTTCAGGTCCTCGAGTGCCTTGATCGATATATCTCGTTGATCGGGCAAGTGACCGAACGCATTGATCTGCTCGACGAGCAGTTTTCGGGATTGCCAACGATCGGAAATCTGCAACGCGATCTCGATCAAGCGCGCCTGCCGATCGTTTTCATCCAACGTTTTTTCAACGTCGGCCAATTGGTGATTGATATCGGTCGCCTCACCAGCCATCCGCGACCAGCGTTTGGAACGCTGTTTCAGGTCGTCGATTTCGCGAAGCAGTTTCTGGCGTCTTTCCGACAGCTCCACCAGTCGCGATTCAAGTTTCGGATCGGCAGACCAGATCTTTTCGCGACGCTGGCGAAGATCCCGCATCACGTCAACGAGAGACACTCGGTCCAGACCGCTGGTAAGCTTGTACAATTGCTCGGCCGCGGCGGTACTGTTCAGGGCTCCCAGTTCCTGGATCTCGCGCAGTCCAATGGCAAAAACATTGGTGAAAATGGACTCGTCGATGTCTGACAGGAGTGAGCTGAGATGTGCACGACCATGCACCGAGCCATCGTGGGCATCCGTGACGGCGAGATCACCCACGGGATCGGAGTGTCGATTTGGGTCGACATACCGCTGGACTTCAAACACTCCCGAGGAAGTCGTCATGTCCAGCGACCCTCCCGACAGGCCACCGTACACCGGAGGCGTGTATTTGCTGAGTCGTTCGGGCGAGAAACCGAACATCATCGACCGGATGAACTGCATCAACGTCGTTTTCCCGGCTTCATTATAGCCGCAAAAAACCGTGACCTCGTCGGAAAGGCTCTCCACGGTCAAGCCCTTCCAGACTCCGAAACCGTCGACCTGAAGATCTGTTATTTTCACCGCGCTTCTCCTTATCGCAGTTACCGTTTCTTAATAAGTCGCCGAGTCATTCGGCACAGTGGACCATCATTAGTCCTCGACCGCACCTGCGTCCGCGAGTTCCTTGTGCTTGCCCAGGTATTCCACGCCTACCATCATGGCATTGCGCAGGATTTCAACCCGGTTGACATCGAGAACCAGCTCCATTCCTGACGTCACCTTATTCTGAACTGTTTGTGGCATGTACTCGTATAGATTCAGCTTTAATGAATCGTCGCTTTGGTAACGCCCCGTTGCCCGCAAATACTCACCCAGCAACGTGTCCTCTTCGTACCACTGGATCGGCAGGTTCTTCGGCGCCCTGATCTTGACGCTGACCGACCACAGGCCTCGATCCGAACGACCGAACTCATCCCGCAACCAGTCAAGCAGGTTCTGCTTCCACTCGCGTTTTCGGATCCGGGGATTGAATTCGCCATCGGTCGCCAAAAACCAATTGCACAACACAACCTGGTCCGTCGTATCTGTCATGATCTTCAAGGCCCGCTCACCCAGCTCATTTTTCAATTCGTCCAATTGCACGTGTTCCATGATTGCGACTCTTTGCGGTATCCAGCGAACCCGGTCCGCTTCAACGTTCTGGACACGGAGCTTTCCGACCGAATCGATTCGGCAGATCTTGAATCCGTGAACGCCGGATTCCTTGGGGGTGCGACCCTGAGGCGTCCCTGGGTAAACAACCATGGTTCCGGATTGTTCCAACTCGCTTGATTGATGCCGACCTCCAAGTGCCCAATAACGAACGTTCTGGTTGTCCAAAGACGATGATTCGAACTCCCCGTGCGTTAGCGCAATCGTAAAAACGTCACCATCGGGGATGGAAAAATCTGCACCGCTTTTTCGTTGGGGGTCAAAACCACTGGCGATGATCCGGGCAATCGTTTCGCCATCCCGGCGGTGATCCAGTTGCTCCACAACCGTCGAAGAGAACGTCACAACGTTGTCTGGCAATTCGATCGAACTGGGCCAGCGGTCAGGTTGATCACATTGACCGGCGGACCAGTATACGTGTATGTCTTTTTCGGCCAGGCGTTCGAATTGCCCCAGCAGGAACGACGCCGCCCGCGCGTTGCCTGATTCAAAATCGAACAGGTCGCCCGAGAGCAACACAAAATCGACCCGTTCCGCGAGGGCCAAATCAAAGACCTTTTGCGCGGCTTCGTAGGGTGCGTTTGCCAGCGCATGGGTGAGATGAACCGGCAGTTCCGAAAGCCCACTGATTGAAACATCAAGATGGAAGTCCGATGCATGAATAAACTTGACGGTCTCTGCCATGACAGGAGCCCTCCTTGCGCCTGGTTTGCGTGGAGGACGCTCGTCAACCACGCAGATTACAGAATTCAATTTCTGTTGACTGGGTTATTTCACCAGCATTGAGTTGCTGGCTTGCCTCCCAGTTTATCCCAACGGATTATTGTCACCTATATCAATCAATCGCCATTCCCGGCCTCCCTACAGCCGACGATCCCGATGTTTCAACCGGCAAGGTCGGCTCGCTGTACGCATCGACGGTCGGCCAACCCAGCCTGACTCACTCATACCGGAGCGTCTCATCCAACCCTCAAACTCGCAAATCCCAAGATTCCCTGCTCGATCGCGGCCCAGGGAGTGCCATCGTTTTCCCAGCCACCCGACAAATCAGCATCGCCCTCGTTCGCATTCCCACAAAAAGTGATAGCATTTCAATCTGGCGATTCTGTTTTTCGCCGAACACTTTGCAAACGAATAACGATATGTCCAACGACGAAATTGAGCAGACAACTGGCAGTCCCGGTTCGCCTTTTATTTACGTGATCTGTCAAAACGGCGCCGAAGCGGCGACCAAACTCGAGATTATGACGAGTCACCCGAATCTGAAGCTGGCTTTCTCTCGCCCCGGATTCATTACGTTCAAGGTCGACCCGCATGATCCGTTGCCGGAACGATTCAACTTGAAATCAACTCTGGCTCGAACCTTTGGCTGGTCATTGGGAAAAACCAGCGGAGACGAAGCCGGTGCCATGGTTGCCGAGATCGCGGCGGTTCCCAGATTCGAGGAAGCGAAGCAGATTCATGTCTGGCAACGTGACCCTGTGATTCCGGGCCGCAACGGGTTCGAACCGGGCGTGTCGACATTGGCACGAGAAATTGGAAAACTATTCGAGCAGACTGAACCAGGCCTGAAAAACAATCTCGTTGCCAACCGCGAATCCAAACCAGACGAACTCGTTTTTGATGTCGTCATGGTTGAACCCTCGGAGTGGTGGTACGGCTACCATTTCGCGAACACGGTTGCCGGCCGCTGGCCGGGTGGGACGCCATTGTTCAACACTTCCGTCGAAACCTGCAGTCGTGCCTATTTCAAACTGAAGGAAGCACTCTTATGGTCTGGCATAACGATTCAGCCAGGGGATGTTTGTGCCGAGATTGGAAGCGCTCCCGGTGGCGCCTGCCAACTGTTGCTGGAGTTGGGCGCGCACGTGATCGGAATCGATCCGGCCGAAATGGATCCTGGAATTTTGGAGCATGAGAACTTTACGCATCTCCGACGTCGAGGCAACGAAGTCAAGAAACGTGACTTTCGTGATGTCCGCTGGCTGTTGGCCGATTTGAACGTGGACCCGAACTATACACTGGGAAACGTTGCCGAAATCGTGAACCATGACTCGATCGATATCAAGGGTGTGATCCTGACACTAAAGCTGACTGACTGGAGAATGGTCGCGGAAATCCCCGAACTGATCGCCGAGACCAAGATGCTCGGTTTCCAGGTTGTCAAAGCCCGGCAGTTGGCGTTCAATCGCCAGGAGTTTTGCCTGATAGCCGTGAAAGACAAGTTCCTGTTACGACTGGGTAAAAAAGCCCGGACATCGGCATCATTAAAGAAATGAGTTGATGAACAGACAATTTGCTCGCTCGTGGAACAAACCCGTCTGCGAATGGCCGCGAAATCCGGAGATCGCCTCGGACCTCGTCGCTGCGCATCATAAGGTCGAATGACGTTTTGATTCAGGCACGTTCCGCGTTTGCTTGTTTCCAGGTTATCCAACCAGGGATTTGGATGCGAGTTTTGATAATGCATCGATCGTGATCTGGACTTGCTCAAACGTGTTGAACAGTCCAACGCTTAACCGAACCGTGCCATGTTGGGATTCTGATCCCAGGGCACGATGAATCAACGGTGCACAGTGCAACCCTGCGCGAGTTTGAATCGACCAGTTGGTATCCAGAATGGAAGACGCTTCATGGCAATCGATCCCGGCGATTGAAATGCTGAATACTCCGACTCGATTCTCAAGTGAGTGAGGCCCTTGCAAGCTAATTCCATCGATGGATTGGATTCCGTCCAGCAATATTTGCGAAAGCTCTTTCCTGCGGGATTGGGCCGATTTGCCATCCTCGGAATTGAGAAATCTGATCCCCTGATTGATGCCGGCGATTCCCGGCACGTTCAAATTTCCCGACTCGAATTTGTCTGGCACTTGAGTGGGTTGAAACTCAACACTGCCATCGGTACCGGTTCCCCCAAAACGCAGTGGCAGAATATCGGGGGCGATTCGATCCGCGACATAGAGAATTCCCGTTCCAAGCGGACCCATCAAGCCTTTGTGACCGGACGATGCCAGAATATCGCAACCCAACGCCTGAACGTCGATCGGCAAATGCCCAAGCGATTGGGCAGCGTCGATTAGCAAAACAACTTGATCGGCGCCGGCGGCTCGAATTCGCGTGTTGATATTTTCAACTGGCTGGATCGTCCCAGTGACGTTGCTGACATGATTCAAACTGATCAGTCGCGTACGCGGCCCAACCGCGGCAACCACTTCATCTGGTCGGATCCGCCCGATGGAATCGCATCCGGCGTAACTGAGGGTGACACCTCGGGTCGTTTCCAGATGCTTGAGCGGACGCAGCACGGAATTATGCTCGACGACGCTCGTGACAACATGGTCGCCAGGTCTCAATAACCCAAGAATCGCCGTCGAAAGCGAATCGGTGCCGTTGAACGTAAATGCGATATTGCGACGACTGGGTGCATTAATCAGTTCCGCCACCAAGCCGCGCGTTTGCTCAATCAGGCGATGGACCTCGACAACTTGACGGTAACCTCCTCTTCCTGCGGGTGCACCGCTGACCCGCAACGCGTGATCCACTGCAGTGTAAACCGTTTCAGGCTTCGGCCAGCTGGTCGCGGCGTTGTCGAGGTAAATGCGTTTCATTTCATCCAGCAAAAAGATCAGATTTCAAAGTCAACCAGCATCCTGAAGAATCCTGCGCAATTCGTGTCCGACGAAATTGCCAGGACCAGGATGGGACGCATTGAACCTCCCGAAAATCAATCGAGAAACAACCAAGTCCCATCCAACCGAATCAAACCAGGATCAAGCGAGAATGCCGTCGATCAATTTGCCATGAACGTCAGTCAGCCGCATGTCTCGACCGGACCAACGGTACGTCAATCGCTTGTGATCGATCCCCAGCAGGTGAAGCATGGTGGCGTGCAAGTCGTAAATCTCGACTTTATCTTCGATTGCTTTGTAGCCGAAGTCGTCGGTCGCACCGTAAACCGTGCCGCCTTTGATTCCGCCTCCAGCCATCCACAAGCTGAAGCCCCATGGATTATGGTCGCGTCCATTGGAGCCCTGGGCAAACGGTGTTCGACCAAATTCGCCGGACCAAATGACCAGCGTTTCTTCCAGCATCCCCCTTTGTTTGAGGTCGCCGAGGAGCGCCCCGATCGGCTGATCGACCGCGACCGCATTGTCCTCGTGTCCCTTCTTCAGGTTCCCGTGTTGATCCCACCGATCATGGCCGACACCGGGACAAGTTAACTCGATGAAGCGGACGCCTCGCTCAAGCAGTCGTCGGGCAAGCAGACATTGACGACCATAGGTAGCGGTATTCTTGTTTTTGGAATACAAACCGTACATTTCACGGGTCGCTTCGGTTTCACCACCCAGGCTCGCCAGTTCCGGGACAACCGATTGCATCCGGTAGGCCAGTTCATAATTCGCGATCGCCGACTCAAGCTGATCTACATGGCCAAGTTTTTCGAGACTCGCGGCATCCAGCCGATTCAGCAGATCTAGCTTGTTGCGCTGAAGTTTTGGACTACGCTCGTGAGCCTTGACATTGGCAATCGGGGCGTCGCCAGCATTGAAGATCGAGCCTTGATAGGAAGCCGGCAGGAAACCACTATTGAAACAGTCCAGCCCGCCAGGCGGAATCAGACCACCATTGAGAACAATGAATCCCGGCAAGTCCTGACAGTCACTTCCGAGGCCATAACCAAGCCAGGCACCCATACTGGGCCGCCCCTGGAATCCGTTGCCGGTATGCAAGAAATAATTCGCGTTGGTGTGTTCTGAAAAAGCACTCGTCATGGATCGCACGACCGCCATGTCATCGACGTGCTCCGCGACGCAGGGAAAAAGCTCACTGACCGGAGTCCCGGATTCGCCGTATTTCCGGAATTTCCAGGGGCTTTGCAGGGTATTGCCGATGTTGTTGAACTGGGTCGGCTCAATTTTCATCGAAAATGGCTTGCCGTTTTCCTGCTCCAGGCGTGGCTTCGGGTCGAAGGTGTCGACTTGCGACGGTCCACCATCCATATAGAGATAGACGACTTGCCTGACTTTCGGTTTGTGATGTGTGCCGCTGGGTTTCGGAGAGTCAGATTCGTCGGACAGCAATCCGGCAAAGCTCTTGTCGGCCATCAAAGCGGCCAGAGCCACCGAGCCAAAACCGCAAGCGGCGTTTTTCAGCACCGAGCGCCGGGTCAGCCCGAGTGGACGATAATTGCCGCAATGGGTTCGCTTGGTCATGGTTGTCTCATTGATTGCCGTCGAGCAGACCGTTACTGGAAGTCCAGCGAGGTCCGAAGCTCGCGAGCCGAACGTTTGTCGGCACTATTGGATGTAAATAAACTCTTTCAGATTGAATACAACGTGGCAAAAATCTTGCCAGACTTCCACGCTCGAATTGAGGTGGGCCGGATCGACCTCCAACTCTGCTGCCTGCTGATTGACAAACGACAGCGCGTTGTCGGCTTCCTGGCTCGACGGCAGTCGACTCAAAGCTGCCAGGTAGATTGATTCAATTCGCTGCAGAGGGGCTTGGTCCAGTTTGACCAACCGCTCTGCCCAGTGCTTCGCTTGCTCGATGACGAAGGGGTCATTCATCAGAATCAGGGCTTGCGCCGGCACATTGGATTGGTTGCGTGCCCCCGTCGTATTAAATGGAATCGGAGTGTCAAATGCGAGCATCATCGGAGAAAGAAAATTACGCCGCACAGCAATGTAAATACTTCTCCGCCCTTCCCCATCGAGAGGTCCACTCTGCCCGGGTCGACCACGACCGCTCATGAACGGTGTCAGGAAGACTGGAACCGGAGCGCCGTACATTTTCAGATCGAGTTTGCCGGATACCGCCAAAATCGAATCCCGGATTGCTTCACCCTGGAGTCTTCGAATCCGGGCATGCTGCAGCAAGTTGTTTTCCGGGTCAATTCGAGACGCCGCCTCCGATGGTTGACATCCCATCTGATACGTTCGAGTCATGGCAATTCGCTTGATCATTCGTTTCAGCGACTGACCGTCATCAACAAATTCCGTGGCCAGGTAGTTGAGCAATTCGGGATGCGTCGGAGTTTTCCCGAGCACACCAAAGTTATCGACCGATCCGACGATTCCACCACCAAACATGTGGTGCCAGATTCGGTTGACAGCGACACGTGTCGTCAACGGGTTATTCGGAGCCGTGATCTTGTAAGCCAGTTGCAGGCGACCACTTCCGTCTGGAGGATTCAGCGGACGACCGGAAATTGCCGAAAGGAATCGACGTGTCGCGACATCCCCCGGAGTTTTATGGTTTCCACGGATGAAAACGTGCTCCTCTTCCCCGGTCCCCTCCGTGATGGCGATCGCCAATTCCGGCGAGGGCGTTTGTGAATTCAGTTCAGCCAATTGACCTTGAATCGACTCAAGTTGGCTCATGAGCTTTGCCCCTGAAGTCGACACGCCCCCACCATCGCGGCCCTTCGGAGATTCGATGGAGATCGTTTGAAGATCGGAACGAGACCGAAGCGATGAAGCATTGTCTACGGCTGGTTTCGTGAAAACAGGAAGCAGATCGCTGGCAATGACCCAGCTGGCAAGTTCATGATCGACGCGTTGAGCCGTTACCAATCCAGCAAATGCGTTTGCGATTGAGGCTGGTGAATCAACGTCCCCGGTGCTTATCGTTGCCGCCAGTTCGGTTGGCAGATCACTCGGTTTGGATCCATTGGAAAACCGGATTTCGTCGAGTTCGATGTAGCCGCCGCCGTGATCGATGATCTCAATGTGGGCGCGGCTTCCAATATGATTTCTGATATCTCCCGCTTGAGTTTCCCAATGGAAATATCTGGAATCGCCGATATTGAAGCGACATCCTCCGAACAGGAGTGCATTGAACTCGTCCATTACATACCCGTCGATGATCAGTCGAATGGTGATGTTCTTACCTCGACAACGATAGTGGATGTGCGAGTGGGCCAGATCAAATGTCGGGGACCGAATGACACCATACAAACTGCCGGCATACTGTCCGCTGTGAACGGTACCGGACTGAGGAATGGTTGGACCGGTCGCGGAAAACAGGGATGGTTTGCCGGATGGATCTCCTTTCGTCAGCAGATCCCCAAATGCAAACCCCGTTTTGAACCATCCCGGAGGCAATCCATTGTCAAAGTCAGCAAACAATGTGGACTCTTCCAGCCACTTCGCCTGTTGCGCTTGACTGGTCGCAACATTGTTACCCAATTCTTTGGCAAATGTCGCATCAAGCGGCTGTGATTCCAACGAAGCACGATAGATCAAATGAAGTGGGTGGTTCGCATCCTGCAATGCCGGCTCCCGAATGGCAGAAATGAACTTCTCCAACAAATTCGGATCGAGCTTGCTTTGCGTGGCAATCGTCTCAATCGACGCAATCTCCGTTTCGGTGTGTTTACTGACCGGCGTTAATTGCAGGTAATCGAGCCCGATCATATTGCTGGGCGCTGCATCTTTGTGGTGATCCGCCAGCACAATCTTCAGCTGGTTTTCGCCAGGCTTCAGCATTATTTCTCCCAACGACAAATTCGTCGTTTGGAGTTCCGGGTCATAGAAATCGACAATTTCTCCAACCCCGACATCGTTGACCAGCATCCGAGCGGCACCGTAATCCGAAGCTTTCGTAAATACGACATTCATTTCATAGAGTTCGTGAGTCGCAGGAACGTCAAACTCCAATATCCATTCGTCTCCGACTTTTCCGTGCTTCCACCAATATTGCTTATCCCCACGCCAGGCCAGTTTTTCTCGTTTCTTGATTTCCTGAGTCAACGTCTCGCCGCCAGAAACGCTGATTTGCCTTAACGACTCACCTTCGATAAAAACCGTCGCTTCCCGATTCCAGTCTGGATCGGCGCGAAGAAACTCCAGGGATGCTTTCATGTAACTGGCCACCGTCGCTTGATCGGCGCCATGTATCTGCGCAACCAGCTTGCCTGCGATTTGATTTCCCTGGTCGACCAGTAACGACGCTTTCTCGAAGCTCTTTTCAATCTTCCTTCCGGGGTCCAACATCGCCGCTTGCCGCCGCGAGCTTTGGAGGAATCCGGACAGCGCGTAATAGTCCTCCGTTGAAATAGCATCGAATTTGTGATCGTGGCATCTCGCGCAGGCTACCGTCAAACCCAGAAACGTCTTGCACATTACGTCGATCTGATTATCGATCGTTCGCGCTTCCTCATCCTTCGAATCGACGGGAGAGTGCTTTGCTTCGCCGAGAAACCAGAAACCCGTTCCCAAAATCGATTCGTTGAAATCCTCAGTCGGATGGCGGCGAGGACTGCTTAACAGATCGCCCGCGATATGCTCATGCACCAATTGCGTGTAAGAAACATCTGCGTTAATTGCCCGAATCAGGTAATCGCGATAGTGAAACGCATAAGGTATTTCGTAATCAAATTCGTGGCCTCCCGATTCCGCGTAGCGGGTCAAGTCCATCCAATGACGGGCCCAGCGTTCACCGTACCGCGAAGAAGCGAGGAGTTCATCGATCACCATTTCGAAAGCATCGGGCGATGCGTCTTTGACGAACGCATTTACCTGCTCGGGAGTGGGAGGGAGCCCGACGATGTCAAAGTAAGCACGGCGAATAAGTGTTCGTCGGTTCGCCGGGTCGGCGGGCGTGAGCCCGGCGTTTTCGAGACGAGCCAGGATAAAATTGTCAATTGGATCTTTGGGCCATTCGCCGTTTGCGACTTTCGGTACGACGGGTTTTTGAATCGGCTGCCAACACCAGTGAGCCGATTTGCGAGCCTCAAGATCAAATTCAGTTTTGGTAGCGACCTCGACGTCCGAAGCGTTCGGCCATGCGGCGCCTTGTTTGACCCACTCTGTAAAAACAGCGATTTCCTCGACCGACATTTTGGTGTCAGGGGGCATCTCATAAACTTCACCGTAATTGATCGCGTCGATCAAGAGACTCTTTTCCGGGTGGGCAGGCACAATCGCCGGTCCCGTGTCACCACCTGCCAGCATCGATTTTCGCGACGTCAGGCTGAGGCTTCCCTCAAGCGGAGTCGCGTCGGGTCCATGGCATTTGTAGCATTTTTCGACAAACAACGGACGGACTTTGGTTTCGAAAAACTCAAGCTGTTGGTCGGTGAAAACTGCCTGGACTTTCGTATCATCGGTTTGAGAAAGTACCGGCCGGACGGCGAAACCGATGAGGCAAATTGAAAAGAACGCTAATCGCAATTTGCCGGGCAGGAACCCGGCCCAAGAATGGTCGATTTTCATTGGAAACCCAAAATGCGATGTTCGGCGATTTATGCATTTAGTCTAAAGAGAATCGCTGTCGACGTCAAAACGAGCAAGTGGCATAATTCCGCGAAATACTCTTTTTGCAATGGTTTCATTCGATGGCAGACTGGGCAATGAGCGATTAAGCACACTTTGGATGTGACCGCGAAATGTCCGTGGCTGAGCCTCAATGACTTGCCAAGGGAAACAATCCATCATCTCGTCCAATCACTCGGACAGGAACCTGAACAGGCTCGCGATTTGCTCGTCAGTTAACTGATCCAACAAACCGTCCGGCATCAATGAGCTGCGCGTCGGCTTCCGGGCATCGATCGACTGAACGTCGATTGCGACCAAATCATCTTTGGTTTGAAGTTTGATGATTCGTTCGTTTTCCTCGACGATGACGCCTGTCAGGAACCGCCCGTCCTCCATCGCGATGATTGTCGTCTGATAGCTTTGAGCGACGGAAGCTCCCGGGTCGACGATGTTCTCCAGCAGGTAGTTGATGTTTCTACGATCCGAACCCGTCAGATCCGGTCCGATCTTGCCGCCTCGACCAAACATCGTATGACAACTGGCACAGCTTTTTTCAAAAACCGCCCTGCCCTGTTCCCGATCGACGTTTTGGAAGGTGGATGTCGAAAGATCGTGTTGAAGCCTTTCAATTTCCGCCCTTCGTTCCCCGGAAGTTGCTCGTATCACACCCCATGCAGA
Organism: Planctomycetaceae bacterium; assembly: GCA_024642205.1. Lineage (GTDB taxonomy): Bacteria > Planctomycetota > Planctomycetia > Pirellulales > Pirellulaceae > Mariniblastus. Next base: position 17,053 of record JAHEBQ010000009.1, on the reverse strand, counting down.
TTCGAGACTGGATTGGAGTTCTTGATCACCGAAATTGCTGATTTGTCGCGCGTGACCGGCGGAGATTACAGCTTTCGGAATTCGTTGGCTAGCGATCGCCTGTAGCAGCTGACTGGCCCATTGGTTCCGCGAAACCAGGGTATTGATCGCGGCGGCCTGGCCTTCCGGGTCCATGCGCGAATAGCAGTTCAAAATCAACTTTGCCACCGCCGGTTCCTCGCAGCGAACGAGGGCCTTCGTGACTTGAGTGGTCAATGCCTTGTCATTAATCTGGGATTTGAAAAACTCGAACAATTGTGGCGCTTCCGCTGAGGTTGCCAACGCCGCAATGGCCTGACGTCGAGCTGATACATCCTGACGGGTGTCTTTGGCAAGCCGCTTGAGATCCTCGATGGCTCGGCCATCACCGAAAACAAGATTCAGGTTTTGGATCAGTTCATCCATTCGGGCGTCGTTGAGTTCCGCAATTTTCTCGGCGACGCCTGGCCAGTTTTTTGGCGGCTGGGCGCGATTAAAACCATTCAAGGCCTCTGTCATCCCAATCAGCATGTCGGTCTTGGCGCGACGCTCAACGTCGGCAAGTCGAGCAACGAGCATTTCGACACCCAGAGGTTGGGTGTCTATTTCCGCTGTCAGCCGACGCGCAATGTTACGACGAAGCAATGGAATACTGGAATCGACGGCCAATTGAATCGCCTGTTCAACGTGCAACGTGACGAGCGGTTCACAGCCAAACCAGACCAGGTGCGGCTGAACGCGGTCGTTGGCGTCCGATTCCCGGGAAGCAAGGGCGGAAGCGATAGTAAATGCGACGTCTGGGTCGAACCGAGGAATCGAACTGGCCAAATACAAACGGACCAGGCCGGATGAATCGGTCTTTGCAAGCTCGACAAACTTGGCGGCGATTTCTGCAGACGGGTCGTTGATCCCGTCCGCCAACATTCTGACCGCCCAGGCCCGAATGTGCTCGTTATTGTCCAGCAAGCGAAACAAAAGCCACTCTTCAATATCTTGATCGCACGAATAAATCGTCCACATGATCCTCAGCTTGGTCCTGACGTCCCTCGCCGCGCCGTAAGCGACATGCAAATTCCCGGAGCAGGTCTCCAGAGCCTGTTCGGTCGTCCGCAGCGAAGACTCGTTACCTTTTTCAAGCACCAGACGTTTTCTCAACTCTTTCATTCCGACGACCCGTTCTTGCAACAACCGTCTGGCCTTTCTCGCGTACCAGTCGTTGTCGTGAGAAAGCAAATTGATGAGTTCCTCCAGCGACAGGTTCGCCAGGTCAGTGATCGCGGGTTTTTGTACATTCCCAAAAGTCAACTTGAAAATTCTTCCCGAGGCACGGTGAATCCCGTCATTTTCGTGGCACTCGCCAATATCCGACCAATCCGCGAGATAAACCCCGCCGTCTGGACCGGAGACCATTTCGATTCCCCGGAACCAGGGATCCGTGGTTTTGAAATAATCCGGTCCATGATGCGCCACGTAAGAGTTTCCTTGTCGTTGAATCGAATCACTGTTGATTCGGCGTCCGTGAAAATTTGCAGTAAACAAACAGTTACGGAATTCTTCAGGCCAGTTATCGCCTTGATAAATCATCAAACCGGTGTGGGCATGCCCTCCCCCAGCGCGATCGGTACCGTCTGACATACCCTCCTTTTTGGTGACCGCCCAATGCTCTTCGCTGGCATCCCAGTGGAAATGGTCGGCAGTCTGTTCGATCACCTGGTAAGCGTGTGGGTTGAAATGTGCCCCGTACATCCGTCGATAAAGCGCATTGGGAACGATATGAAACAGGTGTCCAATCACGGTATTGATCATGAACATTTCCCCGTGCACGTCGAAATCAAAACCCCACGGGTTCGTTCCTCCTTGAGCGACAATTTCAAATTTCCGATATTGCGGGTGAAATCGCCAAATAGCGCAATTCATTGGCACGCGTTGGGAATCTGTGGCATCGGGAGGGCCGACAAACGACGTCGCCTGGATACCGTGCCTGCCATACAGCCAGCCATCGGGACCCCAGCGAAGCCCATTGACTATGTTGTGACGTATCACGTCCCCTTCGAAACCGTTGAGCAGAACTTCGGGTTCGCCATCCGGTACATCATCCTGATCGGCGTCGGGGATAAACATCAGGTTAGGTGCAGCAGTTACCCATACTCCGCCAAATCCAACTTCGACGCTGGTCAATTTCTTGCCTTGATCCCAGAAGATCTTCTTGGAGTCGAATACACCGTCGTTATCCGTATCTTCGAAGATGACAATTCGGTCATTCAAATCAGTGTTATAGTTTTCCTTCCCGTCGGAATACGTATAGCATTCGGCAACCCAAAGGCGGCCGCAAGCGTCGGTTGCGAGAGAAATCGGCTGATGGACGTCCGGTTCGGCAGCAAACAGGGTTGCCTTGAATCCGTCGGGAAGCTCCAGCATTTTGAGCGCATCGGCAGGCGGCGTCATCGGAACGCTAAGTTCCTGTGTATCGGGTGGGAATTGAAATGGCGATTTATCCTGCGCTAATGTTGAACTACCGATCGAGGCGGCTAAACCGAGAACCAGACAAAAACAGGAAAGACGGTTGGGCACTTGCGCCTCCTGGGATACCGAACCTGCGGAAAAGGATTGACTCTGGCATTGTAATGCATTGGTAACGTTGGCGGGCTCATGCAAGTCGCAACGTCTCAGGCTGAATCGTTGCCCGATAGAAATGCTTGTTGTCACTTGCTTCGTTGACCTGGTGGCGTGCGTTGCAAATTTCATGGGATAGCCCGTCCGACGGCCCCTCCGCCGGTGAATCACGTTTCGCAGGAGGTCATCAAGACTCGCCGAGGATTTACGTCGTGGAATCCGAAACGGAACGGATGAGAACCGTCAACGCAATCAGGCTTGAGGTTCCATTTCAATCGAAGCGACTTCGCCGAGCTGGCCGGAGACACGGGCAAAATGGAGGGACATTTCTTCCAAACTCCTTTCTGCGCAAAAAAAAGGACAGTTGTGCGGGATCACAACTGTCCTTTTTTTGTACGGAAAATCCTGTGGCTAAACCGGAAGTCCTGACCAAACAACTCCAAAAAATCTCAAGCGCTGCGGCATCAGGCCACTTTCTTTTGATTCGAGTCGTTTTTTTTGTTCGATGAATCGAGTGGACCACTTTCCGTGGGATCAAGCTCTTTTCTGAGGATTAACATATCAGAAGGGGCTTCAATTCCCAGTCGGACTCGGTCTCCCGAAACTCGAACGATTGTCAGGACAATCGAGTCGCCCAACATGATCTTTTCACTTTCCTTCCTGGAAAGAACGAGCATATCGAGTATCCTTGGTATTAAGGGTTAAGAATGAGTGCAAAAAAATTAGTGCGACAGGATTTTAGGTGCTGTCGAAAGCACCGTTTTTCTAAAACGCTCACCAGTTGAGCCATAAAACAGAATCGAATTCTTGTCGGTTTCCCAAACGGCCGTTAATTTGACGCTCCTCGGACCATGCAGACAAAAGAATATGCCGCAAGGCCGGTTGCCTCTTGTGAGAATTCTCTCGGTGACCTGAAAAATCCCTTCTTCGAAATCGTTTTGTTGGCACAAGGTATGAGATACAAATTGTCGTAGTTGCTGAATGTTTTTGATCTGTATTTGATCGTGGTGCATTCCCGGAACTTCTCCTCGCTGGTTAGATGCAGCGGCGATATTTACAACCGAATTTGCGACCTACTGACTAATTGGGTCAACATGGGAAGTATCGGCAAGCTATCGCGGGGGCCGAATGTAAAAATAGGTATTTTTCGTAGCTTCTTTGGATCGGGTAGCTTTGAAAAAACAACCAATATAATCGGGTCAAGTAAGCTTTATCGGACGCCTGATTCAGCCGGTATCAAACTTCGAGACGGAACCGATCACTCAAGGTGGTCTTGCGATCAACTTTGGCATGGTCGTTGCAAACGAACTCGCGATATGATTTCTACAAGCAAAACCAAAACCTGACTTAAGTCGTTTGAGTTGAACCAGGTTCAAGTTTCAAGACAATTTCCAGTGACCGGTCAAATGGGCAGTTGACGCAGCCGTCCGTTTATTCGGTCGCGAATTTTTGGCGGTGTCGATTGAGTTTCAGCGTTGATAGCGATTTTTTTCGGGGCCCTGTGGACCTGTTGTTGTACCTTGTCCGGCGAAATGAAGTCGAGCTTACGAATATCGCGCTCGCAGATGTCGCGGAAAAGTATCTGGCATATATCGATGTCTTGAAAGAGATTTCGATTGATATGGTGGGAGATTTCCTCGAAGTCGCCAGTATTTTGATCGAGCTGAAAGCGAGGGCTGTGCTACCACGCAATGAACTGGAAGAAGATGTCGAAGCCGAAGTCATTGATCCGCGTAAGGACCTGGTTCAACGCCTATTGATGTTCAAGAAGTACAAGGACGCCAGTTCGCTGCTGGAGGAGCAGGGCATCGTTTGGCAAAATCGATACGTCCGGATGGCGGATGACCTGCCGACCCAAAAAATTGATATTGCCGAGCAATCGATTCACGAAGTCGAACTGTGGGACCTGGTCAGCGCGTTTGGAAGAGTGCTGCGGGACAATCGACCGATTCCGCAAGCCAACATCACGTACGACGAAACTCCAATCCACGTCTATATGCAGCAGATTCACTCGCGGATCGTGAGCCAACAACGCGTATCATTTTCCGATTTATTTGAACCGGGAATGCACAAATCGGCCATGGTCGGAATTTTCCTGGCGGTCCTGGAACTGACGCGCCACCACAATGTCATCGCTCATCAAAGTGACCTTCATAGCGAAATCATGATTGTCCCGAATGAAGGATTTAACGAACATCTGGATGTATCGAACATTGACGATTACAATCCACACAACAAAACCTTGAGATCCGGAGATCCCGGATCGATGGTGGACTAACACCAGAATCGCGTTCTGCCAGGGCGCGAGAATCGGGCCAGCGAATCAATGGCTGCGATTGACTGGGAATATCGAATCGATGCTGGCCTGCGGAATCGAGGAAAAAAGAGGCGGGATGGACAGACCGATTTCGCGCCCCCATCCAACGTTGTTGAATCATTCTTCGATGATCGTCACCGACTTGATCAGATCTATTCTGGTAAACCGCTCAAGGATGTACGCATTCCCTTTTGACTTGAAATTTCCCTGGATGTTTTCGCCACGCGGATTTTCACCATATTCCGTATTTATTTTCTCTAATACATCCAGCCCCGCGACAACCTGGCCAAACGGCACGAACGGAGAACCGGTTGCTCCTTGGGCCTTATCGAGCATCGCGTTCATACCCAGGTTAACAAACATTTGAACCGACCGACTGTTCGGGTTCTGTGTCTGCGCAAACGAAAGCGTTCCTGGCGTATTACTGATTCCGACCGCCGGATCATCCGGGATATTCGATTCAGCCCATTTTGCATTGACATTCGGATTCCCGTGTATTCCGAATTGAAACATGAAACCTTTGATCGCGCGGAAAATTGCGATGTCATTGAAATATCCGACTTTGACCATGTTATAAAAACGATCTGCTCCGTTGGGTGCCCAGACGCGTGTCACCTGGACCGTAAAGTCACCCTTGGTTGTCTTGAACAATGCTTTGAATTGGGCTGGCGCCTGCTCCGTCGCCTTGCCTGGATCGAGCAGGCTCGGGTTGAGTGCCAAAGTCTGTGTCGGGGTCTCAGCGCGACGAAATTGCGTTGCTGTGCTTTGGGCTGCACATCCGGGTGTTAACAGGGCAACCGTCAACACGACTGTCAACGAGCGGCAAAAGTTATTTAATAACGGGTTCATATCACATCCTTGAAAATCTACGATTCGTCAAAATACGCCTCGCCTGGGATGCCTTGATAACAAGCGTTCCCGCAGGATCCCGAGAATCTAACACAACTGATCCCGGTTCCCAATGTCGAGTTTTCTCGCCCAATCTGTCGGGACTCAAGAATTTCACCAACCTGAATCCGGTTACTGATTGATTCAAAGGAATTTCATCGACGATCCAGGTATTGCGTGAGTGCTGTCACGAATCACTGCAACTGACTTCAACGCTGAAAATCGAGCGGAGATGCTTCGTCCGGAGCGATTGGAGGGTTCAACCGCTCGGGTCGCTTATTCGTCTTTGTTCACCGGGCTCCCGGATTTGCTGAAATCGCCAGCGGTAATGATCAGCAGTCGCTTGGGATCGACCACTTTTTTCAATGCGGCATCGACCTGGTCTTTGGTCAACGTCGAAATTTTCTCATCACTGGCCTCTTGGAATTCCATTGTCCGGCCAGTTTTCATGTTCGAGAGTAATTCCCCCGCTAGCTGGGAGTCGCGAGCACGGGCTCCCCGGCGATTGATCAGGTAACTTTCCTTCGCCTTGTCCAATTCGTCACCGGTCACGCCACTGTCGAGCATCCGATCAACTTCTTCCCTGACCGTCTCCACTACTTTTTCGGTATTCGCGGGATTTGAAATGCAGAACATCATGTACGTCCCACGATCGTCTTCTTCGTCGCCCTGGAAACGCGTCATTGCGGTATAGGACAATCCGTCCCGTTTGCGTACGCGGTCCGCAATTCGTGAGGAAAGCGGCCCCCCACCCATGATGTAGTTTCCGATCAACATCGCTTCATAATCCGGGTGGCCTTCACCGATTTCAGTCGACACTCCAGCAATATAAACCGCGTTTGCCTTGTCCGGCGTATCGATATTAACTCGCTCACCCTGGACTCCAAGATTGGCAGGCTCTTCGATGCGTGAATAGGGAATTTCGGACTTCCAACCCGCGAAAACTTCGTTCATTTTCGCCAGAGTCGCGTCTGGGTCGAAGTCACCAACAACGGCAACTTCACCGAATTGACCGCTCAAGAAATCCCGATGAAGCAATTTGATGTCGTCAATCGTGACCTTTCTGGTTCTTTCAATTTCCTCTTGCATCGTCGGTGTATAGCGCACATCGTCACTCGGTTGTGGATCGATTCGGCGGGCAAATTCGTTGAAAGCCAACGTGGTTGGCTCCGACATTCCGGATTCGATTCCCGTGATCTTTTCATCCCGAACGACCTCCAATTCACTCTCTTTCAGCAACGGCTCACGCAGTGCTTGACGCATGATATCCAGCGCGGGAATCAGGTTTTCTCGGTCGGTTTGCAGACTGAAACTCAATGACCCCAGGGATCCACCAAATGAGACGCTCGCTTTGAGTTTGTCGAGGGCGTCCTGATATTCCTGAAAGCCAAGGTTTTTCGTGCCACGCGACAATAGCTGAGGCAGCATGCCGGCCGCCTCCCTTTTGCCTTTGAGACTGTTTTCGTCGCCATAATGCAAGTTGCCCTGCAAGGTCACGCGGTCCCCGCGGGTTTCTTTCGCGAGTAAAGCGTACTTGAGGCCCGAGTCCAGCTCGCCGAAAACGGTCCGCTTTTGAATGTTCATCGGGGATGGATCAAAGGCTTCACCTTCGGAGATACTTTCACGGCCTTTATAGTCAGCCACCATTTTCTTGACGTTGTTTTCGGCGTCGATCGCCACCCGCGTTGCATCATCGGTCGGAAAAAACAGTCCAACGGTCCGGTTCGACTGAATCAGATATTTTTTTGCGACGGCTTGTACCTGCTCCGGTGTAACTGCTTCCAAACGATCGCGATGGAGAAAATACAGCCGCCAGTCTCCATAGGACTCCCATTCGCTTAATGCCGTAGCAAAACGTTCCGTATTGGCAAATGTTCGTTCACGTCGCTTGACGATTCCAAGCACCGCCCGCTGTACGTCTTCGCTCGTGACGCCCTTGTCGCCAATCGATTCCATTTGCTCGACAAGTACGTCTTTGGCTTTGATCAAGTCCTTGTCCAACGCCACTTCCGCATAGGCCAACATGACGCCTGGATCGTATCCCACGCGTGCAAACGCGCCGGCACTGGTAGCAAGCTTGGATTCAACCAACGCCTGGTATAGCGGTCCGACCGGCTGGTTCGACAGAATCGAGGCCAAAACCTCGGCTGGCGCATATTCTTCGTTGGAAGCTGACGGGATGTGATAACCAACCCCCACGAACTGAACATCGCCAGCACGCCGCAGGATCACCGTACGCTCGCCATCCTGGGCCGGTTCTTCAGTGTATGTTTTGGGTAACACGCGTTCGGGACGTGGAATCGAACCAAACTCATCTTCGACCAACTCCAGCGCCAGATCTTTGTCGAATTTCCCGGCGATGACCAGCGTAATGTTGTCCGGCTGATAGTACTTGCGATAGAAAACCCGCAAGTTGGTGGCCGGAACTCGCATGATGTCGCTCCGGTTGCCGATTGTTGATTTGCCGTAGTTGTGCCATTGGTAGGCTGCCGTCATGATCCGTTGAATCAAGATCGATTGCGGATTGTTCTCGCCCCTTTCAAACTCACTCCGAACGATCGTCATTTCTTTTTCCAGATGCTCCGGCTTGATCCAACTGTTGACCAGCCTGTCAGCCTCCATCTCAATCGCAAACCTCAGGTTGTCATCGGAAACCTTCTTGTCGTTCTCCGGTGCCGGGAGTGTTTCGAAGTAATTGGTCCGGTCAATGGACGTGGTTCCATTCATATTCAGAACCCCTCGGTCTTTCAGCAATTCCGGAATGTCCTGATGTTTGTCGGTTCCTCGAAACAGCATGTGCTCAAGCAGATGAGCCATTCCCGATTCGCCGTAACCTTCGTGCCGTGAACCCACATTAACCGTCATGTTCATTGTGAACTGCGGCTTAGAATTGTCGGGGAAAAGCAACAATTTGACCCCATTGTCCAGGCGGTATTCCGTGATACCTTCGACTTCCACAACCTTTTTTGGCTGCTGGGCGATCGCGGTCTGATCGAAGCAAACAACAAAGATCGCGACGTACACGGCCACTGTAACCGTACTGCAAAAGCGGTCCACGTTAAGATTTCTCACGTTTTGTTCCTTGCCAAATATAATTGAGAGGTAATTGGTGCTTCTAACGCAGCTCAGCCCACCCATGCGGACGGCATTGTCAGCCAATCTGTTCTGTGTTGACATCCATGGTCAGGAGAATCCTGCACCCAATTCAAGTTCCTAAATTCTAACAATGAACGCTTGTTTTCGTAAACGAGGGGTCGTGCGTCCATCGTGGTCCGCCCGTTTCCAGAATCCTGTTCACCGGGTAAAAACTACCACCGACGGCAAGTGAACCCGACGTGAAACATTTAACAACTCCGGTCAAAGTCGAGTCAAAAATGGAACCTACCTGCGCTCAAACCACACCCGCACAAATCGCCGAGCTGGTCCAACGCCGCCAAACGATGAAAGTCCTGGGGGATGTTACTGCCAAGCTCAAGCTCGACGCTCAAGTTGCCGGCCGGAACGATCCAAAGGTTGTCGAAGCGATCAAGGTTGCTGGTTGGGCCCCGTTTCACTACGACCGAGGCGTCAACGGAATCGCCGAACCCTGGCGGGCTCACGTCCTGTGGCACCAGGACTGTCAAAAGATCGCCGCCGAATTTTACAACTGGTTCGACGACGTCAAGCCAGGCAATAAACTTCCGTCAATGCTGTCAGCATGCGGAGCCCTGGTGCTGGTGACCTGGCTTCCTCAATTCAGACCTGGCTTCAATGCGCCGTTAGCGGGGTCTGAGGAAGTTGCGAAAGAAAACCAGGTTGACATTGATGACGAGCACCTCGCCGCCAGCTCGGCAATGGTTCAAAATCTGCTGCTTCTTCTGACCGCGCACTCGATGGGGACTTACTGGTCAAGCGGCGGCCAGTTTCGGACACGAAAAATGCTTGATCGGCTCGGCATTGGTTCCGAGGAGAGCCTGTTGGCAGCGGTATTTGTCGAGTATCCAGAGACGATGAATCAACCAGCTCAACGGTTGCCGGGAAAACAGCGACAGAGTCGCAGCCAGCGTTTTGAATGGATCCGGGAAGTCAACCTGTCCGGCGGCAAACAGAGATCGAACTTCGATTGAACGTCCAAACTCCAACCCGAACTTGAACGAAAACGCCAACCAGGCACCCTGCTTCCAACACCGTCACCTCGATCACGTTTCCAGAACGGGTTTCCGTCTGAGTGGTACGATGACGTTCAAGAGGTGGTGCGGCATCGAGGGGAATTTCAATCGGTCGCCGCAATGAAATGCCCCTCCATGACGGATCGAGCCTGCATCTGACAGATCTCGATCGCGTCGCGGGCTAAAGAACCATTGAGGATCTCGGACGTCCGGTTCGCAGCCAAACAGCTTGTGACCTCGACAATTTCGCGCTCAAAGGCAAACACCGGATCGCCATCGTCGAGTTCCGGCCGGATGACATTCCCGTCTTCGGTCAAGATCTTCAGTGGCATCATTTCTGGAGCATCGGCGAACCCCTGAAAATCAAATTGCAGCGTCGCCTTTTCCAGATGAATTTCGAATCCGTGGGTAAACTCCCGACCCTGTTGATCAATGACGCCGCCGGTGCAGGTGACGACCACGGCGGGATCAGCGAATTTGAAGATCGAATTGCAATAACTCACGACTTCACCCTTGACGCGACCGCTGCTGTAAACACCCGTAGGCATTCCAAACAGCAGACGAATGAAATGGGCATCGTGAACGTGAAGATCAAACAGCGGGCCACCGATAACGTTCGGATCGTAAAAATTCGTAAGCCACAACGGATCGGAGATGACTCGTTTGAACGAACCGCCAAGCAATTTTCCATACTTGCCCGAAGCGATCGCTTCTCGAGCAAATTGAAACTCGACAAAAAATGGAAGGACTTGACCAACCATCAGGCGTTTGCCATTTGCTTCACACACCGCAACGGCGCGGTCACAGTCCTCCAGGTTGAGCGCCAATGGCTTTTCACAAAACACGTGCTTTCCCGCGTTGGCGGCCGCAACGATCGCGTCGCAGTGCATTGCCGGCGGCAAACAGATGTCAATGTAATCAACGTCCAGAGTGGTGTCGGCGAGCATCGCTTCGACGTTCGGGTAGGTGCGGATATCGGTAAGGTCGACGTGTGCTCCCGGAGGTCCGAAATTCCCCCGGATACTGGTCCAATCCCCTGCCCGGCGGTCATCTTCCGGCGTTGCAATGGCGACAACTTCGACGTCGTCTATTTCCTGGTAGGCCAGCCAATGGATCCAGCCCATGAACCCAATTCCCGCAATTCCTACTTTTGTCATTTACTTTCCACCCCGGATTACTATCGTGCACCGTAGACTTGGTTGCGGGACTTATCACGCGCAGCCAAGATTTGTTATAACAGTTTGCTGTTAGGTTAACAGTTTTACTGGAACCCGGTGGAGTCGTCGTTTGCGCTCCGCCCCGATTTCCACCGGTCTAACCTCAAGCGAAAAGGTACTGCGATGCCAGTCGAAATGCAACTTGCCAGAATCATTATCAGCGAGATCAATGAGAGCCAGGTCGTATTTCTCAAGGAAGTTGGCGGCGAACGTCAGTTTCCGATTTTGATTGGGATTTTCGAAGCCACCAGTATCGACCGCCGTGTCAAAGAAATTGCACGCCCTCGGCCTCTAACTCATGACTTGATCGTTGAGATCGTGGAAGCGATGGGAGGCGAATTGGACAGCGTCGTCATCAGCGAACTGAAAGACGCAACCTATTTCGCCAATCTTCGAATCAAATGCGAAGGGGAAATCATCGAGATCGACGCCCGACCTTCCGATGCGATCGCCATTGCGGTAACCTGCAGTCCGGCACTCCCCATTTACGTGGAAGAGGAAGTGCTGGAAGAAGCAACCTCCACAGGCGACTAAAACGGAAACTCGCGTTCAAGATCGAAAGCCGTCAAATGCGACTCCCAAGCCTGACCTTTCACACCTGACAATTTTGGAGTGGAGTTTTTGACGGAAATGACATTCTTGACAACAAATCTGAAATCGCCTACTGTACTGGCACGATAATACAGCGCCGCTGCAACCTGTGAACCGACGCGTGCACATCTTCGGGAGAACACGATGAGAACAAGATTCCTGGTGGCTTTAACTCTCAGCTTCATGATCGGGGTCAGTGCTTCAGCCGAAGCCCAGATCCCTGGGATTGGTGGCCAGAAAATCAATTCGGAATTCATTCCAGCCACGGCATTTGCGGCAGCGGTCGTTTTCCCCAGGAAAATCTCTGAGGATCCAAAGTTCGAATTGTTTCCGCGCGAAATCGTCACAGCCTGGGGAAAGAAGGAGCTTGGGTTCGACCCGATGCTGATCAACCAGATCACGTTCGTCGTTAAGAGTTTCGACACGTCGGGTTTTCCGCCCCAGTGGGCGGCGGTATTGCACTTCGAACAGATGCAGGGACTATCAGGAAAGCTGATTGGCAAATTGGAACAGAAAAACGTCGGGGGCAAGACGATGTTCTCCGACACAGACAGGCAAACACCCAGCTTTTTGATTTACGATGAATCCACCATGTTCGTCGGCGACGAGGACTTTTTTGTCGACATGGTCACTGCGGACCCAGACTCAAAACTCGTCCGCTTGCTCAAGGGGGCGGGGGTCACGGGAGAAATTCTGGCTTTTGCCGACATTGAATCGGTGAGACCCGTCCTCAACCAGGCGGCCCAATCGATTCCTGCGATGTTACCGCCCGCAATCACCAAGCTTCGATTGATCCCCAACATGATCGATGCGATCGAGATCGGCGTCAAAGCCGACGGGCGAATCAAGACCGAGGTCATTGTACATGCGGCTGATGCAGATGTCGCACAGGAAGCCGGTAAAGTCATTACCGAGGCTCTCGATCTTGGTACAGAGATGGGGATCGGAATGCTGGCCGGTCAAATGGACTTTTCCGACCCAGTTCAGGAAGCTTTCGTCGAATATGTTCAGCGAATGGCGAACGACTACAAGAATAAACTCACACCCGAAGTCACTGGTAACAAGATGTCAATGAACCTGGACGGCGAAGCGACAATCGTTCCGGTATTGGTTGGATTATTGTTACCGGCGGTCCAGCAAGCGCGCGCTGCAGCGCGTCGAGTCCAAAGCATGAACAACTCCCGCCAGCTGGCTTTGGCCATGCACAATTACCACGCAGCCTACGGCAGGCTCCCGGCGCAGGCATCCTACGATAAAAACGGAAAGCCATTGCTTAGTTGGCGCGTCCATATCTTGCCGTTTATCGAAGAAGCGGCCCTGTATGACCAATTTCATTTGGACGAGCCGTGGGACAGCCCGCACAACAGGAAATTGGTCAGTCAGATGCCACAGTTTTACCAAAGCCCTTCGGTTGCCGGACAGGATGGAAAGACCGTCTATCTGGGAGTTGCAGGCGAAGGCATGATGTTTGGCAAAGAAGGCAGGGATTTTGCGGATCTCAAAGACGGATCAAGCAACACGGTATGGACCGTGGAAACTAACCCCGATCACGCGGTGGAATGGACCAAGCCGGAAGACTGGACTCCAAATGAGCGAAACCCCCTGGAAGGACTTGGCGGCGTAAACGCTGGAGGTTTCATCGTGACAATGGTCGATGGATCCGTTCGATTTATTTCCAATAACGTTGACTCGGAAACCTGGAAAGCAATGCTGACCATCGACGGCGGAGAAGTCGCCAATCCGAATGGCCAATAATCGGGCATCACAAGAACAAAAACGACCCTGGAGAACACGATGAGAAAAGCAGCATTAGTTTTTGCGATGATTGCGCTGGTCGGCAACCAATCCTCTGACGCACAGATATTCGGCACCGGCCCAGACAAACCCAGCGTTGAGTTCATCCCTCGATCCGCAGTCGCGGGTGCAGCCGTGTTCCCCAAAAAGCTCGCTGCAAATCCCAACTTCAAGGCCTTTCCTCACGAAGTCGTGACCGCCTGGGGAAAAAAGGAACTCGGTTTTGATCCCATGTTGATCACGGAAGTCACATTCATCCTGCGAAAAATCGAGCCGTTTAATGGAGACAACCCGTCAGATCAGCAACCGGGGTGGGCAGCGGTTTTGCACTTTGAAGAGATGCAGGGACTCTCCGGCGCGATGATTGATCAACTCGAAAAAAAATCAATAGGCGGCAAGACCGTTTTCTCCGGTATCGACGGTGGCCCCAGCTTCATGGTTTTCGACGAGTCAACGTTGATCATTGGCAACGAAACTTGGTTTTCGGAACTGATCACGACCCCTCGTCAAGGTGAACTGGTGGAGATGTTCGCCAACCCCGAGGTCACAGGACAATGGGTAACATTCGCGAACATCAAAGAGATGCGGCCGATCCTGACCGAGATATTCAAAGCGTTCGACGACTACGAATTACCCTCACAGGTCGCGGATTTTCGCCAGATTCCAAACCTGGTCGATGCGCTGGAAATAGGGTTGGACCTCGACGGCAAGATTGAGTCGAAACTTCTGGTCCATGCAGCTAATCCTGATGCCGCTCAAAGAGTCAGTGATATCGTTGCCGAGGGCATGCAGTATGGCAAGGTCGCCTTGCTGGCCCAAGTCACTTCGCAACTCGACCTGGAGGATCCGGTTCAAGCGGCGACCCTGGCTTACACCCGCCGCGTCGCCGAAAAATATGAAGCAAAGCTGACTCCCACCATCAACGGATCAGATCTAACAGTTACGCTTAACGAAGAAATCCTTGCGTTGCCCGTATTGTTGGGGATGGTTGGTTCGATGACTCAGTCAATGGAATTCGAACGGAAGATGACGCCGGAACTGCAGTTACGCGAGACCGCACTCGCATTTCACAATTATACAGACGCGTACGGAAAGTTCCCGGCCACGACCATTAACAACGAAAATGGAAAACCATTATTTAGCGGGCGCGTCGCGATCCTTCCGTTCCTGGAACAAAACGCGCTTTACAGCCAATTGCGACTCGACGAGCCCTGGGACAGTGAGCACAACTCGGAACTGACTTCCGTGGTGATTCCAACCTATGGAATGAACGCCAATGGAAACGCGACAGTGATGTTCCCCGTCTTTCCAGGTTCGATCTGGGACGACGGAGGCGGCAAAAGCTTCCGCGACGTCATTGACGGGACCTCAAACACCATCCTGGCGATACAGGTGCCAGACGGCTCGACGATTTCCTGGGCCGATCCGAAACCCTGGGAGATTTCCGAGTCGGACCCGATGCGTGACGTCTTCGGAGATCGCGATGAAGTCGTCGTCGCCATGGCCGATGGATCCAGTCGCGTATTGAAGCGGGCTGAAATGACCAATGAAAAACTGAAGGCAATGCTGACAATTGCCGGCGGCGAAGTGATCGATCGATAGGATTCGGTCACCTGTTGGACCGTTTAGAATTGAACCTGACGCCTTCGCCTTGATTCCGAGACAGGGCCCCGGACATATGTACGGGTGGCGAAAGCAAGCCGTCGACTCATGCCAGAATCGAAACAAAAAAAAACGCCGACAGATCGCAGTCGGCGTTTTGAACACGTTGGCTTGTTTTTGCAAATCACTCGCGTGGGCGAACGGCTCCGGTCAAACCAGAGTAGTCTTCACGATCTTCGCCGTGCCATAATGGCTGACCGGACAGTACTCTTTGACGCAGAGCCTCGATCTTTTCTTCTGATCCGGCTGGGGCGTCTGTCGCGACGAAGTTCTCATCTTCGTGCGGAACGAAATCCTCATCGTGGCCATATTCAAGGATTGCTTCGAAAACGTTTGTAATTTTTTTGT
Organism: Planctomycetaceae bacterium; assembly: GCA_024642205.1. Classification (GTDB taxonomy): domain Bacteria; phylum Planctomycetota; class Planctomycetia; order Pirellulales; family Pirellulaceae; genus Mariniblastus. The sequence goes on along the minus strand of JAHEBQ010000009.1, from coordinate 1,457 downwards.
TACCGTTGGACATAGGTATGTACCTGTAGTTGGGCAAAAACAATTTAACTGGACATGAGCCACAGATTCCGAAACTAATTCTGGGTGCAACCAGAGGCAAAGTTTTCGATCGACTTGGATTTCGGCGCGGCGGTTTTGGCTCGGAAAAATGATGCGGCGTGAAATCATTCGTGGCCGGTTTGACGGCCGTTGTTGTTAAACGACGCAGTCATTATTGACGAGCAAAGAACAAAGTCAAGAAAATTCGTTTTCGATTCTCTGATTTGTTGGACTGAGGATTTGCCCGGAAACTTGTCGCCCCTGACGAGTTTCGCCTTCGGTCTCTTTATCGGCAGGCCAATTTTTGGCCAACCGGTTTTGGTGGTTTTTTGGGTCCGATTCCATTATGGTGTCATGAATCACTTTAGGATCAGGATAACGGAAAACGGGGTGTAAGATTCGGCAAGCATGAACGATTTTTCGATTCAAATCGCCTATGGATCGAATACGGACGACCCTCGTTGGCCCGTAAATTCATGGTAATTTTTCTTACAGCCAGTTATTGAAGCGAGTCATTTTGTCGCAGCCAATGCCGGTCGATGCCTGAGAAATTTTTTTTCGGACAGCCGCCTGAAACTGAGCTCATTGGTTCTATCAAGGGTTTTGGGTAATCCATTCCGTCTATCATTCTCGACGGGGCACAATCAAAAGGGAGACATTGGGTGTCGGAATTCCATCAATCGACGATCACGTTAATTCCACGGCCGCGTGGGTTTCATCTCATCACTCGCGAGATCGTGGATGCGATTCCCGTGTTGGCGGACTTCGACATCGGGTTACTTCACCTTTTCATTCTCCACACTTCCGCGAGCTTGACGATTAACGAAAACGCTGATCCTGATGTTCGTATCGACATGGAGACTGCGGTAAATCGAATCTGCCCGGAAAACTCGCCGTTCATTCACACCAGTGAAGGTCCTGACGACATGCCAGCCCACGTCAAGGCTTCGCTTTTTGGGTCAAGTATTACCATCCCGATCCGCGCTGGGCGGCTCGTTTTGGGAATATGGCAGGGGATTTATCTTGGTGAACATCGCGACCGGGGAGGTCGACGCCAGATGGTGGTGACAATTCATGGACAGAAGAAATGAACCTCCGATGTGCCCCAATCACGATACAATGATTGCCACGCCAGGGACCTCTCAACGAGCCAATGACGACACACAAGCCACAAACCCGAGCAGAAAATGAAAGACTTACCGATCAAGAGCCTTGCGACTGGAATTTTGGGTGGGATCGCCGGTGGGATCGCCGGCGGTTTCATTTGCAAATTCCTGGCCAGCCAGGGTCTCTACGGTGTCGCTTTACCTGGGGCGCTGGTTGGGCTTGGGTTTGCGTTCTCTGCCAGAAAACGGCATATCGGGTTGGGTATTGTCAGTGGTATTCTCGGCCTGCTGGCCGGATTGTTGACGCAATGG
>JAHEBQ010000157.1 GCA_024642205.1 Planctomycetaceae bacterium | reverse complement strand
GCCGTTGTAATCATAGACGAATCCAGTATGAAAATTGTTTTCACCATAAGACAAACCAACCGCAATGAGTTGCTCGTTCCCATTGATGTCGATCCAGCGTTTCATGTCCCGCACACGTGGAAAAGCGTCGCCAGTGGGCACAGTTGGCCCTGGCCAGAACACCCGATATCCGACTCCGACGCTGGGAGGCGGTGGATCTTCACCTCCGCCTCCACCTTTCTTGCCACCACCATTGCCGTTGCCTTGGGCGAGTACGGATCCGGCAAAAAGTGCCATCGCGAATATTGTCAGTCCAGTTGTCAGCAAACGAAACAAAGTGCGTTTCATGGTCGTTACTCCTGATCGTTCGCGTTAAAATGAGAATGGAGACGCACCGTAAGCGCGCGAACAGTTCGCTCGATGTTGCGTCCACGGGGCGGGTGAGTTACCGGGTTAGCATTTGGGGCTCACCCGCCCGACTTTTCGTGTCGTGTTTTGTTTTTTTCAGTCATACGGGATGGGTTGGTTTGACGATTGACTTACCGTTGATTGGACCGAGGCTCCAATGCAGACTCGGCCCGTTGGTGAAAAAAGTTTCGAGATCATTTTTCTTGAGGATCGCCATTTTTTTCTCCGCCGGGGCTACCCGGATCACTGGATTTCTCGCCCTGTTGTCCGGCGACTGCAACGGTATCCGGATTGCTCTTGTCCGATTCCGGCTCGGCTGGTGAGTTGGATACGATTTCAATATTTCGCAGTTTTCGTTTCCATTCATCCGATGAATTCGAGTGCCCGGTATCCGGTTCCGCTAAATCCCATGACTCGTAAAGTTCAATCAGCGACTTGATGACATCCTCGATGCCTGCCAATCGCGCAGGCAATTGGGTTTTTTGTAGGACAAAAACTTCGTATGCGGATAACAACATTTTTTCTGCTTCGATAAACTTTTTTTGTGCCGCCAAACTGTCACCCAAACAATGGGCTGTCCTCGCAACGGGCAGTTGGCCTGGAATGATTCTCTGGCGAATCGCCAATGCTTCCCGGAGTCTTCGCTCGGCAGCTTCGTACTGGCGGATTGGAATAAAGTAAATTTCACAAATTTCCGTAAGATCTGCGGCAAGCTTTTCGCTGTCACCAACCTGGTCAACGGACCATTTATTTCGAATCAATTTCTCGTAACTATCGACAACTTGGCCTGCATCTTCTTGCCGGCCCGACGTAACATATGCTTCGGCAAGTGGCTTGGCGATCCATCCGAGCATGGGTGTTTCGCCATATTTGCTGCGGTAGACTCGCTCCAGTAACTTAATTGCGTCGTCGTGACGACAGTCATCCTTGTAGTTCACTCCCAGATTAGCGGCGGCAGCCAAGGCCTCCAGGCTGTCGGCCCCCCATTTATCGGTTTTTAACGCCAGCAGGGATTCGAATAGGGGAATGGAGTCGTCGAGTTGGTTAAGCCTCCAATAAGCAACCGCCAGATTTGCCTTGATGGATAGTGGCCAATGATGGTCTGGCGGCAATTTGTGTTCCAACAATTTCAAGCAATCGTTGTTGATTTGAATTGCCTTTTCAAACTCACTCTTGCGTCCATACGCAGAAGCGAGATTGGCCTTTGTTGCAATGGTTGACAGATGGTCCTCTCCAAGAAGATCCTGTTGCCGCTGCAGAGCGTGCTCGAGCATCTCGATGCCCTGAGTAACGTGCGTGTTTTGGTATAAGGCTGAGCCAAGACTGGACATCATCTTCAGTGTGTCGGGGTGATCCGGGTTTGCACGAGATCGAATGGCAAGGCACTGTTTAAGAAGTTCAATCGCTTTTTGTGGTTCAGAAAGCGAATTGTAACAGAGTGCGAGATTGTTCATGCACACCAGTGTTGCTTGGTGCTCCTTGCCCAGAACCTCTGTCAATTGTTCCATCGTTTCGCTGAGTATGGGAACAGCCCGATCGTAATTTCTTGCGGAAACGCAGGCCCATCCGAAATCCGCCTTTGCAAGCAGTGTTTGTGGATGAAGCGGGCCAAACCGGGAAAGCGAAAGTTTGAATCCTTCTTCGGTTAATTCCAGCCCCTTATCGGCGTTTCCAGCGGCAATGTGCGTCAGGCCTAGTTCTGTAATCGACATGATTGAAGATGGATGACTTGCCCCCAATTTGTTGGTCATTCGCTGATGAAGTGAATTCAAAATATCGAAAGCGTCATCATGTCTCTCTAGTTTCCGATAACATTTCGCAATCCCTCGGGTCCAGCGAAGGACGTAGGGGTTTTCCGATCCAAAAACCTCCTTTCCCGCTGCGATGTTCTGTTGGAAAAGCTCGGCTGCCGATTCGTATTCGCCGGAGTAGAGAAGGAGATAGGCCTGCCATCCGGTGATCTTCAACGTCAATTCGTTTTCCTCGCCGTACGCATCCGACGATCGACGAAACGCGGCCAAATACGTTTCTTTCGACAGATTGAAATGTCCCGCATCCATCTGAGCCCTGCCGAGCATTACCATCGCCTCCAACGTATCTTTGGCTGTTGATCCGAGGCGATCGTTTGATATTTCGACGGCTGCTTTGAGTTGCGTTTCCGCCGAGCTGATATCTCCGCTGGCAAGCTTCGCTTCGCACAGAGCGATCAGCGATTTTAGGGATCGGGGGTCATCCGGACCGAGGGTATTTTCAAAGGTTTTCCTACATGATTCCAGAAGTTCCAACGCTGATTTTGAAAAGCCAAGTGAATTCAGCGCTATACCCAAGTCCATTTGCAATTCTGCCAGGATCAATGGATCGCCGTGCATTACGCCAGGCAATTGATCGGCGGCAATGGAAAAGCGTCGGGCCAATACCTGTTCGACAGTTTCCGAGCTTTCTCGGATATCATTGATATTCAAGTCGCTAAAGACGCCTGCCAATAATCGGTTGCTATTGACCAGTTGTTTTGCCCTGGCTTCCGAGGTAATTTTGGCCTGTTTGTATTTCTCAAGATTTTTTTGGGAATCCGCCAAGGCGATTGCGACGTCGTTTCTTTGCTTCGTAATTAGCTGGTTGGTTATTAGCAAAACCAAAAAAGCAGAAACCAATACCGCGGCTGCAAAAAGACAGAAGGCCAGCCCTACCTTGTTTCGCAATGCGTACTTTCGAAGGCGATACCCCGTTGACGGCGGCATGGCCGATACCGGCTGTTTAATCAGATAACGCTCGAGGTCGAGCGCCAATCCGCTCGCCGTTTCATATCGCCGCGTACGATCTTTGTCTAAGGATTTCACAACGATCCAGTCGAGTTCGCCACGAATTTGGTTGCTCAATTTCTCTGGAGTGGCACTGCGGCTGGACGCGACACTGGCAATTCTTAGCGATGAACTAAGTTTCGCACTCGGCTTAGTCGGTTCGTCTTCGCGGATCATCCGTAGCGTTTCATCCAACGCTTGGGATTTCATCTTCTCGCGTTCGAACGGCGGTTCACCAGCCAACAATTCGTACAAGATCGCGCCCAGCGAATAGATATCGCTGCGGGTATCGATGTCGAGGTTGTTGAACTGGGCCTGCTCAGGAGACATGTACTCCAGCGTCCCCACGATCTGACCGAATCGCGTGAACATCGTCTGCTCGGCCAACTCGTCACCGGTCGCCTTGGCCACGCCGAAGTCAATCACTTTCGGAACGGCTTGGTTGTCGTACATCGCTACCATCACGTTGGAGGGTTTCAAGTCCCGATGAATGATCCCTTTCTGATGCGCGTGCTGAACCGCCTGGCAGACTTGTTGGAATAGTTTTAATCGCGATTCGGTATCCAATCGCTGCTCGTCACAGAACTTCGTGATCGGTTTCCCTTTGACCAATTCCATCACGAAGTAGGGGCTGCCGGAATCGGTGGCCCCGGCATCGAAGACTTTTGCAATGTTCGGATGATCCATCAACGCCAAGGCTTGCCGTTCGGCCTCGAAGCGGGCGATCACCTGCCGGGTGTCCATCCCCGTTTTGATCAACTTCAGCGCCACTTTTCGTTTGACCGGCTCGGTCTGCTCGGCCATGTAGACCGTTCCCATCCCCCCTTCGCCGATGACTTCCAGCAATTTGTATGGGCCGATTTGCGAACCGAGAACATCGGCATGGTTTGAATTCGTTTTTGGATCACCAAACGCGTCAATCTCCAAGAATTCACCCGTTTGATGATGGGCTTGCAAAAGGACATCGATGTGTTTTCGCAATTCCTGATCGTCACCGCACGCGGCATCCAGAAACGCAGAACGATCGTTCGAGTCATGTTGTTCAACTGCTGCGAGGAATATCTCACGCGCCGATTTTAAGTCGATTGCCATTGGCAGACCCAATACAAAATACCAGTTAAGAGGCAATGCAATTTTGAGGACGGTAAAGTCCCAAAAATCTCATAAGTTTGCCATAATAGTGGAATTTAATTGGCGATCTGCAGCTGGGAAATTAACCAAGCCCTGGCGTAGGTCCAGTGTCGGTAAGCCGTGGACCGGGGAACACCCAATAGGCGGGCGGCATCTTCAAGTGATTGACCTGCAAAATAACTCAATTTGACCAGATTGGCCGCGATTTCATCGTGCTCGGCCAACTGTTCGATGGCTTCATTAAGCATGAGAAACTCGTCCGGTGGCAAATGGGTCCCAAATTCTACCGCCTCCATGTCGATTCTGCACTTGTCGCCACCGTGTTTTTCGCGTTGTTTGCGCACCGCGTTATTCACCAGGATCCGTCTAATCGCTTCGGCAGCCGCCGCAAAGAAGTGGCCACGATTGTCCCAGCTGGCGTCGTTTTCCTTCCCTACCAAACGCAGGTAGGCCTCGTGAACGAGGGCGGTCGCCTGCAGCGTTTGACCGGGTTTTTCGTTAGCCAGTCGTTGGCGTGCGAGCAATCGCAGTTCCTCATAAACAAGAGGAAGCAATTGATCGGACGCGGACGGATCGCCTTGCTGAATCGCGTTGAGGATTTGTGTAACGTCGGTCATGCGATACATGATATCTGACGGGATGTGCAGATGCGATCAATGGCCACCCAAAAGAGTTTGCCACCAAGAAACGTTCCATTGATGGGGACAGAAACGACCAAAATGGCCAAATCGGCGATTGAGTGTCCCAACAACCTAATCCCGACGTTTTTTGACCTCGGTTTTAGCTATCCATAAAAGGTATGGCTATTCGAGAATCGGTCCTTTTTCGGTGCGCGCCGTAAGCCATCGCGGAGAAAATGGCGCGTACTGCGTCGCTATGACATCCCACCAGCGAGCGACCGCCTGTCGAGCGAGGGGATTTAAAGCCCAACGGTCTGCTATTTTGGCCGACTGATATCAACTTCAACGCAAAGAAAATGCGTACAGGTGTTCGTCAGTACGGATGTAAAGCGTACCATCGACTGCCGCTGGAGTTGCCATGATTCGTTCGGACAAGTCGTTCATGGCGATCACGTCGAGTTCGTCAGCGGCTCTTAGGACCGTCACGACTCCTTGACCCGACGTGAGATAGATGTTGTCGCCAACAACAATTGGCGATGCGTAGTATGAGCCCCGCGCAGAAATTCGCTGCTTGAAAAGCCCCTTCCCCGTTTCCGCATCCAGGCAGTTTACGATGCCACCATTTTTGATCATGTAAATGCGTCCGTCGTGAACTAGAGGCGATGGCACTTCGGGAATGCTCTGTTTTTCCAGTACGCTCACATGCGTCTCAGACACATTTCCTTCTCCACCAAGTTTGATTGAAAGCAAGCCATGGTCCTTGACGTCACCAGCCCATTGCTGGGTAAACTTGTCCCACTCCTGCTGAGTCAATTTTCGGTTTTTGTCGTCGTCGACCGAGCCAAGCAAAAATCTTAGTGGTAGTTGTACGCCTTTCTCGTCGACCGCTTCAGGTCGATCAAATAGCAGAAATTTCCAAGGGAATTCGTCAAACCCAATCGTGCCATCTTGGTCCTTGTCATACTCCTTAAGATCCTCGAACGTCGGTATCTTTCTGCGAAGCGAGGGTTCTCCCAAATTCTGCCAGGTTGCAACAAAAAGATTGTTTCCGAATATCACGGGCGTTGAGCAACCGGTTGTAATTGTATTGACCTGCCAGATCGATTTGCCCTCGGACAAGCTGATCGCGCGTATTCCCTCATGAGTGTGAAGTATCACCTGATCATGGTGAATGATCGGTGTGGCATAACCTTCGGTTAGGATGCCTGGAGCGAAATGAAACACATGTTTCCAAACCACGTCTCCATTCGTTTTGTCGACGGCCAGCAAGTGCGGGTCGTTCTTTTGATCTCGATTCAGCAAAACCAGATCGCCAACGACCACCGGAGAAGTTCCGGATCCATTACGAGTTATTGGAATTGGCATGTCGATTGACCAAATCAATTCGCCGTCGAAGTCGTAGCAGAGCAGCCCTCGAGAACCGAAATAGACATATACGTGTTCCCCATCGGTTGCCGCTGTTCCGCTGGCCGGACTGCTGGCGGCGTGTACCTTTTCTATATTATCGACCTCAACCGCTCGTCGCCAAACAATCTTGCCGTTACTACGATCGGTGCAGATAACTTCCAGTTTTTTTGACGACCTGTCGTATGCAGTTAGAAAAATTCGATTTTCCCAAATGCAAGGTGATGATGCGCCGGAAGGAACCTCGGTCTTCCAGAGCAAATTCTTTTTGGGGCCGAATTCGACTGGAACGGTCGTCTGCCCTTCGGCAATGCCAGCCGCGTTCTGGCCCCGGAACTGAGACCATTGAATGACGTTCGGACCTGGCTCCTGGCCAATGGCACCGCCGAGGCCGAAAGAGGACAACAGGAGGAAGATCAGTTTTAAACGAACACAAAATTCAAAATTATTTCTCATGACAGTCGATCGTTGATTTGGCACGGGCTTACAGACGACAAATTATTGCGAGAAATTAAACAGCTGTAAATCAAATTTGGCGAACTGATAGGGGTTTTAATCCTCAACGGCTTGATATTCTGGACGCGCATTTGGTCGTTGACAAAAAACTGGACGCGGGTTTTTGTCGCCTGATTTGTTCCGCGATCCTCGCGTTCAGGATGGCCTTTAGTACGCATTACAATGCGGCAACAAACGTTGGGTTGTTGGGGACAGAAACCGCCAAAATGGCCAAATCGGCGATTGAGTGTCCCAACAACCTAATCCCGACGTTTTTTGACCTCGGTTTTAGCTATCCATAAAAGGTATGGCGATTCGAGAATCGGTCGGTTTCCAGCCAATCCGAAAAAGGGTTGAGTTTCTCGGAATCGAGACATGGCGACGACGATGGCATGGCACAAAGGAACCCCGTGCGACACGACAGGAGCCGCACGGGGTTATCTCAATTTGATATTGATGATCGCCGGCTTGCTACCTACGGCCTCCCTTTTTGTCATCGTTTTTGATCGTGGCCGTACCTTGGCCCTTGATTACAGTCGCTCCACCTACTGCTTCTCCCAATTGAATCAAAAACGTCTCATCCGGTTCTTTTGTGTTGTCGCCGATAATCGTGAATTCAACTTCTTTTGATGTCTCTCCAGGAGAAAAACTAAGGACGTCGGATTCGAGGTTTGTGGAATAGTCGCTATCCGCCACCGTTGCACTTCCATCAATAATCGCATATGAAACCATTACAGTCCCGCCGATGTCTCCGGAAAGCGTGATCGTAAAATGACCAATGGTGGTTGAACCATCACTCCCTTCGTCCATCGTCACGTCGTTGACCGAGAGAGTTGGTCCTGGATCGACTGGGGCGATTGGAGTGAGGAAAAAACCAAGTTGGCCATCACCGCGAACGATGATTTGCCCTAGATCGTTGATTCCGTTGGGCTGGGCCCGAGCGCTCGCCATCCATTTGGCTTCGTCGTCGGGCGAGGCAAACACAACGTGTTGATCGAGTGCGTAGAGACCAGGAGTTTCAGGACTTTCCAGGTAAACATAGGCTCGATTATTGTCGAACGCCACGTCGCCGAACTCGTTGACGTCACAGAAATGAGGTGCCGTCGAATCGCCGATCAGCGCATCGACAACCAAACGATCGCCTTCGCTTGTGGCGTCCGGGTCATATTGAAATCGCACTGTTCCGCCGCTCTGCTGATTTCTGCCGCGTCCCGTGCTGGGCCGCGACCCACAGATTTGCCTGGAGTCGTTAATTCCATAAAACAAATATCCATCGTAATAATAAACCGATGCTTGTTCATAATTGAAGCTGCCGTCGAGAAGATAGCCAGCGGGTGAAACGATATGTCCAGTTGGAGTCACGATGTCGCCATGGACGTTGATTTCCTGGGCCTCACTCAGGCCACCAGTAAGATCGACAGGAGCCGAGATACCAACGGGCGCGTAGGGATTCGGATCGGTTCTTGGATCGAACACAACGATTTGACCCTCCGCAGTACCGACAACAACTCCGTCAGCATTAATAGCATTTCCCCGGACCCCGTTGCCAAATCCAGGAAGTAGTTTGAATACAGGGTTGGTTCCCAATGGGTTCTCGAGCACATATACTCTGTCTGGCCCATTTGGAACGTACGCAGTTCCGACGATCTGATTGCTCTCATTGATGCCAGTCGCACCATCGGCAATCCAGGGAGTTGTGGCTTGATCCCACATGTCACCTGTTTTGAGATCGATCCACATCGCATCGGGAAGGTTGTTGATGTCGTACATGAGCCCTGGCGTATTAGGCACATCAACAAAAAGATGTGGATTGGAATACTTTCCCAACGTTACCAAACCTGCATTGTTAATATCTGTCGGCCTGAATGTTTCACCCTGAATGTTCTCCATCGAGGTCACAAGATATTGCGGCGGATCCTGGGCATTGGCATTCGATATCGATTCTTCAACGATCAAAGAAACCGCGAGAGTGACGAGTATCGCGATCATGGTGCAGGTTCGTTGAGGGAGAATCAAAATCGATTTCATGCGCTGAATCTTTGAGCAATTCATCCATGTAAACTTTTGATTTTCAAAATGATGATTGGCCATCGTTTTATCCTCGTTAGAATGATTCGCCTGCATTAAAATGAGATGCCAACGTCGGGGCTCGCAGACGGTGATGCCCCGGGCTTGCTTGGCGGTCGGTGAGGGAATTCCGCTTGCCCGTGTGAACCCTCGCCGGCCAGTTTTTTCTTTGCCAGTTTCGAACTGGCCTCCCTCTTTCGAACTTTCTCAAGTTCTTTTGTTCTTTGTTAGTCTTGGTCTCCTTTCACAGCGTCATCGCCGGATTCAGGTTGCACCAGGTCTTCGAGCTTGCGTTTCCATTCGGTTTGCTTTTCCGAATAGCCTTCACCCGGTTTCGCTGCGTCCCATGCGGCGTAAAAAGCCACAAACGCATCGGCGCATTGGAACTTGTTGTTGTACGACGCGCCACGATTTTCAGAAATCAGATGTTGCGCTTCGAGCAGGCTGACTTCTGCAGCAACGAACTCGCCCCGACCCATTTGAGCCTTGCCAAAAGCCGTTAAAAGATTTCCATACCTCAACCTGTCGCCGTCCGATTTTGAATGAGACAAGCGTTCTTTTACTTCCTTCAGTAATTCAACGGTTTCTGTGTATTTACCTTGAGCTATCAAAAGGTTTCCAAAATTCGTAGTCGCGGATTGCAAATTCGGGTCCGTCTCAACCCAAATGCGACGGCCCGTATCCAGGGCTTCGCGCAAATTCAACTCCGCCTCGTCCAGTTTTCCCTGCTGGACCAGTGCACGGCCCAGATTTCCCATTGTTTTCAACGTGTCGGGATGCTCAGACCCCAATACCTCGCGTTTTTTCTCGAGGCTCTCTCGGAACAAGGCCTCAGCTACAACGAATCTCCTTTGGGCCAGGTAACCGTTGCCTAGGTTGTTGATGGCATTGAGAGTTCCCGGATGGTCATCGCCATACACACGACGAGACAGTTCAACCGCCTCTCGCTTGTGGGACATTGCTTTTACCGACTCTCCACGTTCACTTAGAGCCGAAGCGAAATTGATGAGTGCCCTGACTGTCATGGGATGTTCTTCACCTTTGACTCGCCGTGTCGACTCCAAATTCATGCGAAACATCCGCGTTGCCTCTCCGGTCTTGCCCTGCAACAACAAGATGCTTGCCAGTTCGTTGACTGCACGCAGGGTTTGAAAGTCGTCGACTCCCAACTCGCGACGACATCCCTTGAATGCTCGACGCATTTGCAATTCGGCATCGACAATCCTGCCTCGCTCTTTAAGTATTTGTGCGTATGCAATCATGGATCTAAGCGTTTCTGGGTCTTCGTCACCTAAACTGTTACGTCGCCCCTCCAACGCCTCGCGCAGGTACTGCTCCGATTCCTCGGTTGGTCCTTGAGATGAACTCAGGATTCCACCGAGATTGCTTTTCCACGTAAGCGCCAGTGGATGCTCCTCACCTAAATTGCGCCGAATTTTCTCCATCGCCTCACGAACGTATGGTTCGGCTTCACTTAGTCTCCCCAGATACGCAAGCGATACTCCAATCATGCCGTGGGTTTCGATTGTGTCGAGGTGATCATCACCCAAGGCAAGGCGGCGAATATCTAAAACTCGCCGTACTAAACTCAATGCTGCGGCTTCAGAACCCAGATCGTGATATAGAGTCGCTATTACTTCTAACAGTTTCGCTGCAACCACTGGCTGGTCTGCAAACTGCTTGTCGATCTCGGCCACGGCCGGATTGAGAATGGTTTGATCGATAAGCTCGACAGCCGCGTCGGTGGCATTCACATTCTTGCAAAGGATCTCGAAGGACTTGACTCGCTCGGCGCGCTCGGACTCGGACAAGCCGGCCTCGATCAACGCGGCATCAAGACTTTTGGTCATGCCCTCGACGAGCAGCCTCCCCGTCGTATACGGATCGATTTGGCTGAATATTTTGGCTTGGAAGTCGGAGACCTGCTCCAGTTCGTTGGCCCGAGCGCTGGCCTGTCGCTCAGCCTCAACCGCTCGGTCACGCTGTGCGTCGGCAACTTGACGTTGTGATTCCGCTTGCACTAGTCCGACCGCAGTCCCGATGATCCCGGCCAGCAGTGCCACGCCGATCAAGGAGGCTGCCAACACAGGGCCTTTGTACTTACGGCAGAACTTCTTCAATCGATAAGACCGGCTTGGCGGATGGGCGACAACGGTCTCTCCCCTCAAATAATGGTCGATGTCTGTCGCAAAATCGTTGGCCGTTCCATACCTTCGAGATCGATCTTTCTCAATCGACTTCATGACAATCCAGTCCAATTCACCTCGAAGTGCCAGTCCCAATTTTTTTGCTGAAGAATGCCCGGAAGTATTTTGACCAGGCTGACCGATTGCGCTTAACTTGGTACTTGGTTTGGTCGGCTCATCTTCGCGGATCATTCGAAGGGTTTCACCCAGGGCCTGCGTGTTTATCTTCCCGCGGTCAAACGGAGGCTCGCCCACCAAAATTTCATAAAGTATCGCACCCAGTGAATAAATGTCGCAGCGAGTGTCGATATCTTCCTGGTTGAATTGCGCTTGTTCGGGGGACATGTATGCCAACGTGCCGACGATCTGCCCAAACCCTGTGAACATCGTTTTTTTGGTTAACCTCTCACCAGTCGCTTTGGCCACGCCAAAGTCAATTATTTTTGGCACGGGGCGATCGTCGTACAAAGCCACGAGCACATTGTCCGGCTTGATGTCGCGGTGAATGATTCCTTTTTGGTGAGCGTGCTGGACGCCCAGACAAACCTGCTGAAACAGTTCAAGGCGCGATCGTGTATCCAACTGTTGCTCGTCACAGAATTCGGTAATCGGTTTGCCTTTGACCAATTCCATGACAAAGTACGGATGGCCGGACTCGGTTGAGCCGGCGTCATAAACTTTGGAAATATTTGGATGATCCATCAGCGCCAGTGCTTGACGCTCCGCCTCGAAACGGGCGATCACGTGTTTGGTATCCATGCCGGTCTTGATGAGCTTAAGTGCGACGCGCCGATGGACAGGATCCGTCTGCTCGGCCATGTAGACAGTGCCCATGCCGCCTTCGCCGATAGGTTCCAAGAGCTTGTAGGGACCAATTTGCATTTCGACCGTTTCTTTTACTTTAGCTACACCTGTTGCATTTGTGATTTGTGCCGGCAATTCCAAAAAGCTTTCGACATGCACTTTTGCTGCGAGCATTCGATCTACTTTGGCCCGCAGTGCTTTATCATCTGCACAAACACGATCCAAATACGCTGCACGTTCATTGGACGAAGACATTTCCATTGCCGCAAAAAAAATGTCCTCTAAAGGTAATGGTAGATTCATGAATCTGGACCTCCGGCGGCATTGGTCATTTCAGTTTGTGAATGCCATTTGTTGCGATCACAAGTGCAGTGCGACAAACAGACCTGAAACCCATCAAAGGTTAGCAATATTTTTCGAGAAATATTTAAGAAGGAGCAGAGAGCTCAGCAAAAAGCCAGGTTTTTGCGAATATCCAGTACCTTTCCGCCGTCGGCACGGAAATCCCAAGAACTTTGGCGGCTTCCGGTACCGTCAAACCTGCAAAGAATCTAAGTTTTACCAACAAGGCTTTTCCTGGATCTTCCGCCTCAAGCCGGCGCAGGGCATCATCCAGCTCCAACAAATCAACCTGAGATGAGCTCACAGGCACGTCGCATTCCATCAAGTCCAAGCGTTGACCCGCACCGCCGTGCCTAATTCTTCCTTTTCGTCGCGCGTTTTCGATCAAAATCCGCCGCATCGCTTCGGCGGCCGCACCAAAGAAATGACCTCGACTATTCCATCCCGTCGATTCATTGTCATTACCAATGAGCCTTAGATAGACCTCATGCACTAGTGCCGTGGCCTGCAAAGTTTGCCCCGGTTTCTCATTGGTTAAGCGTTGGCGAGCCAGGACGCGCAGCTCGTCGTAGAGAAGTGGGAGCAACTTATCAGAGGCCGATGGGTCGCCCTGTTCAATCTGATTCAGGATTTGTGTAACGTCCGTCATGGTCGCCATGATAACAGACCAATTTGCGATGATCCAGAATTCAAAGACTGGTCCATATTATCTTTCAATAATTGTTCCATTGATGGGGGCAGAAATGACCATGATGACCAAATCGGCGATTCAGTGACCCATCAACCAAATTCCAACATTCCAACGTTTTTGAAACCGGTTTGGTGGTAAATGATTAGACGGGACAAGAATTGGACACCGCCAATGGCTTTCTTGGGGTTCCTTCAAACTCAAATCAAAGACGTCAAATCTGGCCACCCGTTTGAACTCGTGAACGAAATCGGCGTCGGCGCTTTTGGAAGCGTCTGGAAAGCCAAAGACATTCAGCTCGACCGTTGTGTAGCGGTTAAGATTCCCCGAAAGGGCAATTGGACGCCGAGGAAGCGGAACAGTTTCTCAAAAAGGCCCGGGCATCAGCCCAACTAAACCATGCAAATATCGTTTCAGTACACGAAGTCGGTCGCCAGGATGACACCATATATATTGTCAGCGACCTGATTGACGGCGTGACGCTTGCGGACTGGCTGACCACAAATCAATTCAGCTATCTTGAGATTGCCGACTTGTGTGCGACCATCGTCGAAGCTTTGCATCATGCGCACGAGGGAGGCGTCATTCATCGCGATTCGAAGCCTGCGAATATCATACTCGGTGCTGATAGGGCGACGCATATCATGGATTTTGGCTTGGCCAAACGCGAAGCGGATGAAGTCACGATGACAGTGGACGGTCGAATACTGGGAACTCCTGCGTACATGTCGTCCGAACAGGCTCGCGGTGAACGTCAACGGGGTGGCCGATACCATCGTTATCATTCGCCAACTAAAGACTCCGGAAGAGGTTGAAACCTTTCGAAGAATTTACGGCAATCGTTTCATTTGTATTTCGTGTTTCTCTTCTCGCCAGAATCGAGTCCACACACTTTCTGTCCCAGTCGCTGATTGAATACCTTCAACTCAAAAGAAGCCAATGCAGACCCAGCCACGAACTGAAAGCCAAGAAGGGACAGCAAATGTTCGCAAACGTGCAGGAACAGATCGCTGACTAGAAACCGAGAAAACGCCGAACTCGAATTGGACTTCGATGAATGGGTATACGAAGTGCGAGATCCTGCAAGTGCAAAGTCAGAGGGAAACCGACAACTCGAATCTCGAAACACAACATAAGCCTGGTAACTGCAAAAGGCTGGTCTGCGGGGTATTCAGGTCATCTTAGAAACCAAAGGAGCATCATGTCCAACAACCAGCCAGTTCACGAAATTCGTCTTGGAGGTATCAAGGCGGCAATTTGGGAAAACGAAACTCCAAACGGACTTCGGTTCAACATCCAACTCGTCAGACTTTTCAAGGACGGCGATAACTGGAAGCAAACGACAAGTTTCAGTCGAGAGGATCTGCCCTTACTTGTGAAAATAGCAGATCGAGCTCATTCCTAGTGCTATGAGGGGAACAAAAATTCGGAAACACCTTTCTGCTCATTGAGAAAATCAACTTCGAATCTTTACTGGCTGAAGGTGAAGGTTGTTCCCCAACGAATGCAAGGCATGAGAAAAAGTTGGTCTTCCCACGAAGTTCGCCTCTTGCTGCATAGTTGGGGAAAGGTTGACACAGTTGCCTTGGGCATCTCAACAGGGCGTAGTCCTGCGTCCATTCGTGGTAAGGCACGGCGACTTGGTCTATCTGAAAGTTTCCGCCAATCGACACACTCGATCAGCAGGTTCCGGAGATCGAGGACCGTCAATGCGACCTTTTTTGATGGTGAGGCCAGTGACAAGCTATTCTACTCACTTGGATTCGTCCACGCTGCGGGACGAATTAAACACCGGCATCGCCACGTTTTGAAGCTGCGAGTTCAAAGAGCAAAAGACAGGGAGCTTCGCCACTTTCTCGAACTCTTGAACAGCTGCCACGCTGTCCAGGAAATTCACGACAGCCTGGTCGTGGAAGTCTGCAACAAGTGCCTGGTGGGATCTTTAATCCGCCGTTGGGGACCATTTCCGTCCAAGGCGAACCCCGATCCCGACTATTTTCCATAGTTGGGGACACTTTTCTAGCCAGTTACGCCTTAGGTCACGTCTCCGCTGCGGGACTGGTTCATTCTGGACTTGTTCGTTGGACGGGAACTCGAAAGATCGTGAGCGGGATTTCGGGTCAGATTCAGCGAAAGCTCGGTCTGAATCCGCCCCGAGTTGTGGAAAGTCTGGGTGCGATCCATGCCTCATGGGCAAAATCAAATGCCGTTCAGAAAATTCAAAGTTTTATGACAAAGGCAAACTGTTCGTGACCCATCTGTGTCAGCCATATCTGAAATAATTACCCAAGAGCTGCCCGAGAATTAGTAACCCGTCATGCGGGTAATTAAATCCGGTACCGTCAAGTTGGCTGGCTTCCGCGAGTTCAACTCCCGAGTCGACAGTCTAACACCATGGTTGGCCAAGGCCGGTGCCTTCTTACAAGGCTTGTTTTCAAATGGCTCAGGCAGCTCTTTTTTGAAACATCAATCCGAAAGGGCCAACAATCAATATGTCGCTTGAGTCGTGGGCTTCCAACATCTTTTTGCTCCGCATCGCAAATGTTGGGTCATCCACAAGTAAGAACCGTGGCGAGCAACCCTTGCCTCCCAAGCCAAACTCCCCTTTGGTGGAATCTTTTTCTGGCTTCCGTTGCCCAATCGAGAGCAGGCATTAATTATTTTTGCCAACCAGCCTCACCGTGGGCCGCTCATGCACGGGCAAGTTTGGCAGGAAGTAATTCCTGTACTTGAGTTTCTTTGGGACAAAAAACCTGATGTTCTCGGATCTCATATCAAAGGCATGGAATCAGGTTTGCCACGAGGGATCGTCCAGGAAGACCCCAAGAACAGTTGGAAACTTTTTTGCGGACCAGATAATGCAACCGATTCTGGGCTGGATTTGGTGCAACGTGAGTTTGGGCGCTTGCAGCGGCTTGGGCACGCCATGGACGAAACTCTCAGTGGTCTTGTTAATTGCGAGCTTCAGGGTTGTTTCACGTTTCTCAAGAACTTCCGTTGCTCGGCCCTCGTGCAGACAAATGGGAGTCAGCGAGCCAATTCCGCTGTCGTAGTGGTCCTGGTTGTACCAAGTGAAAAAGTGTCGGCAATAACTCAATGCGTCAGGGTAGCTCCCAAACCGTTGCGGGAATTCAGGGCGATACTTCATTGTCTTGAATTGACTTTCGGAGAATGGATTGTCATTGGAAACGTGGGGACGACTGTGCGATTTGGCAACCCCCAGATTTGCCAGTAAATGAGCCACCGAATGGGACGCCATCGACAGGCCACGATCACTGGGGAGGATTAGCTGATCGGCTGGAACCTGCTTTTTTTCGATCGTCTCCTCGATCAGTTTCTTTGCCAGATCAGCGCTTTCCCGGTGGACCAGCATCCAGCCCACGACGCAGCGACTGTCGATATCCAGGATCACGTACAAGTAGTAATAGGTCCATTTTTCGGGGCCTTTTAGCTTGGTGATATCCCACGACCAGACTTCATTGGGACCGCTGGCCAGCAATTCCGGTTTGGTATATTCCGGGTGCGAAAGCTGATTGCGACGCTCTCGAACCGACTTGTTGTCTCCCAGGATTCGATACATGGTGCGAACGCTGCACAGGTAAATTCCTTCGTCGAGCAACTTGGCGTAGACTTGCCGAGGAGCCCTGGTCGATAAACCGCTCATTGTTGAGCTGATCGAGTACGGTTTGCCGTTCTTCGGGGGGTAGGGCCCGCTGAGGTTTGGGACGCCCCGACGACTGAAAGCGACCTTTGCGGCGACGATAAAACGTCGCACGAGAAACGTTGAGGCTGCGGCAGGCCGCCGCAACCCCAGTCCGTTTACTGAGTTTCTCTGCCGCGTCTAATCGTCCTTCTCGGGTGACCGCGTCTGGTTCATCTCCGAGACTTTTTTTTGAACATCGATGATCAACTCGGCCTGCCGGAGCTTTTCCGTCAATCGGGCGTTTTGACGTTTGAGCCGAGCGATTTCTTGAGAGGGTGTTTCCTTGCGTTTGGGATTCTTAGATGAAGACAAAGCGGACTCCTGAAGTTCTCTGCGCCAACGGTTAATGGATCCTGATTACAGGCCTTCTCGACGCAGCAGAGACCCCAGTTCTCCAGACGCGACGCAAAGATCGGCCTCAGCAATCATCCGCTCTTTGTACTCCCATGTGTACCTGCGACGCGTCGGTTTTTCAGGAACTTCGGGAGATTTTGAAATTTTTCTTCCAGTTGTTTCCACCAGTGAGTCTAATCCATTTCAAAAACTTGAAATTGTTTAAAGTTGTCTCACTCATATTGGCACAGAGGGCACCAGCCACTTCACTTCGTTCCGGCTGCGCCTACACTACGTGAAGTGGCTGGAAATAAGGAACTAACAGGTTAACACAGAGATTGGTTTCGTTCGTGGGGGCTGGTCACATTTCCTAGACCCCAGCTTGGATTCTGCTTCCGCAAAGTGGGATCGTTGTGACATCAGTTTGTTTCCATTCGCAAACTGTACGCACATTACACAAAAACGGTTTGATCTGTTTTGATAGTTTTGAAATGTCCTCTAGCCACGCCGTCGCTGAGAAAATGGAGATCGTGGAGTTGGCCGCCAAATACCGTTTACGAAGTGCCCAACTCGCCGCGACCCGTTTGCGACGACTACGGTTGATCAATAAAATCTCCTGAGGTTGTCAAGAGTTTAATTTATCAAATCAAAAACTCCGGTTCCAGCTGAAGCAGGACAAAACCTATCGTTGAGACCGGACGCGCTTTGTTCGGGAACTGCTTGGGAGTCTCGGAGCATACTAATTTGGGCTAAAGCTGTTCAAGCAGACTTTGCTAGTGACTTCTTGATCAGGCCGACGATCAATGTTAGCAGCGCCCCGCCGCCAGCTGAAGCGAGACCATTGCCTGCCATGCCGCCAGCGCCTTCGCCAAAGAACTTGGTAACCAGATCCAGGACTTCAGCGAGTTGGCCACCTGCTACGCCGCCGACCAACCCGGTTACTGTTGCGATTACTTTTGATAGATCTAGGTTTTTCAGTAAACCACCCACGGCATTGCCACCTACGGCGCCGCCCAAAAGTTGAATTACGAGCGGAATCAAAGCTTCCATGGATGACTTTCTGTGTTAAAAGTAGATTCGATTCAGGGGCCAACATTTTACAAAAATGAATATAGCTATGACTCCCGTGGTCAGCAACCGACTGATTTCGGCAAAAGCCGGGGGCCAAGTTTGCTAAACGGCGAATGCCTCATCCAAGTCTCTTTGAAATCTTGGGCGCCTCGGAAGTTAAGCCAAAAAGTGGGAAATCGCCGGTGGACTGTCCCGAATGGGGGACTTCGATTAGAAATTGAGACCTATCGGCGGCGGCGCTGCGATCTGTTTTTTTGAGACTATATCCACGAGGCAAGCTTGTGAACGTTCAATACAGCTTTTCATTCAAAGTCCTAACCGCACCTGTTTTTCTTTTAGCGTGGCTGGCCTTGGTCGGATGCTTCAATCAATCGAACTTGAGCGGTCAGGAGATCTCTATTCCCAAGACCGAATCCCGGTCCACAGAATCCCTCAAAAGTTCCCGACCCAACCCGGATCGAGTTAGCAAATTGGCTCGGCTACTTGCTGGCGAAAACCGGGGAGCGCTCATCTATGTACGTTTCGCGGATGGAACAGAATGGAACAGTATGGCTGGCTCGCGAAGCGCCGAAGGAGCACCCGTAACAGGGGACGAGCATTTTGAAATCGGTAGCGTCACGAAGCTGTTTACCGCGATCGCGATCCTGCAGTTGACAGAAACCGGTCTGTTGGATCTCGATGCATCGCTAACTAACTTTTTTGACCGGGAACTGCTCAACGTGCTGGTTGGTAGAGACCGCGGCAAGTTCAACGAGCTCAAGGTTCGCCATCTGCTGTCGCACACTACGGGAATGGGTGACTACATAAACATTGGCTCCGATGCCGAGGTAGTTGCCTTGTATGGCGCAGACGGCAGCCAGAAATACAAGCCGGCAGATCTGATCGAGATCACAAGAAGCTACACCGAAGATCCTTCGGTGCTGCCAGAAAGCCATCCACCGTTACCGTATAAAACGTTGAAAGAGCTTGGAATCGAAAATTACGACGCAATGCCGGGGGCTTATTATAGTAACACCGGGTATATCATGCTTGGAATGATTATTGAAAAGGTTTCGGGGACGTCTTACGAAGACTACCTGATCGAACACATCTTTGAACCGCTTGGACTCCAGGACACGGGTTTCGGGACGCGGGATGCCAAATCCGATTTCACCGGATATTCGACAGGGGTCGTTGATGGTCCCATCGCAATGTCGCCCTCGTTTGCCTGGAGCGCTGGCGAGATCGTCTCCAGCAAACGCGATCTGGCAACATTCTTTTCGGCGGCATTTGCCGGAAAGCTATTTCAAAACAAGACCACACTTAAGTTCTGGAAATCGGAGGGCTTTCGGCCCTTGATGGGGATCCCAAAGGCATTCCCGGATTACGGCTACGGACTGATGCGAAAATCCATCGGAGAATACGAGCTCTACGGCCACGATGGGCAGTCATTCGGCGCGACAGCACTGGTGGCCCATTGTCCAAAAGTCGGGGTTACGATCGTCCTCGCTCGCAACGATTCACAACACGGTCAAATGTGGAACATCGCCACCTCGGTCTTGGTAGAGATTAAAAAATCCGTCGAAGCGGATGCTTCCAAAAATTAGTTGTTAGGCAAAAACAATGGTGGATTGCATTGAATGCGGCCAGGTTGGTTTCCCTATGGCCTGCCGGACTTGAGGTCAGGTAGAAAAGTAACGTTCTCGACAAAAATTCGGATTCCCGATTTGGATGCCCTCGCGGAAATCAGGAACTAATCCAGCAGGAACGTGAGGAAAACGGATTCGCCTCCGTCGCGCCGCCCGGCGATCAGGATTCCGGACATGGCACCGCCATCGCCGATCCTGTAGATCCGTCTCTCTGTCATGGCAGGATCGTCAAATGCCTTGGTCAACGCCTGTTTGGATGCCGCGGGATCTTCATGCCCTTCCAGCATTGTCGATGCACTTCGTCCGGACGATGAGTCTTCAAGGTTCGCCAATTCATCGAGTATGTTTTCCGTGGAGTCGGCGACGAGTTTCCACTCCCCTAGCCAATTGCCGGGGCCAAACTTCTCCCACGTCCCTCCGCAAAAATACTGGTACCACTTCTGAGCAAGTTGTTCGAGATCGGGTTCGTCGAGGTTAGTTGGGTCGTAAAAAATAGCGGTGCCAAATGCGGCCTGGTTTGATTCTCCAAACGCAGCTTCCAATTCTTGAACCCAAGCCGGATGTTGTTGGGCGAAATTCGATTGGTTATTCATTTGAAAATCCTGGTTGATTGAAAGTTGCCTAGTAGATATTCAAAGTATGCATTGCGATGAACGGCGTTGCGGAGGATCCATTTCTTAAACGCTAGTCTATTGCTGGATAATCAACTTTAGGAGGGGCTAAGTCAATCTCAAAGTGGAAAGTAATGTCATCTTCATGCCCGACAAATTAACGCTCCCCATTCTCGTTGATGGTGTCGGAGATCTTATTGATATTCAGGCTATGGGCCAGCACGTTGAAGATCTCGAAATAGGTGCGCTTATTCTTGTAAAGAGCTTTATGAGTGCTTTGTTCGACTACCCGGCCCTTATCTAGTACTACAGCGCTGAGTCAAAAAAATACTTGCAACATTGAGTCGGGTTTGAACCACATAAACTGGCTTTTTTGCTGTTGATATCAATCAACGACCAGTTTCGTTGTCAACGATTACCAATTCAAGGTTTTCGGGACTAACTGCTTATCGGCAATCGACTTACGTCAAAATCGCAAAACCAGCCTCGCGCTGTAGTACTAGAGGACATTTCAAAACCTCGTTGGGAGGTTGATTAGTTGGACAGCGCCACTATTGACGGTAAATCGTTTGGCTAATTGATCTTCCGTCGTTTTGCAAAAGGGACGATCCTCCGCGTGAATTACTTGTCACAAGGACTCACGGAGGATCGCCATGTTAACGCTTGAAAGGATCTCAAGCATTGGATCGTTATTGTATCAGTTTTTGAGAATGTTTTCTGACTGTTTTGCAAGAGGCGCGGGTCGTCAACTGCTCAAGGTCTATGCTCAAGGTCAACTCTCGAACATTCAGCGCAAGAACTGTGAAGCCATTGCGCTCACGTTCAATAAATCTCCACGAACATTACAACGCTTTCTGGAGTCGATCAGGTGGAATGAAGAGCAGCTTCGCGATCGTTGCCAGCAGATCATTGCCCGCGATCACGCTCATCACGAGGCCATCGGCATGATTGACGAATCAGGAACGCACAAGAGTGGCAACCATACCGTCGGTGCTGCTCGTCAGTACAACGGCAATCGAGGCAAGATCGAAAACTGTAGCGTCGGCGTTCACCTGGCTTACTCGGCCCCCGGCTTTCAAAGCCTTTTAGACAGCCGGATGTACTTGCCCAAGAGCTGGGCCGAAGACGACGCGCGCCGTAAAAAAACGATGTGCCTGATGAAGTTGAGTTCCAAACCAAACCACAGATCGCCATCAACCAAGTCAAACACGCGTTGTCTAATGGCATCCGAGTTAGTGCGTGGACGTTCGACGAACTTTACGGAAGAGACACCAAGTTCCTCGACAACCTGGATGAAATTGGCGAGGCTTTCATTGGCGAAATACCCGGTAATTTCCATGGTTGGCTGAACCGACCGAAAGTCATTCGCACAGCACCGAAGCCCTCAAAGAACGGACGGCCCCGCCGCGTTCCACGAGTTCGCAAAGCCGATGTCAGCCGCCGCGTCGATAATCTTGCGACTTACTCGCCCGTGTTCACCGAGAAAAATTGGCAACGCTACCGCATCAAAGACACCGATCACGGACCCGAAGTCTGGGAAGTCAAATGGGCATGGTTCTGGCGGAAGACAATCGACAAACTTCCAGCCAAGCAACACACATTAATCGTCGCTTGCAATGTTCGCACCGGCGAAGTTAAATACTTTCTTTCCAATCGAGTCGTTGGTCGTGACCGTGTCACCCTGCGGTGGTTGCTCCAGGTTGCGTTTGGACGCTGGGCAATCGAAGCCTGCTTTCGCACCGCCAAGGAAGAACTTGGTCTGGATCATTTCGAAGTCCGTGGTTGGCGTTGCGTTCATCGGCACTGGTTCGTGACTCAGCTCAGCCATCTGTTCTGTAGTCGTCTGCGACAAACATGGGACGATCTGGAAGAAATCGACCCGCTGGAAAAGCTGACGGCCGAACAAGTTCGCGCGGTCGTCAACGTATACTTGAATAATCGTGACTTGCCACCGCCACAAAAGACTGAACGATTCGAAGACGAACTCCGCCGACAGTCATATCACCAAAAACGCAACGCTCACGCAATCAAGTCACACACAAAAACCAGACGACAACTATACGAATTGCTCGGAATCGATGTGGACAAAATCAAGTCTTGCAAACCACCCAACGAAACCCCATGATTTACAGCCTAAAGACCACATTCCGGCGCTGTCCAATTAGGCATGCGAGGTTTACGAATCCCTGAAACAAATGATGATAGAACGCATCCCTTGTTACAAGCCGTCGGAAGTTTTGGAGCCAACTGTTGGTTCGTTCAACTTTCCATCGCTTGCGGTAACGCCTGATTTTTCGACCGTCTTGGGTGGGCGGTTTAACGCGGTTGCATTTGTGAGGAGCAATCAGGTCGATTCCGCGTTTGAGAAATCGAGAACGCAGCGGGTCGCTGTCGGCAGCCTTATCGTAAATCAATTTTTTCGGACAACGACGTATGCCACGGTTGGCGAGCAGAGGCTCGATGAGAAGTACTTCATGAGGGCTGGCACTTTCAACCAGGTTGCCGCGGCGTACCGTTGCCATCGACCAACAGCATGATCTTAGTACTCTTGCCTTGCTTGGTCTTGCCTACGCAAAGTCCCCTTTTTTTGCAGACGAAAACGTCCCGTCGGCCATCGACTCCTCACCGTCGATCTCACCTTGTCGATCCAGCTTGTTGAGCAGCCGCGCCCATGCCTTCTTGAACAGGCCGGATTCCGACCACTGTTTCAGTCGACGCCAGCATATTGGATGGGAAGGGAAATGGTCAGGCAAATCTCGCCAACGCGCACCTGTCCGAAGGACCCACGCAATGGCCTCGAAACAATCACGAGACGATGCGCGAGGACGACCTCCAAGCGGCGATGGCGGCGGGTCGTCAAAAAGATCAGAGGTTAAGCCCCACTGGTCGTCAGTGAGTTCCATCCTGGACCCCAGCTTGGATTCTGCTTCCGCAGAGTGGGATCGTTGTGACATCAGTTTGTTTCCATTCGCAAACTGTACGCACATTACACAAAAACGGCTTGATCTATTTTGATAGTTTTGAAATTTCCTTTAGATATTTCAACGCCCAAAGGGAGTAACCGGTGGGAGCGTGTTTGATGGTGGATTCGTAGGAGGAAAAGCACTGGCGTTGGGTCGCGCATTGGCGGGCGGAACGACCATGTTGCCTCCGTTGTTTCTCGGGACGACCTGGCCGTTCCCGTTGGCTGGTGGAATAATACTTGAATCCGGTTCGACGGCTTGCCAAGACGCAGAGGCTATCGTTGGGACTGCCGTTGATTCAGCGACCACCCACCGCTCACTCAGGTTCGCCGGTCCTGCCCAAGTCGGCTGATTCCTTGCTGTTACACCCGGGGAAGCAGGCCCGTTCGGTGGCATGACAGGAGGATAAGCGTTCTGGCCGGAACTGATTGATGATGATGTGCTTGCTGCAGTATTGACTGGCGAATACGAACTTCCCGGCGCGACGGGGGGATAGACGCTGCTGGCGGACATGACCGATGTGTTGGTGTTCGACGGCGTAACTGGCGGAAGAGTACTCGCACCAGGAGTAACCGGTGGGAGCGTGGAGGCGCCGGGAGTCGTCGGCGGGAAAGTGTTCGCGCCAGGCGAAACAGGCGGGTAGGTATTGTTGGCAGGAATGACCGACGGATAGATATTCGACGTTGTAACTGGTGAAAAGGTACTCGCACCGGGAGTGACGGATGGATAGGTGTAGCTGCCAGTCGTAACCGGTGGATAAGTACTTGTCCCAGGTACCACGGGCGGAAACGTACCAGGGCGAGGGACATAGCTGCCGGGCGGACAGTTATAAACGGGTATGTAGCCAGGCGGACAAACGCTGCTGCATGCCCCCCCCCGGCAGCCAGGCATGGCCAACAGGAGACCAAGCGTCAATAACAGCCCCAAAGGAATTGGGTTCCGGCTTGGAACCGACTTCTTTTTGAATTTTCTTGATGCTTTCAACACAAGCATTTTCGACACCAGAATAACTTCTCGGTTGGCCCATCACCCATTGTCGATCTGCCGGAGCAACTTATTTTCGTTGAACCAAGGATACCTGTGCGGGCTGTAACATACGGGGCTGACGGCTAACCCCTGGATTGCATGTAAAGCTGATTGAGGAGTTCAGTTCGGGAATAACGCAATTCGCCAAAACGACGCATCCAAAGATTGATTTCAGTCGAAGTCGGCGCATGTCCGACAATTTCCTGGAATGATGCGCGAATCCACGCATCCGTGTTGCCTCCCATTCGAGAAAAGAACTCCTCGGTCGCCATCAAGTCGGCTGGTAATCTCTCGACGCGTTCAGCGATGTCAGGCGTCCGGTCAAACGCTGCCATTTCCATGGTCGTCGGCGATCGCTGCAAATAGCGTTGGTAGGCGGCGGCAATTTTTTGCTGGTAAATATTTGAGGGGATATAGCCCGCCTGAATGAAGTTTCCTCCGGGCAGGTAGGTCGATGGCGCAAGTACCAGTTGAACGTTAGTCGGATTGCCTTGCGTCAAAACATAGGTAGGGCGTTGCGTTTGGTAAATGGTTCGTCCGCCGGACGTTATAAAGGCCCTGAGAAAATAGGTGTCGCTATTGGAAATATAGCTGGGATCGTAATTCAACTCAAAAGGAATGTTGCCAACGCCGAAATTGGACAACCGAAATGACTTCTCGCCGTTGCGGACTTGATATTGCGGACGGCTTTGGTTCTCCAAACGAATCGTCGCGACGGCATCCATTGGAAGTCTGCCGCCCCCACTTATGGTGAGTGTGCCATTAAGGCCGGTAAGCTGAGTCCCTAACTGGACCGTCATGGATTTCAGCTGACCGAGGCGTCGGTCCATCATCAACATTGCGACGCGACCTTGCGAGTCGGCGTGACGACTAACTTCTTCTTCAACGTCGAAGACCCGGTTTCCAACGCGACCAACTTGGTCACCTGCAACGCAGAGAATCGCGTCTCCCGGGATTAGGCCCGCTCGGGCAGCAGATGAATTGGGCATTACCTGACGTACTACCGCGCCGGTGTCGGTATTGTTCACCATGACTCCGAATTGCCAACTTCGATTGGAAGACGACGTGTCAAGCCAGCCTCCTTCCCATTGACGGTCGACATTGGAGAGGGAAGGCGTGTCAAATGATCGATCGCCCCAACCTGTTTGGGCTTTGGATTCTCGGGCAGCAATTGTCACCAACAGCAGGGGCATCATCCAGCATCCAATGCTGATCATTCTCAAGCGAGCAACATCCATCGATTATTTCCTCTTTCAATAGTTTTCTTGTATCGCAACGGGCTAGGTCCGGCGTGAATTGTGGCTTGGATCTCTTGTGAGCGTTCTCGTCTGTCAGCGACGAACGTAAGGTTCTGCTATTTCTGATTTTCTTCACGAATTTCCAGCTTCGACAATTCCCCACGAAGCGTCGGTGGATCGTAGGGAAAAAAGCCAGCCAGGATTGTGTTGACTTGCCCGCTTTGGGTCAGGGCATACCTGACAAATTCGCGATTGGCTGACGCTTGAGGGCCTTGGGCTTCGAGATCGAAGACGAGCGTGAGTGGACGGGTAATCGGATAATGTCCCAACAGGATTTCGTGTTCATCACCTTCGAGAACGGTGGATCTGTCTCTCAGTTTCAAGCGACGAACAGAGCTGTTGTTACATTTGTAGTCGGATATCGCGATCGCTTGAGTGTCTTCCGCGACAGCGCGAACAACCTCTGCATTGGCACTCAACTCACTTTGGGCTTTTCTCATGCGGTTCAAATGGAACAGGTAGGTCTCAATGAACTTACGTGTACCGCTCTTCTCATCTCGACCGACAATGTGAATCGGTTTTTCCGAGAGTTCGCCTGTAACGCCCACCGTGGCCCAATTGACTTCGGCGGCAGGATCTTCCGCGCAAAACAAGGTTACGAGTTGTGGATACGTAATGACTTGCAATGGATTACTCTCATGGACAAAAACTCCCAGGGGCTCCCGTGCAACCTGAATGGCTACTGGGTGCTTGAGACCCACAGCTTTTAGCTTGGCAAGTTCGTCATCCGAGACCGGCCTGGACAGCATTCCAATACTGGAATGGCTTTTTGACAAGCGATCAATCACCGTCTCTGATCCTTCGGCCGAAATCACAAATTTCGAATCGGCGTGGAACTTCTTGAAGCCATTCGCCCAGCCATGGGCGAGTACATCCATACTTGTCGAACCGAAGATGTCGATCTCACCTGCAACGTCTTCCTTGGGCAAATAGGGGTCGATGGAGTCCAGTAGTGCGCGGATTTCTTCCGCCGACAACTTGTTGCTGGTCTGGCTTTGAGTTTCTGTCTTTGCCGGCTCCGTCGATTTCTCTTGAGCGATTCCGGGGTGACCGAGCGCGACAACGATGGTCATGGCAAATAGACAGGTGATGCGAATCAGTGGCGTCATTAAAAACCTCCGTGCTGGAAATATCTGAGACCGAGAAATTAATTGATATGGCTATTCACATCAATAGTGATTCGGACTGGTTCTGACACGATCACAAGTTTACCCCTGCCTGTGATTCGCCAATTCGATTCGTTCACCCAGATTGATCCCCGGGGCAGGCTTTCCCAACAAAAACATTGACGTTGGGGCGAAGCATTTTTTTCGTCGAATTTCGAACGATTTGGATGACAGGGGTCCAGCTAGCTGAAACCTATATTCCAGGAGCCGACATCCCAAGCCACCACCTTTCCTTATTTCATTTCTCTTCCGGCCACCGATCAGGCCGCCCGCTGGCTACCGCGTCGGGCTCTGAGGTCTCGATCGCGAGACTGGATGACGTTGCCAATTTCACGAATCGCACGCGGAGAAGATTCCAAGGCCGTATGCAAAAGATCGCCATTCAATATCAAAATTTCCAGGTCTTCGATTGCTGCTATCGTCATTTCACTGGTTTGCGACGAAATTATTGCGCGTTCGCCGAAGAACTCTCCCGGACCCAGTTGTCCCACGTCCTGTTGGCACCCGGTTTCATCTTGCAGCGAAAGCCGCGCACGACCGGACACGATCAAATGCAAACCATCCAATTTCTGGCCTTGTCGGATAATGATTTCACCACGACCGAACGAACGCACAGTCACCTGTTCCAAGCGGTTCGTAATTTCGGTTTGTTGCGCCAATCCCAGGGCTTGTAGCGACTCAGTCAACTCTTGCGCAGTGACTCGTTTCTGCCTCATCGCCATTTGCTCGGGAGTTACCTGGATATGAGTTTGAACCGGATAAGGAATGGTCAACGATTCGCGCCGCGCTGCATACCAGATTCGCGTCAAAAGTTCGTCGCGAAGGTCGAATTGCCCCGTGTAGTCAGTCAGGTAAAACCGGATGATGTAGTTGATACAGTAATCGCCGTATCCCCTGGTTTGAACAGAAGGCGGCGGTTCTTGCAGTACTCCCGGCGTTTGACGGACGATATTTTCCAATACGCGTTTAACTTTATTGGGTGGGTCGTCATATGAGAAACCGATTTCCAGAGTTTGAGAAAGCATGGGCCCGGGACGTGAGAAGTTCTTGAACTGTCCCTTCGCCAGCACAGAATTTGGTACCACAATCAGTTCTTTCAACCGTGTCACCAGATGTACCGAACGCCAATTAATTTCTGCAACTTCACCCGTTTTACCGTCGATTTCAATCCAATCCCCCACCTGAACCGGACGTTCCAACAAAAGGAATATTCCCGAGAATACGTTACCCATTGGTTCCTGCAGCGCCAGTCCAATCACGATCGAACCGACTCCAAAGGCGGTCAACATTTGTCCGAGATTTTGTCCCCAAACGGCAGACAAAACGAACAGTGAACCCACCATAACGAGGGTCAATCGAATGAGATCTACCAAAATACGTGGCATCTTGTGACGCCAACTACCTTCACTGGAATCGACAAATAACACCGCTTTGACAAAAGTCAGCATTGTGTAGATCAAGCCCAGCAAAAAGCCGGTGAGCGCCAATCGCGGAAACAACTCGCTCGCATCCAGCCTCACGACACACGTTAGCAATAAATAAATAGCCAATGGCGGCAGGATCAGTATCCGGACATGTCCGAATGGATTGGCCATTTGATGGCCCGAACGGCGACAATGGTGCACAATCTCGCCCAGGAGAATCATCGCCAGCGGAAATCCGACGAGCAAACATACAGCCCAGGTGATTTGATAGTCGTGATTCGTGATTTCAAGGGGGGACACGGCGTTTCCGTTCTGCCAGGGGTGTGAAGAGGCTACCGTTTCAAGCAGCCGACAAGTTCAACGGCGCTGCATTCACCTGAGCTTCATCAGCGACTTTCACCAATCCCGCCAATGACTCAATTTCAGAGAGAAGATCACTGGTATCGGGCCCGAGGTGGATCCCATTGGGTGGTCCTGTATGGGCCAGCCACTGGGCGCGACGTGCTGTAACTCCCCAGAGTTCGTAACCGAGCTTGCTGCGCCCGGTAAGCAGACCCGCGACAGGGCCGCAAGCCAAACCAATCTGCGCGACGACTTGAGAATGATGTTGCAGGTTGAACCGTTCTACCACGTGGATCATTTCCCGTGAATATTCCGCCATTCTGTGCAAATGATCAATCCGCTCATCCGACAGGCCGCAAACAGCGACGTATTGCCCCGACAGGCTCCCCAGTTTTTCGACGCCACAGGATTGCCCCAGGTCATCCAATGCGCCAATCAGTTCGTGATAGGCCGACAAACTTTGCTCATCGCTGCGGCCCGTCGACAATGTTTCAAGGCCTTTCAGTGCTGCCCAAAAAATGGACACTGATGGAAACAGATCTGGTTCTTGAGCCGCGCCATCTTTAAGCCGTTTGATCGCCGGTTGAGGCAATGTGCTGACCAGAAGCTGATCATTCTGGAGGATTTTCCGATGCAGCATATCCGTCTTTTCTCGTAAACTGTTCGTCATCTTATTGAAGTTGGCTGCCAGGTTCCCAAATTCATCGTTCCCCGTTACCGGAACCTCAACGTCGACTCGGCCGCTGGATACTTTTTCAACCGCATTCAGAACGCGTTGCAACGGACGGAGCAACTGATTGGAAATGCATATTCCCAAGATACAAACGACCAGCCCAATTCCCGTAACTGCAATCAAAAGGCGTCGGCCGAGCAGGTAAATCGGCGCATAGGCTTCCTCCACATCCATTTTGGCAACGATATTCCAGTCCAAGTCGTCCACATCCAACGGCCCATAAGAAATCAGTACTTCCTTGCCGCGATAATCGTACATCCGCCCGGTTCCCGACAATCCATTTCGGGCTTTCTCGATCGCCTCAGTGTGGATGGACTCACTCAGAATGACGGTGCCGCTGTCTTTTATTCGCGACAACTCACGCTGGGGTGTCCCCATTGCTTCCAAATCGGCAAAGAGTTGCTGAGGGTCTTCCAAGTGGCTCCGCAATTCCGAACGAAGCATGTAGTCATCACCAACCAGCAACGTTTCGCCGGTTTCTCCCAAACCGGCCGAGCGCCAGTCATGGTTGTTACTAAGCAGATTCTCAATCCTTTCAGTCGGTAATTGCAGAACAAGGATTCCAACCATCGTAACGCCGTCGAAAATGGGACTGGCAGCAAACGCTGCGGGTCGCCCGAAGGACGGCCGGTAAGACTCGAAGTCAACCAACTCAAAGGATCGCTTGTCCTGATCCCGACGTAAACGTTCCACTGAATGGGACAATTGGGTTCGTGAGAGGAATCCGTCGCTCAGTGTCGCCCCAAGATCAATTTCCTTTCGATACGAATAAACAATATTCGTCGTTTCCGCGTCGACAAGTATGAAATCGTAATAGCCGAGTTGCTCAACCAGCCTGGCGATCCTAGCATGATGGGTAAGGTGAACACGGCTGTAGCCATTATCTTGCTCGGCATCCAGAAGGCGAAATTTTTCATCCGCCGGCTCCGGATTTTTTACGAGATAGGTATGGTGCAGATGCTGTCCCGCTGCAGTTGTTGGCATCATCTGTTCAGGGATCGGCTCGCCGTCCACGAATTTCGCGAGTCGGGGAATTTGCTCGACCCTGTAATACTCCAGCAATTCCTGTCGCTGTCGGAGTGAGATGTCCTGGCTCTGCAGTTCGTTAAATCCGTCACGGAAGTCACGCATCATGCCGATGATATTATCGCTTTCGGTCAAGGTCTGAACCTGAGTGCGGTATTGTTTCAAAAAATTGGCGACTGACGTTCCTCGCGACTCTCGAATCGAATTTAAATGGTTTAGAACCTGGTTGGTCATTGCCTGCTTGCCCGCACAGAATGCGATCACGCCGACGACCAGCGCGGACAGCGTCGCGGCGGATAACATCAGCACGGTCAACTTGCTCTGAAAGCTAAATTTGTTGGTTAGAAAACGCAATGTCATTGGGCCCTGTCGTTGCGGAGAGTTTGTTTGGCGCCGCAATCGTTCTGAAATCGCGAGGTGATGTCAATATCATTCAGAACGCAATCGCTTCGGAGCCGACTTTTAAAATAACAGTCGCTTCCCGCCGCGATTTTTCGGGTTGACTCGTTGCAGGGGTTGGCTCGATTGGTGGTTGCTTGACAATGAACATGGGACGAAATCCTCTCGGCTCTGACGGTCAGATCTTGCCAGCAACCGCAAGTGCAAGCGGCACTACCACTTTTGCTGCTCTGGCGCTGCGACCTGCCGACATGCTTTAATGACGAACTTTTGACTATGACCCGCTTTATTGACCGGAAACAACCCATGTCATCAGATGCGGCATCTACCGATGGAAAACCCGAATACGTCGTTAAATTGGAGAAAGTGTACGGAACCGCGAGCCAAGACGTGTTTGGAAGTTCCGTGTATTTTGATCCGGCAGAGAATCCGGAAAGGAGTCTTGAAAAGGCTGCGTTGGCCAAGTACCAGTATTCTATGGGTGAAAAATGGGAACGGTTTGGCAGGGAAAATTGGTTGGGCGAATGGTCTTTGGTGTATCAAAGAGCCACGAGCGCCGAACGAGACATCGTCGCTGAGCTTCGGGCAATCCAAGACAACGGTGCGCGACTTTCCGCGTCCCTGCTGCTCAATAATATTGACAACGATGCGGAAGCTCGCAGGGCGTTGGCAAATGCTTTTGATGACATGTCGGTCTCGGAGTTGAGAATATTCAAAATTGGTGACGGCGGCGTTATGTCGGGTGTTCTGATCGCTGCCCGGCGTCCCGCGGACGGGACTGTTTTTCTCTTAATATTAATGGATTGATCGGCGACATCGATGATCAAAGTCAACGTGTTCGCTTTTTCTCAATGTTGACTTAGAAAGTCCGGAAACACCGAATGTCAGAATCGTGTGTCTGCTGCTCAACTTCCATCGAGCCGGAAAGACAGAAGTGGAGCCGGACATAAATTCGCGCCGAGCGGCAGGAATCACGTCTGCAAATCGGCCCACGGGCGGACCCTGCCAAACGTCATGTGCGGTCAAAACGGGAAACTGATCCGAAGCCTGCAGTGCATTGCCTCGAGATAATCGGAATGAGTTTTCAATATCAATAATTCACCATCAACCCGAATGTCGTTGGTCGATGGGCCGTCAAAAATGACGTTGTTATGGGCCCAGTTTTGACTCGTATGCGTCGTAACGCCTCCGCTAACATACCAGCTGATATCAGCGATTTTCCCAATCGGTCCTACCCCTTTAAAAAGTGTGGCGTGCGGTTGTTTTGGCGAATTCTCGAGGCGCAGCAGGAGCATGACAACGTGGAACGTCGGCTGGTGATTTCGCCGGTTGTTGAGTTGGCATCGCCTGGAGCCATTCCGGGTTGGGCGTTCGTGCGGACTGGAACATCCGAATTCCAGTTTCAGTTTCTGATGGCTTTTGATCGCCATCAAAAAGCGCTTTCAGCACCCACCACCAACTGCTTCTTCCAAAGGTTGAATTGAGTCGCGTGAAGCTTATGTCTTTTTGCCAATTCGCTGATCGTGCGATCCTCCAAGACAGACTACAGCGCCACTTTCATTTTGAAACACGAGCCGAATCGACGACGCTTCCGTGACATGGCTGTTCCTTCAATTGAACGTCCTGGTAAAATAACATATTCGCCGATTCAAGAGGATTTTCTATCTGAGCCGCTGGTCCGATAATTCGGGTTCATTTCAACGATCCCGGAACTCCTGCTGCAAAGCAGGATGGTTCGCTTTTGGGGAGGCTCTTGACTGTCTCAAATTTGGCCCTTTTTCAAATTAGCATTAATCTTGCGACTGCAATGATGAGAAAAATGTTATAGGCGTTACCGGCCCTGTTCATGTTGGTGAACGGGCTAAACGCCCAGGACTTCAACCGATAATCGCTTCCCATTCCACAACCTGCGTTTCAAGGAAAAATTGGGCTGACTCCGGCGGAGTCTGCAAAGGATTTTCCGGCTGAGGTGAAGGCACCTGCAGGAGCTTCCAATGTGCTCATCATTTTGACCGATGATGTCGGCTTCGGTGCCAGCAGTACGTTTGGTGGTCCGATCCCCACGCCAACATTCGATCGGCTCGCGAATTCCGGCCTGCAGTACAACCAGTTCCACACCACTGCGCTTTGCTCGCCGACACGCGCCGCGCTAATCACTCGACGCAATCACCATCATGTCTCCACGGGAGTCATTATGGAGGCGGGTATCGGTCTACCCGGATACAACACGCTGGTCCGCAAGTCGTGCGGAACGATCGGACAGATCCTGAAGTACAACGGTTACAATACCGCCTGGTTCGGTAAAAACCACAATGTCCCCGATTGGCAGTCCAGTCAGGCAGGCCCCTTCGATCTTTGGCCCACTGGGCTTGGTTTCGAGTATTTCTATGGATTCGTCGGTGGCGATACGAATCAATGGGCACCAGCGCTCGTGGAAAACACGCGACCCATTGAACCTCCCGCTGACGACCCGAACTACAACTTCGATGTCGATATGGCTGATCGAGCCATTGCCTGGATGCGAGTGCAACACGCGGTGGCCCCCGACAAACCCTTCTTTTGTTACTACGCCACCGGTACGGCCCACGCACCGCACCATGCGCCCAAAGACTGGATTGACAAATTCAAAGGCAAATTTGATCAAGGCTGGGACAACGTTCGCGAAGAAACGCTCACTCGACAGAAAGAGCTGGGCGTCGTTCCCCAAGGCACACGACTCACTGAACGCTCGAAGGGTATCGCTGCGTGGGACTCGCTTAACGACAAGGAAAAGGAATTATACGCCCGCATGATGGAAGTGTACGCCGGAGGCCTGTCGCATGCAGATCATCAATTCGGCCGCATTGTCGAGTCAATCGAGGAGATGGGCGAGCTTGATAACACCCTGATTATCTATATCCAGGGAGACAACGGAGCCAGTGCTGAAGGGAGTGCCACCGGATTGCTCAATGAGATGACGTTCTTCAACAACATTGAAGTCCCGTTCGAAGAAGTTTACAAGCGCAAGGACGACTTGGGCGGACCGAAGACATTTAATCACTATCCGATCGGCTGGGCTCACGCGATGGACTCTCCGTTTCAGTGGACAAAGCAGGTGGCATCCCATTTTGGCGGCACCCGCAACGGGATGGTGATTTTCTGGCCAAAGAAGATCAAGGAAAAGGGCAAAATCTGCTCGCAGTTTCACCATGTAATCGACATCGCGCCTACCATTATCGAAGCCACTGGTGTGCCCGCGCCGGAATCTATCGATGGCATCACACAGGAGCCGATGGACGGTGTCAGCCTGGCTTACACGTTTGACGATATCAATGCCGATTCCAGACGCACCACCCAGTATTTCGAAATGTTTGCCAACCGGGCAATCTATGACAATGGTTGGGTCGCTTGCACGACGCCGCCAATTGCCCTCTGGGTTAGTGTCTCGGATCCCGTCGATGTAATCGAAGGCTACAAGTGGGAACTGTACAACATCAACGAGGACTTCTCGGAGTCGAACAATCTGGTCAAACAATCCCCTGACAAACTGCGGGAACTTCAGCGATTATTCTTCATCGAAGCGGTAAAATATGACGTGCTACCATCGGACAATAGCAAAGTTGAACGTTTGGACGTCAACAATCGGCCGAGCCTCACGCGAGGCCGCAATGAGTTCACTTATTACGAAGGGATGATTCGTATTCCCGAAGGGTCAGCGCCGGACTTCAAGAACAAGTCGTTTGGAATCAGCGCCGTGGTTGAAATTCCCGAAGGCGGAGCTGAGGGACTGCTGATGACGCAGGGCGGTCGCTTCTCCGGGTTAGGCCTGTTTGTGCTCGATAGCAAACCCGTTTTTGTCTACAACTTGGCCGATGTTGAACGGTACCGAGTCGAGGCGAAAGACCCGCTTGCACCCGGCGAACATGTCGTCACGCTTGACTTCAAATACGACGGCGGGGGTGTTGGCAAGGGCGGCATGGCGACGCTCACCGTCGATGGCAAAACAGTCGCGACGAAAAAAATTCCCCGTACGATCGGCTACCGTATGTCTTTGGATGAAACTATCGACATCGGTGAAGATAACGGCACGCCCGTAAGCGAAAACTATGTCGTTCCGTTCAAGTTCACAGGCGAGATCGATAAGGTAACCATTCGAATCTCCGACCATGATCTTACGGATGAGCAATTGGAAGAATACCGCAAACAACAAGTGAAAGTGGCACTCTCGCGTTGAGCTATCGCCATTTCAAGCGGTGACCTGCGGGGCGTTTTTTGAAGTTGTTTGTAGCCCGACAAGAAGAGTGGCGAGATGAACTTCAAACTCGGCTTGGTAAAAAAAAGTTCTTCGATGAGTTGATACCATGACGGGGAAGAAATATGACCCTCAGGGTTGCCAGGCCGAGGAACGAAGTATTTGATTTTGGTTTGGGGCGCCCACGGATGGCGCGCGCCTTGTTTGTTATCAGACATGTGTCGCGGATTACAACGCAGACGCTTGGACGTCGCGCGGGCAGCATCAAAAAGCATGGGAAGACCCGAAATTCCTTCGCGAATGAGTCAAAAACTGGAGTTAATTTTTTGAGAGGTTTGATTTCCTGGTTCGCGTTGGTGCCTGGGATTCTCGGTATTGATCTTTGTCTTGCCAGTGTCGCAGGAATTTGGGGCAGTGATCCTAGGTCGAAACAAAAGACCAGCAGCGATTATTCGAAGGTCGATGAATCGCCTGGCTTGGTCGGCGCATGGAGCTGCCGCAGACGCGAATGGTTGCCGTCAACTCCATGACGCACGAGTACCGCGCGAATTTGACGAAATGGCTCAATCAAAATCTGCCAGGCCCCAGCCGGGTGGGTCAACGCGCAGAACGGATCCCAACTCGACTGAATCAAGGGTTGGACGGCCTCGCGTTCGCCGAATCCTCCCCGCAGAAAATCCGGAAAGCTCAGAGCCGCGCTCACACTTTTCAAAAAGAGTCAAAAACGTCGAAGCTTGACGGATTACGGGAAGCAACCGCTAGATTGCAGGACAGTATGTCGGGCGTCATCGATTCGGCAGACGAGCGTATGGGGCAAACCCTTGAGCCGGATAGCCGATCCACGCATGCAAACGATAGACCTGATTTTCAGATTTTAGGGGGGTTCTGATGGGGCCGGTTGGGAGACTTCCACGTCCTTCCCTGGATGGCACTTGGCCAGATTACGTTGTAAGTTTTCGCCTGTCGTCGCGTGTGACGGCCGCGAATTGAATCCAACGGATGAGTTTTGGAACCCCTTGTCTTCCGCAATCCTGCAAGGCATCGAAATTGTATAATATTGCCCTGAAAAGCGTTTGTAAAATGCCAACGGACACGTATCTCTAACAACGGAAGTCGCTGATGCCAGCTGAATCCAACACGCGTTCACTATGGACGGATAGCGCCCGTGACTTTCAGTCATCGTGGAAAGCTCTTGTTCTGACGGACATTGCCTACAAGTTCATTACGTTTATGGTGTTGGCACCATTGGTGGGTGTCTTGTTTCGAGTTCTCATGGCCACATCGGGCGGTGCGGTTAAGTCCGACATGGACATCCTGTTTTTCTTCCTCGGACCTGCAGGTTGGATCTGCCTGATCATCGTCGGGGCACTTTGGCTTGGTATCGTTGCCTTGGAGCAAGCTTCGCTAATGGGCGTTCTCCAGGCGAAATGCTCAGACAAAGATCTCGGCCCCGTCGCTGCGCTTCGATTTGCGGCTGCCAACTTCTGGCCGGTAATTCAAGTGACGATTCGCATCG
Source organism: Planctomycetaceae bacterium (assembly GCA_024642205.1). Lineage (GTDB taxonomy): Bacteria > Planctomycetota > Planctomycetia > Pirellulales > Pirellulaceae > Mariniblastus. The sequence goes on along the minus strand of JAHEBQ010000157.1, from coordinate 12,091 downwards.
TTGCTTTGACGCTTTTGGCTGTTGCACCGTTCCTGGCGGTTGCGGCCGGGGTTTATTTCGCACTGCTCACCGAATTCGATATCAATTACTACCTGAAGGAGAGGCCACCCGTGTTTGGCCTGGCCGTCGGTATCGGTGTCGTCAATGTGGTGGCGATGGTTGCGTTGCTGCTGCGCCTATTCACCGGTTGGTTTTTTGCGCTGCCCCTGGTGTTGTTTGAAGATATCAGCCCGGACAACGCGCTGCGGCAAAGCGAGACAAGAGCAAATGGCCATCGCCGCACGCTGCTTCGCTGGATTCTCGGCTGGGCTCTGGCGATGGCCGTTCTGTCGGCACTTGCCACGGCCCTGGTCGGCTTGGTGGGGCGGTCGCTCAATCCTGATTCGACCGATTCGCTGCGTCTGCTCGCAGTTACTGTCGGTGTGACCCTGCTCCTGTGGGGCGTTGTCAACCTGGCCGTGAATCTGGTGAGTACGACAACATTCGCGTCGATCCTCTTCAATCTCTACCGGGAGCTTGGCCGAGACGGCGCTACTGGGACATGGCGGGCAGAATTTGCGACGGAAGCGAAGGACGATTCGGGTATATTGATTACCCGGGGCCGCCTCTTCATTGCGAGCATTGCCGGTATCGTGATCGCTGTCGCAGTCGGCACATTCGCGATTCGAAGCGTCCGTCTGAACGACGACGTGAAAATCATGGCGCACCGTGGATCGTCAAAAGCCGCGCCGGAAAACACGATGGCTGCGTTTCGGCAGGCCATTGAAGATGGAGCCGATTGGATCGAACTCGACGTGCAAGAAACATCCGACGGTGAGGTCGTCGTCCTGCACGATAGTGACTTCATGAAGCTGGCTGGCCGGAATCTGAAGATCTGGGACGCCAGGCTGGACGATTTGAAGGACATCGACATCGGCAGCTGGTTTGCATCCGAGTTCCAGGACCAGCGAGTACCCACATTCGCCGCTGTCCTCAAGGAGTGCAAAGGGAAAATCCGCGTCAACATTGAGTTGAAGTATTACGGCCACGACGAACAGTTGGAGCAGCGCGTCGCTGACATCGTCGAAGCGAACGGGATGTCGTCAGATGTCGTCGCGATGTCGCTGAAAATGGATGGAGTCAAGAAAATGAAGGCTATTCGGCCGGACTGGAAGGTCGGCCTGCTAATGTCCGTTTCCGCGGGCAATTTGAAAAACCTAGAAGCGGACTTTCTGGCCGTCAATGCCGGTTTCGCCAATCGGAAACTGATTCGCGCCGCGCACGACAACGGAAAGGAAGTCTACGTTTGGACGGTCAACGATGCGCTGACCATGTCGGCCATGATCGGTCGTGGCGTCGACGGCCTTTTGACGGACAAGCCAGCGCTGGCTCAATCCGTGCTCCAGCAGCGCGCTCGAATGAGCGCGCCGGAACGATTACTGCTGGAGTTGGCCGGCATGTTGGGGTCAGTCCCGGAAATTGGCGCACAGTAATAACAGATCCGCAACCACACGCTCATTGAAGAACAGGACCAGGAATAAAGCTTTGGCAAAAAATTGGCCAACCTGGGGACTGGTGACAGCGGGCGCCCGGAAGGCCTTGGTTTTCGTGAGCATCAATAGCTGATCATTCAGTGCAGGCACCTGCGAACTGAGGAATCGATTGATTCTTCACACGTTGATTTTGCAACGGTCAAAATCAGATTTCAATTTTCAAAGAGCCAGTTGATCGTCTTCGTGGTAAACGGTCGCCGGACCCTTCCTTGATGTGCAGGAAAAAGTTCTGGTTTTGCGAGGCCACCACAACAACATTCAATTTCCTGGCTCCTGACATAATCGGGAGTCGAGTCGCTATTTCAAATCGAATTTGACTTTCTCAATCTTGCCGGTGAACGCAAACTCACCTTTGTCTTGATAGGCCCGATCAACGGGCGTGATTGAATCGCGACCGACCTCAAAGGGTTCCAGCCCGTGTCGGAATGACGACCTCTCAAGTTTGCCGCTGCCAGCCGGTTTGCCATTGACGTACATCGTGAGCGTTCCACCGCCAAGCTTGGATCCATCCGGTTCGAACTCTGTCATCAAGGTGACATTGCCTTCGGGAATTTCGACGTTGCCTGGGATGGTTACATCAGCGATATCAAAATATGTGTAGCGAAAGGTTGGTTTGTTGTCAGCAATGTACAAAGACCAACCCGCTGAGAACGCACCGGCACAAGTGACGACACCCTGAGCGCCACCGGTGGGAATCGTCAACTCAGCCGTAATCGTATGAGCTTGAGGAAAAATCAGGGGGCCAATGGGTTCGGGTAGCCAAACACGGTTTCCGTAGTAGGTCCAGCTGGTTCTCGGTTCTCCGGAGAGTCGATTACGTGGGTCAAGTCGTTCGGCCAACCGTGGATCGAGTGGCAGGACGTTGTACTTATCCGCTTCCGCCATGAACAGTTGTTGTAGCTCTCTTAGTTTTTGCGGGTTGCTTTCGGCCAGGTTATCCGCCTGGCTGAAGTCAACCTCTACGTTGTAGAGTTCCCACGGAGCGGCAAGGAAATCGCCTTCTTTGCCGCCGGTTTGCCAGGGCACACCGAATCGACTGCAGGCGACCCAGCCGTCGTGATAAATGGCCCGATTGGTGAACATTTCAAAGTACTGAATCGTGCGTTTATCTTTTGCCTTCGCATCATCAAAGGAATAGGCCATCGACACGCCCTCGATCGGGATTTGTGCTATTCCGTTGACTTCGCCAGGTGCGATCACTTCGGTCGCCTCCAGAATCGTCGGCACAACATCGATCACGTGGTGAAATTGAGTCCGCATTTCTCCCGCTGATTTAATGCCTTGGGGCCAATGCACAACCATGGGATTGCGAGTACCACCGAAGTGGCTGGCAACTTGTTTGGTCCACTGGAACGGAGCGCACATGGCCCAGGCCCAAGCCACTGGCACATGGGGCTCACTGCTGGGGGTCCCGATTTCCTCGAGACGGTTGATCGTGCTTTCCAGGCCCAGTTGAACGCCCAGCAGGCTCGCTAATTCACTAAAGGTTCCTTCAAGGCCACCTTCGGCACTCGCTCCATTGTCGCCAACAATGTACAACACCAGGGTGTTATCGAGTTCACCGGCATTCTCCAGGCTGTCGATCAGTCTTCCAATATGGTGATCGGTGTGCGCCATGAAGGCAGCGTAGTTTTCCATGAGTCGCAGATAGACTTTTTTGGCTTCGGGTGTCTGCTGGTCCCAGGCAGCGAGTTCCGCCGGACGCGGTGTCAGCTTGGTCCCCTCAGGGATGATTCCCATCTCCAGTTGCTTTTTATGGGTCAACTCTCGCTGCCTGTCCCAGCCATAATCAAATTTGCCCCTGTACTTCGCGCGCCATTCGGCCGGCGCATGGTGCGGCGCGTGGACAGCACCGGTACTGAAGTAACAAAACCAGGGCTTATCCGGATTCGCGGCCCGCACGTTGCGTGTCCAGGCAATGGCCTCGTCGGTGATGTCTTCCGTAAAGTGATAGCCTTGCTCAGGCGTTTTTGGCTGATCGACCGGCACCGTGTTGCGATAAAGGGTCGGATAATACTGATGGGTCTCGCCCTGGTTGAAGCCATAAAAATAGTCGAATCCAAGACCGGTCGGCCAGCGATCAAAAGGACCGGCTGGACTGATATCCATTTCCGGCGTGTTATGCCATTTGCCAAACATCGAAGTCGCATAGCCATTGTCGCGGAGCGTTTGTGAGATCAAGCCGCAACTCTTGGGAATGATCCCCGTGTATCCCGGATAGCCCGTGCCGCATTCGGTTATCACCCCGGTGCTGATTGTGTGATGATTGCGGCCGGCCAGCAACGCGCCGCGTGTCGGACTGCACAAGGCAGTTGTGTGAAATCGCGTGTAGGTCAGCCCTCCCTTGGCGAGTTTGTCCAAATGGGGCGTCGGAACCGGACCGCCAAATGTCGAACACATCCCGTACCCAACATCGTCCAGCAGGATTAACAGGACGTTGGGACTCCCCTTCGCAGCTTTGACCGGCTGCGGATAGCTGGGCGTAGAATCCTTGTAGGTCTCGCCGATCTTGCCTTTGAATTCCGGATCTGGTTGAGGAAGCTGCGTTTGGGCACCAGCCGCAGTAGGTAGCGTTGCCAGCCACATCGCGACGAGGGCGAATTCCATGGTCAGGTGTTGCATCTTTTGACGTCCAGAAGGCAAATGATTTTGTTTTGACTTGAACTTCATTCGTGTTAGTCCTTAATCAAAGTCACGGTGGGCGGATTCCATGATTCGGCAATCGGAAGCGCCTGGGCATCCGCCGATCACCATTGGGAAAGCGGATCTGGGTTTCATGGCCTGGCCCAGCTTCAGCTAGTAAGAACCTTCGTCGAAGGTAGGGTTCCTCAATTCTATCACCTCAATCTTAACCTTGTCTAATGTACTGGTGAACCAGACCGGACCTTAATATTCGTGACTGACGGGCGTGCCAGTGTTGCGATCGGTCAGCTAGCCGTAACCGATAACGGTGCTGTACTTTCCAGCGAATTGGATCTCGACTGATTGTCTCACCGGTTTGCTATCAATCGGCCGTTCCACAGTGCCGAGAGAGAAGGCGGGCTCCAGGTTTTTCTTGTCCGGAGTAAACGGAAGCCGAACTTCGGAAGCCGAACTTTCTTTCGCAGAAATCGGACCTTCGGAAGAAACCAGGAATTCTTTCGTTTTCAAGTAGAAATGCGCGACATGGGGCTTGCTACCTTTCACGAACAAACTCCATCCGCCAAATTCGCCTCCGGTGCAAGCCAGCATGCCCTCCGCTCCCGCTTCGGGAATCTCCACGTACGCGGTCACGCAGTCTTGTTTGCCCAACCATTGCGGCGCGGCAAGCGGGTGAACGAACGACGTTTCGTGGAAATAGATATCAACGTCCTGCTTCATGTCTGCAACAGGTCAGTCGAATCTGCAACGCTTTCGTCCCTGCGATCGTCAAGCGGAGGGACGTTGCCTATTATTGCTTGCCCCACCACAGGTCTTGCAGTTCCTTGAGTTTCGCCGAGTTCGATTCAGCCAAATCGTGGGTTCGTCATGGTGCAAACGTCATCCGGGAATGCTCATCGTCGAAGATTCCAATATTCATCGGTCCCACCATACCGGTGCGAACTCGTCGACGAGTTCATCAAGATGGAAACAACTGATCATCGAGTTGCGCGAGGAGAGAATTGATTCTCGGAATTGATTTCATCGCGGCTTCCTCGCCCGACGCAACTAATTCTCTGGTTTTCGCAAAGTCACTAATTTCGATGCTGGTGACATGGGGCTCAATGACGACGTCCGCGGGCTGGATTCCGACCGAATTCATGTTGACACTCTGCACGAGATAGCTTCGCAACATAGTCTGCAATGCCGACGGAGTTTTCAATTTCGAAGTCGGAGTGTCAGGCCGGCGCTCAAGTAACATTGGTATTCAACGGAATGACTTACTCGGGCGTGACGGACAGCAATGGAACCTTTCGCACCGACTGGATCAAGAACTTGAACAGTGGCAATTATAATGCGGAGGTTACGGACCTGGTGATGGCCGATTTTGACTGGAATCACTTGTTGGATTTAGAAGACGACGACGATGTCGACGGGTTGCCAGATCGGTGGTTCGCGATCTAGCTGAGAAAACGAGAGTCAAGCTGTGAACCGACGAGATGTCAGCCGTTAAAGCGCATTTACTTTGGTTGTCGCGTTGATTCGTCAGTTTTTGTTTGAATGTTTGACCCCGCAAACGCTGGAGATAAGTACAACATGCTCTAGCCGATTGAATTGGCCCCAACGTTGATGCCGTATTTGAGAGTAATCCCAAGGATGCTGTATCGACCTAAAAACAATTTCTCGCGCTGTCTCAGGACACCCTGGCAGTTCACAGGTTGTGTGATGAGAAAACGCTTTTCGTACGGGTGAACCCGGAGAATAACCATAACGAGCGAAGTCCGTTTTCGAATCGCTTCGATCTCGACTGGCCGCAAGCGGACTTTTTCGCGCAACTGATTCAAGATGGCATAAGACGTTGACCTGTCTGGGCGTTATGTCTGGATAAGTCCTTGGTCGTTTCGGGAACAAGCTGAACGCCGTGGAACAAACCCCGCACGCCCGGCTTGGATCGATGTAACGCTGGTATGCGGTTATCAAGTGGTGTCATTCATTCATTTATTCAGCGGAAGCCGACTGGCAAACGTGATGTTCCGTTGACCATTACATTTCGTTCGGAATCAATCGATACCTGGTCTCTGACGTTGAGGCTACCAAAATCCAGATCGTTGAAGGTGAAGCCAACCTGTGATTCATTGATACTGTCGAGCTGAATGACGATTTCTTCACCAAACGTAAATCGCTTCCTTGCGATGGTCTGCTCGACATCGACGAAATTAGCATCAATTTCATCCTCAGTGCTTGCACCACTCGAACTCACGCTGACGCGGAAGTCAATTCCGAAAACCTGTGCTGTTCCGACACCCGATTGATTTCTGACGAAGTCACCCGGCGTGGGAGGAATTCCGGGTGTTGAAACTCTGTTGCAGCCAGCGAGCATGAAAAACGGGGCCAACATCAATATTGGTAGAATTCCACGCATTTTGCCCCCCAGGTCTGTTTCGGAATGCAATCTACACATCGTTTGAATCGCCCGTCTTTCTACGGTCTTCCAAGGACATTCGGACCCTTGCTTTTCTTTCTGGCTAACATCCAATCGACTCCAAGGGTCGGCGATGGGTCGTTTCATCATAACTCAATTGAATGCTGCTTGAAGCGAATGTCGGCAACGTTGGGCAAAGTGTATATTGTCAACTCCCGAGCTGTGTAATGACTCCCGGAATGTGTCAGATCGGGAACAAGTCGAGATTCGACCAAGGAAAGTGGGCCGGCCGCCTGTCGTAAGCGTCGCGAATCCCAATCCCTATGCCATTTGCGATTATCAAAACGAAAATCACGTCGCCGGACCTGGATCCGGCATTTGTGTTGCGCGGGAAACAGATAGCGAAACTCGACGATTCGGTGAAACATCGTGTGACCTTGATTTCCGCGGCGGCAGGTTATGGGAAAACAACGTTGGCAGTTCAGTGGAAAGCAACAGTGTCTTCACCGGCGGCGTGGTTGTCGGTCGACGCCGATGACAATGACCTGGAGCGATTTGTCCGGTACCTGGTGGCTTCCCTGAGATCGGCCGTTCCGAGGTGCTGCCAAACCGTGATGGAACTCATCGAAAGCCCTCAAACCATCCCGGAACAAAATCTCGTAGATGCATTGATCAATGACATGTCTGCGCTTGATCAGAGAGTGTTTTTGATCGTCGATGATCTCTACCTGATTACAGAAACATCCATCCACGATTTGATCGCTCGTGTCATCGAGCAGCAACCCGAATGTTTGCGTTTGGTATTCCTTTCGCGTCTTGAACCGCCGTGGCCGCTGCCGTTGTGGCGTGTTCGCGGTTGGGTGTCCGAATTGAGCGACGAAGACCTTCGTTTTTCCGCTTCGGAGTCGCGCGATTTGGTCACCAGTTCGTTGTTGAAACCTGTTGATGACCGGGTGATTGACCGGCTGCATGGGCAGACGGAGGGTTGGCCAGCGGGAATGCGGTTGGCGCTACTGGCGTTGTGTGACGCGGCGAATCCAATGGAAGCTGCAATGAATGTACTTGAACACAGCAGCGACATCTCCGACTTCCTGTTCGAAGAAGTCATTAACGGCTTGCCACCCAAGCTGCGCGAATTTCTTGAGCTGACAGCGCCCCTGGACCGGTTTTGCGCTCCGCTTTGCGATTCCATATTACTTGATCAAGAAAGTGACCCACGTCGTTCGGATCGAAGACCAAGCCGCGAGCTGATTGACGAGTTGCAGCGGCGGCGGTTGTTCCTCGTATCGCTGGATGATGCGTCGGATTGGTTTCGGTATCATCACCTGTTCAAGCAGCTTCTGTATCGACGTTTTGGTGAGCTTTCCGAGCCCGCAAAACCCAGCGCTATTTGTCGCCATGCCGGACAGTGGTTTGCGAAGCAGGGATTGGCCGAGGAATCGCTTGGCTACCTGATCCGGGGTGGCGATCTGGAAACGGCCGTTGACACCCTATGGGCGGCGTTGCCCGCGTTGTTAACGGCGGATCTTTCTCGCCGCACGCTGAGTCTCATTCTGTCAAAGTTCCCTGCGAAGGCATTTCAACAATACCCGGAATTGATTTTGGCCGAAGCGTTCGTCTGTATTGCCGGCTTCGACCTGGATCGCGTTGCCAAACGGCTTGCGGATGCCGAAACGACCATCGAGCGAACAACATGCGCAACTGCCAAGCGGGTGGAACAGCAAGGAGTGCTAAACGCTCTGCAGTCATTTTGCTTTTATTGGAATGGTGATACTCAGGAAGCCTGGCGCTGTGGTTCCGAGGCGTTGCGTTTATTGCCATCGCGATTCCGAATCAGTCGAACCTACGCGACGATTTACGGAATCGGCGGATTGATGCTGTCCGACAGGACGGACGAATCGTTTGCCTTGATTGAACGATCCATCACCGAAGATGCCGCGTCCGGCAGTGGTTTTACCAGTGGCTTCATCGCCTGCAAGGCGGTGATGTACGCGATGTGCATGCAACTCGACGGCGTCGAACAGACAACGGGTAAAATGCGGCGGGTCCATAAGATCGCGCCGATGCCCGATTATTGGTATTCCTATGCTCCCTATCTTGAAGGGTTGGCTGCGTACGAGCGAAATCAACTGGACCAGGCGTCGCGAGGGCTGCGGGATGCGATGAACTTCGGGGTCCGGCTTAACCCGCGACATTATCACGACGTACTTGTTTCGTTAAGCCGTGTTGCAGAGGCAAACGGGGAAATGGATTCCGCCTGGAAGTACGCGGATCGAGCGCGCGAGTTTGCGATGGCGGCTTGCGATCCCATTTCCGTTCGGGTCTCCGATGCCGTCGAGGCTCGACTCCGATTCGCCCAGGGAGAACGCTTGATTGAACCGCCTCCTCCTCAGGTCGTCGATGCCGTTTCCTACTTCTTTCAGATCCCCAGCCTGATCTATGCAGAACTGTTGCTTGAGGGTTCGGAAACGGCCGAGCATGAGCAGGCATTCGAATATATTGAACGGTCACTCGCCTTGGTCGAGCCGCGCTACCACCGCCGGCATGTCATTGTCTTGACACTGCTCAAAGCGCTGGCCCTGGAACAACTCGGAAAACACAAATCCGCTCTCCGCTTGTTGAGCGAATGTCTTCGCTGGGGAAAGGAGTTGGGGTTGCTGCGCACGTTTCTTGACCGTGGTCCGAAGCTCGAACGGTGGCTCCGTCGATTGCTTCCCAGTCATTCGGGCGACGATTATCTCGCGTTTCTATTGACTGCCTTTCACAATCAAGCCAACCCGACGCTTGACGCCACTTCCATCGCTGACCTTTCTGAATTGAGTCAACGAGAGATGGATGTGCTCGAACTGATGCAAAAACGGTTATCCAACAAACAGATCGGTGCCAAACTGCACGTGACTTCCGAAACGGTCAAAAAGCATGCGCAGAGCATTTACCGCAAGTTGGGTGTTAACCGGAGGCGCGAGGCCGTTTTGCAAGCGGAACGCTTAGGTATCCTCAGTCGCAAGTAGAAACCGCATGACGGCAGTCAACGGCGAATTTGAAATGTCGTGAACGTTTCGAGGCAATGACTCACCACCACGGGGTTGGAGGGAGCAAAACGTTCATCGACAGATTTCGCAAGGGGAAAAAATGGGGTAGTCACCTCCCCGGCAATCGTGCAAATCTCGCGGATCGTTTAAATTCAAGCCGGTTCCGGGGCTTTTTCGAGCTTCGACAACGCTTCAAATACGCATTACCTCATGCAATCTCGTTAATATCGACGCCGACTAAACACCCAACGTGATCAACGCTGAGCCAGACAAGACCAAAAGGACCGAAAAAATATGAAGAAAAAATGCGAGCAGGACCATCTGCCCCAAGTCAATCGGCGGAACTTCGTAACGGCCGCGGCGGCAGGTTTGGCGACAACGATGGTGCCCGCCACTAACACAACGGCCGCCAAGGCAAGAACTGCACCCAAGCTCGTCCCCAACGAAAGCGGACCTTACGATCTGGTGATCGAAGCCGGCAGGGTCATTGATCCAGAAACCAGTTTGGACGCGGTTCGCAACGTCGGCATCAACGGAGGTCGCATCGCCGCTGTCTCCGAACAGGCACTCGTGGGAGCAAAAACGATCCAGGCCGATGGCATGGTGGTCGCACCCGGATTCATCGACATGCATGCACATGGTCAACAACTCCCTGCTGCCTGGATGCAGATCTACGATGGGGTTACCACGGCTCTCGAGCTGGAGTCCGGCTTGTTCCCGGTCGGCATGGCCTACGACAAGATCGGAAAGGAAGGACGCCCGAACAACTACGGCCTCGGCTGCGCGTGGGCCTTCGCCCGTGTGCAGGCCCTGATGCCCGATTTCGAGAAGCCCGATGGAACCATGGCCTGGTTCCAGGGCGCCTTCAGCGTCAGCGGCTGGCAGAATGCCAGCCCATCGAAGGAACAACTCGAGCAGATCATCGATCTGGTGGACGGCGGCATGAAGGAGGGAGCCCTGGCGATCTCCATCAATGCAGGCTACGCGCCGGGGATGGGTCGGAAGGAATACTACGAACTTGCGAAGCTTGCGGTGAAACACGGGGTCGCCACCCATACCCACGACCGCTACATGAGCGTACTCGAACCCCAAAGCTCGTTCGAGGCGCTCGTTGAGCAGATCGGGCTTTCAGCGATCACCGGTGCCCACATGCACATCTGCCACATCAACAGCGTGGCGGGTCGGGATCTCGAGGCCGCGACAAACCTGGTAAAGGAAGCCGAGGCCAAGGGCATCCGAGTCACCGCCGAGTCCTACCCCTACGGAGCCTTCTCCACCGCGATCGGTGCCGAGTTCATGCGGGGGCCGAACTGGCTGGAGCGCTTCGGTGGCACCGACTACGGCGCGGTCGAGCTGAATGGAAAGCCCCTGACCAAGGAGAAGATTGAGGAATTGCAGAAATCCAGTCCGGGCGACGCCATCAATTTCCATTTTCTGGATGAGGAAAACAGCGAGGACGACCAAAGGCTCCTGGATCTCGCGGTGCTCTATCCGGGAGGCGCGATCGCTTCGGACGGAATGCCCTGGATCACGGCCGACGGCAAGATCGTCGAAGGCGATGTCTGGCCGCTGCCGAGGGATGCTTTCGCCCACCCGCGCAGTTCCGGGTGCTTCTCACGCTTCATCGGCCGGTGGGTCCGGGAGCGCAAGAAGATCGGCCTGTCCGATGCCCTCGCCAAGACCAGCCTCATCCCCAGCCAGATCCTGCAGGAGGCCGTTCCCGAGATGAAGAAGAAGGGACGCATCCAGGTCGGCTGCGATGCCGACGTGCTCGTCTTCGACCTCGACACAATCATCGACAAGGGAACCTTCGTCGAACCCTGCCAGACCGCTGTCGGTCAACGCCATGTTGTGGTGAACGGAACTCTGGTCATCGAGGACGGCAAGCGGGTGGATGTCCGCCCCGGAAAGGCCGTTCGCAGGAAGGTTTGACACCTTCAGAAGTCTCAAATCATCGCTCGAAAACACAGATCATTACAGTCCCGCAGCGTAGATCAATTGGAAGACTCCTATGAATGAAAACAACTCACCGGACGCAGGCTCTGGTCGCAGGGATTTTATGAAAGTCGCCTCGGTCGGCCTCGCGGCCGCCGTTGCGAACACTCCTTCCGCCCAAGCTGCAGAACCTGCCCCGGAGAGTCAGAGCCCCGCCACACAAGCGGTGGATTTCTTTCCGGGTTTCGAGGCCTTCAAGATCAAGACCTCGACAGGCATCCACATCAACGGCGTGAAGGGCGGAAGTGGCCCGCCCGTCCTGCTGATCCATGGAGCCCCCTGCAACCTGGTCAACTGGCGGAAGGTGGCTCCTGCCCTGGCCAGGAACCACACCATCATCGCGACGGATCTGCGTGGCTATGGCGATAGTGACATGCCGGAGGGCGGCGAAGGCCATCAAAACTACTCGAAGCGTGTCATGGCCCAGGATCAGGTGGATGTGATGAAACATTTCGGGTTTGAGAAATTCCACGTGGTCGCGCACGATCGCG
>JAHEBQ010000106.1 GCA_024642205.1 Planctomycetaceae bacterium | reverse complement strand
AAAACGGCGTTCTCCCGGTTCGGCTCTGTGAATCCGAAGTTCAATACATCCACCAACAGGTAGCCGCCAGGGAAGGCTATACGTTGACGATAGACCTGGAAACAAAAACGGTCACAGACGGTGCGGGATTCAGCGCCACGTTTGAAATCGACGACTACCGAAGGCAATGTTTTCTGGAGGGCCTGGACCATATTGCCCTGACGTTGCAGCACGTCCAGGAAATCGCGAAATTTGAAGCGTCACGAGGCCTGCTGCCGGTCGCCTAATCGAATCACGGTTGGAAAACCAGACAAGCGGGTGGATGCCCGGCGGAAATAACATCACAATAGCCAACTGAATATCAATAGTCCAATTGGCATGCACGGCCAACTATTACATGACGAATATTGTCGAGGAAAAAATGAAGAAGCTTCTTTGCATCGCCGGTTTGGTCGCCATGGTTTCCATGTGCGCGTTGCCGACATCGACTGCCGCCCAAGACGACATTGTTGTGGAAACGGTCGTCGAAGGTCTGAACAATCCCAGCGGAGTTGCCATTCAACCGGAGACTGGCCATGTGTTTGTGGCCGACAGCGGCGCACTGCGTGTGGTCCGCATCGTCGATGGCAAAGTCGAACCCGTGATTGTTGAATTCAGCAAAGACGCTTACGGCAAAGGTCCAATCTACGACATCGGTCCGCTGGGGTTGCTGTTTCTCGATAAAGACACGTTGGTTGTCGGCGGTGGCGGGGAACCAGATGGCGAGGAAATGATTCGCGTCTACAAGGTTCCGGCGGTCGGCGAGGACCCGATCAATGCTGAAAAAACCGAAGGTGAACCGAAAAAGCTTCCGGCGGTTGGCGACATTGTTGGCGAAGGCAACTTCTACGGTTTGGCTGAAGGAACCAAAGGGGTGTATGTAACCTGTAACGGCGACGACGTGAAAGGATGGGTTTCGCTGGCCACAATCAAAGACGGAAAGATCGACACTTTCGAACGCAGGATCGCAACCAAGGAAGCTACCAAAGTTGACGCACCGGTGGCGATCACCATGAGCCCCGAAGGTCACATCGCGGTCGGCCAAATGGGTGAGATCAATGAAGCGGCAGACAGCCTCCTGACGTTTTACAATGAAGATGGCAAGTTGCTGGACAATTTCAAAACCGGATTGAACGACATCACCGGCCTGGCCTACGGACCAAATAACGGTCGGCTGTTCGCTACCGATTTCAATTGGCTCGATACCGACAATGGGGGTCTTTATAAGATCATCGCTATCAAAGACGATTACGAAAATTGCACCGCCAAGGAACTCGTCAAACTCAAAAAGCCCACCGCTCTGGCATTTCACCCAGACGGAGACCTTTACATTACGCTGGCCGGCAACACGTCCGAAGGATCTGAAAAACCTGACGGAAAACTCGTAATGATCAAGGGCCTGGACGACAAGCCGTCCAAGTAACGGCAATCCCTGCTGGCTACAGTTGTTCGTGAGTATTCAAGAATATGCCGGTTCTCGGGCATTCACTCCGGGACGGACGTCAAGTACCTTTGCATCGAGACAGACTTGGGCGCAGCTCATCTAGTAAAAGTTGGATTAATGGGAGTCGTCGGTCACTACGATTCGGCCGACTTCAACCTCTACCCCCGGGACACGCGTGTCATTTGCAGGACGGGTCGCGGGCTGGAGTTCGGTACGGTGCTTTGTCCCCTCGAAGACGAATTTGGGAACCGTGCGGACGGAAATGCAACAAATCCCGATGGTGAAATTCTGCGACGAGTTGGAGCAGACGATGACTTGATTCTCGAGCGACTGGAAAGGCACCGCGACAAAGCGTTCCAGGCCTGCCAGAAACTCATCCTCGACCGCCGGCTACCCGGCATCCTGGTCGACGTGGAACACCTGTTCGACGGAGAATCAGTCTATTTTTATTTCCTTGGTGACGTCGATTCACAGCTGGAAACGCTGACCCAGGAATTGGCATCCACTTACGAACGAAAAGTTCGATTCAAGAAATTTGCCGAGGCCCTGGCTAACGGCTGCGGTCCTGATTGCGGCACAGGAGAGAGCCAGTGCTCGACGGGGGGCTGCGGATCATGTTCGCTTTCCGGAGGATGTGGACCCAAATCCAAATAGAGATTCACGGCATCTACCCCTGGCCTCAATGTTATTCAGCGGCATGGGCCGGGACTTGCCGCCATGGTGATTTGAACGGGACATTCCCGATTCAACTATCCGGCGTAAGGAACCACGGTTCCAATATCGCCGTATCGATTCGCCTTCGCGAGCATGAGCCACCGCAGTTTTCCAACACGAGTCTCGCACGCTTGTCCGGACTATGAATTAAGTCCAAAGACTCCGGCCACATGGGGCCATTTTACGGTTGTCACACGGAAATCTATTCGCCAATTCCAATAACCTCACACGGATTGCGAATAGACCATGGAAATGAACAGGGAAAACATTCGCCGAAAATGATGAGACCAATGTGGAAAACGAGATTGCCCAAACGAAACGAAAACGTTCGTTGCGCCTAAATAAACTGGTTGCCGTCGTGTGCTTCTTCGCCGCTTGGGTTTGTTTCAATGTCGACCAACTAACAAACGCGGCCCAGAGTAATCCTGTTTTTACCGCCGCCCCCGCCGTATCGGGACCAGTCGGCGCGCCTCAAAGTACAGTTGTCGCCAATTCAATGATCTCAACGAGCTCTGCAATCGCGATGGCCGCTGCCCCACTGATCGTATTCACATTGATCAGTTACAGTTTGCTTTCGTCCGGCAAGCGGGGTTGGGGCTGGACCACGTTGACTCTCGCCGCGGGAGTCATTTTGATGTTTGCCAGGCTCGGCATCTCACTTTTTAACGAAATCTCGAGCCCCAACAGCATTCAAGACTGGGACAGTTAAACCGGATCCCGAATCGGCTCTCGTGATTTGAGACCTGCAGACAAACTCAACTCGACCTCTGATCCACCAGGATAACTCTTCTTGGTAACGGCAACTATTCCTCGGTGCGTAATGGATAGGGCTGTCGTACGGTGGATGCCGTATCGCAAGTCGTCGCTGGCGATAAATATGGGTCCTGGCCGCCGCTCTTTCTCGACACCGACCCCCGTGTCCGCCAATTGACCAACATCCGGACACAAAGATTCGAAAAAGGATTCCAAACCAGTTGGCTTGCGTCGACTTCTACACGTTCGACTAATTAGGATCAGTCTTGTTGGCGAAGGCAAGCAGACACTCGGACAGACCCTTGACATGGATGGTTTATAAAACCACCTTGCCGGATGCCGAATCGATGACTACGCATGACGGCACAGGTCGAAGCAATGGACAAAACGGCACTTCATCCAGAAATGGACGTGTTGTACATTTTATTGATTCACCCGTCGAAGTAGATGCTGTTTCTGCGAGCCGGAGTTTTCACGAACGCGCGTCCATCGAGCTACACGTATCATGAGCCACCCGATCCAAAGAGAACTTCGTTCGCCTCGCGAGATTCGAAGAATGCGAGCTGCGGGGTTGATCGTGTGGCAGGCGCACCAATCGGCCGCCCGATTGCTCAGACCTGGTATTACGACTGCCGAGATCAACCAGGCCTATCGCGAGACGTTTGTCGAGTACGGCGCCGAACCGCTGTTTCTCGGCTATGGTGCTCGCCTTGGAGTCCCGGCTTTTCCTGCTGAGACTTGTATTTCGGTCAACGAACAAGTCGTGCATGGAATCCCCGGCCCGAGGGTACTCAAGGAAGGAGATATCGTATCACTGGATACCGGTTGCCGACTCTCTGGTTGGTGTGGCGATGCGGCTGTCACGCATGCCATTGGTAACATCTCGGAGGAATCTACAAGGCTGCTTGAAGTAACCGATGGCGTACTCAACCTCGCCATTGACTTGATGAGTCAAAAAAAACGTTGGAGCCAAATTTGCAAACTCATGGAAGAATACGTCGTCGAGGCGGGATTTTTTGTCGTCAAGGAAATGGTAGGGCACGGGATCGGCAAGGAACTTCATGAAGCCCCCCAGGTACCCAATTACTACAATGAAGCGATGTTGGCTTCGGAAGATTTCGAACTACGTCCAGGAGTCGTGATTGCGGTTGAACCCATGGTCAGCATCGGAACCGAAAGACTCGAAACACTCGACGACAATTGGACGGTAGTGACAGAGAATCGAAAAAACAGCGCGCACTTTGAGCATACGATCGCGATCACCCAAGAGGGCCCGATTCGGTTGACCGGGCCGCCAAGTGACGAAGAGTTAGCCCAAATGCCAGAATGGCTGCACGATCGCACTCAATGGGTCATTTGGTAGTAACTGAAACCGACCGGCTCCCAGCCTTGCCATTTGACCAGATTTCGGTCAGTTGAGGGCCGGCCCACACGACCGAAGGAAACGCAACACGAAACGATCTATTTTTCCCTGTCGTCTTGGGGAAGATCGCTTTCCGTTTCCGAGCGTTCCGTACTTTCATCGATCGCCTGTACGAACGGTTCGCTTTTTTCGTACAGCATCAATCGAGCCTGGTACTTGGCGGCCTTTAAGTCGTCTTCCGCGGAAACGAGCCCAATTAGTTTTTGCTGAGTCGTTTTTGCTGAATCGAAGTCTCCATGTGCCGCGTCGACTGCGGCCAGCGTTTCCAGATTGGACGTCGTATCTCCGGCCAGCGAGATTGCGCGGTCGATCATCTCTTGGGCCAGTTTCAGATTGCGAATCGCTGGATCCGGGCAGGTCGCCTTGAGCCAGGCGATGCGCTGACAGGCGGCACCGGTCTCCTTGATTTCGATCGCCCGCTCATAGTCCTCATTGGCCAACTGCCATTTTCCAATCGCTTGGTAGGCATCCCCCCGATTGAGATAGGCCGCATCATTCTCCGGATGAAGTTCAATGACGCGCCGGAAATCTGCGAGTGCATCCTCGTGTTTTCCCATCGCATAGGCAGATAACCCGCGACCGGTCAAGGCTTGGGCATCGCTGGAGTTCAGCCGCAGGGCGACATCGTAATCATGAATCGCAGGCCCGAAATTTCCACGATGATAAAACGCTTCGGCGCGGTTAAACCAACCATTGGGTTCGTCCGTCTTCAACTTCGTGACTTCCGTAAAATCGAGAATTGCACTTTCATAGTTTTCGCTCGCGACGTGCGCTATCCCACGCGACATCCAGGATCGGTATCGCTCGGGCGCAGCGACGATGGCCGCATCGAAATCTTCCATCGACTGTTTCATCGCCGATTCATGCTGCAGATTGCCAATTCTTTTCAACTGAACCGCCATCTCAAAATGTCGCTCACCACGTCGATTCAATCCCCAACCAGATAACGACAAAACATAGTTGCGATTTTCATTCGACAGGTCGCCAGCCAGTGCCTCGTCGCATTGAGCCAGAAACTCGGTAAAGTCGTTGGTGGTTTTGGCCTTTTTGGTCGCATTGTAGATCGCGCGAACAACCTTCGTTTGGTCGACTGACGTTGATTTGGTATCGGAGGCAGATTCTTGAGCGTGAATCTTCGGGCCAAAAAAGCAAATGGCCATCACGGCCGTCAGCTGCATGAGCCATGAAACCGAATTTTCGAGTGGATTATGGCGGTGAGTGTACATCGAAATCCCTCCGTGGAATTGTCATGATTCTGGATTTTGTGGTCGCGGGGACCCGCCCCGCCCTCGGTCATTATTCGTGTGGTTCGGTCATTCGCATCGGATCAAGTGCTTCCTTCAATGTCTCGGCAGGCAATATCTCCTGCTCGACGCAAAGTTCGCGAATTGTCTTACCGGTCTGAAATGCTTCTTTGGCCAACTTGGCTGCTTTCTCGTAACCGATATAGGGGTTGAGGCTGGTGCACATCGAGAGACTTTGTTCGACAAATGATTCGCAAACCTCGATATTCGCTTGCATATCGGCCGCACAAAAGTCGACAAATGCCCGGGTACCACTGGCCAGCAAGTGAATGCTCTCAAGAGTCGTCTGACCCATGACAGGCATCATGATGTTCAATTGAAACTGTCCTCCGGCGGCGCCACTCAACGTGATCGTCTGGTCGTTACCCATGACGCGGGCGGTGAACTGCATCATGCTCTCGCACATCACCGGGTTGACCTTGCCAGGCATGATCGAACTTCCCGGCTGGCGAGTCGGCAACGAGATTTCATAAAACCCGCACCGCGGTCCCGAACCAAGCCAGCGAATATTATTGGCAACATTAAACAGTGTCGTCGCAATGGTTTTCAAATACCCATGGCAGGCCACCAGTCCGTCGCGCTGCGCATTGGCTTCAAAGTGGTTCCTGGCCTCAACAAACGCGATCCCGGTCGAGGATGCAAGTTCTTTTGCGACTCGTCCGCCAAATTCCGGGTGCGTATTGATCCCCGAACCAACTGCCGTTCCACCAACCGGAAGCTCGCACACCGCCGCAACGGCCTGTCGCGCACGTTCGATGGAAAGTTCAACCTGACGAGCCATTCCACCAATTTCTTGACCAAGCCGAAGCGGTGTCGCATCCATCAAATGCGTGCGTCCAATCTTGATGACCTGGTCCCAGGCAGCCGCTTTTTCCAAAAGCGTCTCCGCGAAATACTCGAGAGACGGGATCAGAGCATTGGTGATCTCCGAAGCGACGGCAACGTGAATGGCGGTCGGAAACGTGTCGTTGGTACTTTGCCCCATGTTCACGTGATCATTTGGGTGGATCGACTTTTCGGCCGCGAACCGATCTCCGCCCGCAATCTCGATCGCGCGGTTCGAGATCACTTCATTGACATTCATATTACTGGACGTCCCAGAGCCAGTCTGGAATACATCAACGGGAAACTGTTCGTCCAGTTTGCCATCAACAACATCCTGGCAAGCAGCCAGCAGGGCATTTACCTGGGTTTCATCCAACGGATTTTTTCCGGATCCCGTCAGCTTACCCAGGTCACGATTCGCAATTCCACAGGCATATTTGACTCTGCCCATGGCGTGAATCATCGCTGGCGGAAACGTCCAACCAGAGACAGGAAAATTCTCAACCGCACGCTGAGTCTGAGCTCCGTAATACGCCTGTGCGGGAACTTGCACGTCCCCCATCGAGTCGCGTTCGGTTCGTTTCTCGCTTGTTGGTTGGGTTGTCACTTCAATATCCGTTGCCATGTTGTGTTCTTTCTCAACGTCGCATTAATCTTTCCGATTCATCGCGGTATGATAACCGTTGGCGATCCATGCCCCAATCCGGAGTTACCGGTGGAGGCAGTTAGTCCCGATTTTCCAGTTGAACTTCCGGAGAACAAAAGCGATGAAAATCCCCCATGTTACCCTCATCATATCGTTTTGCTGAATCCATTGAAGCTCGGTTTCAGCGAATAAAACAACGATTGAGTTAAAATCCCGGCGATATCCCGTTTTGACGTGATCTGCCCCTGACATCAACCATCAAAGGTCATCCGAATGGACTTTCAAGCAATCAGGAAAGAATACGAAAACAAGGGAATCGACGAATCCGAATTCCCCTGTCACCCCCTTTCACTCTTTCGCGATTGGTTGGAACTGGCAGTGAACAAATGCCCTGGTCGTTGGTTCGAACCAAATGCGATGGCATTGGCGACCGCAGGATCGGACGGTGACGTATCCAATCGCATGGTGCTGCTGAAAGATATCCAGGACCACGGGATCAGCTTTTTTACCAATTACGATTCTGCAAAAGGCCGACAGTTACGATCCAATCCTCGGGCTGCGGTGGTTTTCCATTGGCCGTACCTGGGACGACAAGTGCGAATGGTGGGGACCGTGGAGAAAACCTCACGCGAGGTATCCGACGAGTATTTTCATACACGACCTCGAGGCTCGCAGCTCAGCGCGGCAGTGTCGGAACAATCTCGAGAAGTCGCTTCCAGAAAGGAGCTGGATTTCGCCAAAGCTCAGCTTGTCGAGAAACTCAATGGTCAGACCATCCCGCTCCCGGAAAATTGGGGCGGCTATCTGTTATCGCCGGGACAGGTGGAATTCTGGCAGGGCAGACTTGATCGACTTCACGATCGAATCGTCTATCGTCTGGACGATCAGTGGACCAGAGTCAGGCTTTCGCCCTGAGGGGCTGGAAACGCCGATTTCGGAATCAGACGGTTCGAACTCGGAACGACCGATCTGCGCGATGCATCCCGCGAATCAGACGTTGCGTCTGCCGGGATCGGGAATCGAAAGCCTGCCGATCCACAGCATGGAAATACCAATTGACCTCCCAATTCCGGAACCGGTCAGTCAGCGGCGCCTTGATGAGTCAACGGGCACGATCGATGCCCGGTTCGTCGGATGCGCCTCCACAGGAGCATGTTTTGCTGTTGCGTTGCCCACTGGTGGCAGATCACTCGACATGCGCCCCAGCAATACAATCTGCTTGTTCTTCAGGAAATACTCGGCTGTCTGAAGCACCTGATAATCTACTGGCAACTGCGCCCGGATTGAATCCAGGTGTTCATCGGTCGTAATCAACATGGCATCGGGGTTTGATTTTACGAAAGCCGCCACCGTTGGTTGTGGCTTGGACTGCCAAAACTTTTCGCGTTCCCCAATGACGCGACGCTTCCATTGGGGAGCATCCTGCTCAACGACTTGCAGCTCAACCAACGGTCGCTTCGCATAAAAAACCCAGCTTGATTCAAGCACGCCATAAGTCGCAACCTTCGTCCCAACTCCGAGCCGACGCAGCAATTTGTGGCTCTGCTGTTCCGCATCCAGTGAAACGGTCCCGAAGCCAAACAAGCCAGCGCAGAAGAGTAGGGCGGTCGCAGAAAACACAACCGGAATTGATCGAGTTTGATTCCTGGCCATCAACCAAATCAGCAAAACACCACCGACCAACGGGATCAATCCAATCGCGGTCAGCCAGAACTGGCTCGGCATATATTTCATCGTGGCAAAGCCAACTCCGATCGTGATGGCCAAACCGGATATCACCAAACCAACCCATGCTGCATGAAACCAGGCCCGGCCAACGTGAGTCTGTCGTGACGCCAACTGGCTGAGGCAAATAGCAGTCAGAACAGCGAGCGCTGGATAACACGGCGTCACATAACTGGGTAACTTTGTTTGAGCGATCGAAAAAGCACCGACCTGTATGCCGATCCAGCAGAGCATTAATGTCGTCGCTGCGCCGACATGTGTTTTAGCCTCCGGCTCACACTGGCCACGCGTTTGCCGGCGTCTGACGATACCCACGGCGACCGGACCCCAAAAAATGGACCAGGGGAAAAAGCCGACCAGAATCGCCAACGGATAAAACCAAAGGCCGCCGTTATGACTTTCCATCGCACGCGTCGCACGACCGAAATGCTCTCCCACGAAAAACATCCGGGTAAAATCACCCTCTGTTCGCGCATCGACCAACCAGTACCACGGTGTGGCGATCAGCAATACGACTGCAAGCCCCAGGATTGGCCGCATTGACCACCATGTTCGAGCCAAGTGGATGGGATGCAACGTCACTAGGCAGGACCTGAACCCACGAGCTAGCGTCGATAATAACGAATCACTGTTTTCCGGCTCTGATTTCGGCGACGTCCTGATGAGCATGAACAAGCCAATGATTGCCACCGGAAGCAGAAACCCGACTGGCCCTTTCGCCAGAACTCCCAACCCGAGCAGCGCATACATCGAAATCACGAAAAAAGAGTTTTGTGGAAACCAGGACCCATGTTGCTTGAGCTTGATGCCGTTCGCCGACTGCGAAAACGTGCCCAGTACATATACCAATATCGCCATCGTGCCGCAAAACGCCAGCAACGAGTCCGGAGTCGCAGCCCGCGCAGCAACATCAAACATCAAACTGGTCGAAAGCGCAATCGCAGAATAAAGTGCCACCGTTGAATTGACCAACCGTCGAGCAATACCGTAGGTCGCAAATGTCGTCCCGGTTGCCAGCGCCGCGGACCAGAACCTCGCGGAAAATTCGTTGACGCCAAGTATCGAGTAGGCAGACATGATCAGCCAGTAAAGCAATACGGGTTTTTGATGCCGAAGTTCGTCGTTGAACATCGGCACGACCCAATCGCCGCGAGCTTGCATTTCGGCGGCACAACCGGCATTACGGGGCTCATCGCGATCCCACAACCGGGAGCTACCAAGGTTCGTGAAGAATACGATCCCGGTAACCAGGAGCAGGATCGCGACATGGCAAACCGTCTCTCGCATCCGATGCAACTCGCCTTCTGATATGGGCCGGGAACTGGAAAACCTTGGCCAAAGTCTAGAAAGAACGCAAAAATGCGACAACGCCAAGTTTCCCGGCAGACCAACCTGCGCGAGTCGAAATTCGAAATTCCTTAACTAAACTCCTGTTGGATGGATATCGTCAAGACGACGGGATGACAATTCACGACGATCAACATCAGGATTGGATCTGGCTGGTCGATTCCTGGGCCGAATACAAACGGCTGATCGCGAGACCGACCGATCGGGTGTCGTACACCGTTCCGACCTGGATAACACACGACTCATTCTTTTCCTGAACTGGTTTGGAAAGCTGTTTCAGAGGACGACCAGTCACATTGGAGTATCCAAAACGGGATTACGCGGGCACCTAGAGCACCATCTTGGCCAGATCTTTCCGGATACCGACCAGTCATGATTGGGGCCCATTAGCCGTTGAATGTACCAGCGCGGCGTCCTTTCAGGAGAATTCGCAATACCCGACTTCCGGGTTAACGACTATCAACCGGAAGCACTTGAGAATTACTCCGGTTAATTTCCGACAAACATCTTCAGATCTTCAAAGTAATTCGGATAGGTCTTCGAGACACAACCAGGGTTATGAATTTTGACACCTGGTTGCCGGAGGCCAACTAAAGCAAGGCTCATGGCCATCCGGTGATCGTCGTAGGTTTCAATCTCTGCGCCCGTCAGGGCACCAGGATGAATTGCCAGACCGTCTTCAAATTCATCCACCTTGGCGCCCAACTTCCGTAATTCGATCGCCAGATTTCCAATTCGATCTGTTTCCTTGACACGGTTATGCGCAACATTGCGAATCGTTGTTGTTCCCTCGACAAATACGGCAACCGCCGCCAGAGTCTGTACCGTATCACTAACATCCGACATATCGACATCAATGCCGATCTTGGCCGGTCCGGTTACCGTTATTTCGTTGTCGCCCCAGGCGACATTACAGCCCATTTGTTTCAGGCAATGCACAAATCTGACATCCCCTTGAAGCGAATATTGATTGATCCCGGTGACCGTCGCCGCGCCGCCACATATTGCGGCCATCGCCCAGAAGTAACTTGCTGCGGAGGCGTCGGGTTCGATCTGGTAATCGGTCGCAACATAGGTTTGCCCACCGGTAATTTCAAATCGGTCAAACGACTTCCCGTACCGACATTCAACGCCAAACGACTTCATTACATTCGACGTCATCTCGACGTACGGCTTCGAAATCAAAGGTCCGTCTATCTTGATGACAACTTGTTCGGTCGCCAACGGGGCCGCCATCATCAAACCACTAAGGTATTGACTGGACGTGTCGCCACTGATCGTCACTCGTCCTCCGGTCAGTCGCTTCGAAGAGATCCGGACAGGCGGACATTGGCCGGGTGATTCCGCGACAACATTCGCGCCGAGTTGATTGAGCGCGTCGACCAGGGGACCGATCGGTCGTTCGTGCATGCGATCGATACCATCGAGGCAATAGCGACCACCAGCAAATCCGAGAAGCGCCGTCAAGAATCGAATGGTGGTTCCGCTGTTGCCGACAAAAAGCTCGGCCGACTGGTTGGGAAACACGCCGCCCCGGCCTTCGACCCAAACGGAGTGATTCGACACATCCTGCTGAACCTGAACACCCAACTTGACCAACGACTCGATCATGACCCGCGTGTCGTCGCTATCGAGCACGCCCTGGAGGACCGAGCGTCCGCGGGCCATGGCAGCGATCGCCAATGCCCGGTTCGTCAGGCTTTTGGAGCCAGGCGGTTGAATCGTCGAATGAACTGGACCGGGGGCCTGTTGAATTGCAATAAAGTCCCGCATTAATTCTTGCTTGCGATCTTCCAAAGGAACTTGTCGCTGCGGACAAACATCGCGTCGTTGGCAACTGCCGGCGAACCGAGAAATACTTCGTCCTCGAATGTATGTTCATGAACGACCTGGGGTTGCTCCCCGACTGATCCAAGTTTGACCACGTAGGACTGGCCACCTTGCGCGAAAAAATACATGTGTCCGCTCGCCACAACCGGTGTGGCCCAGGCGGAACCCCCTTTGATGACGCGGATTTTTTCCTGCTCAGTTCCATCAATTGCACTGTACGCGGACAGAACTCCCGAGCGATTGAGCGCGTAAATCTTGCCATTGTAAACAACGCTGCTCATCGAACTGGGGCGAAGTTGCGGCGAATTCCATTCTTC
Source organism: Planctomycetaceae bacterium (assembly GCA_024642205.1). GTDB lineage: Bacteria > Planctomycetota > Planctomycetia > Pirellulales > Pirellulaceae > Mariniblastus. Next base: position 368 of record JAHEBQ010000106.1, on the reverse strand, counting down.
CGTCAACTGACCCTCGCCGGACACCGAATACGCGGTGGTCCCGTTAATCGGCACGAACAGTTTGCCGTCGGTAAAGGCGGGAGACGATATGGTACTGACACTGCCCTGCGCCTTGAAGGCGGTCTTCCCAGTCTTCAAGTCAAGCACATCAAAGCTATTTTCGGATTGCAGAACGACCAGCGGTGAATTGTCCTTTCCCTGGACGATCAATGGAGACGTCCAAACGCCATCCTTCGCCCGGTCCTGGGTCCAAATAGTCCCGCCTGTCCCGGCATCGAGTCCCATTGCAAACGAATCGCCCTGGCATTCGACTTGAACCACCACAACTCCATCCTGGACTACCGGCGATGAGGCCATCCCGACATCGT
>JAHEBQ010000048.1 GCA_024642205.1 Planctomycetaceae bacterium | reverse complement strand
CAATAAAAACGCTTCCGACCAAGCGCTCTCCGCAGGCATCGTGGCGGACGGAGCGAACAGCCGACAAGATCCCATCAACTGAAACAGAGCACATTCACCCTTGAGGCTGATCTCAAGGACGAACAATGGTCTGTTCCCATGAAACTGACGACGAAACAATCCCGCTGGATCTCGTTTCTGATCATGTGCGGAATCTCCGTTTTCTGGAACGGGATCGTTGGCGTGTTTGTCGCTGCTCTGATTTTCAACACCCCCGGGATTTGGTTCAAACTCGGTTTCATGCTCTTCCTTTCGCCGTTTGTATTCATCGGAATCGTGTTGTTGGTCGGATGTTGCTACATGTTCCTGAAGTTGTTCACGCCACGTGTAGAAGTCGCACTGAGTACCGGAGCCGTTCCGCTGGGCGGCGACGTCGACATTGCCTGGGAAGTCATCGGCCGGACCAGTCGCTTGCGGAACCTCAAACTGGAGATTCAGGGAGAACAGAAAGCGGTTTATCGCCGTGGCACCGACACGCATACCGACACCGAAATCTTTGAGATCATTCCGGTCTGCGCAGTTACGCGCCAGGATGACATCCGGTTCGGAAGCGCGTCCGTGCGGATTCCCCAATCGACGATGCATACGCACGAGGGCACCAGCAACCAGATCACGTGGTCCGTAATCGTCCATGGCGAAATCCGGTGGTGGCCTGATGTGTTTGAGAGTTTTTCATTCCGTGTTAAGCCTGTTTCCGCGGACCCGACATGATTACGATTTCCTTCGACGATTCCACGACTCATTTCCGCCCTGGCGAGACAGTTTCAGGAACCGTTTCATGGTCCGGCCTGGGCTCAGAAACCGATCGGCTTGACATCCGTTTGCTTTGGTACACCGAGGGCAAGGGTGATCAGGACGTCGAAGTTGTGAATTCCCTGCCGTTAACCGTCACACAACCGGATGGTTCGACAGGATTCGAGTTCACGGCGCCAACCCGCCCTTTCAGTTTTTCCGGCAAACTGATTTCGCTGATCTGGGCGATCGAAGTTGTCCTGTTTCCCGGTCGCGAGGGATTTCGAGAACCGATGACGCTCTCCATGGACGGATCAGAGGTCAAACTGGAGAAGTCGTTTGAAGGTGAGGCGTTAAAGCCATCCGTGAGAGTCAGCTGATGATTACGACCTTTGACACCGTGCCCGCGCCGTACGGAGGCGCCAACTTTCTTGCAGCCCGTGAAAATCCGGTGAAATCCGATCGCGTCAACAACATCGAATTCCGGCTTGCCGAACACGATTGGCAGTGGCAACTCAATAAATTGCGATCGCTGAAATATCGAGCGTCGATTCTCGGACACCAGGGCTCCGGGAAAACGACATTGCTCTATGCACTTGCCGAGTTGCTTAACCGCAGGAGCATCGCGAACCACCATGTCTCGCTACCGCCACAAACGACTCACCATGGGGCGCTGGTTCAACACGCAATTACCAGGTCCGAAAACGGCGCCATTCTCCTGGTGGACGGCATAGAACGACTCAGTTTCATGTCTCGCTGGCAACTGTTCCGGCAAACCAGGCGTGGAGCCGGTTTGGTGGTTACCGCTCATCGGAGCTGCAGTCTTCCCACCTGGATCCATTGCAAAACCAGCCCGGAACTGATGGTCTCCATTTTGGAGGATTTGGGTCTCGGGGATCATCGCATTCGAATCGCAGCGCTGCGGGCCTTCGAAAATTCATCAGGGAATGTACGCAACGCGTTGCGCGACCTCTACGATCAATTCGCCGCCGGTCGATTCAACGATATTCTGTCACGATAGTATGCCCGCCACTCGTAGCATTCGGGACTCCCGGTTGCAAAATCGCGACAGATCCGCGGTCGATGTTCGTGGTTCCTGCACCGTCGCGTTTGCATATCCAGCCAAATACATGGCCCGTCAAACGTCGATGGATCTTCCCCGTATTTGGGCAATTGATATTGGGACACGAACGCTTTCCATTCATCTCGCAATTCATCCGGCAACGAGTGCCAAAAAGTCTCGCCGGGGTGTCCGGCTTTTAGTTCTTCGCGGCGCCGCGGGTCATTGATGATCTGTTGAACCAATTCCGGATTTGCATCAATCTGTTCATCCGTCATCGGCTCGCGCGGCAGGATAAATGCAGGATACCCCATATGGAAACAGCAAACGCCGCAACCTTCACAGTCGGTAATCACCGGTAGCGAGTCCCGCTCCGATGACGTATGTTTTGGATCAGCCATCGATTCTCGAGTTTGTTTGCCGCGGGAGACCGGAGCTCCACAACCTGATCTGCATTTTAGTTGAGGCGGCTATCTCAATTAACCGGACAAATCACGGATTCCCGATTCTATTCTCGCGTCATCGCAGAGTCGAATCTGCCGATTCAAGCTGGAGAGCGCATGTGGCATCTACCTCGAGTGTTTGCGGAGTCAATCACTCAAGCAATAACCGACGGAACAACGCTATAACAAAAGCCAATTCGCTCATTAACAACGGTGTGTTGTCACACCTCATAGGTATAGCCAAAGCATTGGGGTAATCTTGGCGCAATAGCGATGACGGCTTATCTCGACCTGTCAACCAGAAATCAACTTCCGAAAACTTCGCGAACGATTTCGGAAAACTGGGATGGCACTGGATTTGCACATACTTTCAGAACATCAGTCTCATCGGAAAACGCCATGCATCGCATTTTATTCGCCACCGACTTCTCGACCAAAGATCAGGATGCCTTGGAACAGGCGTGCAGATTCGCACAAGCCTGGAAGGCGAAGCTGCTGATTGCCCATGTCGACGATTCTCATGCAGATGACCATTCGGCCTCCAGGAAGGAGTTATTGCGCCTTGTTCCCACTGACTTGGCAGTTGATTACCAACACGTGCTTCGTACTGGTGATCCGGCGAAAATCATACTGGAAATCGAAGATGAGTATGACGTTGATTTGATCGTCCTGGGTACACACGGCCGAAAGGGCGTCAGACGCTTGTTCGCCGGGAGCGTCGCGGAGTCTGTCATTCGGTCGGCGCATTGCCCGGTGCTGACCTTGCGAGAGCGTCACCCGGCTTCGGGACATCCTGAAAGTCTCCCGGATCATAAGCCCAGGCTCCTGGTACCCGTTGATTTTTCATTGCATAGTTACGTCGCTCTTGATCTTGCATCTTCAATCGCTGTTGCCATTGGAGGGACGATTACAATCCTGCACGTCGACGATTCCACCGGTGAGGCGAGCGAAAAAGTCCGCGAGGGGATATCGGAATGGGGCGATCATCGCAAGTTAATCTGGGAGCAACTCAGGAAAGTCGAACCGCGGGAAAGAGGAATCGAGTTCGACCATCATTTGCTCAACGGCCCAGCCTCAACACAGATCACCAATTTCGCAAACGAGAACAGTTACGATTACATCACACTTGGGACCCATGGGCGATCCGGTGTTGGGAGGTCACTACTGGGCAGTGTCGCGGAACACGTGGTACGCCAGGCCAACTGCCCCGTGATCACCGTCAAGCCAAGCAATAAATTCAGCCCAGACCTGCACCATCTGAAATTATCCCAACATCCATCGACTTGAAGTGAAACTGGTAATGCACTTACAACTCGTTGAATGATTCGTTTCCTGATTCAACATGTCGTTACGGACTTCTGGTGGACATGGATTGAATTGGAATCGAATACTGGCTATTGCCCGGAGGGATTCTGCCGTATGAGCTGATGATTGATGGACAGGTAGTTCGATGATGCACATCGTGAACGATCCAAGCGGTGACATTCATCCACTCAAGCATTTCAATCCACCGGCCTGGCGCCCAACGCCCCGATGCGACAGGTAGATTCCACTGGTTTCCACCGCCTCCCCCGGTTACCTGGGATCATGGACGGAGATGACCGCGTGTTGCAAGCGTGCGAATTCGCCCGTGTTCGTGTGCGAGATTTCACGGCCGCCCGAAGCATGGACCGTTCGTGAGTTTGAAGCGATGATGTTCCAGTTTCGCTGGACATCGAACGCTTGAGGATGGCCTGCCAGGTCAGAATCGACCCTGACCATTGGATCGTTCAGACGATGCGATCGAAAATTCGTGTGACGTGGACTTTGTTCGGTTCCATCGACATTCCACGACCAACGCAGCCCCATGCGATTTCCCTGGAATGAAATTCCCGCAACCGAATTCGATATGAAAGGCAATTTTCGTCAATTGCTGAAGATTTGGCAGACTCGCTACCTAACAACTTTTTCTCCCTTTTCCAATCGCTGAAAAAAAATACTCACGTTTTGGCCCGAGCGGCAGGCACACAACGATTCGACCCATTCGCGAATTAATGGCATGCTTGTTGCATTCGATTCAAGTATGGTACCAAGCTTGAACATTTGAATGTATGGAAAACCATTGCCCAATGGAACATGCGACCACAGAACACAATCACCTCCAGGGTTACCTTACGGGATGATCGTTGAAATTGCATTATCTCTGTTAGGCAGCAACCATTGTCATGCTCGTCCGGTCGCAATGGTTTGGGTCAACCAGGGAAGAACTCAGGGTCGGTGGAATTGCCACGATGGCTGCCGATGGGGTCAGAGTCTAGCTTCAGCTCGTTATTGACTAAACACTGTTTCACAAGGATTGCAAAAGATGTTCACGAAACTCATCGGCACCACGATTTTTCTGGTTTTTGGCTCGGCCGCAGTAATTTTTGGTTTCCAGGATCAACAGCCGACCCAAAAAGACGTATCGAAGTTCATGGCGCGTAAGCTCGATGACTCGAGGGCAATCGTCGCCGGACTGGCAACGGAAAATTACGAATTGATCGGCAAAAGTGCTCAAGACCTGATGCTGTTAAGTCATGAGGCAGACTGGAATGTGATTCAAGGACAGCAGTATTTGCGAATGAGCAACGACTTTCGCGGAAGCGCCGAGCGACTGCGGGACACGGCCCATCGGAAAAACATCGATGGCGCAACGCTTGCATTCTTCGAAGTAACCATGAACTGCGTCCGCTGCCACAAGTACGTCCGGGAAAGCAAGCCTGACTAGAACAAGAAATAGAGCTGGTACTCTGCATACGAAACGCTCAGAATTCCAGCAGGCTGGCAAACAAACCAAACATTTCTGGTCATCCCAGGGAGTAATCCAATGAAACAAGCTAGAACGATTCTCTGTCCCATTGACCTGTCCGACAACAGTTTGGCCGCGGTTCAACTTGCGACCTCTCTGGCCAAGCAAAGTAACGCCAAACTGGTCTTTATTTACGTTGCTCCCCAGTGGCTACCGGAAGAAGCCATGTTTGGCAGTGAATACATTCGAGAAACCGTCGCTGAAGACAAAAAGGAGTTTTTGAGTGTTCGGCCAACAGATGAACAAGTTGAGTTTGATCACCTATTCGTCAGTGGTAACCCGGGGCCGGAAATTGTCCGCGCCGCCAAGTCGCACGATCTGGTCGTGATCAGCACGCATGGTCGAACCGGATTGGTACGGTTATTAATGGGCAGTGTGGCTCAATATGTCCTGCGCCATGCCACCTGTCCGGTGATTTCCTATCGAGCCTCGGCAAAAAAACCACTGGTCAAAAAGACCCAGGAGACGCCCCGGATCCAGGAGCCCCAGCCCAAGCACTTTGTCTCCGAACTGATGCACCACGTCACTCCGATTCACGGATATCAAAAAATGGATGACGTTATCAAGGAACTGGAAAAAGCCAATGAGTCGGGTGCTCCGGTCGTCGACGAAATGGGGCGCTGTCTTGGGATTCTGACCGAGTCAGATATCAAGAAGTACCGAGACATTCAAGAGCGATACGAAAATCGTGATGAATCAGTCGTTGACGAAATTTTTGAGACCGACGAGTTTGGCCAGCGTCGGGCAGGCAACTGTGACTTCGAACTGGTTTCTCGACACATGACGGCACCGGTCGTCACGATTTCGCATTCTCGATCCTGCAAGAAAGCTCAAGAGCTGTTTGATTCCAACAAGGAGATCCATCACCTGGTTGTCGTCGACGAAACGGAACGCCCCCTTGGAATTCTCGTGGCCCGTGACTTGTTGAATTGTGAGATCCCCTCACCAGAAGCGGGATAGTCACATCGCTCAGTCCCGCCCGGCACGTCGTTTGCATCGATTTGGCGGAGCCGGAAACAAATCATTTACAGGATCAAGCAAAATGACTTTTTTTACAAAACAACCAATCGTGGTGCCGTGGGACTTTTCCGAGATGTCAAAAAACGCCTTGGCGAAAGCGGTCGAGTTGGCGGAGTCCAATGAACAGATTGAGGTGGTGCACGTCACACCTTACCCCGCGGCGATGGAACCGAGCATCGTATGGGGAAGTTACTCCGAAGACGACATTCGCGCGAACCTGCTCAAGAGTTTTCGCGAAGAGATTCCCGAAGACAAATATCCGGGAATCAAGTTTACAACGTTTTTTGGAGATCCTGGCAGCCATATCGCCAAACACGCAAAAGAACTGGATGCCGGTTTGATTGTTATTTCCTCACATGGCCGGACGGGGTTGCAACGACTGTTCATCGGCTCGGTCGCCGAGCGTGTGGTTCGCCTTTCACCATGTCCGGTTCTTGTGCTCCGAGCCGACATGGAATAGCGACCTCTTCCCAATTCGAATTCCAGCAACAATGCCGGCTCGTTCGAAGTTGTTTCAGTTTGAGTGTGAAACGAATCAACTACGAGCCGTCACCTCTGCCATCCAAACCAGTCAGCGGCCCGGAAAACGCCTTGGATCGATCTACGGAATAAACCAGGATCGGGTCTTTTTCGCAATCCAGAGATTTACCACCTTCGCGTCAAACTCGATCCATCACCCTCAATCCGGTTTGTCATGGCCGGGTTGACTGATTTGCTCCGGAAGTTTGACGAACGAAACCTGGTTGTGTGCGATCGAGCTTAACATCGGTTACCAGCGGCAAGTGGTCCGAGGCAACTTTGGCGATCCGACTGCCAACAACCTGCGTATTGGAGGCGATTAACCCCGGCGTCACGAAAATGTGATCCACACGAGCAACCGGAAACGGGCTGAAATAGGTCGACCTCGCGGGCGTTTTGTCGAACGTTTCGACGTCCAGCAGCCGCTGTGAAAACGCCCGGTGCGTCGCCGAATCTGGCCGTGCGTTGAAGTCGCCACACAATACGACGGGTCCCAACAATGACGCTGGATGAACCCATTCATCCATCAGCTGTTGCGCCTGGATCAACTGCTCCTTGGGGTAAATACTCAAATGAGTATTGATCAACTGTAGTGAGAAACCCGGGCTCAGCTCAATCTCCGCCCACAATGCGCTCCTGCGAGAACGATCGGATTTGTGGTGATGCAAACCCTTCATTTCAACCATTCGCATCGGAAACCGGGTCAGGATCGCATTCCCAAAACTCTCTTCCTGTAAATGCCAGGCGGGATGAAATTTGTGGTTCATTTCCAGGTGCAATGCAATGGCATGGGCCTGATCCCGATTTCCAGACCGCATTCGAAATACGTCAAGTTCTTGCAGACAAACAATGTTTGCACCGGATTGCGCGATCACACGGGCAATCCGCTCCGGTGAAAGCTCACCATCCATCCCGACACATGCATGCACGTTGTAGGTCATGATCCGCAGGCCTTCGTCGCGGCAGGTGAGGTTGACTTGACGAGATCGGTGCGCAGGTTCGCGTCCCAAAAAACGGAGCGCGGCAAGGCGCAGGTCGTTCGGTCGCAAATAGCGTTTCGCCGGTTCGCCAACAGGGATGTCGGCCGGCAACAAGGCAAACGCGCCGGTTTCCGCAAATCCGGGTCCCGCATGAGCACCATTTTGAAGGACAAAACTTGTGGAACCCTGATTGCGATTCCATCCAACCAGTACCAAGTCACCTGCGTCAGGATGTTGAATCAGCGAGAGCAGGTCCCGGGTAACGTCTTCCAGGAATGGATGATCGGCTCCAAAAACCAAAATCGCATCCTGCGGCAGGACAAACCCCCCATCGGGTGTTGTGATTTTTGCCTGGTTGCCTTCGACAGCCTGAACGACCATCGGAACTCCGAATTCACTGGCTAACCGACGGGCAATTTCATCGCAGCGCAATTTACCATCCGGAAACAAAAGATAGACAAAACCGAGAGGCCCCGACGTCACTGTCTGAACGTTGGGCGAACGCGACTGAAGATCGTGGTCCTGTTCGCCAAACAGCATTGAGACCAGCCAACCAACACCCAGCCAGCTGGCCCGCGACGGTACCCGGGTCCCCCCCCGGGTATTTGACGTCGCTTTGTTCACAGATCCTCCGTCGACAATTTCAGCAACGACTTCCTGAATCAGTTTTCCATGCTGCAACTGGTAGGGCCGTGTCGTTTCCTGCCCGTGATCCGAGAAAACCCAGACATCGTATTCGCGACCGGTTCCACGATGAGCCGCCTTCCAGACTCGCCGAATCGACTTGTCGATGCCGCGTAACGTCCAATGCGCAAAACGGGATTCCGGACCGCGACGGTGGGCCTGTTCGTCATACCCCAAAAGGTTCAGGTGAATTACCGGCAACCCTCGCAGTGAATCGTTGCACGCCCCCAACGTTACCAATTCGCGAAGCAAAACGACGACCATGACACGGGCCGGGATCATGATGAGCTCTTGCCAGAATTGATGCCCCGATAGAATCCCTCGTACAAAATCCAGGATCGCCAAAAAAAACTCAACGACCATCAAGCCGGCAATTCGAAAAAACATCCAGAAGTTGAGCAGCATCACGACAACCAGCCGGATCGGATTGACGGTCCTGAAAAACTCGCTCCATCCAAAACTCGTTGCGCAGAAGTGAACTTCACTCGCACCGCCACTGTAGATGTTGCCATAGGAACTTCCGCCCGTTAATAAACCGCGGTTCGTAGCATTTTCCACCTGCAAAGCAAGCGAATCAGGGTTGAGTGATTCGGAATTTTCGTCTGGTTGGTTGAATCGATCTTCGGAAGCCGAGCCCGGTGTTCTCCCCGCCCCCAGCATGGTTTCGATTTCGTTGGCGACCTTGCTCTCGAACATCCGGGCCAATCGTCCGGTCCGATGGTCTCGAAATCCAAACGCCGGCACGACCGTCGGCACACCATAGTACAACTCGCCCTGAAAACCGGGCGTACTCGACGGCAAGCCGGAATACATTGAATGTCGTCGATAGGTTTCCTTGTCCAGCAGTGATTTTAGAAAAGGAATTCGACCGTCAGCCAAAGCTCGATCAAGTTGCGTGGCGGACAAACCGTCGATCTGAATCATGATCAATCCGGGTTCGGTCGCTGCCTCCCCGGATCTCGGCAATCCCAGCAACCAAACCATCCATTGGCTGCGTGAAAGCGATCGACGAATTCGATTCAAAAACCGAGTTAGCGTCGTGACTCGTATCGGATCTCTCATGACAACTCGGGTGGCTCCATTGCCAACGACAACCTGGGATCACAGACGCAGTGCGAATCGCGTTATACCGGCAACCAAACAGCAAACCGCGCGCCACGCCCCTTTGGAACTACCCCACCAGCGCACGAAAAATAACGGGGGCCCGCGGTTCTCCGGAACATCATTTGCATGGAGGGTGTATTCATTGGGGGACGATCACGGAACTGGGATGCACATACAACGATTGTGCGGTTCCGCTCAATCATAGTCGAAATACGCCCGATCGATACGAGTTGGCACCAACCAAGACTGGAGACACTGATGACGAATTACCTGAAACTGGCCTTTGCATTCCTGGTCGCAATTGCTTCCATTTCCAACTTACCCCAGGAACCCTCGGAGAAAAAGCAGGACCAGGATGACACGATCGTTATTCCCGCCGATGATACCGGCGCCGCGTCGCGACGCGATTTCATGCGGACCAAGCTGATGTATTCTCAGAAGATCTTCGAAGGCTTGACGACTGGAAATTTTGATTCCATCGAAAGATCAATCCAAGAAATTCAAAATATCACTTTAGGCGAGCAATGGGTGGCGATTGACAACGACCACTACCGCAAACTGACCGAGGACTTCAAGACAACGACCAAGCGACTGATGGAGGCAGCGAAGACCAAAAACCTCGACGCGACGGCGCTTCGTTACTACAACATGTCGACCAGTTGCATCGATTGCCACAATCACATTCGACAAGCTCGATATGAATTCTGAAGCCGAACGATTAAGTGCGAATGCCGGAGCCGGAACGTCCAGTGTTGACATGACGACTCAGGATGAAATCGCTTCGTCGATCATCCCCAGCAACGCCTTGATATCGACGGGCTTCTTCATGACCTCCAACGTACCCGCAGCAAGCGCACGCCGATCGCCATCGTCACCCGCGTAGGCCGTGATCATGATCGCGGGCAGTTTTGGCTGTTTTGAACGAATCAACTCCAGGAGTTCAACGCCGTCCATACCCGGCATTTTGAAATCAACCAGGCACAAATCAAAGCGACAATCACCTGACACGTTGGTCTCATCAATTTTTTCCAGCGCCTTTGGCCCGCTACTCGCCGTCACTGTTTCATATCCGATGTCACCGAGAATGTCCGAGAGGTTTGCCAGAATATCGACATCATCGTCGACGATCAAGATTCGATGCAATTTGTCAGACATTCGGGATACGATCATTGGAAAAACACCTGCGTTTGCCCTGCATTTTATCTGAACAACAAGTGCTTGCAATTCCAATCCACAACTTTTCATGGCCAATGGCCTGGAAACCGGCTCGCTGTTCTTGTCCAAAACCAGTTTCCACGGAATTCAATCCAACAAATGAAACGGACGTCAACTGCAGCCGGATCAACTTTCGGACTTCAAGGTAATATGAAAGCTGCTTCCTTTACCTTCGTTGCTTTCCACCTCCAGTGACCCCAGATTTTTTTCGACGATCGCTTGCGTGATTGAAAGACCAAGTCCCATTCCGCGCGCTTTTGTCGAAAACAGCGGATCCATGACCTTTTGCAGGTTTTCCTCCGAAATTCCGACACCCGTATCGATGACGGAAATAACGACCCGGTCCCCCTCAACTCTGGCTTCAATCAACAAGGTTCCCCCGTCTGGCATGGCATCGCGGGCGTTGCGAACAAGATTGCGAAATGCAATCGCGATTTGGTGCTCATCGGCCATGACGTGTGGAAGTTTGTCGGGAAATTTGAACACCTTCTGGATATTCGCTTCGATATTCGCAGAAGCAACCACGTCTCGAATCAAAGACTCTATTGAAATCGGCGACCGCTCGGCTTCTGGGAGCTTTGCGACATCCGATAACGCCGTGATCACGTTGTCGGCAATTGAAACCTGGCGGTCAATTCGTTCCAGGTGTTCTCTGATTTTCTCGGGAGAAGGGTTTTTTGCGTTAAGCAGGAAATAGGCTGATGTTTTGACGGCGTTGAGTGGATTTCGTATCTCGTGCGCGATTCCTCCCGAGACTTTTCCCAACATTGAAAATTTCTCGTTGAGCACCAACTCGGATTGTGCCTGACGCAATTCTGCCGTGCGCGCCTCGACCTGTCTTTTCAATTCGTCTTGCATTTCTTCCTGCTGCCGCTTCAGCAGGCGTTCGGCGATGCGGCGTTGCGTTACGTCAAGTGCAATGGCAACCAGCACCGGCTTGGAAAGGTACGTCGACACTTGCAGGTTAATATCAACATCGTAGGTTGTGCCATCTTTGCGGACATGAACCGCACTGAGTTCAAGCTTTTCCATTTCGCCAGCCAACAACGGGCGAATCCACGCACGGAACTGATCCAAAGTGTATTCCGGCTTGATGTCGACGGGCGTCAGTTTATTGAGTTCCTGAAGAGTGTATCCCAGGTTTTGCCGGGCTCCCCGATTGACCTGGATAAAATACAAGGTTTCGGAGTCGAAAATAAAAACCTCGTTCAACGAGTCTTCAATAATTCGGCCAAGTGATGCCTGCTGTTCTTCATACTTCTTGAGATCGGTATGATCGCGGATGAAACCGGCAAACACGCGCCGCTCACCAACATTAACCTCACTGACAGCCAAATGCATCGGGAAGATCGTTCCGTCCTTTCGTTGGGCTACAACCTCCCGACCAATCCCGATAATCCTTTTTAGACCCGTATTCCTGTAGCTTTCGAGATAGGCGTCATGTTCATCGCGGTACGGACTGGGCATCAACATGCTAACATTGCTACCAATCAATTCCGACCTGGAATATCCAAACAGTGATTCCGTTGACGAATTGACGGTTTCGATGATGCCCCATTCGGTGATGGTCAGAATCGCGTCGACCGCGCCGTCGTGGATCGCTTCGAGAGTCTTGAGTAGTAGCTCGGTATCCTTGAGTTCGTTCACTTCTTGGTTGCTTGTGTTTGAGGGAGAGTCGGATTCGATGGGATTATAACAGCCTCAAGCCAAATCTTGTCCCGATACTCTCTTCCAACCCGGACGCCCGGAGTTTGCGATTTCGCTTTCCTGATCACGATCCACTCCCGGAAGGGCCGGATTGTACAAGCCCCGGCTACGCAAATCGGGTGCCAAGGGTAAATGGAATTCACAATGAATAACCGTTCGAACTCGTGCCAATCATGGACAGTCTGCGTGCGAATTCGCCCAACCGAGGCGAAAAAACCGGGCTTTCACAGGCAGGACCGGTTTGGCATCGCAGTTGCAATCCATCGATGCTGAAAATGCGGAAACGGCATGACGAAGGGTTATGGATCGTCTCTGCAACCGAACCACAGGAGAAAACAATGAACACAATTTTGGTCGCTTGGGTATTGTCGATGGTCGTTTGCAGCGTTTACACGTTTATCCTGCCGGCATGGGATTCAATGTCCCGGCGGCGCAGCCAACGGGTTTCGAGTCCAATGACCAGTCACGCATTGCATCGCAACGCTCACCCGACGCATTAGTGTTCAGTCATTGCCAAGTACCAGAGTTGGTCGTAGTGGACGTGGTTACGAGTCCTTGCGTTTTGTTGATCAAAAGGACTCGTAACCACGTCCACTACCAAAAAATCAAATCTTGACACGGCACAAGTGACCTGATGGCATCACAAATGTCGACTTCGAGTTTGACGGCGAATGAGGATGGTGGCTGTTCAAGTTGTGAACGGGCATCCAGACGTATCGGCTCGCGATCAAGGCCTTTTCAGGAGGCAAAAAATGTCAAACACAAATGATCGTTGGGAGTTTTACCAGGACGCAAGAAAGAAATGGCGTTGGCGCCGTGTGGCTGTCAACGGTCGCATTATCGCGGCGTCAACTGAAGGTTATGTCAAGCGAAGTGCCTGCGTTAACAATGCCAGGCAAAGCGGATATGAAACCACCCCCGCCAGAACAACCTAGCAAAGTTGGCGTCCTTTGGTTGCCCAAACAATTCACGCCAATACAACAAGGAAAAAAGACGATGACTCAAACCTCAGGCTCCCTCAAGCCGGGCGTAAGCTCCGGGAAACAACCGGGCACCACCACGATAAAGCTGGGTCAACCTACGGGAATCATTCCCTGGGCCAGGCGAGGATTTCCGTTTATCAAGGATGAGGTGCAGCATTTGGCCGACCGATTCTGGAACCTCGCGGAAGATGAGTTGTTCAGTGGCGACATTAAACCCCGCGCCGATCTGGTGGAAACCGAATCGTCGCTGATCATTGTCATGGATGTTCCCGGGTTTGAGCCAGACCAGATCGACATTCAGGTCAACGAGAATACCATTACCATTCGTTCTCAACGCGAGTCTGCCGGCTGTGGTGAAAATGACGAAGACCATTTCTACCACCGCCATGAGCGACCGTGCGGTTCGTTTTCCCGGACGTTTGCACTTCCCAGGGAAATATCAAATCAGGCTTCGGCAGAGTATCGTAATGGCGTTCTGACGGTGACGTTGACAAAGTCAAAAAACAGCAAGTCGCGAAAGATCAAGGTCAGCGTCTAACTCGATTCAACGCCGGGTGGCAGGCCTCCGGCCGATCGCCGATTTCGCTGGTGTTCAAGCTATGAAACTGAACCGCATTCTCTGTCCAATCGATTACTCGCTGTACAGCGAAGCAGCGAATTACTATGCGTCGATGTTTGCGGATGCCGTTGATGCCGAGATCATTTTCCTGAATGTCGCTGATCCACCCAGGAAGGACATCGCGACCGAGAACGCATTGGACGATGCATATATGGAACTGAGCACAAAAGTCCGACCGTTCGTTCCCGAACTTCGCCATCAATTTGAAGTTCGCAATGGCAATCCGGCAAACGTCATCGTTGAATTCGCCAATAATCAACACGTCGACCTGATCGTTATGGGGACCCACGGACGAACCGGCACCAGCCACATGTTACATGGAAGCGTTTGCGAAAAAGTCCTTCGGATGGCCAACTGTCCAGTCATGGCTGTTAAGTCAAGCTTGGATTTTAATTGGATTTTTCCTGTCGAACAAAGCCCCGCCACGGACGAAGAAAAACCCGGGGCTCCTTCCCAAAGCGTCGATCTCAAAGGTAAATAAGGCCTGACCGGTGTGCGCAACCAGAGGCCGGGCTTTCTGGGCGCTCAATGAATGGCGTTTTCTCCGGTGCTGCGCTATTTTGTTCTGGTGACGCTTCCCAGGCGTGGGCAAAGTTAACGCACTCCTGTCGTCCTCGGCGAAACAGTCGAATTCCTCCCGCGACAGACTCCAAAGGGAGTTCAGGGGTTCGCCAAACACGCTCGACGCTGGCAACCGTTCCGCATTGACGCTGGATCGGCCGGGATGCGCGATCAACTCGATCGATCGTGGCGCGCGACGGGTTCGCCAGTCACATGACCGAGAATATCAAGCGATGATAGAATTCCGACTGGGTGTTTTTCATCATCGAGAATGACCAGATGGTGGATATGTTTCTCACACATCGTCCGCGCCGCGTGACTCAGTGAAGTGTGAACTTCGGCCGTCTGAACGTTTGTCGTCATCTGAATTCCAGCTTCGTCGATCGGAACACGCAACAACGGAAAAGATTGCCCGTCACCGTAGTGCCCCAGATCAAATCCAAGCCCCCGGTCAAGGTGTTCCATGACCTTAATCCGCGTCGACTCGTACTCGACAAGGTCATGACTGGTAATGATCCCGATACAAACGTTTGCGTCGTTGACGACCGGTGCGGCATTGACATCGTGCTTCTCAAACAGGGTTGCAACGTCGGGGATCTTGTCCTTGGCACCGACCGTAAAAACGACAGTGCTCATGACTTCGTCGACGCGAGTCGTTCCTATGGATGTACTCATCGTACCACTTCTCCCTGAATAACGAATTGACCGCCCTTTATCCTCATCCTATTCCTGCCTGGATTGATCAGCAAAACCAGTACCAAAACTGTAAATACTGAAATACAACGTTTATTGACCCGGCAAATCAGGCGGACAAGTGATGCAGCCCGATCAGATGGCCTGCCTCTGTGCTCATTCGCACGCTGCAGCGGATCGCGTGTTTGCCCAGGCAGGCATTTCGCCTTGAATTTCAACCTTTGCCGTTGAGACCGAAAACGCTCGAAGGAAGATCGGATCAACCGCCGCTTTTTGGAGTTTCCCCCACCCGGCGCTTGGCAGACAATGGTTCGTCGACGAACGAGTCGTATGCGATTTACGAAACTGGTTGAATTCAACCCGACGGCATGATCAGGCACTCAACGAATCCGGATTGCCATGTCAGCGTCGACCAAAAAGAAATCCCGGCCAACCTGGCGTCAATCAGGTCGACCGGGATAAGCGAAATGAGATTCTCATTTTTCGCTCTTGTGTTTACTTTTCCTTGGATTCCTGGGCGTTTTTTTTCCGGTCAAAACGAATGACGTGGGGCGATGTTTTTCCTTCGCCTCCGTTTGAATTCTTGATAATGAACCGGTTACCAGACTTGGCCGAGTCCTCTTCCTGAACCCAAACCAACCCGCTATCGCTTCCGGCCTCGCTCTCCTTTTCCACTTGTGTCAGGACCAACGTCGGAGTTTTCAAGTCCTGAGCGTTCAACCCGGTTTTACCGTCCTCTTTACGACGCTTTCTTTTGGCGCGGGGGGTGTCCCGTTTAGAGCGAAGCTGATTGAGTTCGTTTCTTAACTGTTGAAGTTCAGCTCGCAATGCCCCAACCGACGACTGAGCTTCCTCGCCGGTCGTCTCGGCAGTCCCGAAACGCAATTCGGCAGCCAGTGGATTGTCATCTCCTTCCTCGTGAATCTTCTCGACGATGATATTCTGGCCGGAATGCTGCTCCTGGTCATGAACAACAATTTGTTCGTGAACACCCTCATGAGCATGCGCCGTAGAATCATTGTCCGACTCCAATTCAATAATCATCTGCCGCGGCTCATTGGCATTCTTGAGCAGGAAGCGTCCACCTGAATCGATTTTGAATCGGTGGATTCCGCGATGTTTTGAAAGGACATCGGCCAGTTTTTCCGCGTGAATTTCATGTTCTCCGCCTTCATGAATTTCAATTTTCTGATGAAGCTTGTGATTCGGCTGGGCGTTTGTCGTCTGGCCTTCCAACTGATGGGCAATGTCGCGTAGCTTTCGCGCCAGTTCCTGATGGTTGATTTTGTCAGTTCCCGGTCCGTGCAGCAGTTCCACCAGATGTCCGTGAAGGTCGACATCACCGTCCTGTTCGTCTCCCTTGGTGACAATGACTTCAACATTGCCGTCCTGACCAGGATCAAGTCTGTGCAACGTGACATTATGATTGGTGTCGAATTTTTCCAGCAGTCGCGACGGGCTCGATTCGCCCTCCTGAACCATGATCACTTCGATGTTGCCGTCTGCATCCAGTTGATGTTCCTCAAGCTCAACAACAACATGCTGAGGATGATCTTCATCCTGCAAAATCGCCACCGGTCGCGCGACTGCCGCGGCGGTTGCGACGGATCCGTAGCCGACGAAAAGCCCAAGGCAGGTAATCAGGGTCAATGTGCGAAACGGGAACTGGGAGCGAATCAACTCAGACTTCAAGGACATCGTCGCGTGGCGAACAAATTTCATACGAATGCTTTCAATAAAAAGGGTTTCAAACTTGGAACCAGGATCAATCAACGTTGATGGACTCCGCGTTGCTATCTTGCCGATCAACCCCAGGGAAAACGGATTCAGTTCAGGTAGGTACACTGCTATTTCTGGTGAATTTCGATCTCAATGTTCTTTTGCAGCTTTTCTTCCAACTCGCTGCGAAGAGTTGCAGGCAACAACTCCTGAAGCTCGTGCTGATGTACGTCCAATTCACTTATTTCCTTCACGACATCCACGAGTTCACGGGGAACCTGGCGAAGCCTCACGAGATGGTTGACGCCCTTTTTCAGCGTCTCCCTGGCCAGGGCATGCTTGTCCTGCAACAACTGCGCCTTGCTCATCAGCAATTCAACCCGCGCCATTTGCTCATCGTTTTTTCCGCGCAGCTGCAGGATGTCACGACTCTCGCGAAAGGAATTTTCAGCTTCCGACCAATCTTTATCATTGAGTTCCATATTTCCAATTTCAATCAAAGTCTTGACGACCGTGTCATCATCCGGCCCGAACGACTCTCGCAGTTCGTTCACATAGGATTTCAGATATTGTTTGGTTCCGTCTTTGTCTTGAATGATCACCAGATGCCTTGGGTCGCCACGATGACCGTGTCGTTGAAAGGTGTTAGCGGGCTGAGACCCGTCGTTCGAGACGGTCACATCGCCGGAATCGCCAATCAACACGGAAAACTCGTGAGGTTGGCCGACTTTGGGCCGGAACCGCTCGTCATTCTTCGGCGGCTGAACTCCAACGATTCGGACCTCCGGCGCAAGTCCATGTGCGATTTTTTCCTGGGTCAATTCGATGACGGGAGGCTCCCCGGAGGGCGAATCACCGGCCCAAGCGAAATTGCGATTGGATTCACGATTGGCGTAGTGAATCACCACGTCATTGTTTTCGCGATGAAATTTTTCAGCCGCCCGAGCCGCCGCCGCTTCTATTCGACTTCCCCGTTCCAGGCGCTGGAGTTTTTGTTCGGCCGCGAGCGCCCGATCGCGCTCGTTTTCGGCTTGTTTTCGCAGTTGGTCAACTTCGTGAAGCCGACTGTCTGCCAATCGCCGTGCGCTGATTGCCTTCAGTCCAAATACCGTTGAGACAATCGTCGCAATGACCAGCGTCCCGAAAATCACACTCGCAAGCGAAATCGAAGTCCGATGTTTCCGGAAGAATTTTCTGGCCCGGTAACGCAAATTGGGTCCCGCAGCTTCGATCACCTGTCCATCCAGGTATCGTTTGACATCGCGGGCCAGGTCTGCGGCCGTCTCGTATCGTTCATTGCGTTTTTTGGACATACTCTTGGAAAGAATCCAATCCATGTCGCCCCGCAGACTCCGTTTCAGCGAACGTACGTCGGTACCGCGATTACGCGAAATCTCCTCAACCGTGTCAGCCAGATTGTTGATTCTCGTCGAAGCCAACTCGGCTTCTTCATGGCAGATGGCGTCGCAGAACTTGTGAATACCTTTTTTCTTCCAATGGTAAAATGGCGTCGTACCTGTCAACAGTTCGTACATTAACACGCCCAGTGAATAGACATCGGCCCGCGTATCGATGTCCTGTCCACTCATTTCCGCTTGCTCCGGGCTCATGTATTCCGGAGTGCCAATCATGTTGCCATAGCTGGTGAAAAGCGTTTTGTCGGTCAACGAATGATCCACCGCCTTGGCAATTCCAAAATCGATGATTTTGGGAACCGCAACCCCGTCGTAATGTGTCACCATGACATTGGAGGGCTTCAGGTCACGGTGAATGATGCCTTTTTGATGAGCGTGTTTGACACCGACGCAGACTTGATAAAACAGTTCGATTCGATCACGTAGCGACAACTTCTCCCGGTCACAATAGTCGGTAATCGCCAAACCGGTTACCAATTCCATCACGAAATAGGGGCGTCCCGAGGATGTACTGCCCGCGTCAAACACCTTGGTAATGTTCGGATGGTCCATCATTGCCAGCGCCTGGCGTTCGGCCTCGAACCGGGCAATCACGTTGCGCGTGTCCATTCCCCATTTTATGATTTTGACGGCGACTTTACGGCGAACGGGATGAAATTGTTCCGCCATATAGACGACCCCCATTCCTCCGGTGCCGATTTCCTGCAGCAGTTTGTAGGGACCGATTTGCGTCCCGACGGCAATGGTATCGGCCGCCAACACGGTCGGCATCCCAAAACCCCCAGAGGTATCATCGAGTAAATTGTCACCTCGTTGATGGAAGCTCAACAGCTCCTCCACTCGCTTCAACAACTCGTGGTTGTCACCACATTTACTTTTCAGAAACTCTTCGCGATCCGTACCGGGCGCCAGCTCTAACACTGCCAGAAATATCTGCTCTTCCTGATTGGTCGTATGGTCCATCTCATTTGCCTTCATAAAATGCTCTCGATCGTTATTTGTCGATCCTTGGTTCGGCAAGCGCGGATCGTCATGTTCATTCCTGGGCGAAAGCTTCTGGCCCTAACCACATGCGTATTAATGCACACGACCCCGCCAAAAAACCTGGCATTTTCTGGAAACCAGAAATTTTCGGGGTTTTTTGTCCATTTTGGTCAATCCCGACACACCTGCCGATGCAACCAGGCCTTGGCATACGCCCAGTTTCTCTCGGCCGTTCGGAGTGAAATCCCGAGCGCCAATGCGGACTCTTCCATATTCAGCCCGACAAAGAACCGCAGTTTGACCAGGTCAGCTTTTGTGCTGTCGACGGCAGCCAGCTCGTTGAGCGCTTCGTCCAACGCGATCAATTCTTCAGCTTTCTCCAACGAGATCTCTGGCAATCCCTCCAGCGAAACAGGCTGGGATTCGCCACCCCTTTTTTGGCTTTTCTTGGAGCGCGCATGATCAATCAGAATCCGGCGCATCGCCTCGGCGGCCGCTCCAAAAAAATGCGCCCGGTTTTCCCAATCATCGCTTTCCGACCCGATCAGTCGCAGATAGGCTTCATGTACAAGAGCAGTCGGCTGAAGCGTATTACCAGCCGCTTCGTTGCGCAGTTTTTTTGTGGCCAGATCGCGAAGCTCATGGTATACGATTGGCAGCAACTCGTCGGTAGCTTCGCCCCGTCCGGCCTTAATCGCTTTTAGAATTCTGGTGACATCATTGTCCATAAGAACTTTTTGAGGAAACCAATATTGACGACGGTGCCAAGATACATGAACTTCGCCTGCCGTCAAATGGACCCGACCACAGATCAAAACCCAGAATCACTTTTTGCCCATCGCCAGCGCGGCGTCATTGGTCTCAAGCCGACCGGGATCCAGCCAGCATTGACTGCGTCTGAACAGGTGGCGACTGGTCGGGACAAAACCGTGTCGAACGTCAAAATACAGGTAATGCGTTATTTCGATCCTGTTCTGGAAAATCTTGACCAGGTTAAATGTGTTCTTTTCCTGCTCGCGACCGCGGCCACGTCTGGAAGTCGTGGTCCCCGATTGGGCGATGATGATACCGCGTTCGCGATGTGAACCCGGATAAAAATCGAGCGAGTTTCCGATATACGCTCGGTGCAGGTGCCCCCCCAGGATCAAGTCGACATTTAACTCGACGAAACGCATGATTGCTCGTTTGGATTTTGGCATCGTCCAGTCATGAAGATAATCCGGAGCCGGAGCGAAATGATGATGCGCGACGACGATTCGCGCGACACCTTCAGGGACCTGGGCAAACGACTGCTCACACAACGCCAATTGCCGAGGTGTAATCCGGCCATTGCTGATCGACGTCCGGGGCGCCGTCGAATCCAACCCAATCACCACCGCCGAATCGAGTCGCAACACCGGGTTGAGGTTGTCGGAAATGATTTCTTTGTAAAGCCCGAGCGGATTTGTAATCCTCTCCACGAATCGGTAGAGCGGCACGTCATGGTTACCCGGAATCACCAGGGTCGGCGCCTTCGGCAAGCGATTGAGAAATGCTTTGGCAGCCTGGAACTGGTCTCGGCGGGCGCGCTGGGTCAAATCACCACTGACAACGATCGCGCCGGGTGCCAGGTCATGCGCGCTTCGCAACGCTTCCTCCGCCACTTCGTGCACCAACGGCGGCCCGAAGTGCAGGTCGGAAATATGCAAGATCGTCAATTCCGGTTTTTCGTCAGTCGTGTGCATCGCTTCGACCAATCCTCGATGATGAATCGCGTATGTTTGCCGGGACCAACCTACTGCGAAGATCCGCCGCCGACAAACGCCTGGCGCCGGCCATGACGTTAATGCACAAGCCATACCAAACCAGCCGATGATCGGCCAAATGCCATTTTGGCAAAAAACGTGCGTAATGGCGCGCCATCGGTGATTCCAGGCAACAATGACCGCCCGCTACGACGATTTCCCTGTCGGCGGGCAATTGGCGCACGATATGCAAAGTCCGATGTCACGGAATATGCCCATGAGAACCGTAACCTCCCGATTGCTCGCAATGATCATGCTGATCCTGGTGATCGGTGCGCTCGGCGCGCTAATTCGCCAATTCGGTTCGATGGAGTGGATCGTCGAAAATGAAACTCATATGCGAGAATTTGTTCAACTGCATCCATGGCAAGGCTGGTGGTTGGGCCTGGCGATTTACACGGCTTTTTCACTGGTTCCGGGTACGATGGGAAAAGCGGTTGTGTTTGGCTGGATATTCGGTTTCTGGAAGGCCGTTTTAATCGTCGACCTCGGCCTGACGATCGCAGCCTTGGCCGCATTTATTGCCGCCCGATTTCTGGTCCGGGACATGGTAAAATCGCGCTTCGGGAAACTAATTGAAAAACTCGACCGCAATCTAGAGAAAGATGGTGCGTTTTATCTGATCATGATGCGAGTGGCCCACGTACCCTACTCGTTTGTGAATTACTGTTCGGGTGCGACGTCGGTTTCGTTGGCTACGTTCGTCTGGACGACGGCCGTTGGCGTATTGCCAGGGACAATGATTTTTGTGTTTGTCGGGGCCCGCATCCCCACATTGGCAAAGATTTCCCAAACCGGCGTTTGGCAACTCTTTGATCCGATTCTGTTTGCCATCCTCGCGGCCACCACTATTTTTCCGGTTCTGATTCGTTGGGCCATCTCCAGGTTCCGATCTCGCGCCGGTACCGATCTGGTCAACGAACTGACCGATCTGGAAGCAATTGGTTCATGGCCAGCCAAGAGGCAATCCAATGCTTCACCTTAACCCCAATCTGCTATGGATGATCGCCGGAACATTTGGCGCGTTGTCGATTGGAACCACACTTCGGCTGATCGCGCTGCGAAACGCCAGTCCGGATGTCGCCAGGAAGCGCATCGGAAGTTTGAAGGTCTGGTGGCTGTTGGCTCTACTGTGGTCGACGGCTGCATTATTCGGTCAGATTGGTGTTGGTGTTCTGGTGGCTCTGGCAAGCGTGTTGTCACTGCGTGAGTACCTGCGACTGATCGGGACGACGGAACAGATTGGGCGATTCGCAATCGGCTGCTTGTTCGTAGTTGGAGCGATACACTACCTATTGATTGTCTGCGGATCAGCAGTTGCGGCCAGGCTGTTTTTTCCGATCACCGCACTGTTGCTGTTTGGGGCCGTTCGATCGACGACCTGCGATATGCAACACTACACGAGAATCACTGCGGGCTTGTATTGGGGTTCGATGTTGATGATTTATGGATTGTCCCATGCATTGTTTCTGTTCGATGTCGGTTCCGACGTCGACCCGTCGGTGGGTCGGGTAGGCTGGTTTCTTTTTCTTGTATTGTTGACAGAAACGAATGACATTATGCAGGCATTGGTTGGAAGAAAGTTTGGTCAGCGAAAAATCACGCCCGGCGTTTCGCCTAATAAATCACTGGAGGGTTTGGTCGGCGGACTCGCATCGACGGTGTTGTTGTCGGTTTTACTGGCGCCGTTATTGACGACCTTGACGCTTGGACGCAGCCCAATTTCGGGGATCGGGCTGTCAATCATCGCCGGAATATTTATATCACTTGTGGGATTCCTCGGTGACATCAACATGTCAGCTATCAAACGCGACGCGGGAATCAAGGACGGAAGCTCGCTATTGCCGGGGATGGGGGGTGTCATTGACCGAATTGACAGTCTGATTTTTACCGGTCCCGTTTTCTACTACTTTGTCGTATTGCTCGATCAGCTTTCCGTTAATCCTGTGGGAAAATGACGATGACAAAGAACCGACCAAACAGCAAACGAGCCGTTGAGCCACGGGACGAGCGATACAGGGACTCAATTGTTACCGTCCCCAATGTGATCTGTTTTATCCGGCTGCTGGGTTCGTTCATGCTGCTGGGGTTTGCTTTCGTCGGTTGGCGATATTGGTTCGTTGGGTTGTTCCTTTCATTGAGCCTGTCGGACTGGATCGACGGAAAACTGGCTCGCTGGCTTCATCAGCGCTCTGATTTTGGTGCGAGGCTGGACAGCACAGCTGATGCCGTGCTTTACGTGGGGCTACTGGGTGGGATGATCATGCTCTGCTGGGATTCCATTCAGCACGAATGGATTTGGCTGGCCGTCGGTTTGGGCAGTTATGCTGTAACGACCGGTGCCGGCTTATGGAAATACGGTCGTGTCCCAAGCTACCACACTTACGGCGCCAAGTTTACACAGTGGCTTGCCCTGATTGCAGGTGTCTGTTTCGTTCTGGATTGGGCGGTTTGGCCCTTGCGCCTGACGATGATTTCCGTCACGCTGACCAATCTCGAAGCGACCCTGATCACTTGCGTCCTGAAAGAATGGCAAGCTGACGTGCTGACGCTGTTTCACGTTTGGCCGAACCGCGCTCCGAACCAGAAAATCCAATAAACCAGGAATTCACTTGAGTCCCCTAACATGAGATCGAATATGCCAAATGGAAATTCGCGTTGCCATCGAATCGTATTGACGGGTGGTCCTGGCGGAGGAAAAACAACTGCGGCCGATTTGATGCGGCGGGAAGTCGGCGATCGAATCGTGATCGTCCCGGAAGCCGCCACCATGTTGTTTTCCGGGGGGTTTCCCCGTCCCGAAGCGCACCACGCCAAACGCTCTGCGCAGTCGGCAATTTACCATGTCCAGAGAAATCTCGAGGACATCCATTCGGCCTCATATCCCGATCGAATTCTACTGTGTGATCGCGGCACCCTGGACAGTTCCGTTTACTGGCCGGAAGACGGGAACGGTGATTTTTTTGAGTCACTTCATACGACGGTCGAAAAAGAACTGGCTCGGTATGACGCCGTTATTTTTTTTGAAACTGCTGCGGTTGGCCATTTTTCCATCGAAGGCGGAAACCCGACACGAACCGAATCGCTGGAAGAAGCCGTCGAGATCGATCGACAGTTACAAAAAGTCTGGGGGTTGCATCCCCAGTTCAATTTGATTCGACACGAAAAATCCTTCCTGAAAAAACTGCAAATTGCAATCGCCAACTTGACCCGTTTTCTTGAATGTTGACCTGAACGCTCGTCACCATTGGACCAAGAGAATCAAGTCAATGAAAATACGAACATGATTGGCTGGGCCGCGGTTTGCCTGGTGACATCTGCGTCCAGCTTCTGGGCCTTTTGGAGCACCCACGTTGCGATCCAGGAAGGCTGATGCAGTCCGAGGTTGGCAATACGCATCCTTCCGTTGTTTGCCGACGTGAATCCAGCCAACGGAAAAATACTTGCGGATCTGTTAACGCTAACTGCGAACATCGAAACAGCCAACGCTTCGTCATTCCGGTTGATCTGTCAGGCGATCTTGCGCGATCCGCCAGTATTGATACTGGCGGCCGGCGGGAACCAAGTTAGACTGCGGATTGACCATGAGTCATGAAAGCGGTTTTCGAGAAAGCCGTGACCGTCATGACGCTCAAATCTTCGCGGAAGTGGCAAGTCCAGATAGCAATCCAACAGGCAGCGCATTGAACACGAGCCCTGCTGACGGCGGACGCAACCGCTTTCCAGCATTTTATTGAACTCGACCCGGAAACCGAGAATGACCTACGATATTCCAGCGACTCGCGTTACCACGATCTTGAAACCAGATTTTCCTGGATTCCCTTTTGGTCTGATGGCAAAAGAGTCCTGGCGACGAATCCGATTACGGCTCAAGACGTTGCTCGTCACTACCATTGTTGTTGTATCCGGCACCAGTTCGACATTCGGTATCGATATCCACGTTTCCCCTTTGGGAAATGACCAAAACAATGGCACCGAGACACATCCTTTCGTCTCCCTCCAACGTGCCCAACAGGCTGCTCGCCGACTCGCGGGTCACGAGGCCGTCACGATCTGGCTTCACCCAGGCACCTACTATTTGCCTGAACCCCTGAAATTGACGCATGAAGATTCCGGCAGCCAATTACATCCCGTGATTTATCGCGGAACGGAAAATGGCGTCATCATCAGTGGCGGACAATGCCTCGACCTAACCTGGCTTCCGCACGAAAACGGTATCTTTCTGGCTGCAACTCCTTCCGGTCTGGTCATTGATCAACTTTTCGTCAACGGCACTCGTCAGCACATGGCGCGTTACCCCAATTTTGATCCCAATGTGCCTCACTTCAATGGATTCGCGGCGGACGCTTTCAGCAGGCAGCGCGCGGCTAACTGGAAGGACCCTTCTGGCGGTTTCATTCACGCCATGCATCGAGCGCACTGGGGTGGCTACCACTACCGTATCACGGGCAAGGATGAGAATGGTGAAGTCACCTACGAAGGAGGCTGGCAAAACAACCGGCAGATGGGAATGCACGATCAACATCGTTTCGTGGAGAACATCTTCGAGGAACTTGACGCCGATGGTGAGTGGTTTCACGATGCAGGGAACTGCATGCTCTACTACAAACCTGCTGATGGCGTTGACCTGACGACGGCACATTTGGAAGTCGTTCGCCTGAACCAACTTATCGAGTTGGAGGGAACACCGACGTCGCCAGTGCAGCACATCAAATTGGAGAACCTGGAATTTCGGCACGCCGCACGTACATTCATGGATAACCGCGAACCTCTGCTACGCAGCGATTGGACCATTTTCCGCGGCGGTGCAATTTTTTTTGACGGAGCCGAAAACTGCAGCGTCGAGCGCTGCGTTTTTAATCAACTCGGCGGCAACGCAGTGTTCATCAATGACTACAATCGCAATATCGAAATCGTCGGTTGTCACGTTCATGACGCAGGCGGCAACGGAATCTGCTTCGTCGGGAATCCAAAAGCCGTGCGCAATGCGCTGCTGAATTACGACGATCGCCTGTCGTTTTTCGATATCGATCGGACGCCCGGCCCACAGTCCAACGAGTACCCCTCAAAGTGCCTTGTCGAAAACTGCTTGATTGAGCGAACCGGCCGATTCGAAAAACAGACGGCTGGTGTGCAGATCTCGATGTCCAGTCAGATTACCATTCGACATTGCTCGATCTACGAAGTCCCGCGGGCGGGCATCAACATCAGCGAAGGAACCTTCGGCGGACATTTGATCGAATTTTGCGATGTTTTTGATACGGTCCTCGAAACGGGTGATCACGGCAGTTTCAATTCCTGGGGGCGTGATCGTTTCTGGGGACTGGCAGAGGCTCCGCAGGATCGACTCCCGGAACTTGCCAGGTTGGACATGGTCAACATCAATATCATTCGCAACAGCCGCTGGAGATGCGACCACGGCTGGGACATCGATCTCGATGACGGCTCCAGCAACTATCATGTTTACAACAACTTGATGCTCTCAGGCGGTCTGAAATTTCGCGAAGGATTTCACCGGATTGCCGAGAACAATATCATGGTGTCAAACTCGTTCCACCCCCATGTCTGGTACCGGAACAGTAACGATGTTTTCCGAAAAAACATCGTCTTTACAACGTACCGACCCATCCGGGTCCCCGTTCCATGGGGCGGCGATGTGGATCACAACTTGTTGCACCTGCCGGGCGCAGAAGTTCCCTCGGCAGCAAGTGTTCTGGCGGGTCAAAGCGGCCGGGACGAGCATTCCGTCGTTGCCGACGCCAGGTTCGCGAATCCAGAAGCCGGTGACTTTACGGTCGACAAGGATTCGCCTGCACTTGAACTTGGCTTCACGAACTTTCCGATGGATCGGTTTGGCGTGCAGCTTCCCGAACTCAAGAAACTGGCCCGCACTCCTGCAATGTCCACCGGAAAACAGGAAAACCCGTTCAACTCCCGTCCGTCCGTTACGCCCAAAATGATCGAACACTTCTGGATCGGCGCCACAATTCACGACTTGCAGGGCGAAGAGTTTTCTTCCGTTGGAGTAAGCAGGGACTTGGCGGGAGTTCTTCTGTCCAGCGTACCCCAGAACTCGGACGCGGCAGAATTCGGATTCAGGCAGAACGACGTGATTCAGAAAATCAATGACGATCCAGTAAGATCGGTCGCCGACCTTCGAACGGCTCAGAACCGATTGGCCGGTCATTCGATGCGTGTCGTCATCGTCCGACAACAGAGGGAACAATCGCTCAGCGTTCCGCGGTATTCGTATTTCAACACGATCCAATCGAACGAACCATCGTTTGAAAACCTGAAAGTCTCGTTGAAGGAGTCGATTCAATTTAAGAGCGTGGCAACACGACCCGAATCTCACAACCAACCGGCGACGGTCCTCGGGGACAGGAAATTGTCGCGAGACTACGGCCCGGTGTTTGCCAATGAAACGACCGGCGGCATCTACAAGGTATCACTCGGCGAGTCATATTCGATTCAAAGTCTCGGGACCGTGACGTTCAACGAAAATGGGAACCGCGGCTCCCAGCGATATGTCATTTTTGGCTCAAATTCGCTGACAGATCCAGGCTGGGATGTAGTGGATCGTTCTGCATTTCGGCTGATCGGTGAAGTCGATACAACTGGCCAACCGGCGAAGAACTTCCAGGCAACCGAGATTCGATCCAGCACCGACGATCTCGGCGAGTTTCGCTGGTTGCTGTGGGTTGTTCGTCCAGTAACCGACAAAGCCGAAAACTCAGCGTACCAGGAATTCATCGTGACGGGCAAATAATCGACTGTCGCTTCGTATCGCCTTTCAGGCGACGATTCAATCAACCCGTGGCAAGTCGTTCGCAAAAGACCGGTCCGGCAATTCCAAATCAATGGCAGGAAAACACAGGCGATCGCCTCAAAACCTGTTTTTTCAATGGATTCCAGAGACGAAAGCGCTGGCCTCGGGTCAGAACTTTAGTGGATCGCTCATCGTTGGATTCTGTCAACAGTCGCCATGAACACGTCGAGTCGGAATCCCGCTTCCATGCTGACGTTTGTTGAAACGTCGAAAAACGCCCGTCAAATTCACCCCTGAAACGACGGTCTCGACGGACACCCTTCGACAGCCAGGAACGATTGAGGAAGATGATACGCAAGTGTTGTTTTGAAGTACGATCAATCAACAGCCTCGCCCCGGTACCCCGGACCCACGCGTCCGGTGACCGGCACCTTTTCAATCCATGTACCAATCGACCACCGACAATGGATCCCACAGTAGTATTGCCATCGCAATCGCCCAACTGGCGGCCAACAAGACTCCAAGTGAAACCCTCTTGAAGTACGCATGACGCGTGCCAAAAAATTGCATCGACACCCCGAGCAATGCCGCTGCGGGAAATCCAACGAGGAGCAATTCGAAAAACAGATACGGAATGCCAACGGCAATTCCAAGGCCCTTTGGATCGTCGATCGATGGTCGGGGCATGTGACCAAGAACCAGCCATGCCGCGAGCCATGTACCGTAGAGTGATGACACCAACAGACCCGGATAAAACCACAGGAAAAGACCGGGAAACCAGGTTGGCTCTGGCTTCGAGGTTAATTCGGTATGGGAAGGTGGCTTGTAGGGATTAACCATCACATGTAACAAGGTCGCAGTACTGGACATTTTCCGGGTTGACTGACCTGGGCCAGCCATCGGCTCACGAACACATGAAATTACAGGTTTTTCAATGCCCGCCAACCGAAATGCCTGTGTGAATCAATACAGCTCAATACTCACGACATGAGACCGAATGCCTGACCGAGGACGTTTTTGATGTCGTTGGCTTATTAACCAATGGACGGTTATTTTGTTGGCCCAATCCCGTTCGATCCAGCTCTCAAAATTGACATTGCGACATTCTAGATCATTTCGACCGTTGCGTCATCGCTGAAGTCGCGTCACTGATTGCTCATTCGCAATGGCAACTCTCCGATCACTCGCTGTAATCAGCTGGGTCTTCGGCTCCGGTTTCCAATTGCCAGACTCCTCCCTCACTTAAGGATGGGCGGATTCTCACTCAGGGGCTCGGTTGAAAGCGTTACCGGTCGAAAAATACCGCCGGCACCATACC
This sequence comes from Planctomycetaceae bacterium, assembly GCA_024642205.1. Classification (GTDB taxonomy): domain Bacteria; phylum Planctomycetota; class Planctomycetia; order Pirellulales; family Pirellulaceae; genus Mariniblastus. Next base: position 19,879 of record JAHEBQ010000048.1, on the reverse strand, counting down.
AGTCAAAGACAGCGACCGAAATTTGCAATAACTCCCCCGGACCGGCGAACCGGGAAACATCAAGACTAATTCGATCATCAAACGCCGTTCTTTTGGATTCCAGATCTCCAGCGGTGCCGATCTTGATTCCGTTGACATAAATCACCGCGTAATCGTCGATCCCGGTAAAATTCAAAAATGTGGTTGGTGATTTCCAATCGTCCGCCAATCGAATGGAGCGCCGATACCAAGCCCAATGATCGAGCCCGTCATGGCCTTGTCCCTCCCAATGCTGGTCCACGCGAATCTCCGACCACCTTGAATCGTCAAATCCAGGTTCAAACCATCGTTGGCCCGTTCCGATTCCTTCCGGATCGGGTTGGAATTTCCAGGGATCCTCGTGAAGCAATACGGATCGGCGATTTATCTCCGCGTCCAAACGGATCCGCGTTTCAATGCCTGCTTCGGCACCCATCGCCGAATCACCGCGCATTACCTGTTGGCGAAACTCGCGGAACAACCAGCGACCGGCCGAGTTCGTTCGTCCGCTGTGCTTCAAGGCTGTAACCAGCAGCCGCCCACGGCCCACGGCCATCTCAAATACCAGGCCGTGAGTTTTCACCCGGGCCAAATCATGATTGTCCCACAGGATCAGGGTCGGGTCGACGAGCGAAAGGTAGTGATCGATGTCTGCCACGACCGGACCAGCCAGGTCGAAGTGCTGCAATTCCATCAGCATGTTTTGCGATTCCGACTCTCCGGCTCGTTCGAGAGAAAAAGGTTGCTGCCAGGTTTCGGCCGTTCGCGGCAAGACCACGGGAGCACCACGTAAAAACCAATGTTCCGATAATGGAAAACTGCCCGACTCGCCATCCGGGATCATTACGACGCGTCGACCGGTGGTAAGTCTGTCGAGCAATTCGTGGTCGAAATGTCTGGCCAGAATCGGTGTATCGTGTAAACCACGGGAGTCAGTCGTATCTGATTTCCAGGAAAGCGCGGTGATCGGAAGCTCATCGACCAGGCTTTCAGCTGAGGGATGTACGACGAATTTCGGATTTTCACTCGGAGAGTTGGGAAATACCCAGACGGGCCACTCGTTGATTCCTCGAAATTCCCCGGCGGACCAGGTTGCTTTCAGGATCAACCGCGTCGGCGCATTAACAGATGGCAAAGTGACCGTCGATTTCATGTGCAGGGAACTACCCGCAACGACAGCGTCGACCTCCATAACGGTTTGCGAGTTGCTGTTCCCAAGACTGTCTCTCAGACTCAAATACAATTGACCTTTTTCAACCCGGTCCTGCGAACCGTTTTTCAACAACAGGCCTAATGGAGTACTGGTGCCGCCGTCGAAACTGCGTCGATCATTCTCGGTTGAGAGAATCAGCATGCGGGAATCCTGAAACGCCCAATCTTCAGGAGTGTGTTTGGGCTGGTTGTCAAAGTTGATCAAGCCCATGGCCGCCTTCGGAAAATCCCGAATCACACTGATCACGTATCCTCCCTGGGGAACTTCGCGACGATAAGCCTCAATTTGAAACTTTCGCATCAGCATGCCGTAGTGCCGGGACTGCGGTAACAACGAAGCCGCTTCAAACGTTCGATTTCGCTTCTCGGCAATCAACCCGATTTCCGCCTGCCAACGCAAGGCATCGGCAACCGAAAGAGCGCCGTGAGCCGGGTGTTCACTCGCCAGTGCGATCGCATGATCGGTAGGAGCCGTCCAGGTATCGGCTGCAATCGCTTCGCCCAGCACCAACGGCAGCAATCGGCGCTCGGCGACATATTCCTGCAGCCGCTTCAGGGTTGATACCCAGGTATGGTTGTTTCCATAGGGATGATCGTCGTAAAAGTCGTGGACCCGATTCCACTCAATCCAGCTACTGTCGTCTTCCAATACGGCATCCGGCACGTATCGTTTGCACTGATCGTATAACGACTTAACAACATCCAGGTCGGCACCCGGTCCCGTTTCACAGGTCAGGCTACGCAACACAATGCTGCAATGAACTCGATCGTATTCATGAAATTCGGCGTACTCCCGCTGCAATTCCGCCACATGATTCTGGTCCAATTGTGGGTGCCAGGTGGGATATTCCATCCACGTCAACATGCCCATTTGATCGCACAACTCAAGGTAACGCTGGGGAGGAACCCAGAGACAAAACTTCATCAAGTTGAACCCTCGCAACTGCGCGAACCGGATTTCGTCAATCATCCACTGTTCCTCCAGCGACGGTGCGACAAGAGGCGGAGCGTATCCCCAGTTCAGCAATCCACGTATGGCAATGGGTTTTTCATTGAGGCGAAATTGATCTCCATCAACGTCAAACGTTCGGAAACCCATTTTGACACAAGCAGAATTCGAATCGGACCCCTGCCTCCCGTATTCGGATTCGGCATCAGGTGCCGATTCAAGTTGAACCCGAATCTCGTAACGGTGAGGTGAATCGGGCGACCAGCGTTTCAACATCGCAGGCGCTGCTACGGTGGCTGAGTAAACGTACTCGGCATCACCGGCTTCCATGGATTCGATATGACTGGTATCCGCCTTGTTTCGACCTGAGGAAATTACCGGGAGAGACTCCCATTGGCCGTCCGGTTCATTGCCATGCGATTTCAAAGGTCGAATGGAGTAGGCCCAGGCATGTCCATCGGAATTGGCCTGCAGAACTGGAAACTCGATTGACAGCTGCCGATTGTCAAAATCAGCCAGAACCGCGATGGCCTCTTGCAGTAGCACCGTGCCCCCCGTCAATTCCCAACGTACCGGCTGCCAGATCCCTCCAAAATGATTCGTGATGACCGGCAAGAATCCCTGGGTATTGTGCCCGACCTTCTCGTCAACCTCGACTCGCAGCCAAGCAGCCTGTTCCGGGTTACGATTGACGGCAAGGTACTCGCTGGTCAGGTCAATCGTAAACGGGGTCCAGCCGCCAAGATGCCTTCCTGCCGGCTGGTCGCCCAAATAAACGGTCGCATCGGTCGCGACAGCCTGAAAATGGAGCAACAGACGTTGGTGTTCGCCCACGGTAAGGTTGGGGAGTTTCGTCCGGTAAATTGACCGGCCATCAAACTCGACATCGATTTGATCCTCGATCGCACCCGGCACCTGGGTTGGCTGAAAGATCAGGCCTTGGTCCAGGGAAACCTGCCATTGACTCAACTCTCCCGAAGATTGGGCCCGCACGTGGCAGTGGCAGATCAAAGCGAAACCCAACATGACCAGCTGACTCGTCAACCGGAGACGTTTTCTTCCTGGGACCATACGAGTTCAACTATCCTCGGTGAAAGGTTGCAGGTTTAATAAATAAGGCGAACATGACGGCAGCTTTCTTGGTTGATTTCGAAGCCACGCGGTAAATTGGTGGATTCGCTCAAACGATCCATGACCGTGCTATTGGAAACGTTTTTTCGTCAATTCACAACGCCATGGGAAGACCTGATCAAGCGGGCTCGCCAGGCGTTTACCTCGGTTCGACTTTCCGATTGCCTGGAAGCCGACGCGACGACGGACGATTGATGCCTGTCGCCTGTCAATAAACAACGCCAATCTGGACACGTGCGCAACAAATCAATCGAAAATCGTACGTGTGGAACTGCCGCTGTTCAACACTTATTGCGCAGCTTCGATGGGTGACAACAACGAATCAACCGATGGTCGATCATGCGGACCGGTACTAACGTGGTGGATTTGCACAACGCCTTGGGGATCGATCAAGACATCACCCCCCAGCTGACGCCAGTCTTTTCCCGGTCTGCCGGGCAGCCGACCTTGGGCAATCAACTTGAGGTATTTCCAGATCGATGGCAAACCGTAAACATTCCACCAACTGCCGCGTGTCATTCCATAGGCTTGATACAGTGCCTGATCGGAGTCCAAAAGCAGTGGCCACGGCAGATTAATTTCCTTTATGTAAGCCAATGCCATGAAGTCCGCGTCAAAGGTAACCACCATTACGCGAACCTCAAGCTTTCTCAACCGAGCCTCCTGCTGCCGCAACTGCGACAGATGTTCTCGACACGGCGGTCATCCGAGATGCCGATGAAAAACCAATAGCTGCCAATGCCCGAGACCATCCTTGAGGCGATGGAGCTCACCCTGAGTGTCTTTGAGCTCAAACGGTTCCGCCGGTTTGCCAAGCTTCGAATTCATCAATGATTCCCTGGTGGTCAAGCGGCAACGAGACCCCGCACGAACGAGAGCGTTGACGACATGCATTATAAGCGTTGCAGGAGTTTGACAAGCTAGTCGTCTATTAAAACTTCGGCCGACTGAATTTGAACGGAAGTCGTGACACTGTCGATCACTTCCGGACTCGGCACAGGCCGCCTCACCGCATCTCTCACATCGTAATCTGAATTGCTTTTTATGATCAGGTTTGGCAAAGCCAGTCCGGCGATGAAACGTGCAGGCTTGCATCCTGGTGAAAGACGAGCAGGAATGACGCTCGACGCCGGTCCGAGTTTTTGCAAGCTTTCCATCGCCTCGTAAGCGGAGAACCAGTTTCTCATCCGCTGGTCCACTGGTCGTCACTCCGAGAGTTCGCACAGCGGAATAATGGGGCTGGTCGAATCGATCAGTGCTTTCATTGTGACCCCCTTGAATGCCGCTTCCGTCGCGGCGTAGGCTCGATCGAGTTCGGCGTGAAGCGGGCAAAGTCGGGTGTGCGACACCAATCCGAGCGGGCATTGTCGAATCCGCTCCAGCGGCGAAACTGCATTGACGACGTCCAGGATGGTCAACTCGTCGGTAAGCCCAACCAGCTCGTATCCCCCTCCTGGCCCGGAACGAGACCGCACGAGTTTCGCCGCGACCAAGTCCTGCAATACGCGTTGTAGATATCGACGCGGAACTTTCGTTCGCTCCGCCAGGAAATCCGCTGACGCCGATTCACCCGGTCGTGCGGAAATACAGGCGACCGCGCGCAATGCGTACTCCGCTGTTTTTGAAAGCATACTTCTCCCCAGTCATCCAGTAAATTCAGCCGGCCAGATCTACACCTTGACATGCACGTTACCATTCTATACCTTGACATGCAGATATGAAAACTAGCTGATTCAAGCAAAAATTGCAACTTTACATACGGGAAACAAGAAATGCTGACGCCAAAAACGATCGACATCATTAAGGCAATCACGCCTCTTGTCGCTGCCAATGCCGAGACTATCACCAGGCGATTTTATGCTTTGATGTTTGAGGGAGATCCGGAGGTCAAAGCTTTCTTTAACCAGGCGCACCAGCAGTCCGGTATTCAACAACAGGCGCTTGCGGATGCGATTTGTGCCTACTTTGTAAATATTGAAAACTTGAAGGCGCTCACGCCTGCCGTCGAGTTGATCGCCCAGAAGCACTGCTCGTTGGGTGTCCAACCGGAACATTATCCGATCGTGGGCAAACATCTGCTGGCCGCAATTAAAGAAGTCATGGGTGAATCAGCGACTCCAGAAATTATCAGCGCAGTCTCGGAAGCTTACGAATTCCTGGCCAATATTTGCATTGGTCGAGAGCAGGCGATCTATCAACTGCAGGAAGCGATCGCCGGTGGATGGACCGGTTATCGAAGGTTCATCGTTGACCAGAAGGTGCGCGAGAGCAACGAGATCACGTCATTCTATCTCCGGCCAGAGGATGGCGGGCCGTTACCAGCTTTTTTACCGGGACAGTACATCACGCTTCGAATCGACCATCCAACGACACCGACTTCTCCCAGAAACTATAGCCTTTCGGATGAACCGGGAAAGGAATATTATCGAATCAGCGTTAAACGAGAATCAGGTCCAAAAGCGGAGGCTCCAGATGGTTTGATTTCAACGCATTTGCATGATGCTGTTCAACCGGGTGACGTTCTGGAAATCGGTCCGCCCTGCGGGGAATTCACGATTGATCCAAAGTCTGCCGGCGAACAACCGATTGTTTTCCTTGCCGGAGGAGTCGGAGTGACACCACTCCTTTCGATGGCCAAGTCACTGGTAACCGAGGGCGTCATCGCCCCGATCCATTTTATCCAGGCTGCCAGGAACAGCGGAACTCAGGCGTTTGCCGATGAGTTATACAAATTGATATCGGACAAGGACTTTGTCGAGGTTCAAGTTATTTACGACGATCCAATGGAGGGCGACGTCGAAGCCGGAAAATGTGACCGCGCCGGGCGAGTTGATACCGAGGTTCTTCGCCAATGGACTCCCTTTAATATCGGCCAGTTTTATTTTTGTGGCCCCAGACCATTTATGCAATCCATTTACTCCGGGCTGAAGGAGCTGGGCGTCGACGACTCGAGAATCCATTTTGAGTTTTTTGGACCAAGACTGGCGATCGAACCTGCGGGTGTTGGTTCGATTTGACGCTCTGGGTTTCCTTTCACCTGAGGCCTCCACGGGAGCGCCGGTTCCGGCACAAGCGTTCAAACTGTGATGACCGGCCTGGGTTCGTCGAATCAAGCTCGTGGTGACCATATTTGCAATACGGTAAGTGGCGGTACCATTGACCGCTCGTCAAATCGTCGATCTGGATTCGCGCTTCCACCGATAGACCTGATATGATGTGGAAGCGCCATGTCGCGGCAGGTGGAATCTGGATGCGGCAACCTAACTGGCGATCCATCGTCCCCCCAAGGCTTTCGAAGTGAATCAGGCGGAAAACGTAGAAGAGTTGGCTGCATTGGTTGTTCAACAGGTGTCCGTTGCCAACAGCACCGCCGATTCGGCACCCCAGATATCACCCCATGAACTGATCGTGCAACTGGCCCGCAGTCTGCATACCAGCGGTGCACCCGCTTACGAGCTTGAACAACGGATGGAGCAAGCCGCTGAAACGCTGGGCGCGCCGGCGAGTTTTTTTTCCACACCAACGTCCTTATTCGTGACATTTGAACACGAGGCCGATTTCACCAGGCTTATTCGCGTCTGGCCGTCCGAAACGAACCTGGCAAAACTGGCGGGCTTGTACGATCTGTATCGACAAATCGAAGATGGATCACTCGACGTATCGCAAGCATGGCACGGACTGAAAGAAATTGAAACTGCGAACTATGATTATGGTGATGCGATCAACATTGTGGGATATGGCGTCGTCGGGGCCGGGGTCGCGATCTTTCTGGGTGGCAACTTGACCGTCGTTGGCATGGCGGGAATCATCAGCCTGATCGTTGGTTTGTTGGTACGGAGCTTTGAACGACTCCAGCTGCCCGGACATCTGACCAATGTCGCAGCCGGATTCATCGCGACAATCCTGGCAAGCGTCGGACATCACTTTTTTTCAGCAGGCAACGCGGAGTTGACCCTCCTGGCAGGACTGGTCATCCTGCTGCCCGGACTGCAAGTGACGGTCAGCGTCAACGAGTTGGCGACGCAGAACCTGGCATCTGGCACTGCGCGAATGGCTGGCGCCATGACCACATTTTTGACAATGTTTTTTGGCGTCGTGATGGGATATGGAACGGTAGAATGGTTTCTTCCCAGGCAACCCGCCAACGCAGTTGAGCCTCTCGGCATAGCATGGTCGATCGCAGCCCTGTTGCCAATCGCATTGACATTCTGTGTCCTGTTCCGGTCGCGCGTTCGCGACATCCCCTGGATATTGCTTTCGACCGGCATTGCGTTCGCGACCGTCAAACTGGCTGGAATCTACCTTGGCCCGTTGGCCGCAACCTGGAGCGCTGCGTTGACGATCGGCCTCTTCAGCAACCTGTTTGCTCGCTTGCTCAATCGGCCCGCGGCCATCATGTTAATGCCGGGCCTGTTGTTGCTTGTGCCAGGAAGTCTCGGATTTTTCGGGTTGTCGCAAATTCTGGTCAACGAAGACACAGCCGGCGGTATCAAAATCGTCTCCACGATGATGCTGGTCGCGGTTTCGATTGTCGCTGGATTATTGATCTCAAATGCCCTGTTTCCGATCGAACGGCCAAGCATTCGCAACACGAAATCGCTCGGAACCACAGGCACCACGGAGGAAGCAACATCCGTCTAGCTCTAGCTCGCTGTCGGTATCGAATTCGGAGTCCTTTACCGGTGAGGCAGTCGCCTAGGCCGGGCAATCGCCCTGGCGGACCTGCGCATTATTCCTCAAATACGTCGCGACCTCCGAAACGAACTGATGTACCGAAGCTTCCGCGATTCGGTGCCCCAGGACGGCATCGATTGCCTTTCCCATAATGCCGAGGGGTGGCTCGTAATGACCATGAAAATCCAATTGCGTTTCCGATTTGGTAATCGGATAGATATCCAATTGGGCAATCATCGAGGGAAACAGACCCGATGTTTCTGCCGCTTTCCATTCGAATCCAATCGTCATTTTCTTGCCGGATTTGCTTTCGACTTCGGTGTAGGTCTTGATTAGAATTTCCACGTCTTTGGTGATTTCAAATCCCGCGAACTTCACATGCAAGCCAGCCGCCACCGCCCCACCTCGGGCTTCGGCGGATTTCGTCGCTGCATGAAATACCGCATTCGACTTTAACCGTAGCGCCTCACAAACTTGATCATAGGGTTGATTGACGTAATCGTAACAGCGAATTGACTTTGGCATTTGGCCATCCTTTTCGAAAATCATCGGGTCGCCATGTGCGATGTGCGAACCAGGTTGGTCAATCGCAATCTTCATGCCAAAGGGACACGTCCAACAAACTCAGGTCCAAAAGGACATATAAAGCGAGGCAATTGCGCGGCGATGTGCGGATCCGCTCGCTTGGTCGTTCGGTCGATTGAAAACCTGAAAAAGACAACATTCGAACGACTTCGTTTCGAAGCCTGTCGTGATTGGTTGATACGATGATTTTTCTCGAGTCAAACCGAACACGGCAACGCCTGGGGGGACGACCAAGGCCAAAATCAGGCAACCGATGCAAAGCAGGGATTGCCAGTTCGGATTCGTTTGGGTTCTAGCGAGCGTCCAAATTCTGCGAGAGACCCAGGCGTTCGGATCAGGAGGAAATTTGATGACGACGATTCGGGAGCAGGCCTCGGTCCATGAGTGGATCGACCGACCGGTTTTCCTGCAGGTCAGCCAAACCCGGGACTGGAAAGCGGGGGACTACTTTGCATCAATCCATCGACCAGATTGCGACAGGCATTCTGCCGGCGTTATACTACCTTCCAACTTCAATTCAACCAGTCCGAGCGTATAATTACATGAACACTGGCGCAGCGATTTCCCTGGTCGGTCCGCGATGGATTTGAGCCACCAAAGACAAGAATACGCGCATGATCCGATCGACATTGACGCACTCGAGCCATGTCCGGTCAGGCAATTTGGCTTGTGGTTCCAGGAAGCAGATGCCAACCGCATGCATGAGCCGAACGCCATGATCCTGTCCACGGTGGGGACCGATCAATTTCCGACTCAACGAACGGTTCTGCTCAAATATTTTGACGAATCCGGTTTCGTATTTTTCACCAACTACACGAGTCGCAAAGCCGCTCAGATTTCGTCCAACAAGAACGTTTCGCTGTTGTTTCCCTGGTACGCGTTACAGCGGCAGGTCGAGATTAACGGGACGGCGGAAAAAGTCAGTTCAAGCGAATCCATCAAGTACTTTGCCCTCCGTCCCCGGGGGAGCCAGTTGGGGGCGTGGGTTTCCAGCCAGAGCTCGATCGTGTCGTCGCGCAGCATCCTGCATACCAAACTCGCGGAGATCAAGGAGAAATTTGCGACAGGCTCTGTCCCGATGCCATCGTTCTGGGGTGGATTTCGGGTCAGACCCAAACGAATGGAATTCTGGCAGGGCGGAGTCAATCGCTTGCATGATCGAATTCAATATTGCCTCCTTGAAGACGGCGACACCTGGCAACGAACACGACTTGCCCCTTGATTGAATCCTTCCTTCAGGCGATGCTCTTCCAATTCCATCCGACGTTCGGACAATGCCTAATCCTCATCCGGGTCGTCGCCGACTTCGAGCGTTTGTTCCAGCACCAAGCCCCCCTCTGTCACCATCTCAAGCCGATAGGAACCGGCGTCCAGATACTGCTTCCGGTTAATGAAATAGGGAGCTGAACTCTGATTTCTTTTCAGTATCAAGTCCCACCGGAACTGATTCAGCCCCTTGTCTCCAACCAATGAAAATGTCGCGACTGGCTTCCCGGGTTCACCAGTCGTTTCTGTTGTCTCGATCTTCTCTCCCGCCGCAAAAACAGAAACTTCGACCATGCCGGGCTGGTTCAGCCAATAAGTAATCGTGGCTTTTTCGAAACTGCGAAAGTTCAAACCGGGCCGGGTATCACTCAGGTATGGCCGTTGTGCACAGGGAATGGGGAACAGATAGTCGGTTTTTGTACCAGCAGCCTTCTGAGCGAAGAATTCGTACAGTGGAGCCAGGTTCATTTTGTAAATGCCGCGCCCGTGCGTGGCGACGATCAAATCCTTCTCGCGTTCCTGGATTGCCAGGTCAGCAATGCTGCAGGCCGGAAGGTTTTTGCCCAACAGGGACCAGGATCGCCCGCGGTCCGCGGATACGTAAACGCCCCGGTGCATTCCCGCGTACAAGACGTTGTCGTGAAACGGGTCTTCCAAAATGACATTTGCTGGTTCGCCAGGAAGGTTGGCTGCAATTGAATGCCAGCTCACACCGCGGTCCTCGGTGCAGAAAAGATAGGTCGCAAAGTCGTCGTAGTTGATTCCGGTTACGGCCACGTAGGCTCTCGAAGCACCATACTTTGAAGGAACGACGCTGCGAATATATCCCACCGGCAATCCTTCCGAACGTTCACACCAGCATTTTCCGTCATCTTCGCTAACCCAAAAAGCACCCTTGTCCGTGCCGGCATAAAGCAAACCTGGGACCATTGGCGATTCGGCAATCGCCCCCGCCGCCAACGAGTGACGTTGTTCATGTTTGGAAACCGCGATGTTCTGGCCAAGGAGGGTCCAATCGTCACCCCGATTAGTGCTCTTGAAAACATGATTGCCTGCAAGGTAAAGCGTCTTGGAATCGTGCGGTGAGATTATCATCGGAGCCACGAAATTGAATTCGAGTTTTCCCGCATGTCCTTCAGGCAGTTTTGGACGAATCCCCACGGAACGATTGGTCTTCATGTTCTTTCGCTGAAATGCGCCCTCCTGTGCGCTGAAGTAAACAGTGTTCGAATCAAATGGATCGACTTGAGTGATACAGCCATCTCCGCCGTTCCAGGGATCAATCCACAAGTACTTCCAATGGTCGGGGCCGGTTGGATTCCATTCGGTGGCAGGCCCAAACACGGTAGCATCATCTTGCGATCCCGCGTAAATTCGGTAAGGCAATTCCTGGTCGACCGTGATATCGTAAAACTCGCCCGTCGGAAGATTGTTAAAATGAATCCATGTGTCGCCTTTATCGAAGCTCTGGTACAGGCCACCGTCATTGCCGAGGACGAGATGGTTCGGGTTAGTCGGGTTTATCCACATTTCGCAATGATCCAGGTGCAGACCGCTAGCTACACTGGGTGTCACGTGATTCACTTCGCCGCCGAGAACCTCGAAACTCGCGCCGCCGTCAATGCTATGAGCCACGCGCACGCCTAATGCATATATTTCCTCGTCGTCTTCCGGATTGACATAGATATCTGCGAAATACCATCCGATCCGCGAAAAGAACAGCAAATCGGACTGGTGGGTCCGTGCCCAGTTCTGTCCACCGTCCAGACTCTTGTAGACCTCGGCGGCAGCGCTTTCCGCGAACTCCCGATTGTCTACCAGAGCGTAGACTTTATCGGAATCAGTTTGCGAAACCGCCAGACCGATTCGTCCGATCTGATCCCCCTGCGGGAACCCGCGATCGCATTTTTTCCAAGTGATGCCACCGTCACTGCTTTTGTGGACTGAACTGTTCGATCCACAAACACCCGGGTAATTTTCCCACATCGATGCGTAAACCACGTCCGGATTATCTTGAGCCCAGACAACGTCGTTGGCCCCGGTTTTTTCATCCATAGCCAGAACATGTTGCCACGTTGCTCCTCCGTCGGCGGTTCGGTACAGTCCCCGATTTGGATTGGTTGACCAGAAGTGTCCCAAAACCGCCACCAGCGCGATATCGGGGTTTGTTGGATGAACTGCGATTTCGCCAATATGCCAAGAGTCAGACAAACCGAGATGACGCCACCGGTTTCCGCCGTCGTCGGATCGATAAACACCGGTACCAGGCATGGTAAAATTTCGGGCTTTCTTCAGGCTTTCCCCGGTCCCAAGATAGATGATTTTTGGATCAGACGGCGCCAACGCAATATCACCGATGCCCTGGGCCGGTTGATTCTCGAACAAGGGGCGCCAAGTAACTCCGTTGTTGGTCGTCTTCCATAGATTTCCTGAGCCGAATGCGACGTACATGGTTCCCGGACAGGAGGGATCCAGCTGGACAGACTCCACGCGAGCTGAGTTGACAACCGGTCCCACACTGATCCACTGCAGGCCAAAAACGGATTCCCGTTTCATCCGCTGATAGGATTCAAACGAATTGACCAGCGGAGATTCGGGCTGCTGCGAATACACCGGTACTCCGATTGCAAAGCTTCCGAAAAAAAACAGCAAACGTAAATATTGCATCTTGGAACCAGGCTCCGGGTCGTGGGAAGTTGGAAATTGTGGAAATGGATACCGATCATACGTCGAGATGGCAATGAACAACAATCAAAAAGTTCGACCGACCGATCAAAAGGACCTCCGCACCAGGCCATTTCTGTTTCCTGTCCGTTAAGTTTAACGAGATTCAAGATGAAAACAAAAGGCGCGTGCCATGTCGATGAAATTTCCGGCTTCCCAAAAAACCTGAGCGGAGTTTAATCAAATTTTCAATCTCGACGTCACGATGGCAGGATCCGCCACCGTGACAGGTCGCGCTTGCCATAATTTGAATTGCCCATTTTCGGCTGAGGGTCCAAACATCGCAGTTTGTGATCGATGTCGACCTTTGGACAACACGAAGTTCGCATAGATGTGCTATCTTGAATCCCGATTTGTTCAATTCTTGAAACTCGTTGGCGTTACTGCTTGTCCGAACATTGGATTTTGCGATAATACTGTCGCTGCGTCAGCCACTTCCGATGCGTGCCCACGTTTTTCATGACCGGAACTTCTGGAGGCCACGATGAGTCTTGACTTAACGGCAAAATACGGGAATCTTACGTTAAAGTCACCGGTCATTGTCGGGGCCTGCCCGCTAACCGCAGAAGAACTTATTCGGGTAGCGATGGTAAGTGCGGGTGCCGGTGCAATTGTGTTGCCTTCATTGTTTGAAGAGCAGGTGATCCTTTGGAATGACCGGGCAGGGCACAACGCCACGTCCCTGTCTCCACACGATGAATCTGTTTTGGCACGCGCAAGGCGAATGCGTGTGGATACGGCCTGTGCCGATGCGGAGTCGTACCTGAGGCTTGTCGAACGAGCCAGTTCGCAAGTCGCGATTCCTGTGATCGCCAGCTTGAACGGAGAATGTGCCGGTAACTGGCTGGATTTCGCAGAGGAACTTCAGGCCGCAGGTGCCGATGCAATTGAATTGTACATTCGCAATCCATTGCCAAGTGAATACGCTGATCCGCGTGACGTCGAGGATTCAATCGTCGATACCGCGACGAAGTTCCATGAGAAAACAACGATCCCGTTGTTCCTGAAACTGGATCGCAGTTTTACCAGTCTCAGTCATCTGGCCCGGCGTTTGTTGCCCAACGTTCAAGGCCTTGTGTTGTTTGGACGATCGCCTGTAATCGACATCGGGCTGGACAGTTTTCACCTGACCACCAGTTGGGGGCTGACCGAATCGGGGTCGATCCTGAATTCACTGGAATCGATCATGAGGGTTCGCGCGTATTGTCCGGATATGGACCTGGCTGCCAACGGGGGCATCGGAAGCTCAAGCGACTTGATCAAGGTTCTGCTGGCGGGGGCCAATGTGGCGATGGTCACGTCGGCAATCTATCGTGACGGACCGACGGCAATCGGGACCCTGATTGAAGGTTTGATTCAGTTCATGGAACGGCATCGAATGCAATCATTGGAAGAACTGTCGGCAAAACGCCCGGCCATGTTTGATTGTGATCAGGATCGGCTGGACTATATCAAATCCGTGTCCTCGAAGCTCGACTCAGGGCAGGTCCGTGAAGGCCAACATGTCACCGAATGCGACCGATGGGGCCATCCCCGCGCCCCGCGGTAGACGCTGACCACGAATCACTCGTCCGGTATTCTGGCACATTCAGTTGAATGTCAGCGGATCAACACAACGACTGACCGAGAATTGACGCGGCAGGACGCGGAGTTCACGACGGTGGCTGAGCTTTCTTCAACGACGTCTTCTCCGGGCACCCTTGAAGTATCAACGATACGTCGCCAGTCTCCCAACGATCCCTCGAAGATTCCGAAATTCAAGTCATGATCATTCGCGTTGAGCATCACGTACAGGTCGTTGTCTTCGAGTGCTTCACCATGCAGGCACCAGGCCACTGCTTTCGATGACTCGGACAGATCGACCCCATGCTCGGCACCATACCAATGAATGTCATCCCGCCAGAACCGGGACCGGCTGATCAGGGGATGCGACTTTCGAAACGCAATCATCATTTTGAAGAAACGAAAAATGTCGGCATGTTCTTCCAGGCGATTCCAGTTCAGCCACGTCGTCTCATTGTCCTGATTGAACGGATTGTTATTGCCGTGCTGTGTTTGCATGAATTCGTCACCCATCCGGAACATCGGGGTGCCGTTGGACAACATCAAGATCGCAAAAAAATTCTTGATTTGTTGCTTGCGAAGACGAATGACTTCGTCCGGCACCTGCTCGTCACCCTCCCACCCACAATTCCAGCGAACTTCTTTGGGTCCATCGAGATTATCATGCCCGTTTGCCCAGTTATTCTTGACGTTGTAGGCCACCAGGTCATACATCGTCATCCCGTCATGGCAATCGACATAGTTGACGCTTTGACATGGCCGAAATGCGTCGATGCGATCGTCCGGGAAATGATCCGCGCTTCCATAAACCCTGCTCATCAACTCGGGGACCACTCCCGTGTCCCCTTTGACAAATCGCTGAACCGTATCGCGATAGTCCGCATTCCATTGCATCCAAAGGTGACCGGGGAATTTTCTTCCGAGTTGTTGAGTACCAACGGCGTCCCAGGGTTCGGCGATCAAACGCACACCATCCAAATCATTCTCCGCGGCAATCTGGCTGAAAATTGGAGGATCGTCGGTGTTGATTCCACCATCAGGAAATCGTGTGAATATCGATGCCAAGTCAAATCGAAATCCATCAACATGCATTTCTTCGACCCAGTATCGGAGACTGTCGATAATCAACTGTCGAGTCGCCGCGTTTACCGTGTGTAACGTGTTGCCAGTTCCACTGAAATTGACAAACGGGTTGTCAGCGATTGGATCAAGCATGTAGTAGGTGGTATTATCGATCCCCTTGAGCGAATAGGTCGGGCCGAATAATCCCTGCTCACAGGTGTGGTTGTAGACGACATCCAGAATGACCTCGATTCCGGCCGCGTGAAGTTCACGAACCATCCAGCGGAATTCATCCGACTGCTGGCACGCACTCCCGCCGATCGAATACTCGTTGTGCGGCGCGAAGAAACTGAGGGGCATGTATCCCCAGTAATTGTCTTCCTGAGGATCAAACTGGAAAACCGGCATCAACTCCACTGCGGTTACGCCTAACTCGGTCAAATACGGAATCTTTTTGACGACACCGGAATAAGTCCCACGCTCCCGGGAGTCCAGGCCCGAGTTTGGGTTGGCCGTGAACCCTTTCACATGCATTTCGTAGATCACGAGGTCGTTATCGTGATAAAGTCTGGGTTGATCCTGCCAGTCAAACTCACATTCCAAATGTGGCAAAACACCGAGTGGCGCCCGTCCAATATTGGATCCTGGATCGATGGCAGCTTGTCGGTCAAAACCTGGCGGGAAGAAAACGGACTTCGCGTACGGATCGAGAAGCAGTTTTTCGCGATCGAAAATATGATACGAAAATCCTGTCGAAGGAGACGGTCCGTCAACCTGATATCCGTAATAACACGCTTCGCCAATTTGCTCCAGCGACAATCGACAATGCCAGACCGGACCGGACTTATGTTTCAAAAAGTCAAACTCAAATTGCAAAACAGGGCGGTCCAATTGGTCAGGCTTGAACAATAATAAGCGAACCAATGTCGCATGCTTGGAATAGAGGGCGAAATTGACCGACGGTTCGTTTGGAACGAGACTCGCTCCCAGCGGGTAGGTCCGCCCTTCGACCTGTTCCCAACCGCCGGACCGTGTTGAGCCTGCCCTTGCCCTGGTTCCTCTTTCGTTCATCTCTTCAGCCCCATAACCCTCGACCCGTTTGACGCGAAAACCCAGCTTGACTGAACCGATCCATATGAAATCCGGGATTCGTCCCTGAAACGAAAACCAGTGCAGTTTCCGCGCCAACATTTGAAAATCCTGAACTCAACCCATTAAAAACCATTTGACAGAATGGGCCCATTCCCCGCCGGGTGGAGGAACGAAGGCCCGGGAACCAAGTACATTGCGATTTTTCGCGATGGATGATCCATTCGTCTGCTTCGAAGGACAAACAACCTGACACGACAAAGAGCGGTTTTCCTCGAACGCGCCTACGGCGCCCCATCACTTGTCATCGGTCAGTTCAGCCATTTCTACGGATTGGTCGTTTCTCGTTGAAAGTCCAAGGGATCCACACGATCGGCGCTGATTACCCGGTGCTACGAATGTGGCCATTTGGTTTGCGAACGCTATCATGCCAGGTTTGATCGGGTCGGGAATCAAGCTGCGTGGTGCAACCCGTGATTCGATTGGAATAAGCGTGCCGAGACCAGTTCTGAAAACGGTCGGGGGCACAAACTTGAAATCCCCTCCGGCCTTGATTTACGCTATTTTCGCGTTCATTTTCGGCACGAATGTCATGGCCAGAATTTCTGGAATCGGCAGAGCGCCGGTTAGTTCAGATACCTTTATCTGGGTGCCAACCTGCTGTTGCTGATCATCACCCTGGTTGGCACCGATGTAGGTTCTTCCCTTGGTAAAGAAGTTATTAATGCGGCTTTCTGATCTTCGCTATTGGCCAATTCCCGTTGCAATCCCGCTCGATGCGGGCGTACAGGATTACCAGTCAATCGTCCGCCGCCGGATATCTCATGGCACAAGTCCCGCCAACGCAACCACACCCCCGACATGCCAGACCAACACCGTTTTTCCCCACGAAAATGTCACATCCATTTGCTGATATCTTCTGCCCGTAGCGGGAGCGTATCGTTTTCAACGCCGTCCGGTTTGTCGCTTTGGTCATATGCGTTGGTCGATTGCCAGGACTTCAAACGTCTTTACCAACTCCGGCACCTGTTTTCTCTACTTGTACCAATAATCAGGAAGACTGTGAAACATGATCAACTGCGGACCTTGCCCGGCAGTCACATAGTAAATGCTCACATCTTCTGACGCCGCAAATCCGTATTCAAGTTCCTGGGCTTCGCCCGGCGGAAGTCACGAAGTCCCGAACAATGATTGTGTCCTGACATGAGTCGCCTTGTGGCGGCCCAAATTGATCAACCGTTCAAAGCGGCGCCGGATGCTGTAGATACATAACTCGTTTTGATGATTTGAATCGATAGTCCGGGTGACCAAGCCGCTCGAACGCTTCCTGCACCTCGGGACTTCGCACTTCTGCCTCGGTGTACAACGAGTTGAATGAACGATTGGAAAATTGCCCGGCGAAATCATCGAATGAATCGTACTGTGAATAGCCATGATACGTGACAACCTGTGCCGACCGAAATGAATCATCGGCAAGTTGCTCCAGCGATTTCCAGGCGGCCGCTCGTTCCCGATCTTCATTGTGGAACAACTTCATCACTTCGTTGATCGGACAATCAGCCGGTTCAATGACGTACAGAAATCCTTCTGGTTTGAGAACACGACGAACTTCTTCAAATACGCGGGGATGAATCCTGGCGGGAATATGATGTAGCGAGTAGCTGAAAAAGACGCCGTCAACGGAACAGCGATCAAGTGGAATCTGCTCTGCCCCTGCCTCCTCAAATTCGACGTTGGGTATTGGGTCTGCCGCACGATTCAATTCTGCCTGAACCGGATCAGGATCGATCGCCAGCACACGAGCACCCTGATCGGACAAATGGCGAGTCCAAGTCAACCCTCCACATCCGGCATCGATCACAAAACGCCCTTCTACCGAGACGAACCGCTTCAGCACTTCCACATTGGTGATGAGACCAAGGTCATGTACGTCAGTCAAGTTTCACCTGCAATACCATCGCCGATCCTTGGACCACTGTTTATCCATACCGTTTCTCGTCTGATTTGTTTGCATTGACATCGCCGGCCCTCCCGCCCGACTGGCCATCAATTGTCGACCTTGTCTGATTCTTGCGTTGATTCCTCGGTTTCAATCACCGTTTTCTCTTCCGCAGCAGGCACGCCAGGTTTGACCGTTTCCGGTAGTGACTGGGCAGGCAACGTCTGATCAGGCACGCCGTTGGCCGGCAGCGGTTCCTCGGCTTTGACGGGGTCCGAATTTGGCGGGTTCACGCTCTCCGGGAGCTTACCACCTGCCATCACCAACAGTTCCGCAGCCAATTTGTCCTGGCTTTCAAGTTCAACCGCGCGGGTCAAAGGTGCGCGAGCAGCCTCATCATAGCCAAGATACTTGTAGTGGTACCCACGCAGAAAATGTAAGAAAGGAAGTTCCGGGTTCTCCTTGGTGAACTGAACCAACGCATTCATCTGGTTGACATATTCTTTGCCACGATAAAACTGCTTGAAATTCTCAACCACGAATCCCCACTCGCTCTTGTCCAGAAGCGATGCTGCCCGCTGGATCGCTGCGGCGGAAGCACGATAATCTCCCAATGCAAAAAACACTTGCGAAGCAAACAAGTGGAGTTTCCCGTTGTTGCCGTCTTCGATGATTGCGTGGGTTGAGAATCGGATCGCGTCCTCAAAGCGATTTTCGCGAAACGCCTGTTCTGCTTGAGCCTGGTAGTCACCCGCGATTCCCGCCGCCGAAATCACGGACGGACCGTCTTCGGCGCCGCTGGTCGGTCGGGTCGGAGTCTCCATCGCAGTTTCGACGACACCGACATTCGATGTCATCAATTCGGTGGACAATGGGTAGTCGCTGTAAATGGGCTCAGGATAGCTCTCGACATAGTATGGTTGTGCCAATGCGTAGCCGCTGTAATACGGGTAGCTGCTGTAATACGGATAGCTGTCGTAGTATCCCCCCAACGGCAAGCCGATGGACAGGCCGAATCCATTGCCGTAGTAGGTATAGCCGAATCCACCTGGTCCAAAATAAAGTTGGTTGTAGCTCCGACCATAGCCCGAGTAACCTCCGTAGTACTTTCCACCGTAGTTTCTTCCGCCGTTGTAATATCCCCCCCCGCGATTGCCACCGCTGCGACTTCCGCCTTGATTGGATCCACTTCCGGAATAGTTGTTACCGCCGTAAGTCATTCCACGTCCACCTCCATAGGAATTTCCTGCGTTGTTGTTCGTTCGATCGCCTCCGCCGTAGTTGTTATTTCCACGGGAACGGGTCGTACTCGACGAATCGCTGCCAGGCGCTCCGCCTCGCGAACCGTTACCCGATGAACCTCGGTTGAACGACGGGCTGGAGGCAGTGCTGCCGCGATTACTCAATCCAGTCACTCCACGGCTTGACGGTCCGCCAATTGCAATCCCGGGACGCGAACCCCCGTTGGAAATCCCAGGACTTGGTGTTCCGCTGCTGCGCGAACTGCCGCCGGAAATCCCTTGACTTGACGACCCCATGCTGCGCGAACCGCCCCCAGAAATCCCTCCACTCGGTGACCCGCTGCTGCGCGAACTGCCGCCGGAAATCCCTCGACTTGACGACCCCATGCTGCGCGAACCGCCCCCAGAAATCCCTCCACTCGGTGA
>JAHEBQ010000047.1 GCA_024642205.1 Planctomycetaceae bacterium | reverse complement strand
ATCGAGGCCCCGCGATCGGAGACGCCATAACTGAATTGGTCAATTCGTTGCGTCTCGTGCTTGCCAGTCAAACGCTGATCATTGTCGGCCCCGTAAACGGCGATATGTTCGGAGACCCGCGGTGCAAACGCTTCACAAATATGCTCGTACACGGATTGGTCTCCGCATTCACGCAAGGTCGAGTTGGAGAAGTTGGCATGCATACCGGAACCGTTCCAATCGGTGTCGCCCAGGGGTTTGGGATGATACTCGATGGCCAGACCATATCGCTCACCAACACGTTCGAGCAGGTATCGTGCGACCCAAACTTCGTCACCTGCTTTTTTTGCGCCTTTGGCAAAACACTGGAATTCCCATTGTCCGGCGGCCACTTCGGCATTGATACCTTCGACATTGAGTCCAGCGGCCAGGCAAACATCAAGATGCTCTTCGATCATGTCCCGTCCGTGCGCATTTTTTGCGCCAACCGAGCAATAGTACGGTCCCTGTGGATGAGGGTAACCACCAATCGGAAACCCGGGAGGACTGTTGGTTTCGGTGTCCCACAGAAAATACTCCTGTTCGAAACCGAACCAGAAGTCGTCGTCGTCATCTTCGATCGTGGCGCGGCCATTGGTTACATGCGGCGTGCCGTCCGCGTTCAGGACTTCACACATGACCAGGTATCCGCCGATTCGTTCTGGGTCGGGGTAGATTGCACAAGGTTCCAACAGGCAATCGGATGATCCGCCTTCCGCCTGTTGAGTTGAACTTCCATCGAACGCCCAACGTGGACAGTCTGCCAGTTCACCGCTGAAATCGGAAACAATTTTGGTCTTGCTTCGCAGGCTTTGGGTTGGTTTGTAACCGTCCAGCCAAATGTACTCTAGTTTCGATTTGCTCATTCTCGCAATAACTCCATAAACTCGTGCGTGGTTCTTGGTTCAGATCTTCAGGACGTTGTTGCCTCGGATTTCCGGGCTGGTGGTCTTTGGGAGGTGTGATCGCTTTACTTCAAACAGATGATGCGGGGTCGTTCGATAGCGATAAACCGACGATAGCGATTTACCGACGATAGTGGTTTACCGAGTCAGCATCTTCAATTCGCTCGTGAGCTCCATCGCCATCACCATGACCGATCTTAACAATAAGAAATCCGGTTTTATAGTACCGATAAATCCAAGGCACGTCCGAACGGGCCGAATTTTCACCGATTTGTCGGTGGGCTGCATGAATCGGAGGCAAGGATCGAGTAATATCTGGGCAGGTTCGAATGTGGCTTAGGAAACCAAGCAACCGAAACCGTTGACATAACGGCAAGTTCCTGGTCAATGGCAATACCTTTACGACAATGGCATGGCGATTGCATTTCATAAATTCCAATTTTTCTCTGAATCAGCCTGGCTGGCATCCAGAATCGAATGTCAGAAATACCTTGATTTTTTTACCATCAGCAAGCGCCCCCTCTCCGCTTGCTGGACACCCGGAAAGGTCTGAAGTTGACTCCCAAAGAAGTGATCGCGCTATGTCGATCCGCCAACGTCAAAGCTGTCGACTTGCGATTCGTCGATTTTATTGGCCAATGGGGTCACACGACCATTCCGGCAAGTGCATTCTCGGAGTCGATTTTTGAAACCGGTCTGGGATTTGATGGTTCGAGCGTTCGGGGGTGGCAAAAAATCGATGAAAGCGACATGTTGCTGATGCCGCAGCCGGATACGAACTTCATCGATCCATTCTCGGGGTTGCCCACGTTGAACGTCATTTGCAATGTCGTTGACCCCATTACCCATGAAAATTACAGCCGTGATCCTCGTTTCGTAGCCCGCAAAGCGACGGCGTATTTGAATCGCACCGGGATTGCCGATACGGCGTATTTTGGTCCGGAAGCCGAGTTTTTCATATTCGACGACGTCCGGTTTGACCAGCGCGCCGACGCCGCGTTTTTTCATATCGACAGTGTCGAGGGGCAATGGAACCGAGGACGGGATGAAGGGCCCAATCTGGGTCACAAAATCCGTTATCAGCAGGGTTACCTCCCCTGCCCTCCGGTCGACCGCATGATGGACCTCCGCAACGAAATGATGCAGACGTTGATCGATTGTGGATTGGACGTCGAATGCCAACATCACGAAGTCGGAACAGCCGGCCAATCCGAGATTGATCTGAAGTACGGGCCGTTGGTGAAAATGGCGGATCGCATGATGATTTATAAATACGTCGTTAAAAACGTGGCGTTTCGTCACAACAAAACAGCGACGTTTATGCCCAAGCCGATTTTTGGTGACGCTGGCTCCGGAATGCACACGCATCTTTCGTTTTGGAAGGATGACAAGCCGTTGTTCGCGGGTGACGGCTATGCCGGACTTAGCCAAATGGGTCTGTACGCGATCGGTGGAATATTGAGACACGCCCCTGCCCTATTGGCGTTGACCAATCCGACGACCAATAGTTACAAGCGACTGGTTCCTGGTTACGAAGCTCCGGTCAATCTGGCATATTCGCAACGCAATCGTTCGGCGGCGTGTCGCATCCCGATGTACAGCAACGATCCCAAGACGAAACGGATTGAGTTTCGATGTCCTGACGCAGGCTGCAATCCCTATTTGGCGTTTGCAGCGCTTTCGATGGCAGCAATTGACGGAATTGAAAACAAGATGGATCCTGGTGAACCGCTCGACAAAGACATCTACGATCTTCCCCCGGAAGAATCAGCCAACGTCGCGAAGACCCCTCGATCGCTTGAGGAAGCCCTCCATGCACTCCAGGCCGATCATGAATTTTTGCTGCGCGGCGATGTATTCACCAAAGACGTGATCGATACCTGGCTTGATTTCAAGCGTTCAAACGAAGTCGAACCGATGCGATTACGGCCTCATCCCTACGAATTTTGTCTGTATTTTGACAGTTAACGTGCTGACTCGGCAGTGTCAGTCAGTTTCCTGTTCCACTTGGCGAGGTGACGTTTGAAGACAGTTCTTGTTCTCTGCACTGGAAACTCTTGTCGATCTCAAATGGCGCAGGTGATCTGGCAGGAACTGGGGGCCGGACGATGGATCGCTGAATCAGCCGGTTCGCAGCCAACCGGCTCCGTGCACCCCATGGCGCTGCAGGTCCTTCAAGAGATCGGGCTTCCGATCGAGGGTCTCAAAAGCAAATCCGTCGACACGTTCGCCGGTCAACCGTTTGATCTGACGGTCACGGTTTGCGATCGCGCAAGGGAAGCCTGCCCCGTTCTGCCAGGCGTTAAACAGACGTTACACTGGTCTTTCGACGATCCCGCGGACACGGTCGGAACGGAGGAAGAAATATTGGACAGTTTTCGGACCATTCGAGATCAGATCAAATCCAGGATTGCCGAGTACTTGAATCGCCAAGGTGACTCCCAATGAAGGACCAACCTGTATTCAGTGAATCGACCCAATCTGATTGCCTGAAACTGATTGAAATGGCGTTGATGGAAGACATTGGCGCTCCGGTTCTCGAATCCGGAGTCGATTGTACGTCGGATGCAATCGTGCCGGAGACCGCCCGGGCACAAGCGTCGTTTGTCAGTCGCGCTTCGGGCGTCGTGTGTGGAGTCGAGATTGTCAGGCTGGCGATCAACAGATGGGCTCCTGAAATCTCACTCGATGTCGTCATCAACGATGGCCAATCGGTTGCACCTCAACAGGAGATTGCCGTCATGCTCGGTTCGGCGCATGACATCCTCACGATGGAGCGGACCTGTTTGAATTTCATGTGCCGGCTATCGGGTATCAGCTCGTTGACCCGGCAGTATGTTCAGCAGGTTACCGGAACGAAGGCGTGCGTGTTGGATACCCGGAAGACGACGCCGGGCTGGCGGCGATTGGAAAAATATGCGGTTGCCTGCGGAGGGGGAAAAAACCACCGGATGGGATTGTATGACGCCATCATGATCAAGGATAATCATCTCGCGTTTTTTCGATCGCTGCTGACCGACAGCGACGACACGATTCCGAAATCGATCGAACTGGCTCGTCATTGGATCGCCGAAAACAAGTCAACGCTTCCCGATGCCGGCAATACCGTTTTGGAACTGGAAGTCGACACGCTCAAGCAGTTGGAAGTCGGCTTGAAAACGGATTGCGATATTATCTTGCTGGACAACATGGATTGTGATCAACTTCGCACGGCCGTGGATATGCGCAACAAAACAGCCCCGAACATCCTCCTGGAGGCCTCCGGTGGCGTTAACTTGACCACAATCGGTAAAATCGCGCAAACAGGTGTCGAGCGAATCAGCGTGGGGGCTCTAACGCATTCAGCGGTCAATTTTGATATCGGTTTGGACTGGAAAATCACTTAGTTTCCTGGTTTGGTCCTGTTCCGATGGTCATCGGTACGATCCGGTGATCGGCCTTTCCAGGCATTCTTGGAATGTCGAACGGGTTGACGATTCTCGTTTTTTCCTCTGTCTTGCCACCCACTGTCTTGCCACCCAAAGGGATGGATTTTATCGGATTTCGGAGTTTTCGATTACCGTTAGCCAGGCCCGCTTTGACAAACCGCAAACCCAACCTAGTTTTTGATAAGCTTGTTTGCGCTGGGGAGCACCAAACGAGCTTTTGGCGGCAAGGATTGGCGGAAAGCCAAAGGGGCCTTGCCGCCATTTTTTTTATCTGGCTTGTGCTGGTTGGTGCGCAGGGGTTACTGCGACATTCGAAACGGATATTCCGGAAAAAGGAATTCATCGCTCGATGCTTGGCCGTAGTTCATTCGATCCGGGATTGAATTGAGAATTGGGGAGAAATCCACGGGCGAACCAGGCTATCCGTAATTATTCCGATTGGGTCTGAATAGCCGGCTACCCATGTCTATTTTTGGCTGGCCTGTGCTGGCGCCGACGATTCGTCAATTGCGCTGGAAACCGGTAAAGTCAACGGCCGGTTTCCCGGTGCCGGTTGCTGCAGTCCGACAATTGCCAACCCGATCAGACACAGCGTCACCGAAAACAAAAGCACATTGGAAAACAGGGTGATGCCAAGGAACATTGCCAGCGCGATGATAGATGCTGTTTTTGGATTCAGCAACCAGAGAAATGAACAGGCCGTTTCGGAGAGGACGACCATGCGGGAATAGCAGGTCGCAAAATCACGAAGTGCCTCTGTTCCCAGGTTGGCCCTTAACAAATTGAAGAACCAGAAATCCCGCTCAACAAAATAAATGTCGTAAATCACTTGTCCTGACCAGTAACCCGGAGTCCATTTTCCCAGTGCGCCGCCGAGGAAGATCAGCGAAATGATCAGGACACCGAAAAAACTGGCTTTCGCCATCAGGATTTCCACCGGGTCATCGAGACGAAACGAATACCAGACGCACCACGCTGACACCCAGAAACAGGTCACGAATGTGACATCATTATAACTTCCCTGATGGATGCACAATCCAAACATGCAAGCCAGTGTCGTGATCGCCTGGAAACGGAGTGCAAGCCTGTTCCGAATGAACAAGGCAATGAAACCGAAGGTCACCGGCGTCAAAAAAAGCGTGGCCAACGAATACGGATTCGAGAACAGGTTCGGAAAAAAAGGATCGTTTAACTTCAGTTCCAGGTAACCCGTGAAAATGCCAGGAATGAACCGTGATTTCCACAACAGGGAAGCCAGCAAGAAACAGGTTACGACCCGATAAGGCATTAGTGCAATCGAAAGTTGGTCGTTTTTCGAGCGCACCTCGGCGCGGCCGAATGCCGTTCCGGTAAACGAGACACTAGTCAATCGTCACCTCCAGACGATTGACCAGGACTTCCGATTCCGAGACTGGTGAAATCTTGAACGCGGAGCGGATTTCAAGGTCGCGGTAACGCGAACGCAGATAGTAATACCATGACGGGTTTTGTTTCAGAAACGACCTGGTTCGACCAAATGTAAAGGCCCGCGTGGGGAAATGATTGACGGGGTCCGTTTCAACGTTTGTCGCGAGGTCGTTGCTTGCGACGGACGGGCGGGTGTTCGGAATGGCGCACAATGCATGGTCGAGTTCTTCGGCAGTCGCAGCCGTACGACTGGCCCAGATACGGTTTTCGAAGTTGTACATCGCCGGTACAGGCTGTTGAATCGCCCAAACCGCGAAGTTGGCGGAAGCGAGGTGGAATCGCCTCAGATAGGATTCCTGAACGGTCCTGTTAAGCGGCAGTGCCATGATCCAGAGTGCGACGCAGCCAACGAACAACAAGAGCATCGCGGAAGCAATGTCTTTGGTTTTCCAGATTTGGTTGAGCAGGATGAACATGGTGCTTTGCCAACGTCTGAGGGCCGGAATCTTCGCGGTCCTGGCCAAAAATATCAGGTTTTTTTCCCGCCTTTTCATCTTGAAGTCGGCAACTCAACTCGCGGCAAATCTGGAAAAATAGGTGAATCTCATGTGAAATACCCAAATCGGGAGCGAATTGTCAAATCAAACGGAGAATCACGGTAAAAGCGGCGCAAAAATAATTCTGAATTTTCCAAAGATCCCTTTTGGCACGGCGAACAACTCTCAACGGCAATGCGACTCATTGGACTCGGTGGGGCCAAAACGAGAACACGAATTAACAGATTACATATCAGGAGATCGGAAATGTTGAAGAAATTGACCTTGGGGGTCTTGGGTTTGATGCTTGTGGGCGGATTGTTGTTTGGCGGAAAAGTTATTCCTTACGCCAAGACAGCCGTACAGAAAGTCAGGTCGGCAGCGCAGGATACTGTTCCTGTTGCTTACCAGATCGATGCGGCCAAGCTTCAGTTAAAGGAGATTGGTCCAGAGATTCACAACATGGTTCATCAGATTTCCAAAGAAGAAGTTCAGATCAAACGGCTTGCCGCCGACCTGAAGCAGCACAAGAGCATGTTGGAGAAAAGCTACGACGAAATGATGACGCTTCGAAGTCACGTCGAATCGGGCGATCAGGTTTATGTTGACACGCGGGGACAGTCTCATAACTCGGCTCGTGTCAAGCAGGACCTCCGACACCGATTCTCGTTGTACCAAACAGCTGAGAAGACCTTCGAGAAGAAAGGCGAGATTCTCAAGATTCGCAAGGAATCACTGCTTGCCGCTCATGCCAAACTGGACGAAGCCAAAGCCCAACAGCGTGAGTTGGAAATGCAGATCGAAAACTTGATGGCTCGAAATCGCATGAATGAAGTCATCGCCACGGCCAGCCAGATTAATATTGACAACAGCCAGTTGGCCAAAACGCGAGCCATGCTAGATGATATCGACGCCCGCATTTCGGCGGATGAAGAATATCTGAACATCGCGCCCAAGTACTTTGGCCAGATTCCAGTGAGTGCCGATTCGGTTATTCCGGATACCGATATCATGGAGGAAATGGACGCCTACTTTGACAGCAAGTCTGACGGCAATGCCGCAGATGATTCTGCCATCGAATTCAACGATGACGACTTGGCATCGAGGTAGTCAAACCACAACCGAACGCATCCCTCTGGGGCTCGTGGCTAAGGTAGGTAGCTCGGGCCCCTTTTTGCGTTGGCGAGGTGATGTGCTGGAAAGGCTGCCGGGAGCGTCCCTATCGGAGGAGGTTTGCACCGCGTGGCCCACAACATCGGGACCTTGAATATGGAACTCCGAATCTACTGTTGTTGCGAAAACATGACCTGCCGACAAACAGATCTGCGGTCCAGGCGCCGCGCGAATAACCAGGGTGAGAACATATGGCGTGGGGAAAAAGGCAGAAACTTGCCAGCCGCGCGTTGATTGAGGGAGACCTCGACTTGGCAGCGGAGTATCTCAAACAAGACCTGTCTCAACCGACTTTTACCCCCGGGCGATTGTCGCGTCAGTTGATGACTGCACTCGTTCAACGTGCCGAGCAAGCATCCTCGTTGGGCAAATTTGCGTTTGCCTGGAAAGATCTTTCGACGGCCTCGGAACTGGCCGGGCCCAAAGACGCCGACGAGGTCTCGCGTCAAAAGAACCAGTTGGTCGAGTTGACGATTGAATCCGCGGAATCCATGTTGTTCAACGCCAAGGTCAACCATGCGGTTCAATTGATCAATCAATTGGCCTGCCGAAAGATCATGGATTGGCGCGCCGATCGAATTCTGACCATCGCTCAATGCCTGAATGCAGCGGATGAATTGGCAGCCCAGGGGAAGTTTCCCGGGTCGATTGCGCAATTGGAACACGCGAAAAACCTCCAGCCTGATCTGCCGTTTCTTGAATCGCGTCTGGCGGCGGGGCGACAACGCGAATTGCAGTTGAAGGAGCTAACCGAGGAACTCCAGTATTCGGCACTCAAATGCCACTGGAGCGACGTGAGCCGGTGTTGCCGGAAAATCCTGACAATTGCTCCCAAGCACCAAATCGCGCTCGACGCGCAACGGCATTGCATCGCTCGCATGAAACGGGAAACGTCGATCGGGCGAAGAGCAACACAAGTGCCCGATGCGGCCCGGATTTCGGTAACGAACTCGTTTTTTCATCTGGACCAATCATCAAGCCAAACCCGTTCAGATCAGGCAGACACGGATTTTGTTACAGAAAAGACCGTCCACGCAATCACGGAAGTCGGGTCGTTTCTGCTTTGGGTTGACGGAGTAGGCGGCTATCTGGTTTGTACCGAACGGGTCAACACAATCGGACAGGCCATGCCTCAGGCGAATATCTCAATTCCAATTCAGGGTGATTTGCGACGGCGCCATGCCCGATTGGAAACCGTCGGCGGACATCATTTGATCGAGCCCTTGGGTCCGGTGACGGTTGACGGCCAGCGAGCCGTGGGTCCGGTAGAAATCAAGCACCACCAGACGATCTCACTTGATGGCGGTGTCCGACTTAAGTACTCGCAACCCCACCCGCTCAGCAAAACGGCTCGGCTCGATTTCGTTTCGCGTCATCGGACGAGTCCCTGGTCGGACGCAATCCTGCTGGCGTCGCAGGCAATCCTCCTCGGACCCAACCGGGCGAACCACGTTTTCTGTCCTGCTTGGCGATTCGATTTGATGCTGTTTGAACGCAGCGGCAAGTGGTTTTGTCGATCGAAAGAACGTCTTGAAATCGACGGTCGACACGCCGACGCGGAAGCGGAGATTCGTCTTGATTCCCGAATTGTCGGAGAAGATTTTTCGTTGACGCTGGAGCCGGTTTTTGATTCGTGAGGGGATTTGTTGATGAGCGACGGTATTTCGTACTCCCGTGTGTAATCCAGTATGTAACCCAGGTTGATATTCCGTTGAGAGACCGGTGGAGAATAACGATTTCTACGCTGGTCTTGGGAACGAAAAGCATCGAGTCATCGCCGCCAGCGAATTTCTCCTGATCGGCGGGACCCGATAGAACCGTGGGGCGAGGGAGGAAGGAGAATCTATGCAGTTTCTTCCGTTTTTTCGGTGATCCACCACAGCAATATTGGCAATGACGACGGAAAGCTAGACAAATGGACGACCCAGCGGCTACGCTAGAATCAGCAGGGAGACCTCCCTCAGTTTCAAACAGGCAGCCAGCCGAAATGGCTGGGAGGCGCGGAATGAAATTTTCCTATCCCAGTGGTTCAAGACCGCTTGAAGGATACACCATTAAACGTGGAATCGGCATCGGCGGATTCGGGGAGGTGTATTTCGCGCTCAGTGACGCCGGAAAAGAGGTTGCGCTGAAAAAGATCCAGCGGAACCTGGACGTCGAATTACGGGGGGTTCGCCAATGCCTGAACCTGAAGCACGTCAACCTGATTTCGCTGTGGGATATTCGTAGTAATGAACACGGCGAAAGCTGGGTCGTGATGGAGTATGTTCCCGGGCCCTCCCTGCGAGATGTTGTGGAATCCAATCCAACGGGGATGCCGGAAGATCAGGTTAAATCCTGGTTTACGTCCACAGCATCCGGTGTGGCCTACCTGCATGAGCACGGCATTGTGCATCGAGACCTGAAACCGGGGAATATTTTCTGCGACGAGCACGAACAGGTTATCAAGATCGGTGACTACGGACTTTCGAAATTCATTTCCTGCAGCCGCCGTTCCGGGCAAACCGAATCCGTGGGAACGTTTCACTACATGGCCCCCGAGATCGGCAAAGGTGTCTATGGAAAGGAAATTGACATCTACGCGTTGGGAATCATCCTGTTCGAAATGTTGACGGGCGAGGTGCCGTTCGAGGGCGAAAGCACTCAGGAAATCATCATGAAGCACCTCACGGCCGATCCCGACGTGGAAATTGTGCCCCAAGGATTTCGACAGGTAATTGCCAAGTCGTTGCGCAAGGACCCAGAACTTCGGTATCGCAGCGTTCCTGCGATGGTTGCAGATTTGCCCTGGCCGGAAATCGCAGCCAACAGTCAGAAGATCATTTCTCAACATGCGATCGGGCCCATGGTTCCTGGATCACGCAGCACCCATCTGGCCAGACAATTGACCAACGAACATCCTGGAATATCCCGGGATGACGACGCAGACCCAGTCCCGACGAGGAACGCCGATCAGGCAAAACTCCCACCCGTCATTATCAGTCGACATGAGATCGAGATTGTCCCTGATATCGTCTTTGGACCACTCACCGACAATAGTCATCACCAGCGGGAATCAGCAAATCGGATAGGCCAAGTATCAGTACGTCACGTAGATTCAGTTCCGAGGAACCGCAAAGCGACGCGTCCGGTTCGTGCCGAGCAGCCGATTTGGATCGTCGAAAACGGAGTCGCGGGAGCGAATGTGGCCGCCGCGTCAGCCAGGCATGGTGTCACGGGTGACGAGCCGATTGCAAAAGCCGTCCATTTCGGTTTTTCCAATTTGGCCCAATGGTGGAATCACGCGAACTTTTCCACTCCGGTCAAGATCATTCTGCTGATCATCGCCGGGTTGGTTGTCGTGAAAAACTCGCAGTGGCTGTTGCCACTGGCGTTGAGCCTGGGACTGGTTTACCTGCTTTACTATCTGGGCCGGATCTGGTTTTCCAGTGCATCAGAGGCCCCCAAAGTGCCGACGCTTCGCGAGGTACAGCGACAGAAAACCATGAAAGTTCGTCAATGGCTGGGAGAACGACCCTCGGCTGACCGAGCGACTGAATTGGTCGGATCACTATTGGTTGGCGCGTTGGCATGTATTGTTCTGAACCTGCTGGGATTTGCCGTGGGAGCCGGATTGTTGGGTACCGGATTGCTCAACGACACGATGGATTCAACGGTTGAGCATTGGGCCAATTACACCTGGTTGACGCTCAATAGCATCGTGGGTTGTTGGACGCTGTTGGCGTTCAGCAAAAGCTGGGAATCCCGTGAGGGCAATCCCTGGCTGCGGCGTGCGGTGATGATCGGGACAGGATTGGTGATCGGTGTGATTGCGTTTTATTCCGCGGGATCCTTCAATATTGATTTGACTCAATTAGCGCTTCAGGATTTTCAAGCCCG
Organism: Planctomycetaceae bacterium; assembly: GCA_024642205.1. Lineage (GTDB taxonomy): Bacteria > Planctomycetota > Planctomycetia > Pirellulales > Pirellulaceae > Mariniblastus. The sequence goes on along the minus strand of JAHEBQ010000047.1, from coordinate 38,086 downwards.
TGAATCGAACCAGTTTGTGATCCGTGGATTGCCGATTTTTCCGGCGTACCTGATTTTCTTTGCTGGTTTGTTTGGTGTTTTGCGATGGTGGCGGCAATCAGATCCGGTTCGCAAAACCAGGTTGAGTCTTCTGAACGTAACATTGTGCCTGATTTGGGCCACCGTGTTTAGTCATTTGCTGAATGTCCCGTTGACCGGAAGTTGCATCCTGGCGGTGGTTATTTCGGTTTCGGTGCAGTTGGCATCTCCCTGGTTACATCCGGTCAATCGGGAAGAAATTTGCAACCAATCCCCAATCAAATCACTGGCTTGACGCCAATTGACGCCGACCCTGAACGACTCATTTGGCTTCAATTCGCAAGGAACTGAGTACGATGCTGCGCTATTTTCGATTGAACTGGTTCGAACTCTGCATGATCCGGCGCGCCACGAGGAATTCGTGGGTGATTTTCATTGTGGTCGGGTTTGCCGCTGCCTTGATGGCAGGTCCAGAGGTGATTGGCCAGGAATCCGGAAGTGATCGTGACAAGAATTCGGTTTTCGGGGAAGACGAATCCGGGGCGGACTTGCGGGCGGCGATCAGATCCCTGGACGACACCTTGAATAACAAAGAGGTTTTGAACGAGCGGAAAACGACGCGTGATCGCCTGGTCGGATTCGGAGCGTGCGGCGTCGCGTTTCTGGCCTTGATGGGAGTTCTGTTTGGTTATTTGCGATTGGACCATGCCACGCGGGGTTTTCATTCAGGACGATTGCAGATGCTTTCCGCGTTTCTTGCGATCCTGATCCTGGTGACGTGTTATTTGCTCTGGACCCAGGTCCTGTTCAAATGAAGATTGGGCTGCCGCAACGATGCTGCTCGCACGATGCGAATTAGGCCCATCGGGTACCAATGTCACATTGAAATGTTTTGCGCGGAATTGCACTATGTTGGAGTTGATTGCTCAGGGGACGAACATCGAATCGCGTTGGCGTCGTCAACTTCCTGATCAAACCATTGAATTGGGGCGGGCGACGGAAACCTACAAGGTTCCCTGGGACAGCCAGATTTCGCGACGGCATGTCAAACTGCTCGCGGCCGGCAATACGGTTCGCGTTGAAAGGCTTCCCGGGGCAACCAATCCGGTTTTCTATGGTGGACAGGAGCGAGACCTGTTTGAAATTGCTCCTGGTGAACATTTTGTAATCGGAAAAACCACGTTTACGCTGGCTGCGGACCGAGCGTTCGTCTCGTTGGACGTGCCCAATCCGATCAGTCAAAAAACCTATTCTCCGGAATTTCTCCGCCAGGTTTCCTACCGTGATGCCGATCGGCGGATCGATGTGTTGAACCGAATTCCCGAGGCGATCTCCAGCGCCGGTAATACGGAAGATTTATTGATTCGAATGGTCAACACGCTGATGGCCGGCATCGTGTCCGCTTCAACAATTGGCATCGTTCAACTGGAGAACGCTGCGATGAAGGCGCCAGGCGGTTTCCCCAAGGATTCTGGTTCTTCGGAGTCGAAAAAAAACTCGATCGAGATCATCCATTGGGACCGCCGTGGATTTGACACAGGTGACTTCCAGCCGAGTGAAACGTTGATTCGACAAGCGATTCATGCCAACGAGACGATTCTGCACATTTGGCATCAGCCCAGACGCATGTCGACAGAATATACGTGCGATTACGAGAACGACTGGGCGTTTGTCTCGCCGATCTCCAGCGATGCAAGTCCGGGTTGGGGAATTTATGTCGCGGGATGCAACCAGGGAAAAAACGGTTCATCACTCGATTCAGGATCAGGGCAAGCCGATTTACAGGGCGACATCAAGTTTTGCGAGTTGGTCGGCTCGACGTTGCGAAACCTGTTGCTGGTCCGACAGCTTGAACGTCAGCAATCAAGCTTGCGAGCCTTCTTTTCTCCAATCGTGATGGAAGCATTCGCTGGTCGCGATCCAGAAGACGTGTTGTCGCCACGCAATTGCGATGTATCCGTCTTGTTCTGCGATCTCCGCGGGTTTTCCAGAACTTCTGAGCAAATGGCTGACAACTTGCTTGAACTTCTGGCCCGCGTGAGTGATGCGTTGGGAATTACCACCTCCAAAATCCTGGATTTTGGAGGTGTGATTGGCGATTTCCATGGAGATTCGGCGATGGGTTTTTGGGGCTGGCCATTGGAGCCGAAGCAGGATTTTGAAAACGCGGTAGCGGCAGTGAAAGCGGCATTGGAAATTCAGCAGTTAGCTGCCACTGAATTGCGGGGAAAGCCGTCGGCTCAGAATTCCCGCGTCAAGCACGATTTCCAGTTTGGGATGGGCATCGCGTCGGGAGAAGCGGTTGCCGGAAAAATCGGTACTCGGGACCAGGTCAAAGTCACGGCGTTCGGACCGGTGGTCAATACCGCAGCACGTCTGGAGGGAATGACGCGTTTGCTCGACTGCAGCATCCTGGCCGACATTGAAACGATTCAAAGAATCGAATTGGGGTTTTCCGGTGGCGATCGACCGGTGACGCGGCGCCTCGGCAGATTTCAACCATTTGGTATGAAAAGCTCCCTGGACGTGTTTCAGGTGATGCCCGCGGGAGCGATCTCCTGCGACGAACTGGAGGCGTTCGATCGCGCACTCACATTGTTCCAATCAGGGGATTGGACCAGAACGAACAACGAACTCGGATTGCTTGCAATTGGAGATTCTGCCCGACAGTATCTGACCTCCTACATGAACATGCATCAGGGTTCGCCACCGGAGAATTGGGATGGTGTCATCCGGATGCAAGGAAAATAGGTCGCATTTTTTGATATCGTGTTTTCGGAATTGATGCGTGATTCGGACCTTTCGAAGTCATCCGGGTCCATTACAATTAAATCCGGAACATGTTGTCCTGGCGTTCGCCGTCCATTCCTATGTGATTCGTCTATGGCCCCTATCGTAACCAGATCCAGCAAGAAACCGGTGTCGATGAAGAAGAGGAACGCGAGTGAATTCGTTTTCAAGAGCGCCCTCAAGGGGCCGATCCGCGACCTTTCGGTTTTGCGGCGATCGTTACTTTTCTCCGAAATCTCCATGGCCGCCTACCTCTCGAATGAGCAGTGCAATCTTGCAGCAGGCAAGCTAGGATTCACCGATGGGAAATGTTTTGATGGTGGCGGTGTCCGGGCCCACTGGTTTCAGAACCGGTTCGATAGCGTGGTGGTGTTTCGTGAGACCGAAGTTCGTCGATGGAACCAGATCGCTGAATACGCCAACGCAATGACAACGTTGGCGGAAACGGTCGGCAAAGTGCATAGTCAATTAAAAACCAAAGCCGATGCGATTTGGCCGCAAGTTGAATCCGAACTGGCGAAGAATGAGAAATCGTTATGGTTCTGCGGTCATTCGTTGGGCGGAGCGATGGCGTCGATCTGTGCCTGGCGTTGCATGCTGTCGTACATCAAATCCGAGCCAGAAGAACTGTACACCTTTGGCAGTCCTCGGGTCGGTAGCCAAAAGTATGTTAACCATGTCAAGCTCCCACATTTTCGCTGGGTGAACAACAATGATGTCGTCACACGGTTGCCGCGATCGTTGCTCGGGTATCGTCACACTGGTACCGAAATGTACATCGATCAACTTGGACGTTTACGAGAAATGCGAGGTTGGCGGGGAATCAGCGACAGGCTTCGGGCGGGAGGCTTCGGGCTGCGTCGGTTGAATACCAATTGGCTCTCGGACCACTCGTCTTCAGGTTATGTCGATGGAATCTTTACGATTGTTCGGACCGAGGAGAACAAACCCCATGGCCGGTATGCCAAACCGAGTGAATCGATCGGGCCCCCGACGACAGCGGAGCCGGCAACGCAGAACAAGGGCACAAGGGTCCGCGAGGCCCAACAACAAAGATCTGCCTGATTGGTGCTGGATCTAGCTGACATCCGTTGCCGATCAAGCGACGTGAATTTTGGGAATCTCGCCAATTCGCGTCACTTTACGGTGGAAATTCAGCCGTGATGTCAACGTGTCTGTGATAAAATAAGGCCGTTTGTCGTTGATATTCGGCGGTTGGTTGATTCGAGAATTCAATGCCCTTACGTGTTCATTGCCCAAGCGGTTGCCTGATCCACATGTCGATCAATCGTGTCGGTCGAATCGTGCGATGCCCGCAGTGTAAAACCGCGATTCGAATTCCCGTGATTCCAGAAAGCGAAATGGCCAGCGGAAAACCCGTCTCCTGTCAGGCCAAAATCGCGAATCGACGTTCCGGTCTGGAAAAGGGCTCCGCTCCAGTCCCATCGGAATCGGCAACCGCCAGAAACGCTCAGAGCCTGCCGGCCGTCGAACCAACAATGCTCGAAGATTCGGAAGTCGAACGAGCCGGAATGGCAGCAATGGCAGATCATCCTCGAACGCCGGGTGTTGGAGGCAATCACCCAATTCCGAAAAAACCACGCTTGGCCGTGCCCGACCTCGTGAAACCCGTCATTCATCGTCGCAGGCGGCCGCTTCCGGTCCCCGAGTCCGCTTCCACGCCGGCCGCACGTACGAGGGTGCATCCGGTTCCGGAATTTGAAAATGATGAGAGCCGTGAACTGAGTGACGAAGAGATTGCGGCACCCCATAACGATTCGAGCCCCAATGGGTTGATCAATCCCGAACCGGAGCTTGACAGGTTGGCAGTCGCTCCGGAAGAGATTCGTCGATTCGATCAATCCGTTGAGCCAGGTGATTTCAAGAATGCTGACCGGGACGTCGCGCGATCATCAAGGGTCCAGCGGGAGATGTTCAAGTCGGCGAACCCGAAGTCAGCGACGAAAGAACCTGTGATTGACTGTGGCGCTGAACCGGGAAACGCTGACCCTTCGATGCCCCCGAACCCGGAAATCATTCCTCCAGGAGAATCAGAGCCGGAACCAGCGGTTGCGAACAGTTTCGGATCCAACTTGGACGCGGCAGAACATAAGAATTCACGAACGGATCGGGTTGTACCAGGTTCGAAACCTGGTGACGACGGGTTCGTAGACAAGTTCGATTTTCTGCCGCGTCCAAGTCGAGCGAAATTGCCAGCGGCAATGCCGGTTGTCAGTTTTCGCGAACCAATACCACCAGCATTCGTTGCTCAGGAAGAACGCAACTGGGAAGAGCGGCTTGAGCGGGCGAATTGCGACCGAAAAGTGCTTGCCCGGTTCTTTGCGTTTTGTCTCTGTTTCGTCGCCGTCGTCAATGTGGTGCCGGCACTCTATCACGGGTACCATTGGGCACAACTCGCCGAATCGATGGCACTGCCGCGATGGATTTACATTCAAATATTTGTTGGCGCGATCCACCTTGTGTATGCGATCTTCCTGTTTCAAATCAATGATTGGTCGGCAATGCGGTCCGTTTCCGTCGCAATGTTGGTGGTCGCGTTTGTTTTCGGTTTTATCTCTACCGGGTTACTGGTTGGTGGGGGAAAAGGTAACTTGACGGGATTCCTGGGGATCCCCTACACCCTCAATCGACAAGCCTGTATCTGGTGTGTCGCCATGTTATGCCTGGCAACGTTGATGAGTTATTGGGGTGGTAGAGAGTCAAACAACTGGCAACGGGCCGAGTATTTGCTCAAGGATATCATGTCCAAATCGGCTGCGCAGGCATGAGCAGCAATGAAAAGGCGGTTGCACGATCTGACAAGGAAGTGGCCGGGGGCACGATGTTTCTCCCTCTTTCATAAACACACTAACATTACTGATGACTGAACCAAGCCAATGTCAGAGATGAGCGGGTTTTATCAAAAAGCGAAGTGGCTGTTGTTGATCCCAACTGAATTCGAACGTGGGTTTGCTTCGGATTCGATTTCGCCGAGTCTCTCCGTCACGGTGGAAGTTTGTGGTTTTGGGCCGATCATCCCAGCCGCGCGAACGGTTCAGTTGATTCAACAATATCAACCCGATCAAGTGTTGCTGATTGGAATCGCCGGAAGTTACGATGATCGACTGGGTGTCGGGGCCGCCTACCGGTTCCAGAGCGTTGCCTGTTACGGAGTCGGAGCGGGGACTGGCCAGGTCTTTCAAACGGCGCAAAAAATGGGCTGGCATCAATGGCTCGACCCTGATTCTGATTCGTCGATTGGCGATGAGATTTCGATGTCCGATACCTTGCCTGAAATTCAACTCCTTCCAACTCAACGACAACTGCTGACCGTATGCGCCGCAGCAACAGACGCCCGGGACGTTGAGCAACGAGTAGAAAGATTTCCCCAGGCTGTTGCGGAAGACATGGAAGGGTTCTCCGTTGCCGCCGCATGCGAACTGTGCAAGTGCCCGGTTTCTGTCATTCGCGGGATTTCCAACCGTGCGGGTGATCGGGATCAAAAGAACTGGGAAATCAGGGAAGCGATGAACTCGGCCGTCGAACTGGCCCGCCAGATGATTGGTGCCGTGAATTGAGTACATCTTCGTCAACCCGATTCTGTTCACCGTCGACGATCCGGCTGGCCATTTCGACGTGTCCCAATGACACGTTTGCCTTTCACGCGATTCTGGAAAACAAAATCGATTTGCTGGGGCTGAAGTTGGACATTGAGTTGCTGGACATTCAGCAACTCAATGAGGGACTGTTCAACGATCGGTTTGATGTCGCAAAAGCCAGTTTTCACGCGGCCCTGTTGCTGGCCGATCGGACGGTCGTGCTGCCGTCGGGATCCGCACTTGGGTTCGGCGTCGGCCCTTTGTTGCTGGCTTCGAAATCGGACAGTCTTCCCATAGATTTTGATTCGGTTACCGGTGGACCTGCGTTAACGCTTTGCCCCGGTGAGCAAACAACTGCCGCGATGTTGTTTCGGCTGTTTTATGGACGTGAATTGAGCGCGGGTCGAATACGAATTGAGCATGTGGTTTTTTCCGAAATCATGCAGAAGTTGAAACAGCAAAAAGCTGAATTTGGCGTCTGCATCCATGAGGGGCGATTCACATGGAAAGAGGAGGGGCTTTATTTGGTTGAGGATCTGGGGACACGCTGGGAACAGGAAACGGATTCTCCATTGCCCCTGGGAGGAATTCTGGCCAGTCGGGAGTTGGATCGTGCAACGGTCAGCCGAATCCAATCCGTGATTCGATCGTCAATCGAATATGGGATCGCACATCGGGGCGAGACGCTCTCCACGATGCGCACTTACGCTCAAGCGTGCAGCGACGCGGTCCTGTGGGCCCACGTCGACTTGTACGTCAACCAATGGACCGTTGAACTTGGCGATGTCGGACGGCGTGCGTTGTCGGTATTGTCCGCCAAAGCCAGGGAGCGGGGCATCGCGCCCCGACCTGGTCTGGATATCGAGATCTTTCCCGGTTTCTGATTTTCGGGGAAAGAAAGTCCAGTTACAAGCGATTCGCCTTTGGAACCCGATCCGTCAAATTTTCAAAAAACCGTCTCGGGACGATCCCTCACTTACCGTCCTTCATGGTTTCAGATTTTTGCGACTCGATTAGCTGGGAGAAAACGAAGCGGCTGGCGCTGCCAAACCAGGCAGGAATCTGACTGCGAAATGAATAGAAAAAACTGCCCAGCACAACGGCCAGTAGAATCAAACTGAGCGTTGATGGCATGAATTGCTTGATGAACATGCAGATGATCAATGCAAAAATGACGAGGGACTGCACGATCGACAGAATGACCAGCAAACGGAGCTTGCCCTCGATGCGGTTGAATCGGTTTTCGTTGGGGTCCGGTTCCATGCTTTCGACCGTCCGCGATGGTTGTTCGTAAGTAGTTCCCTTGGGAATTCGTTGCGGGTCGACGAATCTTGGGAAATTGAATTACGCGATGGAAATCACGGATACTCGTCCATGAAGATTATGGCCTGGTCTCGGTTCAGGTGGTTCAGGCTTTGTTTCGACTCGAATCAGTCGCTCCTGCGAAAAAGCGAATCGCTACGGAATTTATTGATTGCTTCCATCATATCCTGCATCGATTGATATCGGTCATTCGGGTGCTTTTGCATGGCTTTCAGGCAAATGGCTTCCAGCGGCGCCGGGATCAGCCGGTGGGGCGCCACCTCTCGTGGTGGCTTGGGATCCATGTTGATGATATTGTCAAACGTACTGCGAATGTCGGGGCCGCGAAACGGCTCTTTCTGGGCCATCATTTCGTACATCACCACGCCGAGGCTGAAAATGTCAGTGCGTTCGTCTACGAGCCGGTGTCCAGTCACCTGTTCGGGCGACATGTACAGTGGGGTCCCGCCCCGCTGGCCCTTGGTCCCTTCACCGCCATCATTGGGCATCCCCCAGACTTTCGCGGCTCCCCAGTCGATCAGCGTGACTTCACCGAACATTCCGACGATGATGTTCTCCGGTTTCACGTCACGGTGAATCACGCCGCGCGTGTGGGCGTATGCCAGCGCGTCGCCGACCTGGGTCAGGACGCTGAGCAACCGGTTGAGATCAAATTCGCGTTCATAGTGCTCTTCGCGTCGGGCGAGCCCAACGATGATTTCGAACAAAGTATGCCCGACGATTTTCTTCATGGCGAAAAACCAATGGCCCTGGTCGTTTTGACCAAGTTCATACATCGGTACCGTTGCCGGATGTTGAAGTTGCGCAGTGATTCTCGCTTCGCGGATCAATCGTCGAAGTTCCACATCATCGTCATAGAGTTCGGGGCGGAGCATTTTCAACACGACCCGGCGACCGAGATTCGTGTCCTTGCAAGAAACCAGTTGCGCCTTTCCCCCTGTCGTCAAATCGCGGAAATGGGTGTATTTCTTGAACGAGTTTGAGATCAGTTTCGGTGGTTCGCCTTCGATGTCGGAGACGCAAACCATGGAAAGCCGATCATCGTCAATCATGGTTTTTTCTAATTCTATTTCCGGGCTACCCATGTCGTGCGTTACGCATCTCCGTTTGAAATTGCACGGGAGTTTCCTTTGAGGTTGATTCCAGGAAACTCTTCGATGAGAGTCGCCTGGCTTCCAACCGGGGAAATCTCAGAGAATATCTTCTCGGCTCGCTTCCATTTTGACCAGTCGGCACGCAATAACTTCATTCCGAGATCAATCCTTCCATCGTGGATCCAGGTTTTCAGGATGCCATAATGAACCGGTCCGTACTCTTTTTTGTCAGCAGTCCGGATGATCCATGTATCGTGTGGAGCAGCCGATTCCCAACGATCCACGGATTCCACCAGTTTTAAGCCCCGACGCACCGCGGGTGGACGGGTGGGGCGTTTGAATGGACGTGGATCACTCAGGAATTTTGGGCGTTCCGATTGCCGATTGCCCAGCCACTGGAGGGCACTGTTGATCGCTTTGTCGTTCGGGTTGAGTTTGGAGATTCGTCGGAAGTCCTTCTGGGCCTTGTCGAATTTTTCGCTGTGCACATTGGCGATTGCGCGGGCGTACCGCGCAGCGGCAGTAAATTTTGCGTCGCGACGCATGAGTTCAATGACCGCCGAAAAGTCCGTGATCGCCGGAGCGTTTCGCCCCATTTGATAGAAAACCTTTCCGCGTGCGAACATGATTTCGGCCAATTCCCGTGGCTCGGTAAACCGGTGAATTGCCTTGGTGAGCCAAATCAGCGTGTATTCAAATTTGCTCTGCATTACCAGGGCCGCCGCTCTCCCCGAGTAGGCTTTGACGAGTTTGTCGTTGTGCGTCAGGGCCAGCTCGAAGTCTTCCAGGGCCAGGCCAATTTGTTCCAATTTCAGATGAGCCTGACCGCGCTGGACCAGGACCTCGATTTGGGGAGGATACAATTCCAGCGAATGGGTGAAATCGCTGATGGCCTGCAGATAATTCTGAGCCTGGGCGTGAACGGTCCCTCTCCGCCGATACGTTACCGGGTTGGTCGGATCCAGCAAAAGTGCCTTGTCGAATGACCGGGTGGCCTTGGCGAGCTCACCGGATTTCTGTTGGAATTCGGCGAGCAAGATATGGTACCGCGGATGCTGGGGAGCGGCCTTGATCGCTTTAAAAATATCGGAACGGGCTGGTTCCAACTTTCCTTCGGCGGCGCGAGAGATGGCACGACAGTAGCGAGCTTCGTGGTCAAACTCGTTTCGTTGAATGACCCACGTGAAGTCTTCAATTGCGGCGGCGTGTTGTCCCAGCCTGGCAAAAGACTGTCCGCGGCGAATCCGCGTCTCAACATCTTCGGCTTCCATTTCCAGGGCGGTTGAGTAGTCAGCGACTGCTTTGGTGTCGTTCCCAAGAAACTGGTTCGCCAACCCACGCTGTCGATAGGAATCCGGCTGCGAATGGCCGCGCTGGATTTGATGGTCGAAGAAGTTGATCGCCCGCTCGGCAACCGGTGTGCCGAGTTTCTGATACTGGCTGGAAGCCGAAGGTCGAACTGCAATGGCTTGCTGCAATCCGGTAATGGCTTCCGACCATCTTTCCAATCGCGAGCACGTTGCCGCTTTCCAGATCCAGCTTCCTGAGTGGTTGGGGCGAAGCTTGCAAGATTTCTTGAAATCCTTGAGGGCCTTCTCAAATTCTTCCAGCTCGTAAAATGCGAAGCCACGGTGGTACAGGTACTGGGCCTTTTTTTCGCTGGTTTTTGCCAGTTCGATACTACGGCCATATTCTTCGATCGCACGGGAGTAATCACAGAGCTTTTGGTAGATCTCCGCCAGGACCGCAAAAGCCTCAGGGTTCTGATTGTCCAATCGAACCGCTTTTTCGCAATCGGTCAGCGCCTGATCCAGTTGGCCTTCCTTAAGCAAGACCTTACTTCGAATCAGGTACGCTTCAAAATTCGTCCGGTCAAACTGAATCGCTTCCTCAAGGTCAATGTGTGCAAGATTTAGTCGCTGCGTTGCCAGGTACATTTCAGCGCGACGAGTCAGCGCGCCGATTTCATCGGGATAGAATCGCAGGTACCGTTTGTAATCGTGAATTGCCATCGAGTAGTTTTTGATTGCCCGATAGCAGTCGCCGCGGCTCAACGACGCAACATGGTAGTCTGGTGTCGCCTCCAGCACGGAGGTCAATCCGGCAATCGCCTGCACGTGATCACCGAGGTCGCTTCGCAAACGGTAACATTCAACCAGCAGTTTGACGTCGTCGCCGGCAAGTTCGATCAAACGGTCCAAATCCCGCTGCGCCGAATCAAATCGGTTTTCCTTCTGGTTGATCTGGGCGCGAATGATCAGCGCTGTCCGCTCGCAAGCCGTGTCTCCGTGAGCTGCAGCATTGCACAGATCGCGGATGGTTGTCGTATTGCCATGTTCGAATTGTAGTGTTGCCAACCCGACGGACGCCCACGGGTGGTCGCCCTGGATTGCCAGCGCATGATTGAAATCACGCTCGGCTTTTTCGTGTTTGCCCGATCGCAGATAGATCCAGCCCCGCTCAAAAAACAGGTCTGCTGATTCGTTTCCGTTTTTGATCTGCTCTCGATAATATTCGCTGGCCGTTTCGGAATAGGAGTCCATCAATGCGAGATATTGATCGCGTTGGGATCCGGCCAGCTCGCAGGCTTTTTCGAGATCGTCAAACGTCTCCCGCCATTTGTTTTGTTCGCCACGGGCTGCGGCCCGCCACGCATACGTCTGGGCTTCTTCCCAGTTCTGATTAATGGCTTGTGTGCAGTCGCTTTCGGATCGGACGAAATCCAGATTCTTGAGGTGCACGTATCCGCGCAACGAGAAACACTCCGCCAGTCGCTCCGGGGGAATATCGATGATCGCCCGATTTAGGTAACTAAGCGCCGAAGTGTAATTCTCCGACTCAATAAAATCCATCGCTTTTTGGATTTGCAGATCAATTTCCAGCGGCGGCAGATCGGTTACGGTGGCCATTCCATTGGATTCTCGAACCGCGGGTGGAATATCTTCAGTGGATTTGTCTGCCGGCGGCGGTGGTGGCGCTGTTTTCGCGACTTGCTTGACAATGATGATCGGAGAATCCTCTGGAATTGTCCTTCGACCGGCTCTGTTGGATACCGTTATGAAGGGCGCTTCGAAAGAGGTTGACGCCATTTGGTTGGAAGAGCCACCTTCAATAATGCTCCAGCCACATTTCTCACAAGATACGGCAAAATCCGTGAGACGCGCGTGGCATTTCGGGCATTGACTGATCATGTAACTCTGCTGTCAGTAGAATATCGGTGGCAGACGCCAGGCCCAAACTTTCGAAAAAAATCAGCTCGAACGCCGCGAAACAATCAGACCATTATCGACTTGATGCACGGAACCGTCAACTTTTTCATGTGTTTTCGAGTCAATCCCCTGACGATTTGGCTTGTTTCGAAGGGAGAATTTACCGGTCAGGTCAACCAATCCGTACGAGCGACCGGAAAATGGGTTGTTGACGGGAAAAGAAGCCAAAATACCAAGTGTCTTCGAACACCCCGCGATTTCAGTTTCTAGACTGGAATATGCTCCTTTTTGAGCAACTTTCTTCCCGATAGCGGGTTCAAATGGATAACGGGAAACTGTCTTCTCGCGCTGGCACCGTGGTCGGATTTCCAGTCGTCAAAAATAATCTGGTACGCTAAAATTGTGTGCGGCGCAAACCACTCAAATTGATTGATCCTGACATGAATAACAACTCAACAATTCGCGGCTTCTGCAATGTTCGGTGGGTCCGATCGGTCAGTTTCTCAATGGCCGCATTTCTGGCACTCGGTTCATTGGCCGAAGCCCAGCAGTTTCAGCTGGAGGATTACCTCAAAAGGAAAGACACCAATCAGAACGGACGTGTCGAACCCGAAGAGATGTCGGACAATACGCGAGGTTTCCTCAGAAGGATGGGGTTTGATACCGACAAATCTCTTTCGATCAGCAAAATTGTTTCCAAAGCAAGCGATGACAGAAAGGCGGCTGATTCCAAGTCTGCAAAACCCGGTAGGACTCGCAAGGTGGCCGGTTTCGCGGTCGACAAAACGGAGTCGTCTGCCAGTGTCACAAGGTTTGGCGAATCCGGGGCAACGAAGGGTTCTTCAACTCAAACCTCTCAGTTTAGCGAAAGTGTCATGAAGCAGGTGAATGATACTCTGGGTCGGTATGATCGTAACAAGGACGGCTCTCTTGATCGCGACGAGCTCAAGAATGCCCGCTGGGGAAGTCCGCCTCCGGAACAAAGCGATACCAACCGGGATGGCCGTTTGACCAAAGACGAACTGGCCAATCGATATGCTTCGCGTGAACAGTTTTATCGCAGCTCAAGTTCATCGAATTCCGATAGTCGTCGAAGTTCGAGCCGAAGTACCGATTCCCAGGACCAAGGACGAGGGCTTAGTGGTTCGTCACGTTACCGACCTTCCAGTTCCTCCAATTCCACCAGTTACTCGGGATCATCAAGATCAAGTTCATGGCGATCGGATTCATCACGATCGGATTCATCACGATCGGATTCATCACGATCTACCTACAGTCGAAGTTCGACGCCATCCAGGACGACGTCGAACGTATCGAGCGTGCAAAGCAGTGGCGACGAACAGGCCAAATATGAGAAATACGCGGAGAGCCTGATCGGACAATACGATGCCGATAAAGACGGCAAATTGAATAGTGAAGAAACCAAGAAGATGCGACGTCCTCCAGCGGGTGCAGACGCCGACAAGGACGGCTTTATCACCAAATCCGAACTGGTGGATAGTTTGAGCGGTACCAGCAAACCCACCGCGTCGGAGCAACCCGACAAAAACGATAATAAAAAGGTTTCCCGCTTTGGCGGTGACCGAGGGGGTCCCACTACCGCAACCAGTCGCGGCTCATCGAGTCGTCCCGGATCTTCCTCTTCCTTCGAAAAACTCGATGCGAACGCCGACCGGCAGGTTCAAATGCATGAATATGCAACGAAATGGGACGATAAAACGGTCGATGAGTTTTATTCGAAAGACAAGAACGGCGACGGCGTTATTACGCTTCGAGAATGGACCGGGAAAAACTAAGCGACGCAAGAACGACCGAGTACGGGGTCTCGGATTGCACAACGGAATTACCCCCGTATTGAGGGCGTCTTGAACGACCGCAATTCAAAACTGGATTTTGTCGCGTTCGATTCTACCGACGGGAACCGTCACGACCATTTGACCGGCTTGCCGCCTGCTGATTCCCATGATGACTTCAAGGATCCGTTCGAACCACCCGACGATTTCGGGTTGGTTCCCGAGTTTCCACGAGAGCATTTGCTCAACAGGCTGCGCGTAATACTCTCCGCTCCACATCAAAGCCTGGTAGCGCGAATTCTGTTCGGTTCATTGATAATGATGACCACTTTTTTTTCCTACCGATGGTACATGGAAAACGGTTTGGTTGATATTGATCGGGCAGATCCGATTCGCGCTGAATTCAAGGTCGATATCAACTCTGCCGAATTCGGTGAAATCGTCGCACTCCCGGGGCTCGGAATCAAGCTTGCTCAGGCCATTGTCGATCACCGGCGAGAGTTTGGCGACTTTGATTCACTCCATGATCTATGCCACGTACCGGGCATCGGAGAGAAAACCCTCGAGTCGTTGAAGCCATATCTTGTCCCAATCAACCCCATTGGTTCGAATCAGTAAGTCAACCGGCACGCGAACGAGGTTGTTTTTAGGATCGAGGTCCAATCCGCAAATCAGGCCAGATCGCGGCGAGGTCTGCCTGCCGTTGGACGCGGCGTGCGGGCATTTCGGGCGAATTGATGCGCGATCAGGATCCAATTTAGTCTAGCTCGTCGGCTGATTGCCCTTAAAATGAAGGATTATCCCGATCCTGAGATATGTCGATTCTGATGTTCAAACTTTCCGCACCCTTTGATCCAAGTGGTGATCAACCGCAGGCCATCGCCACGCTGGTTGAACAGATCAATGCCAACAAGAAACACCAGATGTTAATGGGAGTCACCGGTTCCGGAAAAACATTCACCATGGCGAATGTGATCCAGGAGGTTCAGCTGCCCACGCTCGTGATCTCACACAATAAAACGTTGGCGGCACAGTTGTATTCCGAGTTCAAGGACTTCTTTCCCAACAACGCCGTTCATTACTTTGTCAGTTATTACGACTATTACCAGCCGGAAGCCTATATTCCCCAACGGGATATTTATATCGAAAAAGATGCGTCGATCAACGAAGATATTGATCGTTTGCGTCTGGCAACAACCAGCTCGCTCGTCAGCCGCAAAGACGTGATCATTGTTGCCAGCGTCTCCAGTATCTATGGTCTCGGATCGCCGGACGATTACAAAACGATGATGGTTGCGCTCAAGACAGGCGAATCGATTGACCGCGACAAGATGCTCTCGAAGTTCATCGATATTCAATACAAACGCAATGATATCGCGTTTGAACGATCGACGTTTCGGGTCCGAGGCGACAGCGTCGAAATCTGGCCGTCCTATGAGGAATTCGCCTATCGAATCGAGTTTTGGGGGGATGATATCGAGCAAATCTCGATCATCAACCCGCTGACCGGAGCGTCGATTGCGCCCGAAAATCAAATCTACATCTATCCGGCCAAACATTTCGTGACTTCAGAATCGCGAATCGCGGACGCGGTCAAACGGATTCGATTGGAACTCAAAGAGCAATTGGATTTGTTTCAGTCAGAAGGCAAGCTGCTTGAGGCCCAGCGACTCAATGCGCGGACTCGCTTTGATATCGAGATGTTGGAACACGTCGGGCACTGTCCAGGAATCGAAAACTACAGTCGCCATCTGGCAGGTCGGGAAGCGGGCGAAGAACCGGAAACGCTATACAATTTTTTCCCGGAAAAGTTCCTGCTGTTTATTGATGAATCCCACGTAACCTGTTCGCAGATCAAGGCGATGTATGCCGGCGATCGAAGCCGCAAGGAAACGCTGGTTGCACACGGATTCCGATTGCCCAGCGCTCTGGATAACCGGCCGCTCAAGTTTGAAGAATGGGAAAACCGCATCGACAAAGTGGTCTACGTTTCGGCAACCCCGAGTGATTATGAGCTGGAAAAAACGGGGGGTGAAGTCGTCGAGCAAATCATTCGACCGACCGGCTTGCTTGATCCCGTTGTCGAAGTGGTCCCTGCGAGCGGACAAGTCGCCCATTTATTGGAGCAAGTGAAACTGAGACGTGATGTCGGAGAGCGCGTCCTGGTCACGGCACTGACCAAACGTTTGGCCGAAGATCTGTCGGCTTACCTCAGTGAAAACGGGATCGCCAGCAAGTGGCTGCACAGCGAACTGGACGCATTCGAACGGGTTGAACTGCTGCGTGACCTGAGACTCGGTCGGTACCAGTGCCTTGTCGGAGTCAACCTGCTTCGAGAAGGCCTTGACCTGCCCGAGGTGTCGTTGGTCGCCATTCTGGACGCCGACAAGCAGGGTTTTCTGCGTAGCGAAACTTCGCTGGTACAGACGATCGGACGCTCGGCTCGGAATGTAAACGCGAAAGTCATACTGTACGGCGATCGAGTCACCGAGGCCATGAAAAACGCGATCCAGGAAACCGCCCGCCGTCGTTCGATCCAGGAGGCCTACAACCTGGAACACGGGATTACACCGACCACGGTATTCAAGGAGGTCTCGGTCGGAATCGCTGCCGATCTGAAAAACCGCCGCGATGCCAACGATGCGTTGAAGAAAACCGAAGACACTGTCTTCATCACCGAGGAGTACGTCAACGAGCTTCAAACAGAAATGCTGCAGGCTGCCGAGGATCTGGAGTTCGAAAGAGCGGGAGTTCTTCGCGATCGGATCAGTCAACTTCAAGAGTTCATCGGTCAACCCATGTCATCGGTAGACGATTCGAAGCCCAAGGGAAGAAAGGGCCGGCGACGTAAAAACAGCAAAGTCCCAAGGCCGAGAAAAAAGCCAACCTGATCGGTGTTACTTGCCGACCGTCGGGAAGGATTGGAAAAATCAACAATTGGGGTGCCTTTCAAAATTCAATTTCGGTCCCGTCGGCACCGCAACAGAATTCCATTCGGCCCAGCGTTCATTTTTCAACGTGTCTGTCTTGACATCAAGGCATGCGAGATTTCTGGGCGGCCAAATGAGGTTCTGTTTCCCAGCAAGCCTTGCAGAATGACAAGCCAATCAACTGCAGCCCTTTTGCTGGAATCGGGGCGTTACGCCGGGATATGCTGATTCGACGTAATGGGAAAAAACGAATTGACTGCCGAGCTCAATTTTAGGAGGCCATTTCACCCAGCACTTCCAGCAGCTCTTGCGGAACTGGTCGGTGTGTTTCATACGTCTTTTCAAAGGGAGTCGAAATGCACATGCCATCCTGGGTGCCAATCATCACTCCGGTTTTTCCAGCCAGAATCGCCTCGACCGCTCCGCGCCCCATCTGGGTTGCCCGTCGTCGATCCTCGGGCGTCGGCGTTCCACCGCGTTGAAGATGACCCAGTACAACCGTTCGCGTCTGAAACGGGCAGCCGTGCTGGATGAGCTGCTCGTTGATTTGATTAGCGCCACCTTTTTCGTCTCCTTCTGCGATAACCATGATGGCCATCGTTCGACCCTGTTTCTTTGTCTTGTTGAGGTAAGCGACGATCTCCGGAAAATTCGTGTCGGTCTCGGGAATTGCCACAACATCGACGCCCGCTGCCAGTGCGGTGTACAGCGCGATGTATCCGCTGTGACGCCCCATGACTTCGACCAGGAACATTCGATCATGGCTCGATGCGGTATCACGAATCTTGTCAACAGCCTCGACGGCCGTTTGTACTGCGGTGGAAAATCCGATCGTGTAATCGGTGCCCATCAGATCGTTGTCGATCGTTCCAGGACAACCGACGATTTGCCCGTCCCATATCTTGGCCAACGCCACCGCGCCATGAAAGGTTCCATCTCCGCCAATGGGAATCAGCGCTTCGATGCCGTTCCGTTCGAGCACGTCAGCAGCCTTTCTCTGACCTTCCAGTGTGCGGAATTCTTCACTGCGACTACTGCGTAAATGGGCTCCACCATGGGCAGACCAGGTGGTTACACGATTGGAAGTGAGGTTGGTCTGGCAGTCGGATTCGACGAAAAATTCTCCATTGATCAGGCCCTGGTAGCCTCTCAGAATGCCAACTACCTGGTGACCGTGGAAGGTCGCCGCCCGTACGACGGCGCGCACGCAAGCGTTCATTCCCGGCGCGTCTCCACCACTGCAAAATACCCCGATTCTCATCGTGTTTTCCATTGGATTGATGGACTGAAATTTAATGTCGCAATATAACCGGAGGCTCGATTCCGGGGCAAATATCGAAATCGGAACAAGCTCAAGGCCTCAACTTACTCAGGCCATTCGGCCCGGAGCCGCCAAATATGGCAGTCCCAGGCGTATTTGAATCATAACTCCGGGCATTTTCATCGCTTGAACCCGATGAGTCGCATGTTCATCCGGGACCGTCAAATGAACGCATGTCTAATTCGGGTCGCGGTCGCCAGAGGCGAAATGGCAATCAACCTCTGCCAACGACTGATGGATTCCGAACCCGCAAAACACCGAGCGATTAGCCCTTGAACAGGGCCAGAAAGTCACCTATAATTCGCGGCTCGACATAAAATTGAAAAATATCCACTTAGTTCCGACCCCCGGTCTTGAGCCGGATGGGCCAAGAAAACAATAAGAAGCTACCGATGACTATCGACAAGAGTTTGAAAATCAAAGCCGGTTCGGTGAAGACACGTAACGTCCTGACTCGTCCAGAACGTCTCAAAAGGCTGATAGCCGACGACCGCTGGCAGGAAGGGGATCGCGTCTATGGCATTCCTAAGGTCCGCGTCGCCAAAATCTCCATGAAGAAGAAAAAGAAAGTCAAGAAGGACGGCGAAGACGACAAGTAGTCTCGCGTTCCGAACTGAGATTCGACCGCGTTAGGTTGTTCAAACGCGGTTTTTTTATGCGCTAGATGCGCTACATGGGCAGGTTGAAAATCACCCGGAAATGAGCACCGGATTGTGTGAATTCAACGCTGCCGACACTCGGGCAGATCGTCGTCAGGCGGCCGTTTTTCCTTCAGACGACTCCATTTCGATTCGATTGATCTGGCTTGCACCGCGGAATACGTTCAAGACGGTGTCGTTGATCCTCCAATCGGCTTGAAAGGCACCGAGGTTGAAGCGGACGCCACAAAACTGGCCGTCCTTGAACAAATAGACCTCTTTGCAATCCGCTGCTTCAAGCCGGGAGTATTGGGCGAGCCGGGTTTGAGCCAATGCCCGGGCACGGACCAACTGTTCCGCCAGAGGTTGGGATGAGTCTTGGGTCACGGACTTCTCGAATGAAAAAATACGAATACGATACCAACGGTCGTCAAGTCGCTGTCTAGGTTATCGTCCTGAAGTCGTATATCCGTTGGCGTTCGCCCCGATAATCGTCAAACTTGACCTATCCTCGCCTGTCGAATGGCGAATGTACGGGGGAGACACCGGGAAATTGACGAATGGACCGATCCATCTAAGATTCCACTGTCTAATCCGAATCGTTGGTAGCGATCGCTTTCGGACCAGCCGCCAGTTTGTTTGCGTATCAGGAATCCAAAACCATCAATTCTGAATTACAGCTCGAGTTCCTCCCCGGTTCCCACCTGGTGGTGAATATGGGTCTTTATGATCACCACGGGATTTATTGTGGTGACGGCAAAGTGATTCATTTTGGCCGCGGCATTTTTGATCTTGAACACGCGGTCGTCGAACTCGTCGATTTGGAGGTCTTCAGCAAAGGACGCACGATAAGTCATCGCGATTCAAAATCGAACTATGACTCCGAGCAGATTGTGGACCGTGCGCACCAACGAATCGGCGAGTCGGGCTACGACCTGATCGACAACAACTGTGAGCATTTTGCCAATTGGTGTCGAAGCGGCGAACACGAAAGTCATCAAGTCAATTTGTCCGAGACGTTTGCCCGCCAAACAGCAGCGGTTGCGGCCAAAACGCTATTTCAAAAATGGGCCGTCAAGATTTCGTCGCGACAAACCATCCGTGCGGTCGCCATCGGTGTGGCAAAAGGACCTGCAATCGTGGCCGGCGTTGCCGATTTGGTCCAGGCCACCGTTGAAATCGTGGCGGTCCAGAACGGCAAGTCGAAATCTCAAACACGCCACATCGGCCAGCAGGTCGGATTTGCATCCGCGGCAGCGATCGGATGGACGTTGGGCGGTCCGGTCACGGCTGCGGCAGGAGTGGGATACTGGGTGGTGGGACAGGTTGTCGCCAACCAAACTGTCGAAACCGGAAAACTCGTGGTCGCGGCCGTGACCGGAATTCGAACCAAGTTGCCGGACTCCGGTACGCCTCCGATTTAATCGGTATTGTAAACCCTGTTTTTCAAATAAAGTTGAGCCGCAGGTATGAGCCTCGGACTGGTATTACGAAGAGGACATTTTTATCGCGGTTCCCTTGCACGATCGCTTCGCCTGCCGAAAGGTCCCTGATGTAATTGAAACTGGTTTAGCAAGGCGACAATCCTGGATCGACTGGCATCATCGAGGTTCCATCCCATTGCGCCGGCGGTTTCCCGAATTTGCCAATTTCGTTTGGCGCCGCACAGCGTCGAAGCGATTCCAGGTTGATTAAACGTCCAGTTGACGACGATCTGCGCGACGGATTTGCCAAGGGATTTGGCTATCGCATCAAGCTCATCAAGCAATCTCTGGGCCGACTCAAACTTCTCTCCCTGGAACACATCGTAGGTCAATCGTTTGTCGTTGGGGTCAAACGAGTGGCCTCTTCGAATCTTTCCCGCGAGCAAACCCTTCATCAACGGCCAGTAATTGATAATCGAGACGTTGTGTTTGAGGCACCATGGGACGATGTCGTTTTCGATGTCACGTTGCAGCATGTTATAAGGGGGTTGAACGGCAGTGATCGGACAAACACAATGGAATTGGGTCAGTTGTTCTACATTCAGATTCGAAGCACCAGTGGCACGGATTTTTCCGCTTTTCATCAGCCTTGCAAATGCCGTTGCCGATTCCGTGACCGGTACATCCGGGTCGGGCGCATGCAAGTAAAACAGGTCAATCGTTTCAATTTCCATCCGCCGAAGACTTGTTTCGCATTCGCTGATGATCGTCGCGGGTCGCGCGTCCAAATGCCGAACGGCCTGAGTATCCCAATGAATGCCCCCTTTCGAAGTGACGACCAATCGCTCCCGTAGTCCCTTGATCGACTTTCCGATCAACATTTCACTCTCGCCATGCAATCCGTAGCAGTGCGCGGTGTCAATCAGGTTGATGCCGCACTCGATGGCTTGCTCGATTGTCGCCAACGAATCATCGTCGTTGACGTTTAAACTTGTCATGCCCGCGATCGGCCAGGTACCAAGGCCAATCGGCGAGACGAACAGCTCGCTATAGCCCAGCCGTCGACGTCCATCCTGTAAGTGATCTGCCGGTTGCGTCATGCGCTTGCCTCACCCCTGGCTACAAGAAAAAAACCATGCTCCTCCAATAACGAACACAATAGAAATTGTGACTCCTTTCCGTCTGCTTGTCATCCGTCGCCAGGTCACAACCGCAGCGGAAACCGGCCGGGTCGAACACAGACGGCCGATAACAGACGACTCTGGAGGATTCCGCAGTGTAATATCAGTTCATTCGTTCAATCATTCGGACATTGCCAAGCTGGAGAAGACAAGTTTGACGTACTCGCTCACCAGAACCGGGAAATACGGCCAATCAAAAACGAGAACTTCCGAAATCAGACGGTGCAGTTCCTTTTGCGGTAGCCTGGCCATGTTGTTGCTGTAGCTTGTCCATCGGATCCAGGTTCAGAGCCCCATTCGCCAGCCTCTTTGCCACCTCTTCAACAATTTTCCGAACCAGCCTCCATCGACAGGCTCGACATGGCCAACAGCGGATAGCTCGCCGACATCGCGAGCACTTGTTCGAGGGGATTTATAAACCTGTTGTCCAGTGTATTTGTGAGCCGAAGGCGTCGGCCTCGGCCAAAGCTGCCAACAAATCGCGACGATTCGTTGCGCTGGCCCAAGACGAGCGCCTTTGGCACACGGTATTGAAGTGCTTTCCAGAAAGCACCCGTCCGCATTTTTCCTTCCTCCACTCGACTCCCAGCTGCTTTGATGAACCGGAAAGATAATGTCATAGTCGGTAAATCGTCATTGGCTGCTCCAATATGTGGTTTTGACTTCATGAATTCAGGCTTTGGCAGTCCCCAAGAACAGCCGTCTGTCATATGTCGCCGGCCTCTCAAAAAGCTTGAGTTGGTGGTACAAGTCGATGATCGCTTTGGATGCTCGGAGGGACTCAATTCACGATTTGTCGTCGAAAACAAAACTTGATTTCTTTCAATTGGACCTGTCCCCAAAAATCTCTGTTGCGCGCACGACAGCTAAGCAAATGATCTTTTGAACGCTTAATATGGGTTCCCGGACCGGGCTTTGCCTTCGGCTTCATTGGTGTTCTCGTCACCCACCAGGAACGCCATCGCTTCGGGGATCCAGCCGCTGTCCCATGCGTGTTTGCGGTGCGGTTCCATTAAATAGCGATGTGGGATTTGGTTTTCAACCAGTATTCGGTGAATCTCGACGCCACCAATCGCTCGTGCCCCTTGGGTGTTGAAGTAGAACAGTCGGGCTTCGTCGCCCAGTTCTTTGCCGCGGGTCCTGATAAGATTGGAAAGTCGGTTGGCTTCGAAGTTCTTCACCGATCCCCATTCTCGGTCGATCCGTTTCGTTCGTTCGGATTCTTCGATTGGTCCGGTGTCGACGCGGACCCCCGAATCCCATGCGGCCGCACGATAAAACACGTCTGGGTTACGCAGCAACAACGCCGCCGCGCCCCAGCCTGATTTGCTGAATCCGATCAACAGACGGCCACGGAAATCGGTCTGTACAGGGTACCGTTTTTCGATAAACGGAATCACCGTTTTCAACAAGTGGCTTTCGTCGTGCTTTGTCGGGTTCAAATCGTGATCCGCAAACCAGGGTTTACTCGTGTAGCCGGGGGCAACGCAGATCAACTGATGCCGATTGTGGTAACCGTACTTCTTGATCTCAACCAACCCGTCGCCATGTTTGTCCACTCCATCTTCGTGAACCGGTAACACGTACAGGACTCGATAACGCTTGCGGAGATCAAAGTTGTCCGGTAACAAGATCCGCAATCTCGTTCTGCCAGCTTGATGTGGCGACCAAACTTGATACGTGTGAAAACCTCCATCCGCGTTCTTTTGGCCCTGATCCCAAATCCGAAAGTCACGGATCCCGCCTGAAAAAGCGGCCGGATCGTAGCCCGGGTTGGGTATTGCCAACTGCGCGTCGACTGCCGACAGATACTCGTTCAGGTTCTTGACCATCGACTCGGCCTTTTCAGGTTTCGTCGCAGCCAGGTCTACCTGCTCCCTCGGGTCGTCGTTCAAATTGTAAAGTTCGACCTTTCCATCGTCAGGATAACGAATCACTTTCCAACCATCGTCGATCGCGGAACTAAACGGCATCGTTTCATCGTAATGCGGGTAGTGCCAATAAAGTGGACGGTTTTCGATCGTTCCGAGTCCGGTCAGGAGGGGCATGATATCCACGCCATCCAGGTGCTCCTCCGGCTTGGCCGGGGCCTGGATGTACGAGAGGATCGTTGGATACAAATCCATCGCGATCGTCGGCACGTCGCTAATGCCGGTCTGGATTCGGGGGCCAGCGACGATCAACGGCACGCGGGTTCCGCCCTCATAAGCCGTGCCTTTGTTGCCTCGATAGTTCACAACAAACTCGTTGCCTTGGCTGCCGTTGTCGCCGGTGAAAATGATGAGAGTGTTTTCCAGCTGGCCGATGTCCTTCAGTTTCGACGTCACTCGACCCACACTTTCGTCCAGGCTCTGAATCATCGCCGCTTTGCCGGGGCTGTTCATGTAGTAATCGGCATTGGGATTGTCCGCCAGTTTCTGCTCGTACTTTTTCACGTACTCGGGTTTGCCGGTGATGGGCGAGTGTACAGTATAGTAAGATAGGTACAAAAAGAACGGATCATCCTGTTTTCGCTCGAGGAAATCGACCGCACAATCGGTTAGCACGTCCGTCAAGCAGTCTTCTTCGGTGCCTTTGTCTTCCAGCCTGGGAAAATTGCGAAACGCGGGAAACAGAAAACGCCTGCCCTGGTTGGCGGAGTGATCGCCACCGAAGTTTTCATCAAAACCGTTGTTCTCTGGCATGCAGTCCTGATACATGGCCGCCAGCTCAGCAATGCGTATGCGGTTGTCTTGCTCCGTCGGTTTCGGTTGCGGAACAAGATGCCATTTGCCGACAAAACAGGTAGAGTATCCCTGTTCCTTCATCGCCTCGGGCAACAATACGCGATCTCGGTCGATCCAGGTTTGCCAATCCGGTGCGACCGTTTTGCGATTAATTTGTTGCTGACCCGGGATCCAGTCGGTCAAATGCAAACGCGCAGGCGAGCGCCCGGTCAAGAGCGCCGCGCGACTGGGCGAACAAAGGGTGCTGCCGGAATAGGCATGTGTAAACCGCATTCCCCTCCCAGCCAGTGCGTCGATATTGGGCGTTTCATGAAACTTGCTGGCGTAACAGGCAAGTTCATCGGCACCAAGGTCGTCGACCAGAAATACAACGACGTTTGGCAGGCCCGCTTGTTGGGCTAAAACGCTTGTCGTCGACAAGACAACCGTGAACAGCAAACCTGCCGCAAAGCCCAATCGATGGTTGTAATTCATGAAGAAATCCTTGTGGGTCTGGTGACCTGCGCACTTTTTCTCAACCACAAGCTGTGAACATAACCAAACTCCTCTGTCTGCACCAATTTTCTCGCCCCAGCCTGGTGAGAAAAACCACAGTTTCATTTGGTCAAGACAGGTTCTATCCCGGCATCGGAAGGTTCAGACGCCTGACGAAACATCGTTACGGAAAAGACCGGTCTTGACGAGGGCCTCGACCCCTCCAATACCAATTCAGGTCCAGGGTTTGGGCTGGCCAAATCAGGCGAGTTCCCGGGTGACCGGTTGCCGGTATCGCGGACTGGTCCCCGTTCAATTGACTCGTTTGAATGTGAGACGGTTTTACGGAAGTCGCGGCGTTACTGCACGAAAATGCACCGAGCGGGGATGGAGCGCACATGGGTCCAGGAACAAAAAAAGCCCATGGAAACCATGAGCTTGATTCACTTCCATGCACAAGCGTGCAGAAAGAAGTGACCCCTACGGGACTCGAACCCGTGTTGCCGGCGTGAAAGGCCGGAGTCCTAGACCACTAGACGAAGGGGCCGTTTGCGGAATGCCTCATTTATCGGCAGAACCGCGAAGGAACTAAACTAATCTGTGAGTTTAGTTTGAGTCAAGGGCAGGCAACCGAGATGTTTTGCATTTCTGAATCCAGCGTTTTTCCCTTAATTTCAGCCAAATTCCCGATTGTTGCCTTGATTGAGCCTCCAGTATTTACGTGAATCCGGCTTAGCCTTGAGGTGATCAGATTTTTTGGGCTGATCCGAGAGATATCAGCAAAAAAAAAGACCGCGTAATGCGGTCTCTGGTTTCGTTTATTCTTGACTCATCGTGTCATCATACCAACGACGTATTTCAAAAACCTATTCGATTTCTGATGCTGTCTGGCTCCGATCGGAGCCCTCGGCGATTGGGTTCTGTTCTGCCCGTTTGATCGCGTCATAAACTTCTCGGCGGTGCACAGGGACTTCTTTTGGAGCTTCCACACCCAGCCGAACTTTATCGCCACGAATTTCGACCACGACAATCGTAATGTCGTCGTTGATTACAATACTTTCGTTTTTTTTCCGAGAGAGAACTAGCATTCCCGCATTCCTTTGTTTTCAAGATTGGTCCATCAATCCAGGGAACCAATCATCCTTTTTCCTAGGCCCAACGGAGGGCTTGACAAACTAGAAAAAGACTTTTTCTCACTCTTTACTCTACGCAGTCCATGTGGATAGTCAACAAAAACTAAAGCCGAATTAGCTCGTTTTCCTGGAATTGCGGTTTGTTTTTTCTGATTCGCTGTTTTCACGGGTATTTTCACTATTTTTGAAAAATCATGCCGGGAAATGCTGGCTTAAACCCACTTCTTTCGGCAAATAGGATGGCGGCAACTTAGGCTTTCGAAGGTGACAATTGGGACCAGCCAAGATTGGCAGTTGTTGAACGTAACATGCCATACAGTTCAATCGACGCAAAATTCAGTTTGTCAGCCCGGTATTTTCAGCCGTCCAACACCTTGAATCGAAACTTGCCAACCCGGGTTTCCGGAAACGCCCCAATTTTCCTCAAATCCGCCTGAGCTATAATGATGATGTGCGACGCATTGGCGATGCGCCCCTAACGTTTTATCCATGGCTTAGGTTGATTCCCCTGATGACGGCTCACTTCCCCAAGAAAACTGACTACACGATTCGAACGGCAAATCAGACGTTGCCGCTGGTCAAGATGATCGTGCAGGATATCGTTGCGCTTTCACAAGAAATATTAGAAACACGCGAACGTTTGGAGCATCTTTGGGAAGGACGCGATGAACGTGGACACGAAGACGAGTACTCGAAAGAGCTGAATTCGATTGAATTGACAACCGAACTCAAGTCGGATCGAGTTGACTTGTACATTCAGGAATTGACAGAGCTGCGAATAGCAGCAGTGGAAGCCAGTCATGGCTTGGTCGACTTTCCTGCAATTCGCGAGGATGAAGCAGTTTTTCTTTGCTGGCATTTGGGGGACAAGGAAGTCATGTTCTGGCATCGGCGCAACGAAACCTGCTCCGCACGCCGTCCAGTTGATCTGCCGTTGATCCGGCAGTCTGGCGACCGGCACTACTCAAACTTGGCTTAGCCCATCCAGATACGGTGAGCCCACCTTGCAAACCCGCGTCGGTTCCATCCAATCCAATATGCTTTTCGATACTCACGCGCACCTCGAAGACGAACAATTGTCACCGATTCTTGACGAAGTTCTGGCGAATGCATTTGCCGCCAACGTGGTCGGTATTACAGCAATTGGTACGACGGTCTCAACAAGTCAAGAATGTGTTCAACTTGCACAGAATTACGATCAAGTTTTTGCCGCGGTAGGGATACACCCGAACCAATGTCAGGAAGCGACCTGCCAGGATTGGGATCGAATCATCCATCTTTCGACCCAAGCCAAAGTGGTGGCAATCGGCGAAACGGGACTCGATCGCTATTGGGACTACTGCCCGATTGAAGTCCAGGAGCAATGGTTTTCGCGGCACATTGAGCTGTCGTTTGAATCGAAAAAACCGCTCGTGATCCACATGCGAGAATGCGAGACAGATATTCTGCGTATGCTACGCGATCACCAGCGTGACGGTCAAGTGAATGGAATCATGCACTCATTCTCGGGCGCCTGGGAAACGGCCGAAGCGTGCCTGGCGATGGGGATGTATATCAGTTTTGCCGGCATGGTGACATTCAAAAACTCGAATGGACTTCGTGAAATCGCCGCGAGGATTCCCGACGACCGGATCCTGGTGGAAACCGATTCGCCGTACCTTTCACCCCACCCTCATCGGGGCAAACGTCCTAACGAGCCTGCGATGGTTCAACATACGGTGGATTGTATCGCCCGTGTTCGCGGAATCAGCCCGTTAGAATTCGGAGAGTTGACGACAAAGAACGCCTGTCGAGTGTTGGGGGTCCAGGTAACCCCGAATATGGCTGGGTAATGACGCAAGAATCGCTGCCGTATTCGGGAAACGGCCCTGACTTCGAAGGCTGTCGATGCTCAGTCGAACGTGATTATCCGCTGATAGAAACACCGCCCGGCCTGCGAGGTTGGCAGCGCGCCCTTGGAGTTCCCTGATTGAGTCGAGCCCAAGTCGCCTCGAGGCTTTGGCCTACTGCGACAATGCGAACCTTTCGTTGTTTTCAAGAACGGCGTTTTGGACGCGCCGGATTCCCGTGACTGGCCCGGTGACTACCGATGGCCAGACGTGGCCACCCCGGCACTGGGTTGTCCACCATGGACTCATCAATGGATAGGATTTCATTTTTTTCGCTGTTGCTTTTTGATTGAATCGTCTGATCCGATGGTAATCGTCCTCGAAACCACTTCTGATTCGTTGCCACTTTCATCCGTTGCCCTGGCGATGACGTTCAAGACCGATGCGGCGGGCAAATCGACTTGATAACGCCATGAGACCATTTGCTGGTTGATAGCGGACAACTCTGCAGAAAGCTCAAACGGTTCAGCGATCCACGAGTGGCCATCCCAATACTTACTCGTGTTTGAATCCTGGATTGTCAAAACCACACTCCTGATGACACGATCGTCTTCGGCCCTGCCGCGGATAAAATCTGGATCGTCTCCCGTTATGATCGGTCCTGAAATTACCGTCAGGATCGGGTCTATCGCAACATGGCGGCTTCCAAGCAAATCCTGTTTCAACGCTCTCCGTTCCGGTTCATTCAGTTTCAAATAGATGTTTTCCAATTCAAACGGATCGTTGGCCAAGTCGTAATACTCTTTGTCACCTGTCGCCCACTCAACGTAAACTCTGTCAAAGTAGCGCAGTCCGCTGTAAGTGCCAGGCAGGATTTTTCCGCGGTTGGGTTTGGCTTGCCAGTTTTCAATGACGACCGGATCCCTCCAGGTACGTTCGTTCATTTCAGAAGGATTCGTCAACAGCGGAACAAATGACTTTCCGTCGACAAACTTTGGAATTTTCGCGCCCGCGAGCTCCAAGATCGTCGGGCAAAGATCGATGTGTGCCAACAAGTGGTGCGCGGTTTTTCCGGGAGCAACTCCAGGACCTGAAACGAAGAGCGGCACATTGGTGCACATCTGGTAAGGGTCCAGTTTGTTATGCAGGCGATGTTGGCCCAACTGGTAGCCGTTGTCCGAGGTGAAAAATACAAAGGTGTTTTCTTTCAAACGACACTCGTCAATCGTGTCCAGCAATCGCCGGACCAGATCGTCGACTGACTTGACAGCACGAGCGCGACTGAGGTATTCCGCCTGTAGAACTTCGATTTCTGCTTCCGAGTAGGGCGGCGATTGATGATGAAGAGGTTTGTCCGACATTTGCGCTTCATCGAAATCAGGTGTCGAAGGAAGTCGCAAATCGGGTTGCCAACCTCCATATTTTTTCTTGTCCACCATCTTGGTGAAATCGGAACCGACAGGCCGATGAGGAGCCAAGGGGGCAACGTAAAGAAAAAATGGCCGGGTTGGCATCGTGTGACCGGCCGTCCCCTCGGCTTTTTCGTCAACGTGTGAATTGGACAGAGCGTCGAGCCGTTGATTCGAAGATGAATGAGCCATGTGGTTCCGGATCAAGCGGACAGCATCCTCCGCTTCTTGATCTGTCCGGTAAACCTCTTCAGGATTTTGAGAGTGGGCCCCAACCGGGTTATCCTTCGTGGTGAATCGGTACGTCCCCTGATATCTTCCGCCATTGGACATGAAGAAATCGTCCCAGCCCGGCGGTTTGCGAAAATCGAAACCATTGTGGTGGTACTTTCCGATCATCATAGTTCGGTAGCCGGCCCGCTTCATCCACACACCCAGTTCCTCACGGTCATAACCCTGCCGGAGAAACTCGCTGTATCCACCTTTGAAAGACAGTGATAAGGGCGATTCGGGAATATTGACACGAACCCCTGTTCGATGGGCATACTGTCCACGAAACAACGACGCTCGCGATGGACCACAGAATGGCGTCGTTACATGAAAGTTGGTAAACGAAACACTGTTGTTGATTAGCAGTTTGAGACTGGGATAGAGCTCGACCAGATTCGGAGCGAACATTCGATAATCGGCATCATCCAGGTTGATCAGGATAATGTTGGGTTGCGGTCGAACCGACTTCAATTCATCGCAACCGGCCACGCGTCGCGTCGGGCAAATCGCCAGACTCAACAGACACAATAACAGCCGAACAGTAGCATTCACCATGGGATTTCCTGAAGCCGTTTTTGGGGATCGAGACCGTCGATTGTTTCGCTGGATTCCAGGAACGTGAACCCAATGGCTGACAACTTCAACCCATTTTGGAACCCTATTTCATTCATTTGTTCGCAGCAACATTTTCTGGAAACCGGAGGCGCTTGGAATTCACGGTCAAAACCCATTAAACCGATCAAATTGAATGTACTCGAATTCGCGGCGTTTGATTCCCTTGGCAAGTTCTTTCAATTGGTAAAGGCAAGTTTTATTGGTCGCGAACCAGCAGCCCGCAACCCAAAAAGCGGCTCCTACCGCGGCCACCGGCCAAAACCTCCAGAGCACGCGTTTCTGTGTTTCGACGTCCATGTCGACGGACCTGCTCACGATATTGCCCGTCGCCCATTTCTCAAAACTGTCCTTTTATTCCTGCAAATTGGCCCTGGATTCGTCTTCAGAAAACCGCAGTGAAGCGAGTCCGCTGAAACCCAACCTGACTGGAACGATCGACTGATCAACCAGACAGGTCAATATCGTCGTCGGAATCAAGACCAGGAGCAGCATGTCCCGAAGATCCCAACGAAGCCTGCCAATCGCAGCCAGTTCGATCTGTTCCCTGCTTTTTGACCAGCTTCCGTCCTGACGAATACAGGTCCGTTTCAACGCGACCGACAAAGAACAAGGCAGTTGGCTGACGAGAACCTCGCTGCAGACATTAATCAAAACGACTTCGAAAACAAAAACCGCATACCACGAATCGCCAAATGGCCTGAGCGAACCAAAGATTGCCAAACCTCCCAGCAACATCACAAGTATCAACCTTGCGACGCCAATTCGCTTGTTCCTGAACAACAGCTGCCACCGTGTTTCCACTGACATCCCGGGTCCATCCGCTGAAACCTGACATTCCTGGTTCGGTACGAATGCAGCGGTCATTCTCATGATCGAGCCTTTTGACTGACGTGGCCAGTTCAACTCTGGACTCACAGGGAAATCCCCAGGGAGATCGACAAATGAATCCTGAAGAGACTAGGACGTCGCTGCAGCAGTGATTCACGGAGCCGAGAGGCAACGAAGATGGCATTCCGGGCTGTTGATCATAATGCTGGCGCAGACTCACGTCAACAAAACTGCTTCGAGGGGCGTGATCCGTTCGCAAACAGGAAAAAACAGCTGAAGCGTCGTATCGAGCGAGTTGTCGGGGTTCCGGGACTTTCTTCCACGAGGCAGCAAGATGAACGCGACACCAGTGAAAACCGGCTTGGCGACCTGTTCGCGATAAGCAAACGTCAATATCGCGGATCTGCCTGAATTCCTGCTGGACGAAAAGCGAACAGCCAACCCAAGCCGGAGCCTATTTCCAGAGCCAGGCAGATACCATCCACATTTGCATAGCGCCGGTCGCAGCCATGACGATGCCCAACAGCACCAGATAAGGAATCAGTTCATTGTCGATTTTGGACATATTCATTGTCAAAGACGAAAAAAACAGGAACTCAAAAAACGGACTACTCGAGCAGGCCTGAGTAATTACGCATGACGAGATGGCTGTCGATTTTCTGAACGAGGTCAAATGCCACGCTAACCGCGATCAACAGGCCGGTTCCACCGTAGAAACTGGCCACCATATAGTCGACACCCAACAGTTCGGAAATAATCGTCGGAACAACCGCGATCAAAGCCAGGAAGCCGGCACCGACATAAGTGATCCGTTCAATTACTTTTTCAAGGTAATCCTCGGTGCGTCGGCCAGGGCGATAACCCGGGATAAACGTCCCGTTGTCCTTAAGGTTGTCCGAAATCTCTTTCGGATTGAACGTGATGGCGGTCCAGAAATAACAGAAAAAGTAAATCATCCCGATGTAAACGAGATTGTAAACCATCGACCTCGGATCGCCGAGGACCGAACCGATGCCGCCCATGATTCTGCTGAACCAGCTTTCGCCGCTGCCTGCCAGGGAAAACAGGAATGGAGGGATCATCAACAGACTTTGAGCAAAGATGATTGGCATGACGCCGGCCTGGTTGACCCGGAGTGGCATGTATTGACGTGTGCCGCCATATACCCGTCGTCCGCGAACATGTTTGGCACTTTGCGTCGGTATCCGGCGCTGACCAAGTGTGATGAACACCACGCCCACCACCACTCCTATGAACATCAACACCAACATAATAATTTTTTCGAGTCCGATCCCGGAGTTAAATCCATTAAGTTCGAACGTGGCATTGCTCAACAAGCTCATCAATGCACTCGGCATTTTTGCGACGATTCCGGCCATGATCAACAGGCTGATTCCGTTACCGATTCCGTATTCGTCAATCTGTTCACCGAGCCACATCAGGAAAACGCTGCCGCAAGTCATGATCAGAATCGCGATCATCTGCCACATGAACGTCAGTTGACCGGTGGCCGCGACCTCAAACGCCTCATCGGTCATGTTGGCGGCACCGGTGCCCGAAGGATCGCGCATGATGACAAACCAGAGGTAGCCGGCACTCTGGATCAGGCACAGGACAACGGTTAAATATCGAGTGTACTCGTTGATTTTTTTCCGGCCCGCTTCGCCCTCTTTCTTGAGTTCTTCCAGCGGCTTATAGACGGTTCCCATCAGCTGAAGAATAATCGAAGCCGAGATATACGGCATGATACCGAGGCCAAAGATCGTCGCCTGGTTCAACTGACTTCCACTGAAAACGGAGATCTTGGACAAAAACTTGGCCAAGTCACCGCTCATGTTCTTTGCGAACTGAGAGACCGATTCCTGATCGATCATGGGAAGAGGGATTTGCCAACCGATTCGATAGATCGCCAGCAAGAAGAGGGTCAGGAAGATCTTCCGGCGGAGTTCCGGAATCGTGAAGATGATACGGAGCTTCTCTATCATGGCTTGGTGTTCCTGACGATCCTTCTACGGTTTGCTCGGCGGCGATTTTTCAATTGCGACAAACGTCTTCATCCAACCGGGCTAGCTTTTCCGGGCCGATCCCATCTTGTTTTTGACGACGGGTTTTTTCTCGGGAAGCACAACGACGGTTCCACCAGCTTTTTCGATTTTCTCCCGAGCCGATTTACTGAAACGATGGGCGGTGACGGTCAGCTTTTTGCTGAGATTCCCATGGCCTAGTACTTTTAGCTCATCATAGCGGTAATTCGCAAGGTCTTTTTCGCGAAGCGTATCGGAAGTGACCTCTTCACCGGCATTAAAGTTCGCTTCCAGATCAGAAACATTGACTGCGCCGACCTGGGGAGCCCATTTGTTGTTAAACCCGCGTTTGGGAATGCGGCGAATCATCGGCATTGCACCCCCTTGAAAGGTTGGGTGCTGGGAGTGACCTGCCCGTGAACGTTGGCCTTTGTGTCCGCGGCCGGCTGTTTTGCCCAAACCGGAACCAGGCCCGCGTCCCAGACGCTTGCGATTCTTGTATTTTTGAATGCCTTCGTGTACGTCGTTTATGTTCACAGCTGGACTCCTCGGAGACGCTCAACGTCATCCCTTGTTCTTACGTGTTGAAGTGCCTCGATGGTTGCTTTCACCAATGTCACAGGATTATTGCTGCCGAAGCTCTTCGTTAAGATGTTTTTCACCCCGGCGGCTTCACAAACGGCACGAACGGCCGATCCGGCGATGATCCCGGTACCGGGACCGGCTGGCAGCAAGACGACGCGGGCAGCCCCGTAACGACCATCGATACGGTGGGGAATCGAGTCCTCAACCAGGTTGATATCAACCATGGACCGGGAAGCCTGCTTGTTGGCTTTTTCGACACTGGGCTGAACTTCGTTGGCCTTGCCGTAACCCCAGCCAACTTTCCCCTTGCCATCACCGCAAACGACCATCGCTGCAAAACTGAATCGTCGACCACCTTTGACGACGGCGGCGCAGCGCTTGATTTTGACCGTTCGCTCGATCAATCCGGAGCTTGGTTTTTCCTGGTCTTTGCGGGAATCTTTTCGGTTGCCTTTAGCCACTTTCTACCTCGATGTTTTTGATCAACGAATCCAACACTGACTCGCTGGATATGTTCTCACAATGGTTTGGGTTCTGTTGTTGGTTTTGCGGTTCACTGGCCGGCGTTTGGAGCCGGTTCTTTTCACGGGTTTGCGCTCCGGGCGTGGATCGTATTCTAAAACTTCAATCCGCCTTCGCGGGCGGCGTTGGCAAGTTCTGCCACTCGGCCATGAAACTTGTACGGGCCGCGATCGAAACAGGCTTCGGTCACGCCCGCCGCGATTGCCCGTTCGGCGATAGCCGAGCCGACAATTTTTGCTGCCTCACAGTTGCCACCGTATTCGATTTTAGCCGCCAGCGTTTTATCCCGAGTGCTGGCGGAAGCGAGCGTCTTGCCGGCTTCATCGTCAATCAGTTGGCAATACAAATGCTTGTTGCTGCGTCGGACACTCAGCCGCGGGCAGGTCGCATCGCCGCGCAGTTTCTTGCGCACACGGTTTGTGCGACTCCAACGCTGCTTGTTAACTAGTTTCTGTTTTCTCACCGAACTATCTCACTTTAACTTTTAATTCCAACCGGAAGCCAAACACAATTGCCGACCAGTAATCCATTTACTGGTCCCTCCCCTACTGAGCTGACTTACCAGCTTTAAGTTTCACTTGTTCACCGACATACCGAATCCCTTTTCCTTTGTAAGGTTCCGGTTTGCGAAGCGAACGAACCTCCGCCGCAAACTGGCCAACTTTTTGCTTGTCGCAGCCTGTCACATTGACATGTGTTTGGTCCGGACAAGTCACCACCAGACCTTCCGGAATCGTCTTGATCAACTCGTTGGCCAAACCGACTCGCAGCTTGAGTTGATTGCCGGCGACCTGGCAAACGTAGCCCACACCCTGCAGTTCAAGTTTTTTCTCGTAACCGTCTTTGACCCCGACGATCATATTCTGGACCAGGGCCCGGGTCAGTCCATGAAAGGCACGGGAGCTTTTGTCGTTACGTTTCCGCGCGACTTTGACTTCACCTTCCTCAATGACGACCGAGACTTCGGGTCGAAGGGAATAGCTCAATTTGCCTTTGGGGCCTTCGACGCTGATCGCGTTGTCGGTCAAATTGACTTGGACGCCATCGGTAATCGAAACAGGTTTGTTGCCAATTCTTGACATGGATCTTTTCCAACGTTTTGTATTTCGTGTCAGAGAGTAACTGGATTCTTCCAGGTAAGCCCCGAGCCAGATTCCGACCGGTTTCCCATTCTGAATCCGGCTATCTCAATTCCCGGACAGCCGAACCGGCTACCAGACTTCACATAAAACTTCGCCACCGACTTTTTGCTGACGGGCTTCGCGGTCGCTCAAAACACCTTTGCTGGTGCTGAGGATCGAAATTCCCAGACCATTGAGGACCGGTCGCAAATCGCGAGCACTGGCGTAAACCCGACTTCCCGGTTTGCTTACACGTTTGACGTGGCGAATCACCTTTTCGCCACTCGGTCCGTATTTCAAATCAATCTGCAGTTGGCCAACGGGAGTACCGTCTTCGGCTTTCCAGTCCCAAATGAAGCCCTCGCGTTTGAGTACTTCGGCCACACCAGTTTTGACCTTGGAAATGGGCATTTCCACATTGGGCCGTTCCACACTTACCGCGTTGCGGATGCGAGTAAGCATATCGGCAATTGGGTCAGTCATCATAGTCGCTTGTTTCCCTTAACTTGCCTTTACCAACTTGCCTTGCGGAGACCCGGAATCACTCCCTGGTCAGCAAGGTTGCGAAAGCAGATTCGACACACGCCAAATTTGCGATAAACCGCGCGGGGGCGGCCACACAATTTACACCGGCGCTCACGGCGAACCGGGTATTTCGGTCGAGACGCTTTAGCGATCTTCGATTTTTTTGCCACAACAAAAGCCTGTAAAAAATTTGTTGAAATTCCAGTTTGCGGAGAGAACTCGTCCCTCCCTTTCGCTTGTTACCAACGTGCGTCTATGCACTGACCTTTTTGACTTCCTTGAAAGGCATTCCAAACATCCGAAGCAACTCGCGACCTTCTTCGTCGCTCGCGGTCGATGTCACAAACACAATGTTCATCCCTTGAGTTCGAGTGAATTTATCCGGATTGAGTTCAGGAAAAACTCCGTATTCATTCAGGCCAAGGCTGTAGTTGCCGCGTCCATCGAACGCCTTGGAACTGACACCGCGAAAGTCGCGAACACGTGGCAGCGCCAGCGACAGCAGCCGATCCATAAATTCGTACATTCGATCACCACGCAATGTCACCTTGCATCCAATCGACTGACCTTCACGAAGCCGAAAGTTCGCAATCGACTTGCGAGCTTTGGTAATGACCGGTTTCTGGCCGGCAATCAAAGCCATCGCTTCACTGGCATCGGCCAGTTCCTTTTTGTCCTGAACCGCGGAACCCACACCCATGTTGATCACAATCTTTTCCAACTTCGGCATCGAGAGGATATTCTCCCGCCCGAATTTCTGTTTGAGTTCGGAAACGATTGTCGAGTCGTACAGTTCTTTTAATCGAGAAGCCATTTGTTTCACTTTCCTGGTGAGCCGTTGATTATTCCAACAGCCGGTCGGTTTGCCGCCCTCGGGCGGATGCTTGAATCACTCGAATTTCTAAATCACTTCATTTGCGAGACTGACAATTTTCATGTAGTTCTTTTCTCGCAACTCGCGGGCGACCGCTCCAAAAATGCGGGTACCACGAGGATTTCTGTCTTTGTCAATGATCACGGCAGCATTGCTGTCAAATTTGATGTAGCTGCCATCCTTCCGGCGTGTCCCCTTTTTGCAGCGAACAATCACTGCCTGGACAATCGCCTTTTTCTTGATATCGCTGCCAGGAATCACGCTTTTGACGCTACACACGATGACATCACCCAGCCCCGCGGTTCGTCGACGGGAGCCTCCGAGGACTTTGATGCACATCACCTCGCGTGCACCGGTGTTATCTGCGACTGCCAGCCGCGTTTCTGCTTGAATCATGATTCATCAATAGGTTTGTGTGACTTGTCGACTAAAATTGGACACTGCCGGCCATTGGCCGCATCATCCAGGCCGTGTTACTCAACGTCCGAACCACTCTCGGTACTGGCAGGCATCGGCTCCGCCGTTTCACCTGCCTCGGTTTGTTCATCTCGAAGTTTACGCGCCGCTTTCATCGCAGCCACATCGACTTCGTTACTTTGCTCAACGACTTTGACCAGTGTCCAGCGTTTCTTTTTCGATAACGGAGCAGACTCAATGATCTGTATCCGATCTCCCTCTTTGGATTCGTTGTTCTCATCGTGCACGTAGCACGTCGTACGATCGCGATAGATTTTTCCATACTTCGCGTGCCGAACTAGACGCGGAATTTCTACGACGCGCGTCTTGTTCATTTTGTCGCTTTTTACACGACCGGTTAAAACTCGTTTCGGCATTTCAGTTTCCCAGCAGGTTGACCCGTTGTTTGTTTATCCCTCCGGAGCGTCGGGCTCCGGTTGGGCTTTTCGCCTGGTTGATTGGTTTGAATTATTGGTTCGCTGCTGCCGCCGCATTGGCTTCGCCTGCGGCGCGAGCATTGGCTGCCTTGATTTGACGTTCCCGTTGAATCGTCTTGATCTGAGCAACCAGCTTCCGGTTCCGTTTCAGTTCCGAGGGAACGTCCAGGCGATCCGTCTGCGCTTTGATTCGCAAATGGAACAAATCCTTGCAGGCCTCTTTGAGGACGGCCGCCATTTGTTCGTTACTCATTTCCCGCAATTCGGAAAGGCTGGACATGTCAGTTTACTTTTCGTTCTTGTGTTTCTTCGGATCTTGATTCCATCGCCAAGTCGCCCTCGGCATTCGAGTGCGCATCCCGCCAGGCGACCCCTACATTGCGCGTCGTTTGACCATTCGGACTTTGAATGGCATCTTATGGGCCAGACGGGCGAAGCAGATTTTGGCCTGCTGCTCGGTGACACCACTCAATTCATACAGGATCGTTCCCGGACGGATCGTCGCGACCCAGTATTCCGGTTCTCCCTTACCTTTACCCATTCGAGTTTCCAACGGGGTCGAAGTAATCGAACGATGCGGAAACACGCGAATGTACAGTTTTCCCATACCGCGAATGTACTGCTGAGCAGCAATACGTCCCGCTTCGATCGTCTGAGCTTTTAACCAACCGGGATCAAGCGACTGGAGCCCAAAATCACCAAAGATAACTTTGTTACCTCGGGTAGCATTACCTTTTATACGACCTCTTTGGACCTTTCGATGCTTGACCCGTTTTGGCATCTGAGCCATCGACTTCGTCTCCGTAATTACCTTGGTTAATCCAAACTTGAACTCCGATTTGCCCCTGAGCGGTCAACGCCTCGCAAAAACCGTGACTGATTTTTGCCCGCAACGTACTCAAAGGAATCGAACCACTAATATGCTTCTCACGGCGGGC
>JAHEBQ010000046.1 GCA_024642205.1 Planctomycetaceae bacterium | reverse complement strand
CCGTATCATTGTGGGACTGCCCGACGGATATGAGACCGACACCGAGAAATCTTATCCCGTGTTGTATCTGCTGGACGGGTCGTGGCACTTCCACCATACCAGCGGACTGGTCGATTTTCTGTCCAGTGCGCGCATGATACCTTCGATGATCGTGGTTGCGGTTAGTCCCACTATCCATCGGGGTCGCGACATGACGCCACAAAACGTGAATGGTCCCGACGCCAAGTTTCCATTTGAAACCGGTGGTGCGGACAATTTCATCCGTTTCTTCGCCGAGGAGTTGATTCCGTATGTCGACGAGCATTATCGGACCCATGATTACCGCGTGCTGATCGGCCACTCCCTGGGCGGACTGTTTACGATCTACACGCTGACTCAGCAACCGGATGTGTTCGACGCTTACATTGCAATCAGCCCCAGTCTGCGGTTCGATCAGCAGGCTCTCGTGGATCAGGCGGACAAGTACTTCCGTGAAACGGAAACGCTGAACAAGACACTCTACATGACCTCGGGAAATGAAGGCGCGTTCATAACTGGAGCTGTTTTGAAGCTGGCAGGCATTCTCACAGAGCACCAACCGGCGGGATTCGAGTGGAACTCGTGCATCATGAGCGAGGAGTCTCACAACTCGGTCGTACATCGCAGTACCCGCCAGGGTCTCGAATTCATCTTCAGATACTGGGCCATGCGCGACCCACTGGCGGTGTATGATATTGGGGGGTTGGCAGGAATTCGCGGGTTCTCGGAAAAGGCCCGGGAACGCTATCGAATCAATCCGGCCCTAGTTGAACCACAATTCAACCAATTGATCGTAAAGTTGATCGAGTGCAACCGGCTCGATGAAGCGCGAGCAGTCGTGGAGCATGATCCGGAAGGATTCACGCCTTACCCGTGGGTTTATACACTGCTGGGCGAGGAATATAAAGACAATGGCAATACGGTCGAGGCGATCAAGTACCTGACCCGCGCCAATGAAATCAACCCACGGGACAAGGGGACTCGGCAATTGCTTGAGGAGTTGGGTGTTGACCCATCCAAGTTGGCCAAAGTGATCGAAATTTCGCCGGAAACGCTGGAAAACTATGTCGGCAGCTATGGCCCTGGCCCGAAGGGTGAGGAGCTGAAAGTGGAGTTTTCCGAGGGTAAACTGAAGTTCATTTTTGCCGAGGACCAGGAGGAAGAATTCAGACCTGGGAAAGACCATCATTTCTACTCGAGCTCGCGGGATCTGGTCTTCGCTACGGATGACGCCGGAGCAGTCATCCGGGTTGACTTGCAGGTCGGGGGCAAATCCATCGCCACGCTTCCCCGCAAAGATTGATGCCCGGTGTGGTTTGCTCATGAAGCAGGGAGGCGGGGCACCAGAATCCGTGTTTTGGAGGCCGGAACAGCGACTCATGCGCAAGCATCTGGAGGTGATTCTTCGCCAGCACAATTGAGATTTGGCTGAGTTGCTGTTCGACAAGACCTGGGGCACGTGATGAAGCCACTGGCGGTGCCCTGATTGCCCGTCCGGCTCACTCCCTCTATCCAGCGGCTACTGGGGCACTATCCAGGTCGGCCTATCCCCGTCATCCGCGCGACTGCTGCGACTCTGGAAGTACTTTTTTGCCAGCCGTGATTTGCGGGTATCGGCAACCGAAACAGCCCGCCATTCCGGTCGGCTTAGTCCAGCGGGCGGTCCCCAAGATAGATTGTCTTGACCCTCATCACCACTGACCCAGTATTGTGGTTTCGCGGCCTGGCGAAGAGCGTTGCACTTGGGATGATGTTGCTGAAGTTGCAGAGTGGTTCGAATGAGTGAGATACGATGCTTGCATCTGAACAAGCGCTGCAGCGAACCCGGGGCGGCGCTTTAGGCTTTGAGTTTGATTTTATTTCAATTCACTTTTCTGCGCCCCGGCATTGTTGTCCTGCGGGGCCGCCGAGCTTGGGCCGTTCGGATACGGAGCCATCACTTCGCAGCATCCAGCCGATTTGGCCACCGAGTCGACGATCTGCCGACTGTCAAAGTCTACGGCGGCCAGCCGCCGAACGGACTGTCGATTCTTCGATTGGGCTTCTTCCCTGGCGTCCATGAAGACAGCCAGCATCCGCTCGTCGTGGACCGTTTCCGCGCACCGCTACCCTGGTGGCAACCGATCTACCACGGTACCCGTTTCGCCAGTCTTCTCGAACGATGCGCCGGTGTTCGGACGCCCATCGCGGGACACCCGGTAACCAAGAGCGGCCCGGGGTCGTCGTCGGGCAGAATTCGAAAACCCCTGGGCGACGAGCGGCCACAAGGTTCAGCTCGCACCGCAACTGGACGTAGTGAATCTGGTCATGCTTGGTTGTCCGCGCCGCCCAGTTCCGACTAGCCTTGATCGTCAATGTAACTCAGATGGCAACTGTTGTTGTCATTTCGGTAGATGTAGAACGGCTCGTGTTATTCACACGGGTCATGGACAGTCACGCTCGATTCATACAAATGAACTGCGAGTTCCTGATCTTCGCCATTGCCAAGGCGTACGCCTGTTTTAACACCAAGGAGGTCGTCGCAATTTCCTTTTATCCGACCACCGATTTGTCACCGGTTTTCCCACAGCTGGTTGTGATCAAAAGGAAAAACTTGGTCGGCAAGCTACAGGATGGTATATTGGATTCGGCGCAACGATGCGAATTGCCCGGATCAGCGGAACGAATCCAGTAGATTCTCGAATTGAACTTGATTAGACCCATTGAACCCGATTTGACATGGAACTTCAGACAGTCAATCAGATGATTACGGATCCAGCGGAATGGGATGGCTCTTTATTTGGGACTCAGCTTGAGTTAGTTCAGTTGGCCGGCGTCGAGTTTTGCAGCACTCAGACGGTTACCGAGCTTGGCGATGGAGTAAAGCTTTTGCGGTTGACGGTGAACCAGCCGATAACCGTTCGGTCGCGACCGCTCACACTCCGTTATGTTGCTACGGTGTTCGATCAATCGCACGGGGGGCATTTTGCCGGTGGGTCCATTGAAGGCAGTCGATTGCTGATCATGCCGCC
Source organism: Planctomycetaceae bacterium (assembly GCA_024642205.1). Taxonomy (GTDB): domain Bacteria; phylum Planctomycetota; class Planctomycetia; order Pirellulales; family Pirellulaceae; genus Mariniblastus. The sequence goes on along the minus strand of JAHEBQ010000046.1, from coordinate 46,706 downwards.
GGCGTTTGACTTTGATGCCTGTGTCAAGGACGGCGCGTTTTCCTGTAGTACCGTTTTTGTTCCGCAGGAGCAACTTGAATCATGTTTTCAAACACTCGACGGTCAGAGACTTGAACCGTTTGATTCGCTCAAGATCGCCTCTCCGAGTTGCGAATCAATGCAGTGGATGGCGGCCTGGCCAGATCTGGTTGCGCCGCAAAATCTGAACTCGCTGACCAGGCAACAGAGAGCGAACATCCAGGCCTCACTTCGGGATAGCGCATTGACGTTACTGACACATTCCCTTCAATCTTCTTCAACAATCGAAAAGCCTGAACTCGAGAGTTCCAGCGACCTGTCTCGGTTGGCAAAAGCAAGGAAGCTGGTTCGTCTTGCCGAGGATTATTCCAACGCCAGTCATGAGGTCGGTTTACGTATGGTCGACTTGTGTCAATTCACGGAAGTCAGCGAGAGGACCCTTCAATATGCTTTTCAAACCTGTTTGGGGATTTCCCCGATGAATTATTTGAAGCGTCACCGTCTTCACCGGGTTCGCCAGGAGCTCAAAGAGGCTGACCCGGCGAAGTCAACCGTCTCGTCAATTGCGTTGCAATACGGGTTTTTCCACTTCGGTGAGTTTTCGCAGGCCTATAAAGCCCTGTTTGACGAAGCCCCATCACAAACGTTGAAGCACAAGTGAAGCGGGGTTGCAAGCCAGGACCATGCGAAGCATCTCTCTTGCGATTCCGATTTGGCAAAAACCAAACATCAAGATGACCAAGTTGACCGGGTGGCCGCGCGAGCATGTTTACTGCAGCGTTTCGAGTCTATCCGGGTCCTGGTTGATCCTCCACTTGCATGAAAGCACTTATGGACGGATTTGAATTCACTGCATACTCGCGATCCATCGACGGATCAATGCGAGGCCTTCGTCATGGACCAGCGATTTTCCGAATTCCGGCATGATTTCACCTGGCTTGCTCGTTTGCATACGATACTCCAGAATCGATTCCTGGGGTTTCCCGGGTACGATCCCATACAGTCGACCGCCGGTACCTTTTCCCGCGGCCACCGGAGTTTTGAAATAACCCAAGTGATAGGGATTGGTTTCCTCGACGTTCAAGTGCAAGCCGGAATTGCGCGCGGGTCCATTGGGACTGTGGCAGTGAGCGCAATTGACTTCCAGGTAGGCCCGGGCACGCGCACCGATTTCAGCTGATTCGTCGTTCCAGACGGCCAGTCGCGGAATTTTTGCCGGTTCGGGAGCACCGCTGAGGAAGCCGATCTGGGACCAATGGGCCAGTTGGTTCTGGTCGCCGTGTTCGTATCTGACATCTCGATTGAGGTTGTTTGCCTTGGGGCCAATCGGTTCCATGACAAGGCTGGTGTGACAACGCTTGCAATCATTCAAGTTCGGGACCGAATGGGAATTGGTTCGGGTTTCTCCATCGGTATGTTTCCACGAAACCTCGATCGTGGCACCCGCGATCGCCAGGTCAGCGTCCGCTTGATCCTCGTTCCAAACGTATGGAATTCCGACCCAACCGCTGTCGCGATGTTCGAGGATTCGTGTTTCGACGAGATGGCGTTTCGAGGTAGGGTCGTTCAAGTCGGCACGGTAGTAGAATGTTTTTGCAATGATGGTACCGACCGGAAAATCGAATGGTCCTTGCGCGGTGTAATTCGCAGACAATCCCGGGGGCAGCTTAATGAGCCGCTGCTTTTGGGCATAATCAGTAAAAAGCGGAGTGTTCAGTTCGTACTCGACGACGCCTTCTGCCGGTTGCAAGTCAGATATCGAAGACCGAAAAAGCCCGTAATCAGACAGTCGCGGCTTGAACTGACTCAACCGTGAACGGCGTTCAACCAATCGTTCTGAATTCCCGGCTTGGTCCATGCTGTTAACGGCGGCCGAAAATTTTGTTCCGTGTTCGTCTTTCGTTTTATTTCCATCACAACCTGGTTGGATTGCCACAACCAGCATTGTGCAACACGCGATTGCATATCGAAACAGATGTTGAGAACGATTGAGAGTTAACGACAGCATGGCACGAGGGGAACGGTTACCAGAGCGGGGACTTGAAAACGGTATCGAATCATGATTACTCAACACCAGGGATCATGACGGCCGAGACGGAAGGAAGTGACCCGGCAAATGGAGCGGAATCCATGCTTGGTTCCGGCTGTTTTCCTGCGAAGGTCTTGCCGAGGTCCAGGTTGACAAATGTTGCGTTACGGTTGTCCTTGATCGAGAAGTTCAAAGATCCAGGCAGGGAGCCGTCGACCAGTTTCGCCGAATCGAGAATTCCATCAAAAACGATGTCGGGAAGAGGTTTGCCGGTTGCCTCGCTAAACACTTTCAAAAACTCACCTTGTGGTTTTGTGCCTCCACCGGTGAACGTATTGTCGTGTATGTCGATCGCTTCAGGAAATGGATCGTATTGCGCATCATCGAATTTCCGCTGGGAAATCAGGAAACTCGCGATCAGGCAACTCGCACCGTTGTTACCGTCAAAATTATTCCCGAACGCTTCCACACGATCGTTCGCCATGATCATCAACCCGGTGCCTGGAGGTACGGTCGACACAATTGCACCGGTCTGTGCAAAATTGGCGTGGTTGTTTAACAGGATCTCGTTGTTGAACACGCGACAGTCGGAGCCGTTTTTAACAGTTAGTCCTGGTAGCGAAAACACTAGAATGCCGCCAGTGTTGTTTTTCGCCACGTTATCGTAGACATCTGCGTTAATACAGTTTTCAATCTCAATGCCAGCTACGTTCTGCTCGGTTCGACAATTCCGGACAATCACCTGCTTTGACTGTCCAACATAAATACCGGCGTCCGAAGCACCTTCGGCAATGCAGTTTTCAATCAAAACATTGGTTGACAGCACAGGATAAAGGCCATAGGCGCCGTTTTCGGTCGCTGGCCCGCCTGTCCACCAGGTGCGAACGCGGCGTATCGTCAGACCGTTACAGTCTTGCAGTTTGATCGCATCGCCCGGAGTGTCCTCGATCGTGAGGTTCTCGATGGTGAAGTTGTTTCCCTTCACCTTCAAGCCCTCACCACCTTTTCCGGACCGAAACTTCGAAAAATTCAGGAGGGTTTTTTCCATGCCCCGGCCTCGAATCGTGACATCGTTGACCCCATCCAAAGACAGGGTTCCATCGAATTGAAATGTGCCTTCCGAAAACTCGATGACGTCACCGGGTTCGGCGAGGATCAGGGCCTCCTGGGCTTTGGTTTGCGCGTCGGGACCGGGTTCAATGATGATGTGTGCGGCCGATTCTGCATCCGTCCCGTCATGAGACGCGTCATTCGCGCCGGAAGTCGCGGTACGATCACCTGGTTTCACCGTGGAAGAACCATTGCAGGCGACAAAAAGAAGGAGTAACGAGGCTGCACATGCAGTCTGAATGAAGTTCATGGAAATTGCTTTCGTATTAGAGCAACGAAGACGTTGCTGTTAATCATCGCGAGAACCGTGAGGCGAGCATTACCGTGCGATAATCCGTGTTTCGGTTGGTACGTTTCCTAACGCCATGAGACTTGGATATTCACCACAAGGTTCTCGGTGGATCTCAATCCTCCAGGTCCAGCGGCGACCCATGACTATCCTCGCAGCGAATGAAACAGTAGTGAAGGTATTCGTCTTATTGAAGGTTGTTGGTAAAATCGCGCTAATGCCCAGCCTATCTCGCGTCCCGTTCGGTGGGAAGGCAGCCAAACTGGTTTGGGAAAATTGCACAGTGGTCCCCACATCACGGTCTTGTCGAAGTTGGTCAATTGAAATGTGTTATGAACGTGACCGATGCCGCTTTGCGTGGAACCGATTTTTTCGCTCGGGTGAGCACCCCAAGGTGGAGTCATCAGGCCGTAGACGACGCCGGACCATTGATTGATACAAACCGAACCATAGCGCATCCGTGCAAGTGCGTTTTCGAGATCAATTCGCCTATCACGGCGGAATTCATTGGAAACGGTCAAAGTCGCGCATAATGTTCCGAACAGGTGTTCGTTTACAAAGTCGACGGCCTTCGCAAGGAATCTGACGTCGGATGGCTCGTCAATCGTCGTTTCAGCACACACGCAAACGAACGATTCTTCCTGAAACAGATGTGGGGAAGCTTCAAGATTCACATTCCGGATCAAGGTCCAGGGCAACGTGTCATCATCGGTATCTGGAGCGGTTCGACCGGTCGCAATTTCGAATCGTTCCCTTGCTCCTGGATAGTACGCGACGCGGGCTGGAACGGCCTTTAGCAGCGTTTCTACCAATTCAAGGAACTCGTTGCGTTGTGGCCAGGCCTTCGAAGTGACGATCATCCTGGTTGACAGGCAGTTGAAAGAAGCGTTGTTTACAATCGAAGCAACGACATGTTCGGCCTGGGATCGGAGTTCTCGCTGTGAATAATTTCCGGGCACCACGACCCAGGGCGTTACATTTCCCAGTTCGCTTGTGATGGGCTTGGTGACCAGTGGATTGCCCTCCCGACGACGTCTCGTTCGTTCCTCGGCGTCAGGTCCCCAGACGATCGCGTCATGCGTGTGTTTGGAGCCGGTAATATGGAGTGAGTCAATTCCCGGGTGGTTTACAAGTGCGTTGCCGATCTCGCTACCTCCGCGAATCAATCTCAACAGTTTTGCATCAATCAGCGGTCGAAACGCATCGGTAAAAATCGGCTCGAGGTATTCGTTGACCGGGTTCAGTTTCAACAGAACCGCTTCGTTGTCCTGAAAAATCTTGTAGAGCATGTCGGTGGCCGGGATCACACTTACATTTCCCGCGCCGAGAACTCCCGCAACTCTCGCCTTTGCCGGATCGCGAACGGCCCGTTGTTCCGTAAACAACGACTCACCATCGGCATCTTGCTCAAGCCAGACCTCGGCTTTCAATCCCCAGAAAGCGACTTGGTCGAACAGGCTTCGCACTGGCAGAATGGGAACACAAATCCTTCCCCGGGAATTACGTCGTGGTTTTCCCGGGAGTCGTGGTGTCTCAAAGCGTTCGATGTCGTGAAACACATGCGAAAGCAGTTGAAGATATCGAAGCAGGGTTCCGGGGCCGCCCAGAATTTCTTCCGCAACGCCGCACTGCTCCGACGATATTCGTTTTGCCGCGCAAGCCGTGGCAACCCAAGTCCTGGCGATACCGGCAACCCTGGGAACACACCGGTCGACCAACGCTCGACGTTGACCGATCGACATCAACTGCAGACGACCAGATCCGGCCTTTAAGTCAGAAATTGCCGAATCCAGAACAGATCGGTTATTCATTGACGCAACGGCCGCGAATCCGGTCATTCTTCTGCACCTGAAACCCTGCGTCTTCGGCCCGAACGGCCACGATCGCGGCCGAATATCCACCGTTGAATGCTCCAGCAGGCTGTCTACGACGGGATGCTGACTTACGCATCGGTGTGTAGTCAACCGCGCCACTGGCACGGCTATTTTGCACTGACGACTTCACCGCCCTGAATCGTCGATAACCCCTGGTAGGTCGTAACGCCGATCGAATCAGTCAGGAACTGGACAGATCCATCCGCAAACGCAAAATTGCCGCCACCTGGGTGATTGCTACGGAAGTTACTTGTTGAATCGCTGTCGCTGACAGTCCCCCCCGCTTTTCCATCAAATCCAGAATCGTCCACCAACGTTTCCGTCACGGGATTCTTGTTCAATGGGTCGGCCGTCGAAGCAAAGATACTCGTGCGAGTTGAGAGCCCCAATCCCTTGTACGTCGTACTATTCGGCTGAGGTACGATCCAGGCTTGGAAGGCAGACACGGGCTGGCCTGAGGCATCCAAGGCAGGTGGTCCGCTGGTTCCCTGCCCAATACTAATTTGCCAATTTGATCCAGTCGCGCCTTCACCAAGACAAATCGTATTGCTGGTGCCGTCGGTAATGTCTCTGAATCCGGTCCTTAGTCCCAGATCAAACATTCCCTTACCAATCACGGACGCCGGTTGGTTGCACCAACGGTAGTTCGCTCCTTTGGAAAGCAAATAGGTCGTCACCGAAAAAGTTCCGCCAATCGGAAGTCCCAATCCAGCGGAAAGAGCGCCGAATTCCGGGTCGACGACAGGGTTCTCCCCATTGTTTGAGGGGCATACAAACGAGTTGACAGGAGTACTCGCAACAAGCGATGTCTGCTGTTCCCATGGGCGAGTCTGGTCAATCAGGTTTTGTAGATTCTCCTGCTCAATGAACGGCAAAGTGGTCGCGAACGCACTGAGATAAAGATTCGTGTTTGGCAGTGCAGGCCCAAACCGGGCCTCGGAACCCTGCGGAAATATCTTGAAGGAACCTTCGTAGTTATGCATGGCCAAAACAATGTTTTTCAAATTGTTGGCACAGGAAATTCGACGAGCGGCTTCCCTGACTTGTTGTACAGCAGGCAGTAACATTCCAATCAGAATGCCGATAATTGCAATGACAACCAATAGCTCGACGAGCGTAAACCCTTGTTTCTTTGTATTCATCCCGCTTCTCCTGGTATGATCGATGAAGCCTATGGTTGACGCGTTATTCACTCAAATAGAGCAATGCTCAATCAAACGACGGCTTTCGGAATTGGCAATAATTCCCTTACCGCCGAGTATAGATAATTGTCAATTTCCGGCTATCGGAATTCCGCAAACAGTTGATTACGGGTGTTTTCTTTTCCCCCTGCCAACGGACGGTTCTGTTTCATGGCCGGAATGATGGGCTCGTTTAACCCCGGTTCAGTTGCATTTTTGGGCTGGGAGCCAGACAAAAGTTAACGGAAATGCCATCGTTGGAGGTCTTTTTCCGCACATTTTCGGAATTCTATTTTGGCAGTTCGAGACGGCAACATCCAAAATCGAATTCATCGGAATTTGATTTGTGACTGTTGAAAAGCTCATTGGACAGCGAATAAATCATGGTTTTTCCTTCGCGTCGAAACGCAACGATCTCTTGCTGGCGAAGTACCTTCAGGTGGTGGGACACATTTCCAATATCCATGTCCAGTAGCGCCGCCAGGTCCGAGACGCTTTGAGCACGTTCGCGCAATGCCTGAATCAAGTGGAGGCGATGTGGGTCCGCGATTGCTTTGAGCAAGTCCGAGCACTTTTCTGCGGAAAGCGGGTCATTCATTTACGTTCTCCACAATTCAATGAACGGGTGGTTCGCGATTCTTCCGGCTTGTGTACATTCTAATGACTGTTAGAATGAAAAGCCAGAGGTTGTGTCTCTCGTGCGGCTTGGCGAATGGTTACCAAAATGCAAACGAAAATGCCGCTTGGCAAAGTGATGGTTGCCGAGGCGTTCGGGACTTTTCTGCTTGTACTATTTGGATGCGGGGTTGTTCATACCGCCGTTTTGACGGACGCGCAGACGGGTTTGTGGCAGGTCGCCATCGTCTGGGGCCTGGCAATCATGATCGCGATTTTCGCAGTCGATGCGATCAGCGGAGCGCATATCAATCCTGCGATTACCATTGCATTGGCGGTATGGGGTAAGCACTCGTGGTCACGAGTGGCTCCCTATGTAGTCGCCCAGTTGGCCGGCGCGATTCTTGCAGCTGTACTTCTGTACGCGCTGTTCGCAGGATTCCTGGAAGCCAAAGAGAAGGAAAAAAATGTCGTCCGCGGCGAACCGGGAAGCATCGTGACTGCAATGTGTTATGGCGAGTATTTTCCCAATCCAGGAACGATCGCTGCGAAACCGGGGCCTTACGATGCAACTGCCCACTCCCATCTCAAAACGCTGTTCTCACAGGGCAAGGCAATAATTGCCGAGTTCTTTGGAACCTTCATCCTTGCCGGTGTTGTCTTTGCGGTTACAGACAAACGAAACACTGGGCGGCCGATGGCAAACCTTGCTCCAGTATTTATCGGATTAACGGTTAGCGCCTTGATTTCCATATTGGCTCCATTGACACAGGCTTGCTTTAATCCGGCACGCGATTTTGGCCCCCGTTTGTTCGCCTGGTTTGCAGGTTGGGGAAACGTTGCGATCCCCGGACTGGCCGATCCGGGCTGGCTGACGGTTTACATCCTGGCTCCGATCGTGGGCGCAATCGCGGGCGGCGGTTTCCAGTATGCCTTTCTCAGCCCTGCGTATCCGCCTCCGGATTCGAAAACATAAACATGACCCGTTCCATGATTACCGCAACGAAGGACAATTTGCTATGAGCGACAATCCACGTTTCATTATGATCGGCGGCTTTTTGGGTGCTGGTAAAACCACCACCGTCTCCCGGCTTGCCAAACGATTTCAGGCGAAGGGACAACGAGTCGTCATCGTCACAAACGATCAAGCGACGGATTTAGTCGACACGAACATTCTTCGTTCGCAGGGATTCGATGTTGGCGAGGTGGCCGGATCGTGTTTTTGTTGTAATTTCAACGAGTTGACCGATACCGTCGAACGACTCGGTAAGGCCAGTCGACCGGATGTAATTTTGGCCGAGCCAGTTGGAAGTTGCACCGACTTGGTGGCAACAGTGATTCGTCCCCTTCAGGAAATTTACTCGCAGCCCTTCGAGATTGCTCCCTATGGGGTCATTGTGAAACCAAGTCACGGTGCCAAGATTCTTCGTCGTGAGAAAAAGGGCGGATTTTCACCCCAGGCCGAGTACATCTTTCGCAAACAAATCGAGGAGGCGGATTTTGTGATCGTCAACCGTATTGACGAGCTGTCTCTCGACGAAATCGAGCATTTGGCAGGACTTCTGGACGAACAATTCTCAGGCCGACCGGTTGTGCGAATGTCCGCCAAAACGGGGGAGGGCTTTGAGGCCTTCTGCGAGTTCCTTGATCAAGAAGGTAACTTCGGGCAACGTCTCATGGACGTGGATTATGAAATTTATGCGGAGGGCGAAGCGGAACTGGGATGGCTCAATTGCCAGGTCGATTTGTCCGCTCCAGGCAGGGTCGATCTGGATCGCTTTCTGGTATCACTTTTAAGCCAACTCAAAGCCGATTTTGCGACGATTTCCGCGGAAACGGCACACCTGAAGGCAATTGGAATGTCAGACGGTTATTACGCCGTTGCCAACCTCGTCAGTAGTGAAACGGAACCCCAGCTTTCTCTTGCCTCTGGCTGCCAGACACCCAAAGCAAATGTCGTGGTTAACGCGAGAGTCGCGGTCGACCCGGAGTTGTTGACCGAAACGGTCCGCAAAGCAATTCACCAGGAAGCTGGTAAGCTGGGAGCTGCGACGGTTATTAACACGCTTCAGAGTTTTCGGCCGGGCCGCCCGGTCCCAACCCACCGGATCACCTGAAAAAATCTGCGCGAAGTCGTTAACCAACAAAACCCTCTAGCCATTTTCGATCATTTCCGTCGTAACGGGCAAATGAAAAATAGCAGAACATTTCCCACGTGTTCGCGTGCTATGTAATGGTCTGTTTGCCATGCCGACCGGTATACGGATGAGTCCAGTTTTTTCGCGGGACTCGCGTGTTCGGATACACCGTCTGATCCCGGCACCAGTGACCCGTTGGATTCAGATTTGCCGTTCTGTACCGGTCGATCGAAGGTGGATCGTTTTTCGCTCCAGATCATGATGTGCCGTGACAAACCGAACGGTGCCGCTGCGTGCTCTCATGATCACCGAATGCGTAGTGGCCACGGACCCACGGACCTGCACACCGCGCAACAGCGGACTGTCGCTAATTCCAGTGGCGGCAAAAACGAGGTTTCCACCACCTGCCAAGTCTCTCGACATGTACTCTTTGTCCAGGCGGTCTCCCCAGCCTCGGGCGATCAGCTCTTGCTTTTCGGCTTCGTCTCGCGGCCAGATTTTCGCCCGCATTCCACCCCCCAGACAGCGTAGGGCCGCGGCCGATAGAATCGCTTCTGGTGCACCCCCGATCCCGGCATAAAGATCGATGTTCGAGGTGTGCATCGCCGGTGCCAAGGCCGCAGCTATATCCCCGTCCATGATCATCCTTAGCGCGGCACCTTTTCGTCGGACGGCTTCGATGAGCGCTTCATTTCGCGGACGATCCAACACGCAAACCACCACGTCGCGGACTTCCTTTCCCAGGACCCTCGCGGTCACATCGATGACTTCAGCGATCGGTGCATCGATATGAATTGGTAGCCCGGGATCTTCAAACCAAGCCCGCCTGACTTCCAGCGGATAGGCGAGTTTGTTCATGTAAAAAGCGGGAATGTCCTGAAGACAGGTTTCGTTTTCGCCGGTCAATGCTGCCGCGGCTATGCAGCTGATGGAATTAGGCATGCCCTTTCCTACGTTGGTCGTTCCATCGACCGGGTCCAATGCGATTTCAAAACGAGGTGCACCCGTCTTCCACGAGCCAACCCTTTCACCGGCAAAGAGTCCCGGCGCTTCGTCCTTGATCCCTTCGCCGATGACGACCTGCCCACAAATGTCCATCAAGTCAAACATGCCCCGAATCGCATCGCAGGCAGCTTCGTCCGCTTTCTCTTTCTGGCCCTTGCCAAGCCACTGAAGCGTATTGAGTGCGGCAAGCTCTGTGGCGCGGAGAAAATCGAATCCGATTTGCCTTTCAAAGTCGCATTGAAATGGAAGCAAGGTTTCTGTTGTCATTTTCCAACTCTCTTTCATCAAGATGCGGTCGTTGCCCTGCCCTTCGGCTGATTCCAGTCAGCTCGGGACAACGCAAACGATGACGACCGGGCAAATCGCCGGATACGATCGACCTACCGCTTGAGGCATGATTGTAACGATTCGCCGTCGATCCGACACGATGGCGGTTTTGCCGGCGTCGTTTCGCCGGCGGGCGAACGCCCAAACCCCGGCAATTCGAGCCTGCGACGAATTGGCTTGTTGCAGTTGCCAACCGGCCTGTTTAGGCTGACAATCGAAAGTGGATTCACTTGAGACAGAACGGCCAAACGGACATCCATGATGAAATGCCATCTCGACTGCATGAACTTGCGTCTCGCTCCGATATCACCGTTTCGAATAGTCGCGCTCTACGTTTACGCATGGCTATTGCTCATGGATTGTCCGTCGGACGGCAGAGCCCAGGATCATCTGGATTATAATCGGGATATCCGCCCGATCCTTTCCGACAATTGCTTCCTTTGCCATGGCCCGGCGGAATCGACACGGCAAGCCGATTTGCGACTCGACGACCGGGCTGCCGCATTGGCGGCGGAAGCAATCATGCCGGGAAATCCAGTCGAGAGCCAACTCATTTTCCGCATCAATTCGACGGACCCTGACGTTGTGATGCCACCGCCCGATTCCAACAAACGGCTTTCCAAAGCACAACAGGATATCCTCCGGCGTTGGATTAACGAGGGTGCGGAATTTCAACGTCATTGGGCGTTTGTGCCACCCAGGAAGTCAACGGACGTGGATTCCAACCCGGTGGATTTTTTCGTTCAACGTATGCTTGGTTCAGGGGGACTATCGATGTCTCCCGAGTCAGAACTCACAACGCTGATGCGACGAGTTTCTCTTGATCTCAACGGCCTGCCACCGACTCCCGAACAGGTTAGTGAGTTTCTTGAAGATGCCCATTCCCGCGGAGTTGACGCCGCCTACGAGAGGGTTGTCGACCGTTTGCTGGCTTCACCGGCGTATGGCGAGCGGATGACTCTGGCCTGGATGGACGCGGCACGGTACGGTGACACCAGCGTCATGCACGCGGACGGGCCACGCGACATGTGGCCCTGGCGCGACTGGGTAATTCAAGCCTACAACGCCAACATGCCCTTTGACCAGTTTACGATCGAGCAACTGGCTGGTGATTTGATTCCTGACGCAACCATGGAACAGAAAATTGCGTCGGGATTCAATCGAAATCACGCGACCAGCGACGAAGGTGGCGCGTTTCCAGAAGAACTCCGAGTCGAATACGTTGTCGATCGTGTCAAGACGACGTCGACCGTATGGATGGCCTTAACGATGGAATGCTGCCAATGTCATGATCACAAATACGATCCGATTTCCCAAAACGAATATTACCAGTTTTTTGCCTACTTTAATAATACTGCTGACCCGGGTATGCAGACCAGAAATGGCAATCAGGCACCAGTCGTTGAAGTTGTCAGCGACGAAAGAACACAGAAACTGGCCAATGCACAAAGCAGGATCGAACAGGCAAAACAGGAACTTGATTCGCACCGCAGTGCGGTGGAGCCAAAATTCATCGCATGGGCCAGGCAAGCGACCGAGCGCGCTTCGAATTCCGAGGCTCCAGAGAACGAACTTTCGGGCCTGGCACAATGGTTTCCCTTGGATGAAGCCGCCGGAAACGAACTCAAGAATCATTCGACCGGGGCAGTCGCCACGTTGGAAAAAGGGAAATGGGAATCGACCGATCGAGATGGTAGCAAGGCTCTGCAATTGGATGGCGGAACACAGTTTGTTTCCAGTGAAGATTCGATCGAACTGAAAGGGGACGCCCCTTTTTCACTCGCGGCGTGGATCAAAAGTGACGGAAGCTCGGGTGGAGCCGTGTTTTCGAGGATGGACGTCGCAAATTCGTATCGCGGCTACGACTTGTGGATTCAAGACCGCAAAATCGGGACTCACATCATAAACACCTGGCCAAGTAACGCGCTGAAGGTGATTTCCAAAGATCAGCTGAAAAAAAACAAGTGGCAGCACGTCGTAATCAGCTATGACGGAACGCAGAAATCAACGGGCGTCAAGATTTTTATCGATGGAAAACTATCGGAAAACCTGGTGGAAGCCGACGCGCTGAACGCGACAATCGAAACCCACGTGCCGTTTCGGATCGGAAGTCGTTCCAGCGGAGCCAATTGGAAAGGTGGAGTTGACGATATTCGTATTTACAACCGAGCAATTTCGGCCACCGAAGTTCCCCGGGCCAAAGACAATCCCGTAAGTTCGATTCTGGCAACGTCCGAGGAAAAACGTTCCCCGGAGCAGGTTGAAATTCTGCGGGAATTTTACCTGGCAAATGAAGACAGTGACTACAGGAAATTGTCCGACATGCTGGCCGAGGCGACGGCCCACCTTGCGGCGTTGAATTCCAAGTCCATTACATCGATGATGATGCAGGACAATCCACCGGAAGCGATGCGAAAGACCTATGTGCTGAATCGTGGCCAATATGATTCACCCTTGGAGGACCAACCCGTTTCCGTTGGTGTGCCGTCTGTATTGCCATCGTTGCCGGAAGGTGCTCCTGACAACCGATTGGGGTTGGCCCAATGGCTGACACATCCGGGACATCCGCTGACTGCCCGAGTTGCGGTTAATCGCTATTGGGTGATGTTGTTCGGAAAGGGCCTGGTTCGGACGGCTGGTGATTTTGGAGCGCAAGGCATGCCTCCGACTCATCCAGAGCTGCTTGATTGGTTGGCCGTGGACTTCGTCGAGTCTGGCTGGAATGTCAAACGAATGATCAAGCTGTTGGCAATGTCAAGGACTTATCGTCAAAGTTCGCGGCGACCGGTGGGTCAACAGGAAATCGATCCCGAAAATCAGCTTCTGTCCTATAGTCCGCGATTTCGTCTGCAAGGCGAATTGATTCGGGATCAGGCACTGTCCGTCAGTGGAATGTTGGTGGATCAGGTGGGCGGACCGAGCGTCAAACCGTATCAACCCCCCAATATCTGGAATGAAGTCAGTTTGAATGGTGGCTTGAGATATTCCCCCGATAACGGCGAGAAGCTGTATCGAAAATCAATGTATACGTACTGGAAACGAAGCGCTCCGATGCCCAGTATGATGATTTTTGATTCGCCATCGAGAGAAAAATGCGTTGTGCAGCGTGCTCGTACCAATACGCCTTTGCAGGCGCTGGTGACCCTGAATGATCCGCAGTTTGTCGAAGCTGCCCGCGCGCTCGCACAGCGACTGATCCAAACCGCGGCTGACGATGAAAGCCGAATTACGCTTGCCTATCAGCTTTGTACCTCGCGTCGCGCCAGCGAGCGGGAACAGGCAATTATCATGCGACTTTTAAGTGATCAACGGCAACGATTTACCGATTCCCCCGATCAAGCGAAGCAGCTTCTAAAGGTAGGCGAGTCTTCGAGAGATGAAACGATCGACGCTGGAGAGCACGCAGCTTGGACGGTGATTTCACAAATGATCCTGAATCTTGATGAAACTCTGACGCGAAACTGATGAAAGCAAACCATGGACTTCCAAACTGAATCCCGCCGCAGGTTTTTGCTTCGATCCGGCAGCGGCGTTGGAGCGCTGGCGCTCAGTACGCTGATTGACCCGGCTCTCGTTGGTAGCGTGAGGGCCGCCGAAAGATCGCATCCCGGATTGCCTCAATTTCCAAATTTTGCCCCGAAAGCCAAGCGTCTGATCTACTTGTTTATGGCAGGCGGGCCAAGTCATATTGATACGTTTGACTACAAGCCCGCGATGCGAAAATTTCATGGCGAAGAACTTCCGGAATCCGTTCGCCAGGGACAACGGCTGACAGGTATGACCAGCGGCCAAACGACTTTCCCATGTGTTGCACCGATGTTCGAATTCGGGCGATTCGGCGATCATCAGACCTGGGTCAACAAGGATTTGCTTCCACATACGGCATCGATCGTTGACAAGATTTCAATTGTCAAATCCATGTACACCGAGGCGGTCAATCACGATCCGGCAATCACCTATATCAACACCGGGGTACAGCAACAAGGCAAACCAGCACTCGGGTCCTGGTTGAGCTATGGGTTGGGCAGCGAAAACGACAACATGCCGGCGTACATCGTCATGATCTCACGCGGCCGGGGCCAACTTCAAGCCCTGTACGATCGACTCTGGGGGGCGGGATTCCTTCCGTCCAAGCATCAGGGTGTGAAACTGCGAAGCGCAGGCGAACCGGTCCTCTACTTGAACAATCCACCCGGGGTCGACCGGGCGACGCGTCGAAGTATGCTCGATAGCCTGGGGGAATTGAACAGGGAAACATACGACCGGTTTGCTGATCCAGAGACTCAGGCGCGCATCTCCCAGTTCGAAATGGCGTTCCGCATGCAATCAGAAGTTCCCGAGCTGATGGATATTTCCGGGGAATCCCAACACGTTAAGGATCGTTATGGGCCGCAGGTTGAGAAACCGGGTTCTTTTGCACGCAATTGCCTCTTGGCGCGACGAATGGTGGCCAAAGGTGTCCGTTATGTTCAGCTGTTCCACCGTGGTTGGGATCAGCACGGCGCTCTTCCTTCCAAGATTCGGCAGCAATGCGAAGACATCGACCAACCGGCTGCCGCACTGATTCAGGACCTCGAGCAGCAGGGTATGCTGGACGACACGCTCGTCGTTTGGGGAGGTGAGTTTGGGCGTACCATATACTCGCAGGGAAAATTGACAAAAGACGATCATGGCCGCGATCACCACGGTAGGTGTTTCTCACTCTGGATGGCGGGCGCCGGAGTCAAACGTGGCTGTGAATATGGTGCAACCGATGACCACAGTTATAACATTATTGAAAACCCGGCTCATATCCGCGACCTGAATGCAACCATTCTTCATCAGTTGGGAATCGACCACAAAAAGTTGACTTTCAAGTTTCAAGGGCTCGATCAACGATTGACCGGAGTTGAAGAGGAAGCCCAGGTGATTCACGGAATCCTCGCCTGATACGCCTCTTGCCGAGTTAAACTAAGACGGGAACGACAGTTTAATGTTGCGCGAAGATTTCTGAACGAACGCCATATTTTCAGAGCTGATGGCGGGACGAAACCACGATTTGCCACCGGCGAACGCCGATTGACGCGTAAGTCAGCAGCTTTGGGACAGGATTGTCCGCCTTTATGACAGCTCGGGGCCATACGAAGTATCGTGATTTGCTTTTCAAATCCTCAGAGGACGCCGGCGTAATGTGGAACGGTGAAATCTGGTTTGAATCGTACTCCAGAAATAAAACGAGTAAGTGACAAGGTCGACATGCGATACCAGCGCGGCCGCCGGGAGTGTCCAGGACAGGATACGGGACTTGGAAATACCCAGTGCGACCAGACATTACGCTTTGAAGCATGAACAACCAACCGCGTATCAGTGCAAATCGAGACCAATAACAAGAGTGATCACGGCCGAATATGGAAAAGAATCTTGGCAAATGAATGATAGTTGGCTTTTCCAGGATCAATCAGCGGTATCGCCAGTAAAAGAAGATACAAACCTGGAGCTATCAAGCGATTCAAAATCTCCGCTTCAAAATTCCGCCGTACCGATCGACCTCTGTGTTGAGGTTCCGGTGGACAGGGAGCCGTGCCATGCGGCGAGAGTATCCGGAAACTAACTAGCGATAATCTCGATCATCCAGATTGCCTGTTTCCAGTGGATTCGCAGCATTACTTCTATCGGTACAAATAGATTGACGACCAAACCACCGTCCGTTCAACAACCGACATGCTGAGACAGGAGCGAGTCGAAATTCCGCGTGTCTCTCGAATTGATGCACAGGATTGCCCTTGCAAACGGGAAGGTCGGGATTCCAAACATCGTCACGGTCGAACAAGCCAGCTTGAGCGCTGTACCTACTGGTATCGTAACTTTGCGATCATCGGTTGCTCCATGGGTAATTCATCTTTCTGCGATACGAGTACGTCTCCGCGATGCTGCAGTGTCTGGGCGATCGCGTCTTCAACGAGATCCAGATCCAGGTCGTTTGTCGAACAATTGTAGTCGATCGTTCGGTTGACTGGATTGAAAGAACCCGGAAGGGGCGCCGTTGGATGGCAAAACAGTTTTTCAATCTGTCCGAGATGGGCGGCATTGAGGATTTCGCTGACCTCGTACAACATGTTGGGAATGGTTTTCGGACCTTGATACTGCGCGACAGTAGATCTGTGAATTTTGTCACGATGGGCCTGCAGGACAGCCAGCGTATCGGCAAGTAGTTGGTCTTCCAACAACCTGTCTGGATTGCCGGATGCAAATTCGTCGACCAAATGGGGGTAGCGGTTTACGCTCTGATAAATTGCTGCCTGATTGGAAACAGTTGCTAGTACCAGCGGTTTGGTACTTTGCCCCAAAAATCGACTAACCGCTCGATCAACTTGCCGATAAAAATATTCTGCATCTTCGTGGGCGACGTCGGGTTTGCCACCATGTCCATGGTAGACTCTCCCCTGTTTTCCGCGATGCTCTTGTGTTGCTGTGTGAACTGACGAACCACGATCCGCAGACGTGACGTTCATCGCCGCTTCAACGCTTTCAGGCATTTCTGGAATGCAGATTCTGGATACACCGGATTCGTCTGCTTCAAAAAATTCAGCTCGGTTTTGGCTGAGTGCCAGAATGTAATACGCTTCGTATCTTTGTGCGGTCGGAACGATTGAGCGAACAAAAAACGTTCGGGATACGAATACCTGGTCTGCAAGCGGATCGACGATCTGCCATTTCTGGAAACCATCCGGATTCAAGAACAGGGCGAGCCCGTTTTCCGTTTGCTGCCAAAAGTCCTCATCGTCGATCAGGTCGATAATGGGTGCAAGAAATCGTTCTGCGTCGGAGTCGGCCATCCAGTTGCCCGAAAGTTTTGTCTTGGCAGCTTCGACGAGCTGTTTCAATTGTGTGGCGGGCTTATAAATCTCTCGCCCTGTCTTTTCCGTGCCAAGGTAAATCGAAACACAGGGAGCATGCTGTTCCTGGATAAGTTGCAAGAGATCCTGCTTGGTGAAACGGTCAATCATGGGTAACTCCAGTCTGACTACCTGCCATTTTTAAACGGACTGAAAACTCGCAACGATGGAATGCCCGTCGATTCCAAGCTGCTTCGACCGGCCAAAATCCATCGGTGGATTTTTCCAGCCACAATTACACTCGCGAGATTTGTTATTCGTTCAGGAGCATTTAACTCCGTGATGATTAAAACTCGAACTCTGGCCAGTTGAACATCTCTTTGGAAAGACCAGGTCGCCGGAAAAACTGTTCGGGATCAAATAACTCGCGAACGTGAATTTTCACATCGAGGCCACGCAGCAAGTGGTCACGGGCCGTTTTCGGCAACTCCTTGTCCTCTTCGATGGCTTTCACCACCTCTTCACGGGTTCCGATGAATGTTCGATCCAAGGTCTGTTCATTGTCCTTGAACGATATCTTTGCTTTGTAATTTCCGTCCTCGTCCTTGGCGATACTCAGCGATTCGAATTGAGACCAGTTGCCTGCGTCTGGGATGTTTTCCAATAGCCTGTCGCGGGAGAACAATTCAGGGATGGGAAATCTTTCGTCAAACGGAACTCGCAGGACTTTCTGCGTGCGGTCCGTTGGTTGAGCGATGATCTCTCCAAGCACAAGGCTGGCTTTCTGTTGCTTGCCTTCCCGGAAAAAAGTCAACGCGACTTCTTCGCCCGGCTTGCTGGCCTGAATCAACTTGACGAGCTGTTCAGTTGAATAAATGTCTTGCTGGTTCAAGGCAACCAGCACATCGTGAATCTTCAATCCAGCCTTCGCCGCAGGCGATCCTTCCACGACATTGGCGATCAAGACTCCCCGGCCGTCACCGATCGTGTTTCCAAGTTGACTGGCAATCGCTGGTTGAAGCGGAATAACCCCCAAGCCGAGGTACGCCTGTTTCCCCATTGTCTCATTTTGTGTTACTGACTGCGCGACTTCAGGTTTTCTGTCAATTTTGTCCTGAGCTGTACAAACTGGCGTCGTCTTCGGTCCGATCAGAGCCAATGCCAAACAAATTCCAATCGTTCGTTTAATCACGGCAAATCTCCTGCTGAAAACCTCTTCTTGATACGCGGGCGCGAATTCACGCTCCCTACACTCACGATATTTTTATGCAAACAGCGTGCCGATGAGGAAGTGAATGTTGGTGGCTGTTATTTCGCCTGCATTTCGCATGTTACGAACTTTGTACATCGTCCTGGTGTTGAAACGAGTGACGCATCGTGCGAAACAGCGCGCAACTGGCCGTCGCAGTTGCAACACAATTCGGCTGGGCACGTTCTTCAATCGCAGCGGAGTTTACCGCTGCAAACGTCCGAGTACCCGGTTTCTTTTATTGGCACTCAATTGACACGCTCAATATGGTGTCTTGATCGAGGTGGGACCGCCTTCCGTAGCGATCATGACGTTCGTCATAGCCCGCAAAAGAAAACTGGAGTTGAACACTCGTTTTAAGATGTTCGAATTCTGATTAATCACCCGCTCCCAAATCGAGACCGATCGCTTCGAAGACCAGCTCGTTTTCTTTGGATTGGGCATGCCGTAATGCTGTCAACAACCAGCTCAGTCGTTCGCGAACGTCAGCGACCTCCGGAGCGTCTTCGGAACGACAGAACTGCTGTCGTAATGTCTCGATCTGTCGTTCCAGGTCAAGGAATTCGTGCTGTAGTTTTTCAATCCTTGAAACCAATCGTGGGTGATCGTTGGCGATCTCGGCGAAAAGACCCGCGCTTGCGTTCAAATCGGTGCGGCTCTGGTTTAATGCCGTTTGCAATCGAACCAACTCCTCCTGCACGATATCGTTCCAGTCGACAATCCGGTTGAACGAGGCAGCTGCCAATGCCGATTCGAGATTGTGCATCATCACAATTAACCTGCCTCGATCACTGGCGGCTGAATCTGAGGCCGAGTGTAGTGCAGATTTAGAGTCCGGGTTGAAATGAACTTGAGGGTCGCGTTTTGACATGTCAGGTCCTTTTCTAAAGCGGGATCGGCGGATAACAACATTCACGAGAGATGCGACATTTGCAATCACCATGCCAAATCAGTTACGGATCAACATATGCGCCTGCCGCACGGGTGTGTCGTGAACCAGAATGGGCGTCGGCCAAATTGGCACGAATGAAAGGTAGTTAGTGTGCCGATTTGGCAATCGGCTGGTCTTTCTTCTGAAAATCTGTTTCATTTGGAAGCAAAATGAAAACGGGAAAATCCTTCTCGACAGTTTTGGCACGCTCGTTGCAGTTTAAATGACCCGCCCGGAATTCGATGACGAGTTTCGCGGAAAACCAGTGGCAAAAACGTCTAGAGAGATGCCGTGTGTATCTATTTTAAATATGGTTCTTGGACTTCAATGGGAGGAACAGAAGATGATCACGCGCTGGCCTTTGGCAGAAGTGCAAAATGAAATGAGCCGATTGCAAAGTGAAATGAATCGGTTGTTGAGTCGCGAAGGAAACGGAATTGTGTCGACGGTTAGATCTTATCCTCCGATGAATTTGTGGGAGGACGGAGACAGCTATCTTGTGGAAGCTGAGATACCCGGAATGGAGTTGGATGAAATTGAAATCTTTGTTGATGGTGGCGATCAGCTAACTGTCATGGGAGAACGAAAGTCACCTGAAATCGAAACGGGGGCCTGGCATCGACAGGAGCGTGGCTTTGGTAACTTCAAACGCACGATTACGCTGCCCTCCAACGTCGACTCTGAAAGAGTCGCGGGCGTCCTCAAAAACGGTGTGCTGACTGTTTTTCTTCCCAAGCCGGAAGCAGTCAAGCCTCGAAAAATAAAGGTCAAAGCTCACTAGCATCGAGGAACGCTCGAAGGTACGACAAGTGGTGACAAGCCGTGGAATCGGGATGTAACCAGTTTGTTCGGTGACGCGGTTTGAATTCTGTCAGCTAGTTCGAATGTCAGAATAGGGTGGCATTCTTTCTACCTCGAAACCTATTTCCAGATCACAAATCCAGCAATCCATTCCAGGAGTTAAACGATGCCTACAAAATTGATGAACCAGGATCAACAAAAACAAGAACAACCGACCGACGCCTTGCGCGGCGAAATGACCCGCGATGTCCCAACCTTTGTGCCTCGTGTTGATATCCTGGAAAAGGACGACGAAATCGTACTCTTTGCCGATCTGCCAGGAGCCGACAAGCAAAATCTCGACATTCATTTCGAGGATCGACAGTTGACTATTCATGGCAAAGTTGAGCCGCGACACGCAGAGATGAATTTTATTGGAGGCGAATACGGGATCGGCGATTTTTATCGGACATTCGCAATCGGCGAAACGATCGACGTGGACAAGATTTTTGCTGAGATCAAAAACGGCGTGTTGAAATTACACTTGCCCAAAACCGGGGCAGCCAAGCCACGTAAGATCGCTGTTACAGCAGGTTGACACGATCGGAACAGAGGGGCTGGAGGCTAGTCGCCGGGGAAGACTCGATACACAGCTCGATGAATTCCGAATCAGAAGAAGAGATTGATTCGATGGCTTGAGATAATTTGACTCATGCAATGGTTGAACGGATTCCTGAAAAGGGAGATTGAGAGCTGCGGCGATCGAGTTCGTTTGGGTCGGTATTGACTGGTTCGACGCGTGGAGTTTTCCGCCACCCTGGAGCTTGACCAAAACACTTGTTGTTCTGTGCATCGGAAGAAGGCCTGGTTCGATTTGTTCAAACGGACTTTCAAAGCCAGAGGCGACACAGTGGGTTGGTTGCGAACGCGAATCATGTGTGTCGACTCGAACCAAATTTGTCGCGTTGTGACAATATGGCTGCCTGCAGAGACTTGGTTGTGCCACGATGGCGGAATTACGGTCGACGAGAATGCTAATTGGTAACCAGTCGGGATCAATACCGCGTTTTTCCAGGGTTGGTGCGTGTCAACTCACTTGGCACGCGAATTGCCTGATTACTACTTCAATCAGGATGCAAGTCAAGTCTGTCAGCAATTCTCGGTTGTTTGAGAAGGACCAAAAAAAAGGTCAACAATGTTTTTCGATCCATATTACCTGCTGTTTATCGCGCCGGCTGTATTACTTGGACTATGGGCTCAGTCACGAGTTCATTCGGCTTTCGGAAAAGCAAGTCAAGTCAATGCTAATATGAGCGGTGCCGAAGCGGCAAGACACATTCTGAATTCCGCTGGGCTCACCAACGTTGCTATTGAGCGAGTCGGTGGACATCTGTCGGACCATTACGATCCGTCCCATCGAGTACTGAGGTTGAGTCCCGATGTTTATGGGGTTCGGTCCCTGGCTGCGGTTGGGATAGCCGCGCACGAGGCTGGGCATGCGATTCAGGATGCTGAGAACTATGCGCCATTGGCGGTTCGAAATGCGGCGGTCCCGCTCGCGAATTTTGGCAGCGGGATCAGCTGGACATTGATCATGCTGGGAATGTTCCTTTCCAAGTACCTGGTGTTTGCAGGGATAGCCGCATTTTCATGCGTTGTGTTTTTTCAGCTCATCAACCTCCCGGTGGAATTCAATGCAAGTTCCCGCGCGAAAACCCGGCTGTTGCAATTGGGGATCATTGGACCGCCTCAACAGCGATATGTTAATTCAGTGCTTAATGCGGCCGCACTAACGTATGTTGCAGCAACACTGCAATCGTTAGTAACGTTGGCTTATTTCCTTTTACGGTTCGGAGGTAGCGATGAATAAACAAATTCAATTCGATCGCGACCAAATCTGAGCATTGTGACATTTCGCCGGTCCACGGAACTCTTCAGCCGTATCGCGGAGGTTGACTACATGACGCAGGTGACGTCCGATTCGAATTCGTGTCAACGAAAACGAGTCACTCAAAAGGACGGCAGGAAAGATATTTGCAAGGAAACGCAGGCAACCATTGGTTTCGTTTCGGGATTCCATGAAACGAATGGGGATCGAGATTTTCCTTGGTTCATTTCTCGAACAAGTCTGCGACGATCAGATGCTGAACTGGGCCGTCTGGGTCGTTACGGGGGGCGATTAAAAGGACAGGCACCAAAAGTTAAAAGGACAGGCAAGTAATTGCGCGCCTTAAAAAGAAGTTAAAAGGACAGGCAAATAATTGCTGGCCTTAATAGGACAGGCAATTTGGTTGATAGGACAGGCAATTTGGTAAATTTTTCCATAATCCGCAGCGGTTTGGTTAGCGAGCAAAGATCGAGTGGAAAGGCGTAATCAAAGTGTTTCATTTCTCTTAATAAGACGATGAATTCACGTTCCGATTTGGCGTACTTGTTCGGTCAATTCAATGGAACCAGGCGGAAGCGCATTGTTCGAGCGCTGAGTCACAACAAAGCCGAGTTTGGGTTGATCTTGCCACCACCGCCAAATAAATTCGCTGGTTTGGCCGAATCAGCGGACATAGCGCTACGCATAATTCTCTGAAAAAAGTTGGTTTTCCGAGGAAAATCGCACCCATTATGTGGAAATAGCACAACCGCTATTGGCAAAGCAAATGCCACTAAAGGGGGGGGGGTGTTTTTTGGAATTCTTGCAATTGGCAACTATCAAATGCTTGATGCAGGGATTCCGGTAATTAGAATCGGCATAGGTAGACTTGATCTTTTGCGCAAAACACCGTGTGTCGCTCCAAGGAATTTGATAATGAAATTGCGAACCTTGATTTTCTCATGTTTGACTTCGGTCCTGGTCCTGGAGACGCAATCTCGAGCCGATATTGTGACGTTTCAGTTTGACACCATTCCGAATGCGGTGACGAGTTTCAGCATTCCGGATCCGGCAACAGGATTGACGATCTCGCTGCTAAATGCAAAAGAGGAGTTTTCAACGGCCGTTACTACTATTAGCAACCGGGATGGAAATACTGCCGCCGCGAACAGAGGATTGACGTTTGACTTTAATTCAGCCGGGTTCATCAACATGAGATCGGTTGACTTTTCGTTTGACGATGACGTTATGGTTCTCGGTTACAATGTGTCGATTTCTTCGAATGACTGGAACAACGGCAGTCATACCGTCGCATTTGGAAGTCTTACCGGCCAAAGCACTGGCTTGGGGGATCATACGTTCGGAACACCGATTGATCTTACGTCCGGTACAGCCCTGAGTATTGCCGAGAACTCGGAATTTGTCAGCGGTTACTTCATCATTTCCAGTATCACGGTTTCAGTCCAGTCGGTACCCGAACCCTGTGGCTTTCTTTTCCTTTCGATTGGTGGAATCGCGTTGGCGTCCAGACGCAAACGAAATTAAAGAGCATTCGTGTTGCCATGTGACATACAAGGATGTCAAGTTAGTACAGTAGTACTTTGTTTGTTGGATTGCCGAATTTGCGACTGACAGTTGGCGATTTGAATCTTGGTCAGTCTCTTTCACCGGGGACATGAACCCATTGGTATTAATGACCTCAATTCCAGATGCCAATATCCTTTGAGGTATCCCTGGAATCGTCCTCGACGATGGTCCGACTTGGTTCCAATTTACGAGAATGCCCTACCGCTTCACAGGAACCACCTGCGCGACGAATGCGTTCGAGTTCCTTGCAGGGAGACACCTCGGTGATTTTTGTAGGGTTTTTTCGGGTTGTTTTGAGTGGTTAGAAATTTAGGGCTTCGAGCTTGGTGATACGAAGGTCGAGCGCAAGTGTCTCCTGCCCCAGTTGATCAATCTGTGCCTGTAAGGCTTCGATCAATGTCACGTAGTTTTCCGGGTTTTTTAGCAAGGCCAAATTGAGTCTGGCAAGTTTGTATTTGAGCTCATGCCGTTTCAAACCAAATTCGCTGAGCGATTGCTTGGCTCTCAGCTTTATGGCATTTTCATAATTTAACTTCGCAAGCCGTACTTTTTCTTCCGCGTTGCAAAGACGGACTTTTTCCAAGCCACCCGACGAAGCCAGAATTGCCTGGTTAAATTGTTCTTTTGAAATCGCCAGTTCCGATCTTTGGCGCTCCAATTTCGGTTTCGTGATCACGCCCGCTGCGACCTGTTCATTTGCCCAGTCAAATTCGACTTGCGCCAAGTCCATTTTGGTTTTGGAATACAGTATGACGAGCTCGCGCGCTGGCATAGAATCCAATTCCTGGCTCGGGGAGGGTTCCTGAAACCGGACCAATGTCAGGAAGACTGGAACGATACAAACTACGGCTGGCAGCAAAATCTTATTGATCATCACGGCTGGCTCCTTGTGTTTTGTTCGCAAGCATCAAGCACAGACGATCCGGGTTTCCTCTTGCCTGATTTGCTCGGTGTTTCGGAGTTGCCGGAACCCGGGACTACGTTGTTTGATGTTTCCCAACCGTTTTCGGTCAGCAGGCATTCAAACTGTAACTCGACCCCTCGGTTGAGCTTCAACCAAATAATCACCTTGCGGGTAGTTCTGGCCCGCGGCTAACGTCTTCGACTCACGAGGATACCGGAAAACAGACTTGGAAACGTCCTGTCGTTGGTGGACCGTCTGCAATACGCAGTTCGCAATTTCCATGCCAAAAAAATGAAAGCGCATCGCATTCTCACCAATTTGTATTGCGTTTTTTCGACCGAGCATTCTTAGGATTCCAAATTCGGATTCCGTAGCAAACCCAATTGGTACTGCACTCACCGCAATTCGGCGTCGTCCTGTTTTGGGATGCGAGGATCCTGCTTCGTGGCCGTCGATCCATCGATTCCTGAACGGAGTTGAAAAATTGAGCGATATGAATCCAAGGGTGTGCGTTTTCGGGCACAGTTTTTCCCAATCCAGGAAGCCGTCAGGATTCCAACTGTAGATCATTTGGAGAAGCGTCGGCAATTTGATTCATCGATTTTTTTATCGATTCACGCCCAGAACTTGCCCCAGGTAATCGGTGGCTCATTGGGCAAGTTTGGTTTGGGGTCGGACATTCGGGCCTCGAGAATGCGGACTTCCTGATCAATGGATACCAACAGGTTGCGGTAATTCTTGTTGGACATCAGGTCCGGGTTGATACGAGCCTTGGTTTCGTACAGCTGCTTGATCGTCGATAATTGTCGCACGGCCAACTGAAGGATCTTCTCAATTTCGTTTTCGTCACGGGTTGGCCACAAATTTTCCCGACAAAACAAAACCACCATGGCCACCGCCGCGCGAATCTCCTGGGGATATTTTTTTGTTTCCAGCTGAAGCGTGCCGTGGATTAAGCGCAGGGCTTGGAGCCAAGGTTCGAAAGTGGCCAGCCAATCCATGGCGTGCTTGTCATTCCAGGGAGCTGGTTTGCTGACTTGATTTGGACTTGATTTGGACATGGTTATTCCCAAAAAGGCTCCCAAGATTTCGGCGTGCTGACGGGCGTCGTCCGAACCGAAATGCCTAGCCGTCTGCGCAGAAGTTCGACTTCGTACGCCAGTTCCGCAGTTGCGTTGGTATAGGTCTGATGCTCTGCCAATGTCAACGGTCTTCCGCTGGCCGATTTTGGGGGCTGTCGGGAATACTTTCTGGCTTTGTTCATGATCGCGGTCAATACCACACGCTCGTTCTCCGGCCAGATTTCGGGTCGGCCCAACAGAACGGCAAAGGCCAAAATCATCCGCATGATGGCAGGCGTCAGTTGTTCCTCCGGTTTTCGAAGTTCATCTTCGAGCGCCAACGCGAGATTGGATTTTCTGAACAAAGCGTGAAACCAGCTTTGCGCTTTTGGATGGACCCAAGGGGATAAGTCAGTCGTCTCAGGCATGTCGTCTGGCCTTACTTCCATTCATCGTGACAGTTGTTACATGTCTGGTCGATCAAGTTGATTGCTTTTGCCGCGGCGTCGTAGTCCTGATTCTGGCACGCTTGTCTGGCTTGGATTGCTGCATCGCTCATTGCTTGGGCAAAAGACAAGTAACCAGGATCATCCGCGTCTTCCATGTTCTCTTGCATCAACGTTCGAGCCATCGCGGCGACGATTTCCGACTCGTGGAGTGCCTTGTCGATCCCGTTGGTGAATTCACCCTGATTGGCGCTGCCGAGTTTCAGCGAGTCTTTCGAAACCTGCAACCGCTTCATGATCGGGGCGCGGGTTACAACCGCCGACCAATCCAGTGTTTCGGGTGGGGTCTCGCCTGCTTCAAAATTACCGCCGCGAACCATTTCATCCAGATCAGCAAGGCGACGTTTGCAGCTTTCGTAGGCCTGGACCGTGCCGACCCGCGAGTTGGCAGCCGCCCGTTCAAAAGAAATCTGCGCCTCGCTGGCGTATCGTTTCCAGCGCACGTCTGCGTCATACTCTCGGATGATTCCAAACAACAATGATAAAATTGAAAATGACTGATGCGCGCTCCCGTAATCGCTCTTGAATTTGATCGGAGTCGTCACGTCGAGTACCAGTTGTTTCTGAATCGATTTGACTTCGTCCTCGATCGTAGCTCCCGAAACGAATTTCGACCAGGCAAACTCGCCGTCTTTCGGATCTCCGGATTGCAAATCGGCTTGCGTTGCCTGAGCAGGTTGAGTAGCGATATCGCCGGGTTGACGTCTCGCGGGCCGTGATCCCACCAACCCTTCCTTGAACAGGTCTTTGAAGTAGATTCCGTCCCAGTCTTTTTCGGAAAACTCGGGTCGTTTGACTCGCATGACTTTCTTGGGCTTTCGCTCCTGCACCACGTTCGCGGCAATGGTGCCTGAGACCATCGTTCCAACCGCAAGCAGCAAAATGATCAGCGTATCACGAGTCATTATGTTTAACCTGGCATACCGTTTGTCAAGTTTCGTAGGTGTCCGAACCAATTATGAAGGCAGCGCGTTTCCAATACAACCGCCAATCATTCAAGATCACTGTATGTCGAAAGTGTGGTTCGTGTTTTTGTGGCAAACGGTTAAGATTAACAGGCTGAGTTATTAGTCATGCAACGGAATAAAAGGATTCTGCGACGTGTTTTCGTTGTTGTCGACGTTGTTTGATTGGGCAGGTTGATTGGCCGGAGCGCCGCTTGATCGTATTGTTGGACACCGAAGGGCCTGCGAAAAGACGGAGTTGTTTTTCGAGCGATCCGAAGAACTTTCAATCCTGTGAATCCCGTGTTTGCTTTTGGCCATGGGGCTGGATTTGAGATTCCCCGGTTTGTTGTTGCGGCGGAAGTTGGCGATCCTCGCCAACCGTCAGTACTTACGGTGGCACTCGATCCTGCATGAGGCGGCAATTCAAATAACCAGGATAGATCAAATGGTAATGCCACCCAACCGGGATGAACCTGAATCGGATGCCAGCGATTTGAATCAACCGGGTTCCAGCCGCCGTGAATTTTTGAGGGGTCGCAGTGCGCTTGATGCACTAAGATCTGAGGGCGAACGCGCGGCTGAGAAACTTGCCGATGCTGTGCTCGCTGAAAATGCGAAACAAGCAAGCCTGCAGGATCGCCAATCCAGCTATCTTGAGCAGTATTCCAAGAACGCGATGGCCTGCGAGTTTGAGTTGCTTTTCAATTTGCATCAGTATCCGCAGTCAGGTGCTGCTGCGATGGAGGCGTTTCAATTGATTGATCTATTGGAAGATCAGATGACGGTCTATCGTGATCATAGCGAAGTCAGCAGGATCAACCGAAATGCTTTTGAACAGGAATTGGTCGTTGAGCGGCGGCTGTTTGAGTTGTTGGAGTTGGCGATTCAGATTCATCAAGAAACGGGCCAGGCGTTCGATATTACGTCCAGTCCGCTGACGAGAGTCTGGGGATTTGATCATCGGCAAGGCAGGATGCCGATCCAGGTCCAAATTGATGAGGCATTAGAGTTGGTAGGTTCAGAGAATCTCATCTTGAAGCCGGAAAAAAGTTCAATCCGGTTTCATCGTTCTGGCGTCCGAATTGACCTGGGTGGAATCGGAAAAGGCCATGCGCTGGATCGAGTTGCGGAATTGTTTGAATTTCATTCGATCGGCGACTTCGTTATTCATGGCGGCCAAAGCAGTGTGCTTGCGCGCGGCTCCTCGGTTTGTCGTTCAGGTGCTGTCAAGGAATCCACAACTGATCAAGATTCGTCAATTCAACCGGGAGAACAGAATCCGGGTTGGCCGATCGGAATCAGTCATCCGACGTTGCCGGGAGTGCGGCTGGCTGAAGTCTATTTGCGAAATCGGGCGCTGGGAACATCGGGAACCGGTCGGCAGGGTTTCTATCACCAAGGCAAACGATACGGTCACATTATCGATCCGAGATCGGGGTGGCCCGCGAGCCATTTTTTGTCAACCACGGTGATTTCGGATTCCGCGGCGGTTTGCGATGCGCTGGCAACCGCGTTTTTCGTCATGCCGTTTGAATCCGTCGTGGAATACTGCAGTGCCCATCCGGAAATCTCTGCCATTCTGGTTAGCGGCGATGTGACGCAGAAAGCCCAGGTCAGGTTGGACGTATTAAACCTGGCGGATTCTCAATGGCAGTTAATGAGCTAAAACCGTTCTTCCGTAATTTCGAATCCCGCGTCTAGTTCAGATTCGAACGATAAAGCTCATATTTTCCGTTAGCCAACGGAGGAATTCGGTCAACGTATACAAAATCATAGTTGAACGAGTGTCCCATACTCTTGTCGAAGACTTTACTCAAAGCGGCTTCTTCGTCGGTTGTGAGTTCTCGCACGGTGACCAGCTTGGCTTCGAATTGATGCAGGGATTTTTGCGTCAGTTGATACTGCCGGATGGGCGCGACCGCCACAATGCTGGACGTCAAATACGCAGGAATGACCTTTTCCCCGTTGGGCAACCGAATCATATGTCGCACGCGGCCAGCGAT
Source organism: Planctomycetaceae bacterium (assembly GCA_024642205.1). GTDB lineage: Bacteria > Planctomycetota > Planctomycetia > Pirellulales > Pirellulaceae > Mariniblastus. Next base: position 17,470 of record JAHEBQ010000046.1, on the reverse strand, counting down.
TCGTTTCAGGACCGGAAGGCCTCGGCCACACGAACATGGATTGCCGACTTCGGCCAAGTCACCAGTTTCGTAACGGATCATGGGGAACGCGAAGTTGTGAAGGACGGTAAGGATGACCCGTCCGGTCTCACCGGGCAGGCACGGATTGTTGTCTGAATCAACCACTTCCAGCATCACGCTTTCCGATTGTACGTGAAGATCGCCTGACGTCGGGCACTGCAACCCCAGGATACCTGCTTCCGTGCAGGAATAGTTGTTTGCCACTGGTACGCCCCAATGTTGATGGCAAAGTGATCTTACTTCCGGTTCAAGGACTTCTCCAAATGTTCGGACCTCGCGCAGTTTCTCTGGCTGGCGCCCTTGTTCCAGTGACTCAAGAACGAGGAACCGCAAAAGGCTGGGGTGTGTCTGCAAGTATTGCGGTTCAACTTCCATCAATTGGCGGAACAACTCGGATACAGGCAAAGCCAAGTCAAACTGATAGGTTGGCCCGGACGGGTAGCAGTCAGCCCAGGAACCCGGTCGAAGCCCGTTGGGAACACCATGGGAAGTCCGGATGGCGACGTTGGTGCCGGAGAAATCTCGCCGATGCCAGAAATGAAATCGCAGCCCCAGAGATCGGAAAAAGACTCCGGTAACCCCGGTCGCTTTGGCCAGTAACGGTTGACCTGATGATCCTGATGTTTTTACGTCAATCATCCGACCATGGTCCCGCGGAAGGTTTTGAGTGATCAGTTGCGGACCGAATTGTTGAGCATCGGAACGCGTAAGCACCGGTAGCTGGCGGAATGTGTCGATTGTCAATTTCCCGGCCGGCAGTCCAACAATCGGCTGCAGCCGTTCTTTGTAGAAGGGGACGTTGTTTGCGACATGACCCGCCAGCAACTGAATTTGCAAAAGCTGCATTTCCAACAGTCGCTCGGCCGGCCACCATTGGGTGTATTCAAGCTGATGCAAAAGCGCCAATACATGGACGTCAGTTGGTCCCGCGAAGCCCGGCCAGGCAACGCCTGTCAAATGCGATTTGGGAATTGAATGCATCGTTATTCCATCAACTGAATTCGGGCGGACATGACTGAAAGAAATTTGAATGTATACGTTGGGGCGGGAATCCATCGTTGCACAAGCTCGAGATTTTGATGAGTGTAGCCGTGAATGTCAAACCTCTGGCGGTTATTGCGATCATCGGCCGTGATTTGAAGGTCAACTTGCAGAACCGTTTTCTCGATGTTTGAGCGCCTTCGTGTCCAAGGCAAAGTCAGCATTTGCAGAGCTGAACGACGAATCGTTGCCAACGGTCCACCAGTCTCCAAGGCAAAGCGAGAGGCTGCGGATTGGCGGTCGGGTTGGCGAGCCAATTTCCCCCGTGAAAACGAATCGTCGTACATCTGAAGAGATCGACGAGCGACTTGGCCACCGAACAAGAAAAAGCCGCCAACGGAGACAATCCGCTGGCGGCCAACTCACCACGCACACACTTGTCGAAGCATCGCCCAGACCGGGCGAGGAGAGGTTTACTGTATGGTTGGCGCGAAAAACAGGTTGGGTTGCATGTTGCGGACGCCCGTGTTCCGGTAAATGATCTGGCCGAGCGTCGTATTGCGAATCACATCCAGATCCCGCCCTTGAAAGTCGCGTTCGTACCAAAAACGATCACCATCGCGAAGCGCTTCGAACTGCTGTTTGAAAACCGCGGTCAGCGTTTCGCCGATGCTCGCCCCGGGCAAGTGCTCCTCGGACAACATTCCCACCCAGGCGTCGATGTCGTCGATCGAATCGTAAGCCTGGCTGAGTGCAAATTGAACCTGGAGGTCCGACGTGATCTCGTCAAAAGACCTGTATGCGGGAAGCCGGTAATACTTGCGGATTGAATTGAGGTCTCCCAATCCATGATCGCGACCGCGCTGAATATTCAATGCAGCCAGATCAAATCCGCCACTCCCTGGTCCACCGAAAAGAAAATTCCGGACGTCGTCCACAATTTTGGTGTCAATTTCCTGAGCTTGTTGAAGCGTCAGACCTTTCAAGTACGGATCGACTCCATATTCCGTCAGGTTGGCCGGGTTGAAGAAAGCATCACGGAGGCCAAGATGTCCCGACCCATGTGCGGATCCATCATTGTTCATTCTCCAGACTTCGGTGTCCAACATGCTGTGGCCAAATCGGTAGGCGGCCGTGGAGAACGTGTTGGAAATATTCGGAAAAACCATCGGGTTGTATCCCTGGTAGGGGCTCAAAGCATTTTCGCCCATCAATGCGGGAATGAACTCGTTGTAGGTAATGGCCTGGATGATCCCGGTGACGCGTTGCCTGGCCCGAACGAATGTCTGCTCGTCAGACAACTGGGGATAGAGTTTTTTCAGGCGGATTGCAATTCGATTGTGTTCACGGACAAAGAGCGTATGCATTGCGGACAAACAGACTTGCTCGTTGGCTCGAACATCGCCCGCCAGAAAGAAACCGGATTCATCGCGGGGCAATAAGTTTCCGGTGCTGGTCTTCATCAAACCGTTTTCCAGGGTACGCAACGATTTGGATGTTTCGTCATCGGAGCCATATACATTGGAGCCGTCGATCCAAGAGGTGATTTCGTTGACTTGCTGGCGGGGTGAAGTTGAAGGTTGATTTTGCCGAAACTGGGACCGGAAAAGACTGATCGTCTGGCCGCCCCCACCGAACGGATCGAAGTACTTGTCGTTGATTGGGACAGGAATGGGAAATGGTTCCAAAGGATCGGCCGTTTCCGTGATGGAAATATCATGGTCAAGAAACTGTCCCCATTGCCAAACCATGGATGACAGCTGCCTTTTGTTTGGCAGCGATTCTGTCTGATTACAAACCAGATTGCTAATCGTTCGCGCCGAAAGACGATTGGCACCGGCAGGCGCAGAAATTCCATCGGCATAGGCCGGTGAGATCCTACGGACGAGATTTACACCCGCGGCACCCCAGTAAATGCCAGCGTAATTGTTGAAGGTTCCATCGATTGTTCGAAATCTTTGAATCTCGATGGGGAGGCGATAACGAGATTTTCCGCGTTTTCTTCTCAGATCCAACTGTTGGCCAAAATGGTCCTCGGTTCGACGATTACGTTCCCGATTCTCTTGTGCCCCCATCGCAAAAACGTCCAGGCTCAACAGCAAGAGTGTGACACAGGTGGTGGTCGTCAGCGGGGCCTTGATTCTGCAAAACGGCATGTCCTTCTCCTTTCGCACTCCAGCCGAAATGACTTCGGACCGGACATGCTGAAACCAGTAAACACGACTCAGATCGAATAGCGTTTGCTTCGCCTGAGACGACTTCAACTATTTTGAAATACGCAAGTGAATATACGTTTCTACCGCGATAATTTGAGAACTTGTCGAGGGTTGGTCCGGAGAATTGTTTGCTCCAACAGAAACGGGCGTATAATACAGTGATGGACCAAGAAAAGAATAAAATCACCCGGAGCGAGCCGTTGGTTGAGGAAATTCCATCTGAAAATGCATCGGTCGGTTCAGATGCGCTTGCGCAGGAATCTAAAACAGGTGACGTGAAGTCACCGCGCGTTTCTGACGATCGGACTCGAATGACCAAGGAACTCTTGACGCGCGAATTTACGCTCCATCGTGAGCGGCTGTGGCGAACGGTTCATACGCGGATGGACTCGCGGCTTTACGGGCGTGTCGATCCTGATGACGTCCTGCAGGAGGCCTACCTCGACGCCATGAAACGGGTCAAGCACTTCGCAGAAGAATTGACCTATTCTCCCTTTGTCTGGTTGCGCTTGATCGTTGGTCAGACGTTGATCAATGTTCATCGTCGACATGTTGGCGCCAAAAAACGCGACGCATCGATCGAGCGGTCGGTCAATCAGGGCTTGAGATTTCAAATGAGTGCGACGTCACAGGCGGTGGCGATCCAATTGGCAGCCAACCACACATCGCCGTCTCAAGCGGCGATGAAGAGCGAGCTGGTGGAAACACTTGCCGGGGCACTTGATACCATGTCGGATATCGACCGGGAAATCCTGACCTTGCGGCATTTTGAGGACCTGTCCAACAGCGAGGTAGCTGAACTTCTGGGGATCGAACAGAAAGCGGCCAGCATTCGATATGTCAGGGCTGTCCAGCGGCTGAAAAAGTGCATGGAGAAAGAACAGCTCAATTGGAAGGAGTAGGTTGGACGATGGCTTTTGGAATTGATGACGGGTCAAAGGTACGTTGATGGCTATTGAGAATTCCAGCGACGACCTCGACGACCTCGATGAGTCGATGGTTACCGACGAACTCTCGTCCGTTGAGGAGAAATGTGAGGAGTATATTGAGCTGTATCGAAACGGCGACGCTCCCGGGTTTGCCGATTTTGCGGCTCGCACCCCGGCCCTGGAGTCACAGATCCTGGAGTTGCTTCCGACGATCATAATGATGGAGGGTGCGAGAAGTCGAAACCTGGTGCGGCGAAAAGACGGTCGGGTCATGCGTGGTCCAGAGCAGATCACCAAACTCGGTGACTACCGAATCATCCGCGAACTTGGACGGGGCGGAATGGGGATCGTGTACGAGGCCCACCAACTGACGCTCAACCGGCTGGTTGCGATCAAGCTGCTTCCGAAGTACATGTTAAGTGACGACCAGGCCATTCGATTCAAGCTTGAGGCGTCCATGGCGGCAAAACTCCATCACAACAATATTGCTCCCATCTATGGCGTGGGTGAGTCCAGCGGATTTCACTATTATTCCATGCAGTTGTTAGACGGTACCTCGCTGGATCAGTTCGTCGATTCGGAAACAGACCGTAGCGTGACAAGCAAGCGTCTGACGATTGCTGAAGTTCTGGGCGTTGGGCGACAAGTCGCGTCCGCACTTCAGTACGCCCACGATCAAGGCGTGCTGCATCGGGATATCAAGCCATCAAACCTGATTCTTGAAGACCATGGAATGGTATGGATGACGGATTTTGGATTGGCGATTTCACTGGAAAACGCCGATATTGACAATGTCAGCCGCACTTCTGGAACGCTGCGGTACATGGCTCCGGAAAAATTTGACGGCGTCACGGACGATGTGACCGGCGACATTTACTCGTTGGGAATCACGTTGATCGAGTTGTTAACAGGTCGACCGGCATTTTCAAGTGAACGGATGAGTGAGCTGGCATCGATCATCAAGTCCGGCAAACTGAATTCGCTGTCCCATGAGCGACGGGCATTACCCAGTGACCTGGAAGCTGTATTAAGGAAGTCGATCGCGGTTGATCCGGCGGATCGGTATCAAACAGCCGGTGAATTTGGACTGGATCTGAAAAACGTAGCCGAGACGCGACCGGTTTCCGCGAGACCGGCGACGATGGTTGGAAGTACGTGGAGGTGGATTAAGCGCAACCGTGCTTTGACGGCCGCTTCCGCGATCGCCATGGAGTTGTTGATCGCGACTTCCGTGATTTCGACGTTGGCTTACTTTCGTGTCGAGTCCGCGTTGGAGGCTGAGTCGAAGCAACGTGCCCGCGCCGAAGCGGCATCGCAGTTGGCTTCCAACGCGATGGATGAGATGTTTTCGCAGTTTTCGAGCGGGGCGAGTTTGATTGACCGGTCGCTGGAAACGAATCAGCCCTATCCCCGCTTAACCAATGAATCAGCTGCGCTGGCAAAAGACCTGAGTGATTTCTACACGCAGCTCGCGTCTCAGAATATTGACGATGCAGAACTGCCCAAAAAAGCTCTTGCCGCGCGATCGCGTGTCGGGGAACTGAAACTTCGGTTGGGAAAGTATTCTGATGCCGCAGATGCGTTCCGAATCGCAATCAAAGGCTATGAGCGTCTCCTGGCGAGTGGGCGAATTCCGGATTCCACGGAAAACAGGATCAAGATTGCACAACTTGCCAATCAATTGGGCAAGGTCAAGAACGCGTCCGGTGATATCGCTGGGGCTGAAGCTAATCATCAAAAAGCGATCGATCTTTTGACCTCCCGAATCAGAACATCAAATGGTGACGACGACAATCTGGAACTTGAACTGGCCCGTTCGTATTTTCTGAAGGCTCAGAGAACGCGGCCAGGGATGGGTCCCAACAGCTTTCCGCCGGTGACTTTTTCGTCGCCGGAGACTCGCGAATCAGCTGTCGCATTGCCGTCCCATGGATTGGAGATCGAGAAGTCTCGGACCGAATCGCTTCAAAACGCCATCGAACTTCTGAAAGGGTTGACCGCCAACAGAAATCCGGAAGATACGGGTCGATCTAACGACGAATCGCGCGACAAAAGCGAGGATGCTGCCAGGTACCTGTTAGCACTTTGTTACCGGGAACTTGCCAATGACAATCTCTCCGAATTGACAGACTCGGGTCGGTACGATCAGGCGCAAGCCATTGAGTTGCTTGAGGGTTTGGTCAAGCAGTATCCAGCGGATCCCGTGGTGCAATTTGAACTGATGCGGACGCTGGCCGAGATCAACGTATTTGATTCTGGTGAAATGGATCCGGCGACGCTGGACGAAGCCTATGCCGCGGTCCAGCAAGCAATTGAAATTGGATTGTCCCTGGCTCAATCCGAGCCGGACATTGCGATTTATCGGGCCGAGTTGATACACTGCAATTTCAAGCTTGGTCGAATCGCCGAGCTGAAGTCGAAACTGATTGATGCCGGAACAAACAGCGAAGAACGGGAGAGTTTGTTGTTGCAGCAGGAACAATCGTATCGTCGGGCAATGCAACGCCAGAACATGTTGGCGCGAACCTACCCGAATTCATCAGCCTACCGGGTCTGGGAGGCCATGTTCACTTTATCGCTGGCGGGATGTGAAGCCATGCGCGAACAAACAGAGGCTCGCGATCGGCTGATTGGCCGGGCGACGGCAATTTTGAATCGACTACCACCAGACGTCTTGGAAAAACGGGAGGTGGAGGCCATCTTGAGGGAGGCCAATCGGATGAATCGACAGTCGCTGGCGGTACCGAACGTCGAAGGCAATAATGAGGTCGATGAACCGAAAGATTCGTTGCAGCGAACAAACGAAGACCAATTTGAATGTTAATGGGCGCGTCGGTTGCCCAACCAGCGATGTAAATAGGCAATCCCGGAATTCGAACACTTATGCATAAAGTCCTCCTTGTTGTTGGCGATGCCTCGGAAACACTAGATACGATGTATCCCTATTATCGTCTTCAAGAGGCCGGGTTTAGGCCAGTTGTTACGGCTCCGGAAAAGCGTCCGTATCAACTGGTGATGCATGAAGTGAAGCCGGGTTGGACGATCACCAAGGAATGGGAAGGCTATACGATTCAATGCGACGTACCATTTGCGGAAGTCGAGCCGGACGATTACGTTGGCATTTTTTTTTCGGGCGGTCGAGCACCGGAGTATATTCGTTACGACGAGAACCTGGTTCGCATGACCAGGTATTTTTTTGATCAAAACAGGCCAATCGCCTCTGTTTGCCACGGTGTAGAGATTCCCGCTTACGCTGATTGCGTGCGCGGCCGAAGAATGGCGACGGTTGAAAAATGTCGATTCGATCTTGAGGTCTGTGGCGGGATATTTGTAAACGAACCGTGTGTGATCGATGGTAATCTTGTTAGCGGCCGGACGTATCACGACAACGGACAGTACATCGGACCATGGATCAAACTGCTCCAAAATTCATTAAAATAGAATCGGGACGACTGCCCGCGCGACGGTCGCGTAAAGCGGAAGCCGAAACAGTTCGACGGTAGAAATAATCTTCGAACTTGCCCTGCTGGATTCAGGTATTTCATTTGCAAGAGAGGCGTTGAATCTGGTTGACATCCTGCCGCAAAGGAATTTTCTGAATCAAACTGTTCAGCAACCGTGTTGTTCCAACGCGGTTGCACTTTGTCCTGTTTGAATTTTATGTTCTGACAGATCTCATGGGTCCCATGTCGGCCCGTTTCGGAGGCTGTTCGCATCACGCGAACGGTTTGCACAGGGCCGTGTCCACGCTGAAAACCGTCTTTGCCTGTCTTGGTTCGCGTTTCCGTAGCGATTGGAAGTGTTCGAACGCTGTTTTGCAATCAACCATATCGCCGCCCGGCAGGTTGTTGAGTATCTTTCGTTTCGTCAAATTGACGGCTAAAGATAATCGCCATTCCTGACGTCCTGAACAGCCGACCGGGATTGGCTTGATAGCGAATCGACAGGATACGCAAGATCAGAAAGTGATTCTCCTGACGTTTCCGCAGGATAAGTACCTGGTAATCGGAAAGTAACGGTCGCGGCGGTAGTCTCCGGACCAACCACAGCGATCAGGCAAGCGCTGTCCCTGGCCTTCCTGGGCGGGTTGAACCAGTGAGTTGTTTTCACCGTCGCCCCAAGTATTGCGCCGCAGTGAGTCCAGCCTTCCAATGAAGTCCATCGCGATATGGAGTGGTATTTCAGCGTATTGGAATATCACGGCGCTTTCCGTTGTTTCTGGAAGTTTGCAATCACGCGGCCCCCGGAAATAGGTGACTTTTGGATTTTCAGCCCAATTCCGATCGCAATAAAATTGGGCGTTTGGTCGGGCTGAAAACCACACCCGATTGGAAGGCACGTTGTCCAGACCGGGGCACAAAGGCAAATCTTGACGATTTCGGTCAGATTTCCGTTTAGGTCGATTGTTCCGGTCAAGAAAACGTTTTGTCGCTTTCTGTTTTCGCTGTGCCCGTTTCGTTTTGACTTGTCGTCGTTGGGGTTTAAGTTTCGGTGCGAGCGAATGGATGTTGCGTTTTGGCAACGCAATTCGGAAGTACATCGGAGGCCTGGTGCCAAACGGAAAAACACCCGGTTGGGCAGCGGGATTCTCATGTCTCCGAATCGCCAAGTGTGGTCAACAGTGGGAAAGAGCAATGGCGTTATCTGGAAATCCAAACGATTTACCTTCGCAAACGGGTCACGAGCATCCATTGATTACGGCACCCACGGTCAATGTGACGCGCCGGAAACCGGAAGGTGACCTTGCGTTGATCAATTCGCTGGAAAGCCAGCTCGACCGTGTCGAGTCGTTGGCTGCGGCAGCGGCCGATGAAGCCCAAATCGAGCTTTCGATTGTAATGCCATGTTTGAATGAAGCGGACACGCTGGCAATATGTATCAAGAAATGCAACCAGATCATCAAGGAACATGGTCTTAGGGCAGAAGTCATCATCGCCGATAACGGCAGTACCGATGGTTCGATTGAGATTGCAAAGGAACACGGAGCTCGCGTCATTCATGTTCAGGCCAAAGGTTATGGAAACGCGCTGCGCGGTGGAATTGACCTTGCACGAGGCAAATATGTCATCATGGGTGACGCCGATGACAGTTACAATTTTCTTGAAATTCCAAAATTTGTCGAACAGCTGAGATCCGGAAAAAAGCTGGTACAGGGCTGTCGACTCCCCGGTGGGGGCGGATGTGTTTTGCCTGGCGCGATGCCATTCCTGCACCGCTGGTGGGGTAACCCGATGTTCTCGGCGATGGTCAAGCGCATGTTCAATGCGCCGATTCACGATGTTTATTGTGGACTGAGAGGCTTCAGTAAAGATCTCTATCGCGAACTTGACCTGCGCTGCACGGGAATGGAATTCGCAACGGAGATGATCATCAAAGCCAGCCTTTTCCAGCGGGACGAAATCGCGGAAGTGCCGATTACTTTACATCCAGATGGTCGAAAGGCTCATGCACCTCACTTGAGAACGTTCCGAGATGGCTGGAGAACGCTGCGATTTTTTCTGATTTACAGCCCCAAATATCTGTTTCAAATCCCGGGCATCGTGATGCTATTGTTCGGCTTGTTGGCCTACGGATTGGCGCTTCCCGGGGTTCGGGTTTTCGGTGCCAGCCCCGATGCTCATACGATGTTGTTCGGAACGCTGGCAATGTTGATGGGTTTTCAACTCGTTCAGTTTGCCATCTTCAGCAAGACGTTTGCGATCGAAGAAGGGCTGATGCCGGTTGAAAACAATCTGACGAGGCATTCGAGGTTCTTCACGCTCGAACGCGGGCTGATTTTTGGTTCAGCAATGTTTGTTGCTGGATGTATCTTGCTGGGGGCGGCTGTGAATCAGTGGCGATTGGCCAGTTTCGGCCCGCTGGATTATGCCAATACGATGAGAATCGTGATCCCGGGAATGACGTTGGCGGCGATCGGATTTCAAACGATTGCTTCAAGTTTTTTTCTGGGGGTCCTTAAGTTGGGACGCCGGGAAGGATAGTTGCGGATCTGGCGAAGTGTTCACCGGGCCTGACGATCGAGTTTGTCATGGGTTTTTTTACGGCGATGAATTTCACCACATCCGTTTACCAAGCGATTGCGGCTCGATTTCGGAAGTTGCGAAAAAGCCTGCGGGATCCCCGAGCCTGTGTGCTGACAGCCTGGTTGGCCGCAACGGCTGTCGCGTTCCTGATAACCGCGGTTCGTGGTGTGCCTGCACCCAGTGCCCACGATGAATTTGCATATCTCCTGGGAGCCGATACGCTTGCTTCCGGAAAAATCGTCAACGAAACACATCCGATGTGGGAGCATTTTGAATCGTTCCACGTCATCCATCAGCCGAACTATGTCAGCAAATACCAACCTGCCCAGTCATTGACGTTGGCGTTGGGACAAATCCTTGGCCACCCGATTGTCGGTTCGTGCCTGGCGACAGGTGTTTCGATTGCGGCCCTTGTCTGGATGTTAATTGGCTGGTTGCCCAGGAAACACCATTGGATGGTTTGCCTGTTCGCGGTATTTCATCCCGGCTTGCAGTTTATCTGGGGGCAATCCTATTGGAGCGGGGCCGTCGCGCTGACGGGATCATCGATGCTGGTCGGCGCATTTGGCCGGTTGACGGGTCGTATGGAAACTCGTTACGCGATGACTGGTGCATTTGGAGCCTTATTGCTGGCCAATAGCAGGCCTTTTGAAGGCGCCATCCTGACTTTGTCGATTGTCGTTGCCTTGATTTGGAAGTTATTCCGTAACGCCGAATGGTCGACAGTAACGTTTATGAAACGGGTAATGGTTCCAGCAATCGCGGTACTGGGCTTAGGTTTCGGAATCATGCTCAGTTACAATTTCTCGGCGACCGGGCACGCATTCAAAATGCCCTACCAGGTTCATGAAGCAACCTATGGTTGGACGCCCTTGTTCCTTTGGGAAACGGCAGGGGAGAAACCCGAATATCGGCATCAAGTGATGGAATCGTCTTACGTTAACGAAAAACACCTGACGGAAACATCGTTTGGCAGCTTGCGCGACATCTTTGAGAACAAATCCCAGGTCGCACTGTTAACGGCCAGGTTCTTCTGCAGCGAAGTCGGCTTGGTTGCATTACTTGGACTTCCGTGGTTGTTACGTAAGCCGAGATATCAGATGGCCCTGGCGCTCCTGATACCGGTGTTTCTGGCGGCGATGGCCACACCCTGGTCCTGGGCCCAGTATTTTGCTCCTGCGGCTCCGTTGCTTTTGCTTTTCTTGTTTGGTGGGTTAATTGAAATCTGGAATCGGACTCGCCGCCGGCCAGCGATCCGCTTGTCGATTCGGGTGGTGGCTCCAATGTTGTTAATGATCTGGACTGTTTCACTTGTCACGTTTAGTGTCAAGTCTGCAAAATTTGGTTGGGCACAGGATCGCGTCGCCGTGACCAAGTGGCTGAATCGCGAGGAAGGCAAGGACCTGGTATTGGTGCACTACGCTGACGACCATAATTCGTGCAACGAATGGGTCTACAACGCAGCCGACATCGACGCGGCGGACATTGTCTGGGCCCGTGAGATGTCCGACGAGCAGCGGAAAAAGCTGCTGGACTATTTCAGAGATCGCAAAGTCTGGGTGGTCGATGCAGACGCCAAGCCGCCCGTTGTGCGACCATTTCACTCAGTCGAAGTTTACAGCCTCCAGGCGGGATTTCACTCCAGATAATTGTGCGTTTTGCTCCCACAACCTACGGTGTCGTTTTTTCGGCCTCGCAGGCCAGGTGAGACGAGTGCTCGGATCCCAAAATCGGAGGACTCAATTCACGTCGGTTTTTGAGCCAGTACCAGATATTGGGCTCCCAGCGGCAAGCGATGGAACAGATGTTCAATCGGACGCAACCAACTCAAGGATTTCGGAAACAGGAACCACGCGTCAAATCTGGCAACATGGAATCCGGCAGACCTAAGAATTGTTTTTGCCTCGGTCGGCGAAATCACGACTGCGTCGCGATCAAAAGGAATCTTACTCATCACCAGCCGCGTCCCAGGGTTCCACGGATTATTTTCCCAGAACGCAAACCACCCACCAGGTTTTAGCGCACGATAAACGGTCTGCAAAGCCGCGGGTCGATCGTCCGGCAGGATGTGATGGAACACGCCGTTGCAATATGCCAAATCGAAATGGTCTGGCGGAATATTGTGACTCGACGATGTGAACCGGGTACGATGACTGGCGAATTCTCTCTTGGCTCGAGCGATCGCAGCCGTTGAAGGATCGAATCCCCATATCGTAGCTGGTTCGATAGCGGCTTGCAGAAGCGGAGTGGCAATCCCGACTCCGCAGCCAAAATCCAGAATTGCGTCGAAGGAAATGGGCCCGGTTTTTGAAAGTATTTTGGCGATCCACGCGATTCGTTTCTGAGCAAAATACGCGGCGCTTTCGCCTGAAATGCTCAAGCCTTCGTTAAGGGCGGATTCATACTGTTGTGCAAACGCATCAAATTCTTTCTCACCGACAATGTTCGTGGGAGGCCCAATGGCAGGGTCGCCGAACTTGGGGGCCAACGCTTGAAAGTTTGTTGGCGAATCGCCGGAATACGAGTTGGCGTTCACGGTACGACCTTGGACATTGGAATCGGGCAACCAGCCGGAGCAGCGACATGGGCAGGTTTCGGGTTGACTGCGATTTCGGAACTTGAGTTGATTCAAGTGAATTCAGCGATGAAAATCGTAGCAGCGGGTTGGCGTTCGAAAAGCTGGAACCCAGTCACGATGACCTACGAAATAAATATCGGGCGCGCACAAGCTTCGAATGAAACTCCAATTGAATCGCGACTGGTGAAGACTGGGATTCGTTGGTTTCGAACCGGAATTACCGGTGAAACCGGTTTGATCGGGCAATCGAATCGACGAATGAACATGGTTTTCGAGCAAATGGGATGCACGCAGGGTACCCGGTCCAGGCCAAATCCGGATCAAAAAAAAAGCCCGATAAATCGGGCTCGGGCAACATGCGGACGAGGGCTTATTCGTCGCGACTGGTAATTTCCAATAGATGGTATCCAAACTGTGTTTTGACCGGTCCTTGAACTTCGTTCAGATCTGCACTGAAGACAACTCGGTCGAATTCGGGCACCATCTGCCCGGGACCAAATTCACCCAAATCTCCTCCTTGTAATCCGGAAGGGCAACTTGAATGTTCCATCGCGGCTTCGGCGAAATCCGTGCCTGCGAGGATTTCAGATTTGAGTTTTTCGCACTGCTCAAGTGAGTCAACCAAAATGTGTCGTGCTGTCGCTTTTGCCATCTCAAAATTCCTTGATAAAAGAGTAAGGAATCAGGTTAGCGAATCGACCGGCGTTTGACTATGGGATAGAGCTACCGAATTTGAGTCAGGAAAAACCATGAAATTCTTGCGGTCTTCGCAAAAGTGCTAAGGCCGCTTTGACAAAATTTCGACGATCGCTTTCATTTTTCCGGACATTTCTCCGAGATTCATATCGGTGTAGAAACTCAGTTCACACTCATGTCGGCCCGGGTTGTTCTCGCCAGTGTAGGAAACTTCAATGATGTGGACTTTCTTCGCTTCCTTGTCGGCTCTCACACTGAATGCCTCACTGTTACATCGGACATCGGTGATCTTGAACGGTTCGTCCGCCGTCAAAAAGACTTTCTCGGTAACCTCTTCGCCTTGGGCCACTTGCCCCAGCGAAAGCACTTCGGGCGCGACTTGTAACGGCGAAACAACCTTGGCATTGAAACGGACCGGCTTTTCCCGAAAGACGCGATTGTTATTGCGGTCGCGAGCTCGAGGGTCTTCTTCCACCACAATGTACAACTCGCCTTGGGCGAAGCCTTTGGGAATGGTCTCTTTGAGTTGCGCTTTCATCTCGTAATTGACCGTCCCTCCGCGGCGAAGTGTCTCCCTGATTCCAATCACCTTGATGAAACTGGAAGTGCTTTTCACGTCGTGAATGCGAAGGTTTGGACTTCCCGTCGAACTAACCTGGATCGTCTTGACGGGAAGGTTGTTGTCTGTGACCTGACCAAAGTCGATCGCGGGTGGAGTGAAGGTGATTCCCGAAACAATCGTACCTCGAACCGTCAGTTGGCATTCACCGACAAATGGCTGATCGAAACGGACCGTAACAGTCGCTTGTTTGAACCCGGCACCGACCGCGGGCGTGTTAAAACGACAGAGGATCTCGCCTTTTTCCCACATCGCCAGGACTTTCTTGGTGGGTGTTGCAATCGTACATCCGCAGCTTGAAGTGACTGAGCGGATACGGATCGTTTCCTTGAATACATTCTCCATCTCGAAGCGGTATTCAGGGATTTCGCCCAAAGGAACGTTCCCGAATTCGTGAACGTATTCTTTGAACATCTTACGGGCCCATTCCTGGCCCTCAGAAATGTTGACAAGACCAACTGCGAGAACAAAGAAAATGGCGATTCGGGTTTTTAGTTTGCAAAAATTCATGGTGAATTTTATTCATATTCCGTTGATTCAGAAAAGTCCAAAGCTTCAGGTATATGTTAGCGATGACGATTCGAGGTGACTAGGTTGCCGGTTCCGCCAAAGTCGTAAATTTCACGGCGTTTTGTCCCGTAAACGGCACCCATTCTTCCTAACTTGTGGTCGGGTGGGGAAGGTCAACGCCCCCAGTTTTCTTCTGATCGGCAACCTCATGATGGCTGATCGAGTCTGAATCAAGCTCACTTTATTCACTGGTCCCCAACCTTACTTTTCCGGATAAATCCGATCACAATTCTCTGCGTGGGGGGACGGATTTTGGCAGCACGTTTGACCTGAGTTGAATTGTGAACAAGAAAAAGGGAATTCTGTTGGGGCCCGCGGTTCTGGTGACTGCGGCTTTTATCGGACCGGGCACAGTGATGACGGCCAGCAAGGCTGGTAGCGAATTCGGATATCTGTTGTTGTGGGCGGTTGTTTTTTCGGTCGTCGCGACGATCGTGCTTCAGGAAATGGCTGCGAGAATGGGAATTGTAACGGGCGATGGCTTGAGCCAGGCACTGAAGACCTGTCTCAGCAGCCCGCTGGTGCGTATCTGCGTTTTGGGACTGGTGCTGGTGGCAATTCTGGCTGGAAACGCTGCCTATCAAACGGGGAATATCCTTGGCGCGGCCAGTGGGGCACAGGCTCTTGTGACGCGTGGAAACGAGGCGACTTCAAATCAGATCGATGAAGTTGGCGGCGAGATGATAGTTGATGCTTGGCTGGACGCAAGATCGCGAAGTTTTCAGAACGGACTGGTCGCCTTGATTGCGATCATCGTTCTTTCTGTAATCTGGATCGGTCGTTTTGATTTTTTGCAGAAACTGCTGAGCTTACTGGTCGCCCTCATGAGTCTGCTTTTCATTTTTGCAGCGGTTCAAAGTGGACCCGATTGGAGTCGCATCACGTCCGGTTTCGTGCCGAGAATTCCAACGGGTGGCGAGTGGATCGTTATTGGGATCATTGGTACGACGGTTGTTCCATACAACCTGTTTCTTCACGCCAGCGCTGCGGCACAACAATGGAAAGTTGATCCATCTCAACCGGATTCGAACGACTTGTTTCGCTTTGCCATCCGGAATTCGCGTTGGGATACGATTTTGTCCGTTTCGCTGGGCGGCCTGGTGACATGTGCAATATTGGTAACAGCGGCAGTTGCGTTTCACCGAGTCGACTCAGTGGACGACACGGTTTTGATTCACGGCAAGCAACTGGCTGCATACGATGTCGCTGTCCAGTTGGAGCCGGCGCTGGGGCGGGGAGCCAAGCTGGTATTTGCGATCGGATTATTCGCGGCGGGACTAACCAGTGCCATTACTGCTCCCGTCGCTGCAGGTTTCGCCGTATCGGGCTGTTTTGGTTGGACTGGAAAACTGGAAGACTGGCGACTGAAATTGACCGCGTCTGGTGTGGTGTTGGCTGGAGTCTTTTTCGCCATAGTGTCGGGTGAGAGCCCTCAAGAGACAATCATCCTTGCCCAAGTCGCCAACGGTTTGCTGCTTCCAATCATTGCCGTGCTACTCTTAATGATTGTCAATCAGAAAGAGTTGTTAGGGCAGTACCGGAACGGCAAGTTGACCAACGCGCTGGGAATGTTCGTGATCTTAATCGCGACTTTGATTGCGGCTCGTCAGCTCTATTCGGTGGGGCAGCAGGTCTATAAGAAAATTCAGCCGCTCGGGATGCAGGCTCGGATTCCTGAAACAGACCTAATTGGCCGAGCCGATTACAAGGCGGTGCATCAAGCGTCGACGGGTCGAGAAGAATCACTGGACCGGAGAAAGTAAGTGAGGGCGCAGGGGCTCGAACCCTGGACCTACGGATTAAAAGTCCGTTGCTCTACCAACTGAGCTACGCCCTCGGGAAGCCAAAACTGGCTTCACGCGAACGG
The DNA here is from genome assembly GCA_024642205.1 of Planctomycetaceae bacterium. Classification (GTDB taxonomy): domain Bacteria; phylum Planctomycetota; class Planctomycetia; order Pirellulales; family Pirellulaceae; genus Mariniblastus. The sequence continues at coordinate 931 of JAHEBQ010000046.1, read as the reverse complement.
GTAAAGATCACTAATTCTGACACAAGTGTCAAGGGGCGTATTAGTCGAATTGGCGACAATCTTGTTGGCGAACTGTGGTGGTTCGCAAAAGAAGAGTCATGTGAGTCGCCAACCAGACTCAAAGGAATGCAATTCCCTTCGAAATGTTGGCAGCAAGTCAGTGTTGACGGCTGGATGGAAATTACCAACTCGTTCACTTCGAAACCACCCACAAAGGCAGTTCGAAAACCGCCTTCACTGTCACCTTTGGGTACTACCGCCGTAGTTTTGGTTTTCGTTTGTTGTGGTGGCAATTCATTGCGCTTGCATGAGGCTGGCGTCGCCAGAGTGAGTAGGGTGGTACTTTTTCTGGCGGTCACATTCTCGCCATTGCGATTTACGATCTGTCGACGTAATATCCCGGACGGCAAAGGGGGTCAGGGCGTCACGACTTTCTTTTATTGAAGCACGAATTCGAATTGTTTCGAATCGCAACAAGTATTGCGTGGCAACCATCGACAAAATAATGTGCCGGAACCAGGCATGCCATCTATGGACTTCATTTTCGTCCAGGCCTGTTTCCTGATTGGCTTGATCAAGAATTTTTCAATCGCCCATCGGTTGCCGGCCATGGTGCGTCGTGCAATCATCGACAAGGATGTCAAGATCCCGGAAAGCGCAATCGTCGGCGTCGATCATGAGTTCGACCGAGTCCGGGGGTTTACTGTTACCGAATCCGGAATAGTCGTTATCGGTAAATCAGATTCGGTCGAACCGGGAGTTCCAAAGTCTCATTCCAATTTCCCGATCCCGAATGCAACCAAACCAGCCTAATCTGGGATTTAGGTTTCGCATTCGATCAATCCCAACATCTCTAGAGGACAGGCGTTTCCCAAGTCTCTTTTGCAGTTTGTTCGAAGTTAAAAGGACAGGCATCTTGTTTGCGTCAGTT
>JAHEBQ010000152.1:3021-3467 GCA_024642205.1 Planctomycetaceae bacterium | reverse complement strand
ACCGGCCGCCACCCTGGGCAGTCTGATCGAATCATGCAACGAAATGCGGCGTCTGATCGAAGCCGGTGCGCTGACCGAAGAACGCAAAGCAGAAGTTTTACCGACGATCGAACGGATCCTGGATTGTCTTGACCTGTCGGATCTTCCGAGGGAACTTCGAGATACAGCCGGCATCGAGTCGGCCTTGTTTTTGAAAGAGGTACTCGACCGAATCGAGATCCCGCCGGACGATCAAATCCCGAAACCACCGGATTCTGACTCGGAGCAAACGGCGGACTCCAATCAGTTTTGGCAAATTCCTCAAACCCGGATCGTGATTTCGCGGGCGGACCAGGGACCGCGTCGCAGCGCGTTTCTGTTCACGCCGGAGTCGATCAGAAGGGCCGCCGAATATTATCGCATCGTCAAGGATCTTCCCTATCGCACAACCGGTCGCGAGGTTTCAC
>JAHEBQ010000152.1:0-3009 GCA_024642205.1 Planctomycetaceae bacterium | reverse complement strand
AGAAGACACCGACTCAAACTGCCGAAACATCCAGCCCCCGGGGGACGCTGACGCTATTTCTCGATTCGTGCAATGCACTGTATGAAGAGCTGAATAAAGACAAGAATCTCGATCGCAACGACCCAAGGTTCCAGGAATTGGCTCGGCGAGCGTTGTCATGCCTCGACATCAGCCAGGTACCTGAGGCTGCCAAAGAGTACTATCCAGCGGAGGCGGCGGTTTGCCTGAAGGAAGTTCTCGATCGGATTCCACTACCAGCGGCCGAAGAGATTCCTGGGATCGAGGCCATTGAAACAAAAGTTGGCGCCGAGGCATTATCGCGGTGGCAAATGCCGCGCACCCAAATCGTGATCACAAGAATTACCGAAGGACCTCGCCGCGGTGAATTTCTTTTTTCGTCCGATACCGTCTCTCGCGCCCCGGAGTTTTTTGAGAAGGCCAAGTCGCAGCCTTATCGACAGGATGGTCAGGAGACCTCCGAGGGCTTTTACGATTGGTGGCTTTTACGTCCCTCCAATCCAGCCGTTGCTTCGCTGATAGATCGTTTGCCAGATTGGTTCCAAAATCGGTTTCTCGGCGCTGCCGTGTGGCAGTGGATCGGTATGTTGTTATCTGCGCCGATCTTTCTGGTTGCCATTTTATTTCTACTCAGGCTGGGGCGGTATCGCTTGGCAGGCGAACAAAGCGGAAGTCTCTGGTTGCTCTGGTTGGGCCTACTTGTTTCGGCGGCGGCAATCCTGATACCGCTCGGATTTAAGTCATTTGTTTTTGATTATTTATCGCTGCGTGGCACGCCGCTGTACGTCGCCAATTTTTGCGCTGACGTGGTGTTATTGCTAATTTCACTGGTCTTGGTTGTGCGATTGAGCACTCGTATCGCGGAATCGCTGGTCGCGCTACCCCACATTTCACCGAGCGGGCTGGACGCGAGTCTGATCCGAATCATTTTCCGCGTGCTGGGGATTGTTGCTTCCGTGATCGTTCTCCTGGAGGGAGGCAGGTATGTCGGATTCCCGCTGACAACATTGATCGCCAGCGCGGGGATCGGGGGTTTGGCGATTGCACTTTCTGCCCAAGGCATCGTGAAAGGCATGTTTGGAACGCTGACCGTGCTACTGGACAAGCCTTACGGTGTCGGCGATCGGATCATCGTTAGCGGTCATGAAGGATTCGTAGAAGAGATCGGCCTTCGATCGACGAAAATCCGGCATTTGGATGAACGTTTGATTTCAATCCCGAACGATCTGATGGCGGAAGCGGAAATCGAGAACTATGGAAACCATGACTACCTGCGTCGGGTTACCAACGTTCTCATCCCGCTTGATACGCCGGTCGACCAGGTAGAAAAAGCGGTTAATTGCATCCGAACAGTTTTGGATGGTATCGACGGCATGACTGAGGAACGGCCACCCAACGTTTTCTTTACCGAATTCAATTCTGATTCGTTCAACATTCGAATCGTGTTCTGCTATCAGTCCCGCAATTACCCGGAGTTTCTACGCGTCTCGGAAAAGATCAATTTTGAAATCATGCACGCGTTCGATCAAAACGGAATCCAGTTTTCCCTGCCGTTTCGTCACACTTACTGGAAACACGACGATCAGCAAGGGCCGTTGGACGTGGTCATCGCCGGTCAACCCGAGCCAAGCATCGAGGCAAAGAACGGGGACGCAGCGCAATAGATTTATCTGGTAACACGGCAGGCACCATCCCTTTTGATCAGCTAAAACAACAACGACCAAACGGTGAGCACAACATGAACATATGACTAACCCTAACTCTGCTTCCTGACGGCTATTCTCCCGTTGAGCCCAAGTCATCGCCCAGGTAACCCAATAAAAAAGGAGGGCAACAGGTTGGTTGAGTTTATGGGAACCTTCTGAATCCGAGGTTGTTTTTCTAAAAACAGTGCTTTAATGGAAACGGAGACAGCATCCTAAGTGTCCGGGCATGATCATGCTCCACTGTTTACAGCAGTCGCTGTTGCGTTTATACCTAGGTTTAACTGACAAGCCTGAATCTGGGAGACGATATGAGTTTCAAGTGTTTTCATTTTGCGGTCTTCATCGCGATATGTTTGTCTGGCCAGGTGAGCCTTGGCCAGGAAGATTCACAAGAGCCCGATGACGTTGCCAAAATCACAGCGGCCATTGAGTCCTATGTCTCCGCTTTCAATTCACGCGATGTGGATTTGTTAGTAGCACACTGGTCGCCCAACGGCGTCTATTCCAGTCGCACCACTGGGGAAACCTCAGTCGGTCGAGAGGAAATGAAGGCAAATTTTCAGCAAATATTTGAGGGTGAATCAGTCCCCAAAATTGCCGTTGCGACGGAGTCGATTGAATTTGTTTCACCCAACGTGGCCGTTGAGAGCGGTTTGGCAACCGTCACGTATTCTGAAACGGAAGTTGTCGAAACGGATTATCGTGTCGTCTATGTCAAACGGGACGATGCCTGGTTGATTGATCGCGTCACCGAAACGGAAATCATTTTGGAAGAATCGCACCGCGACGAACTCCAAGTACTGGAATGGTTGATCGGCGATTGGACGATGGCCGGGGAGGGATTCCGTGTTGAATTCAGCTGCCAATGGACGGCCAACGAGAATTTTATCAGCCGGACTTTCAAAGTATTTGATGAACAGGATGAGGTTGAATCTTCCGGACTTCAGATTATCGGCTGGGATGAGAAAGAATCCCGGATTCGCAGTTGGCTATTTGACTCCGATGGAGGAGTCGTGGAAGGCGTTTGGAGCAAACGCTCCGACGGTTGGTCTGTTCAATCGGTTGCGACTTTGGCCGACGGAGGATCCGGTTCGTTTACCAGTATTTTCCGCCCCCAATCCGATGGAAGTTTCACCTGGGAAAAGATCAACCAAGTGTTGGATGGAAAACTCCTCCCCAACATCGATGAGTTGCAGGTTCAACGCAACTAATCCAAGCCCCAAAGACACCTGTCAGTGTATAAAATGAATCAACGATTAAAAATCTGTTCTTGTTTACTTGGGTT
>JAHEBQ010000105.1 GCA_024642205.1 Planctomycetaceae bacterium | reverse complement strand
CCAACATTCCACCCGCCGTTCCGCCGGCAACCAGAATTGGCAAGTTGGTATGATCATGGAGGTTTGGATTTCCCATGCCGCTGCCGTAAAGATAAAGCGAATGGTCAAGCAATGTCCCATTCCCCTCCTGGGTGCCTTTCAGTTTTTCCAGAAATTCCGCAAACAGAGAAACGTGAAACCGGTTGATCTTGGCAACTTTTTCGATCTTCACCGGGTCATTCCCATGATGGGTAAGTGGGTGGTGCGGATCGGAAATTCCGATTTCAGGATAAGTCCGATTGCTCGTTTCGCGGGCCAGTTGAAACGTGATGACGCGCGTAATGTCGCCTTGAAGCGCCAGCAATTGCAGGTCAAACATCAGCCGCGCGTGATCTGCGTAAGATGCCGGAACCCCTGTCGGCCGATCGAGATCGGGAAGTGGATGTTCCTGCGACGTTTGTTCAGCGCTTTGAATCCGGCGTTCGACTTCGCGGACTGTGTCAAGGTATTCCCGAATTCTGTTGCGATCCCGCGGACCCAATTCTCGCTCGAGCCTTGAGATTTCTTCGGTTACCGAGTCGAGCAGGCTGGCACGTTTCTTGATTGCATCCCTGCGTTGCTCTTGATTGCCACCCGAACCGAAGAGGCTTTCAAACACCAGGCGAGGGTGTGCCTCGGAAGGTAATGGCGTCGTTGGCGACGACCAGGACAGGTTGTTTTGGTAAACACAGGCGTATCCATTATCACATTGCCCCGTAATCGCCATCAGATCCATCGACAATTCCAACGACGGTAGTTGCGTTTGCGCACCAAGATGTTTGGCTGCAATCTGGTCGGCCGTGGTGCCCAGGAAATAATCGGTGCTTTCCGTCAGTTTAGCTGTTGCCGCACTAAGAAATGCCGCATTCGAGGTCGCGTGTGATCCGGGGTAGGCGTTTTTCAGCTCCAGATTCGAAATCGCCGTGACCTGGTCCTTGACCCGATTCAGCACGCTGAGCGTTGGCGACAACTCGTCAAGGGTTTCCCCTTTCGGTTGCCAGCGCGTAATGTCGCTCCCCATCGGCATGTAGACGAATCCCAGGCGTCGGAGCTTCGTCGGGTCACCCGGAGTGTTTGCCAATGCCGTCATCGATGGAACCATTGCGTCGAGTAACGGCAACGACAACAGAGCGCCTGTGCCACGCAGGAATGTTCGACGCGGGATTGATTTCCTGATCATGCCGGGTCCTTTTGATTCCGGGTTCCTTGTTATTCCGATCGTCTCATCTTGAACGGTTGGCTGGTTGCGACTCCGATGATCAAACTTGAAAACCGGTAATCATTCTCTTTGGCCGCAGCAACGATCCGGCGAATCGCCGGTCCGTCCGAAGGCTTGACGCCCCGGCCCAACGCAAACGTCAACAGTTTTTCGCTGAACGTCCCCACGAATAACTCCGGCCGGGCCAGCAATTTCGATTCTAACCCATCGACGCCCGAAAATTGACTCCCATCCGGTAAACTTCCGGTATTGTCAATCGGTTTCCCGCCTTCCATCTGACGCCATCTTCCAATGGCGTCGAAATTTTCCAAAGAAAAACCAACCGGATCCATCAATCGGTGGCAACTCGCACAAGCCGGGTCGGATCGGTGCTGGAACAACCGTTCGCGCATCGGCAGGGTCGAGTCAACGGTATTTTCTTCCAGCGCTGCCACGTTTCCCGGCGGTGGCGGCGACGGAATCCCCATGATATTTTCCAATACCCAATTACCCCGAATCACGGGCGATGTGCGAGTCGCATAAGAAGTGACGGTCAGGATGCTCCCCTGGCGAAGCAGGCCACCGCGATCTCCATTTTCTCCATCGAATTCAATTCTTCGGAATTGACTCCCAAAGACATGGAGAATTCCGTAGTGCTTTGCCAATCGCTCATTCAAGAACGTGTAATTTGATTTGAGGAAATCGAGAACGCTGCGATCGTCCCGCATCACGCCTCGAAAAAACAACTGCGACTCGGTGCGAAACGCACTCCGGAGGTTTTCGTCGAAATCAGGAAACTGCCTCGCATCGGGGCTGAACGAATCAAGATTCCGGAGATATAGCCATTGGCTGGCGAAGTTGTTAACCAACGAGTCCGAGCGTGGATTGGCAAGCAAACGCCGGACTTGAGTTTCGAAAACAACCGGGTCACTCAGCTTTCCCGATTCAGCGATTTCCAACAATTCTTCATCCGGAATACTGCTCCACAAAAAGAAACTCAACCGGGATGCCAGTTCCAGATCTGAAATGACGTAGGCGGTTTCTGGTTTCAGGTTGGGAGGATCCTTTTCGATGCGAAACAGGAAATTCGGGTTCACCAGGATTGAACTCAACGCCATCTCCAGGCCCGCATCGAAATCGCTTTTTTCGCGTGCCTGCAGAAAGAATTTCATGGGGGTGGCCAAATCCAGATTGGACACGGGCCGGCGGTAGGCCAATCGAATCAACTGTTTCAGGTTTGCCCGGACCCATTCTTCTTCCGAAGCAAATGCACTTCGGTCCAGGGACATGATGCGCTTTCGACTTGGGCTTTCCTTCGACTCGTCCGCCAGCTCTCGTGTTTTGTCTGAGTCGTAGGGCCCGGTAATGGAAATCTGGAAAACGGCTGGCGTGAGCCGTGGATGGCGGTGGAAATTGAAATGGGAATTGAATGGCTGGCGTTCGGTTTCAAGCAGCGAGGTCTGCTGTTGGATAAAAGTCACGCCAATGTCGTGTAAACCCGCGGTGGTGCGGACGCGAGTCTTGAGGTGTTTATCAACGTCGGCGAAACTGACACCGTCCTGGGGCCGTTCGACGGTGAAGGATTGTTTTTGGTCTCGATCCAGCAGCAGCACGAGTTCGTGCTTGCCTCGCAGGCCTTCGACGTCTTCGTTGCGGTCGCGCGTCAGCCGGATTTCGATTTCGTATTCTCCGGCACGCGGGAACGTATGCTTGACTAACGCTCCGCCGCGTGTCCCGAACGGTAATCCTGCGACATGCGATTCCTGGGTGACGTCAGGCCGAATCCGGATCGTCGTTCCTTCCGGAGATCTGTCAACACGACCGATGGCGATCCGACTGATCTTCTGGGCTGAAGTGATGTAGCGGTCAAGAAGCGTGGCCGAGAGATTCCCTACGGTGACATTGTCGAATCCAAAACTCTCTTCGTCCTGGGGTAACATCGCGGCAGCATCTATCTCCAGTCCCAATAGATCGCGAATGGCGTTCTGGTATTCGGTTCGGTTGAGTCGGCGAAATGTCTCCGTTCGACCGGGGTCGGCATTGAAAACCGCATCTCGATCCAGCGCTGACTCAAGGGCCGCAACGACTTCACAATAATCGGATTCCTGCGGTCGATCCGCATCCATTGGTGGCATGCGGCGGGCACGAAGTTGCCGAACCGCTCGCTCCAAAGCGATTGAGTGATCGCTGATCGGTTTCGACAGAATCGGTTCGAAGGCGACGTCGCCGTCCGCGCCCTCGGTGCCATGGCAATCAAGGCAGTAGCGGGTAAAAAAAGTCTGGATGCCGATTTGCTCAAGCGATTCACGATTTGCGGATTGTTGGCCGAAACAGTCCGTAAACACAAGTGATCCGATTGCGATCACAAGCGTCAGGAATCCCGGGGCGGCTTTCATCCTGTAGATTGACCTATGAAAAAACTGGTTAGACCTGGCGAAGGGAATTCCAGTATTCTATCACTACTCAAGGCCGCAAGTCCAAACGAATTCCGTCTGTTTCAAGAGGATCGCTTTCAAGTCCCGGACCGGTTCGAAGAACGGGATTCGCCAGTCGATCCTATCCACACACCGAAGCAACATGGTCCTTAATCGAACCTTCAATCCGGGGCCCGATGATTTCGACCACGCGTGAGGCGAAGTAGTTACCCCACTTGGCGGCCTGGGTAGCTGTCATGCCGGACGTGATGCCGTACAGCGTTCCGCCCGCGAATGCATCTCCTGCACCGTTGGTGTCGATGGCTTTGACCGGGAATCCTGCAACTTTGGTCACCACCCCATTCTCGATAACATGGCAACCGTCAGCGCTGTCGGTAATAAAGGCTAAATCACAGATGGCGGCCATTCGGGTGGTACATTCCTCGATACTACCGACACCAAAAAACTGTCGCGCCTCGTCGGCATTACAAAAGATGATGTCACAGTAGTCCGAGACGACTTGGTGGAAGTCATCTGCAAAGCGATCGATCAGGAAGGCATCGGAAAAAGTAAACGCCGCGCGAACCCCCAGTTGTCTTGATTGCTCAAAGGCTTCAATGCAGGCGGCTCGGGGTTCCTCGGAATCCCACAGGTAGCCTTCAATATAACTGCATCTGGATTGAGCCAACAAATCGAGATCGATGTCCGATTTGTGTAATTTCGTTGAAATTCCAAGATGCGTGCACATTGTTCGCTCGGCATCAGGTGTCGTTAGCACGACACATGTGCCTGTTGGCAGTCCGGCTTCGGGTGTCAACGGAACGGGAAACAGAATTCCGGATTCTTCCATGTCCAGTTTGTAAAACTCGCCATTGGTGTCATGAGCAACTTTGCCGCAGTAAACGCCAGAGCCGCCGCTTTGCGCGATCGCGACCAGCGTGTTGGCGGCTGAACCTCCGGATGCGAGCTGCAGATTCTTGTGATCGAGCCGACCGAGGACTCTGGCCTGGTTTTCGGAGTCCATCAGTGACATGCCTCCCTTGTCGACGCCCAGATCGGTGATGATCTGATCATCGACCAGCGCCAGCGTGTCTACGATTGCATTTCCAACACCGAACACATCAAATTTTTTCTTTGTCACGCGTTTACTTTCCAGGTAATCTCAAACCAAATTCCAATCCGATTACTAGCAGATCGGCGTCATGAACAATCGTCGCTCGAAAAACCAGCCCGGTATTATTCCGGTTTTGCCGGTCATCGCAACCGGCGGGAGGTTGAAAGCAATTCAGGCATCGGGATAGACTGCTGTCCATGGCAACGATTCGAACATTTATCGCGATTAACGCACCCCAACGGGTTAACAACAACGTGGCGAGGGTCATCGGCCGTTTGGCTGCACTGTCCGATCAATATCGTTGGGTGAAGCCTGAAAACCTGCACGTGACGCTAAATTTCGTGGGGGACGTTGTCGATGTGGAAGTCCCGGAGTTGTGCAAGTTGATCAAGCATGCGATCGAGGGGCTGAAATCGTTTGATATGTCCCTTCAGGGCGTCAATGGATTTTCCAGTGCCGAAGAGCCCCGGGTGCTTTGGATCGGTGTGGATGAAGGGGCCGAGCCACTTGCGCAATTGTACAAAACGCTGGCAGATGTGTTGCATCATTGGGGCATCAACAGGGATCGCAATGAATATGTTCCGCATATGACGCTGGGACGACTGGTGAGAGGCGGACGTTGGAATGACGAGTTGCTGGCGCTCGTGCATAAGCTTCGCAATCACGACGGAGGGTTTTGTCATGTCGATGAAGTGATCATCTATTCCAGCTTCGATGATCGTGGCGGGCCGACGTACACACCGATGGCTCGAATCCGGCTCAAGGGATGAGGGGTTCCATACATTCCTTGCGGTAGAGCCTGGGGCGAAAATCAGTCTCAAAACAGCCCGGTGTCGCGAACAGCATTGGCCGCCAATGGAACGCGACTTGACCTTCGCGGCCTTGAACTTGGTAACTAACATAGCCCGTAAATTTCACCGAACAACCCAATCTGCCGGCGCCTATCATGGATTTTTTCAATAACCTGCATTTCGACGACCCGCTGCTGAATCTCGCGACCGTGCTGGTGGCCGGAATTCTAGGTGGCGAAATTTTTGCCAAGTTACGATTGCCGAAGGTCACCGGATGGATTGCAACCGGGATTCTGCTTCGTCAACTTTGTCTACCGGGAATGAACACAAGAATCGAGCCGAATTGTCTCGACAAATTTCTGCCCTACATGCATTTCGTGCTTGGGTTTATCGCGTTTACCGTCGGGGCGACGCTTTATTTCGCCAGTCTGAGAAATGCCGGCAAGCGAGTTGGACTGCTGTTGCTGGGGGAAGCATTTTTGACGCCGGTGATTGTCGGTGCGCTGATGTATTTCATCGGACCGCAACTACCAGGCGGTGACGGAATGACGCGGGACCCGGCAATCTTGCTGGCGGCGATCGCGATCGCGGGGGCGCCAGGAACGACGGTGTTAGTGATTCAGGAATCACGAGCCCGCGGGATCTTGACCCGTACGCTGTTGGCGGCGATCGGTTTGATTGACATGGTCGCCGTTGCGGCATTTGTTTTTGTCTCGACATTTCTCGGCGATCAACTGGGGTGGGTTCATGCGATGCAAAGCGTTGCGATTCAGTTTGGTATCACGTTTCTGATCGGATTGGCGTGTGCGGCGATTGCGTTGCTGTTAACTCGAACGATCGTCAGCCCGGCTTTTTTGGGGCCGACGATGGTAGCTGTGGTGTTGGGTTCGTGGGGATTTGCTGCTGGTTTTGGTACGTCGGGTGGAATCCTGGCGTGTACGTTTGCCGGGATTGCCGTTACAAACCTGCGGCACGATCTGGTTCGATCATGTGAAGCCTATTTGCAGTCCATTGGGGGAGTTCTATTCGCGCTGTTTTTTACGTTTGCTGGCATGCGTCTCGATTTTGGACTGGTACCCCAGGCTGTGGCGCTGGTGATCCTTTTCTTTCTTGCCCGTTTATTCGCCAAATCGATCAGCGCGTTTTCAGCCATGACGCTTGCCGGAGTGACCGAAAATGTCCGGAATTATCTCGGAATCGCTTTATTGCCTCACGGGGGAGTCGCGGTCGGTTTGATTCTGCTGGTTGCCAGTGAAGACTCGGGGTTTCCTGATGAGGTCAAATTGCTCGTCAACACCGTCGGCTTGGCGGCGTTGGCACTCAATCAGTTGCTCGGACCCAGCGCGACACGGTTTTCGATTTTGCGGGCCGGGGAAGACCACAAAGATCGACCCAGGTTGTTGGATTTCTTGCAGGAACAGCGCATCTCAGTTGGGCTCGTGGGCAGCGACAAGGAAGCGACGATTCGTGCTTTGTCTTCCCAGTTGTACGCGACATCGGCGATCGAGGTGTCGCAGGAAGAATTTGTAAAGCAGGTGATTGAGCGAGATGCACAGGAAACGACATGTGTGGGTCATGGTTTGATGATTCCTCACGCGATACTGGATGAAGGTAATGAAGTCCGTGGTGTGTTGGGGCTGAGCAGTGAAGGCCTGGATTTTGGTGCTCCTGACGGACGCCTGGTTCACGCGGTATTGTTGTTGGCCACGCCGGAAATGGAACGCAACCGCCATTTGCAGGTCATTGCGGCATTTGCAACAGCGATTGTGAAGGACAGCAACCTGGTCGAACAGCTCTATCACGCGCGCAGCCCTGCCCATGCCTACGACGTTTTGCATGCGGATGATCAGGCCGATTTGAATTATTTTCTGGAAGATGCAGCTGATCGGGCTGGCTTGCGAGAGGAAGAGCTTTCCGGTTTTCAAGGCAAGGGAATTGGAAAAAAGCGAAGAAAAACCACTGGACAGGGGCCGACTTGATTAATTTTGAATAACTGTACAAAATTGCCCTAGCTGACATCATGACGGGCTTTTGAAGAAATTCGCCGAAAAACCTCAGGCGTTGGACCAGACGTGTCCTGGCTCCGGCGAATCATATACCTGAAGGCACTTGTAAAGCGGTTTTGCGAGTCGTATCGTACGGTCATCCTGTTGGCAATGGTTGCGTGATAAATCGCCAATACAGGAAGTTGAAACTGTGGTGAGGCCTTCATCAATCCCTCGTTCTGCAGGAGAAAAAAAAGATGGAGACATCCACAGAATCCAGCAATGACACTGTTTTGCCGGTCGTTCGTTCGTCAAAAACAAAGACAGAAACGTCCGGTGCTGTCGCTGGCGCGAAAAAGACTCAAAGTCGGACTGAAATCAAGAATTCCTCCTCGAATAGCAAAGTAGAAAACGCGATGGCAAAGACCAAAACACCGGCCGGGAAAAAATCGGCAACCGGCAAGAAAAAAGAAGAAATTGCTGCCGTCGACCGAATGCTCGAAGAGCACGAAACGTTGAAAACGGCGGTGCAGCAAATCGAAGCCCAGTTTGGAACTGGTTCGATCATGGCACTGGGTAATGACTCAAAGCAGGAAATTCGGGGAATCTCCACCGGCAGTCTTTCGCTGGATATGGCGTTGGGCGGTAGCGGTTTGCCGTGCGGCCGAATCATCGAAATCTTCGGTCCCGAGTCCAGCGGCAAAACGACACTTGCCCTCCATACGATTGCGGAAGCCCAAAAAACAGGTGGGATCGCTGCGATTGTCGATGCGGAACACGCTTTTGATCCGACCTGGGCCAAGAAATTGGGCGTTTCACTGGATACACTTTTGGTTTCGCAGCCCAGCAGCGGTGAAGAAGCCATGCAAATTGTCGAGATGCTGGTCAAGTCTAACGCGGTGGACGTGATCGTCGTCGACTCGGTCGCGGCCCTGGTTCCAAAGAAAGAATTGGAAGGCGAAATCGGTGACTCACACGTTGGTCTTCAGGCACGTTTGATGAGCCAGTCGATGCGCAAATTGACCGGAGCGATTTCCCGCAGCAAGACTTGCACCATTTTTATCAACCAGATTCGGGAGAAAATCGGCGTCATGTTCGGCAGTCCCGAGACAACTCCCGGCGGTCGCGCACTGAAGTTTTACACCTCCGTTCGCATCGACGTCCGGCGTATTGGTGCATTGAAGGACGGCGATGTCCAGGTCGGTCAACGTGTTAAGGCAAAAATCGTCAAGAACAAAGTCGCTCCTCCATTCCGGGTCGCCGAATTTGACATGATGCACGATCACGGGATTAGCTATGAAGGGGATCTCTTGGATCTGGGTGTGGTTCACAAAATTGTTGCCCGCAGCGGTTCGTGGTTCAAATACGGAAATACCCACCTGGGGCAGGGGAAAGAAAAGGCTCGCCGATTCCTTGAGGAAAACAAGGACGTTTGCGACGAGATTCGCCAGAAGGTTCTGGAAGCGGGTGGCTATGTCGAAGACATGAGCGAAGTTCTCGAAGATATTGACAAAGAAGCAAAAGCTCATTCACCAAAGAGCTAACCAGTGCATCTGAAATTTGGGTTATCCACCAAGCCCGGTCATTATTGCCGGGCTTTTTCCTTTAGCTGACCCGTTTCCTGATGTCGATCTCGGAGGTCTGGAAAATTTGCATTCCGGCCCCAAATTTATCGAACAACAGGATTTGAAATGCCAGTGCTACTTGCATGTTTATCCTGAAGGTCAGACTTGAATTCAATTCGAACGTTGACCCGCGGCTTGCTGGTGACATTGGTCGCATGTTCTGGTGGTCTGCACAAGCAGAATGACAAGCGGCTCGACCGTTCGAGGTCATTTTCTTGAAGGATGTCGCCGATGAAAAAGCGATTCAAGCTGTGGGTGTCGTCAAAGGCTCTCCTGCAGAATCCAAGATTCCCGTTGGCGATGTGATTGACAGGTTCGGTGAAAACGACATCCTGGAACGACTCGAATTGCTGGACCTGTTTGGACATCTTGATCCCGATGACGTCGTTATGTTTACGTTTCTTCGTGGCGGAAAACGAAACGAAACAGAGAGCCATTGTCGCGGGCAACGAGGCGGGCTTTTCCGACGCGGAACAGGAGATGATTGCTGTTTTCAATTGGGTCCGTGAATTATCACAAGGCGGCAGTTTGTTTTTCTGGAGTAGTTCCCGCAGTTCTGCGATGGCACTGTGGATCGCTGGCGAACATCCCGAAATCGTTGACGGTGTGATGGCGTTCACGCCCGGTGAATATCTTGCTCGTTTCGACAATCCCGAGGACTGGATTTCGTCGTCGGCAACAAAATCAAGGCACCGGTTTTCATCACATCTGCAAAAGATGAGGTGCCAAAGTGGCACGGCATTCTTGACGCGATCCCGGGCGACCCGACGTCCAAATTTGTAACGGAGACTCCGGCTAACGACGGCTCTCGCGCGGTGAGGAAGAGGTTTGGCGACAGCGATGCCTACTGGCATGGCGTTGATGGATTCTCGGGGCAAATCCAGCAGGCCAACGCATCCTGATCACTTCAAGGGCGGTTAGCGCCAAAGTATCCTAGCGAGGAAGTCTGTCTGATCGAGTCGCCGGTCCGCCGTAAAAATTCCTCCTGGTCGAGCGAGCTCATCCGACCGACGAGCGGAATTGAGCATCGAGATTCGGCTGACTTCACCTGGTTTCGGGGATCCAGGCTTGGATATTTATTGGTGCCATCTCCGCCTGGCATTCAGCACGGATTCTCCGGTCGCCGGATTTCTCATGGAGTTTTGGGTTTCTGCTTTGCAGCAGCCAAATCGGGAGCGAGTTGTTTTCGAATCGGACCGCTTGTTCAGGGTGACATTTTGGGCTATTCCTGTCCAATGCCGAGGACGTCCAGCCGCGATTGTTTTGTCAATTTGACCTGTCCAGCTCCCACTGCCATCGTAGTCGTTCTAGTCGTTCTACCACCTCGGCGATATATTTAGGGGGCTCCGAAACCCTCTGGTAAAGACATGAAGACCGACGAATTGCGCGCCAAGTACCTGGAATTCTTTCAATCCAAAGACCACACCGTCTGCGCAAGCGATGTGTTGGTTCCCAAATGGGACAAATCAGTCCTGTTTACGCCAGCGGGAATGAACCAATTTAAAGATCACTTTTTGGGGAAAGTGAAGCTTGAATTCACGCGGGCAACGTCCTCGCAGAAATGTTTGCGGACGGGCGACATCGAAAACGTGGGTCGAACTGCTTACCACCACACATTTTTTGAGATGCTCGGCAATTTCAGTTTCGGTGACTACTTCAAACGGGAAGCGATCGTCTGGGCCTGGGAATTTTTAACCGAAAAGCGTTGGTTGGGGCTGGAAAAGGACCGCCTATCGGTCACCGTCTATCTTGAGGATGATGAAGCGGCGGATATTTGGCACCATGACGTGGGGCTTTCGCTTGATCGCATCCAACGGTTAGATGAGAAAGAAAACTTTTGGCCAGCCAGCGCTCCCACACTCGGTCCCGATGGAGTTTGTGGTCCCTGCAGTGAGATTTTTTTTCACCCTGACAATGGACCCGAATGCGAGATTTGGAATCTTGTATTCACGCAGTTCAACCGAGTAGGCAATCCGCCAGACAACCTGTTTCCGCTTCCCAGCAAGAATATCGACACTGGAATGGGCCTGGAACGAACGGCGGCGACGTTGCAAGGTGTTTCAACGAACTTCCATATCGATACGTTGATGCCCATTGTTCAGGCAGCGGCCGAGGTCTGCGGCGTGAAATACATGCCGGAATCGGACAACGGGCGAAGGCTGCGGCGCATCACCGATCATATCCGGGCCTGTTCGCTGGCAATCCATGAAAACGTCTATCCGGGAGCGAAAGCCGAAGAGTCGGTTGTCCGCTTGTTACTACGTCGAGCTGTGTTACAAGGCTACGATATGGGACTCCGCGAGCCGTTCCTGTATCAACTTGTTCCGGCAGTCGTCGAACAGCTTGAAGGCCCGTACCCGGAGCTGCGTGAAACGGTCGATCGAGTCGCTGCCGTAATTGAGGCGGAGGAAAACAGCTTTTATTCCGTCATTGACCGCGGTATTCCCCGCGTTGAAAAGATTGTTCAAGAGGCGATCAAACAGGGGGAAAAAACGCTGGATGCACAACAAGTGGCTGAGTTGTACCAAACCCATGGTGTTCCTCCGACCGTGGCTGAGTCAGTTGCCGAGCAACACGGATTGGGGTTCGACTGGCATGTTTTTGAAAAATGGATGGTTGAGCACGGTGACATCAGCAACACGGGCGAAAAAACCGTGATGGGCAACGCTGGTCCGCTTGATGAAATTAAACGCGAAGTCAAGTCGACATTGTTTTGTGGTTATGAATCCGTTGAATCGACCACTGAAGTCTGCGGGCTGTTCTCTGAACAAGACTCCAAGATTCAGGAAACCGACAAAGTCAGTGGGGAAACCGTGGAAAAGACGGTGACGGCTCAATGTCGCCACGATGCATTGACGCCGGGCCGCGATCGACAGTTTGTGGTGCTTCGTCGAACACCGTTTTATGCGGAATCAGGTGGTCAGGTCGGCGACATTGGATGGATTATTGGCTCCAACGGAAGGTTTGAGGTAACCGACACGCAAAAAGACGGTGACGTTTTCATCCACTCCGGTCGTGTCGCGGAAGGGACGATTTCGGTTGGCGATTCGGTGACGGCGAAAGTCGACGAGGATCGCCGCCACGCAATTTGCCGTGCGCATAGTGCGACTCATATTTTGCACTACGCGCTCCAGCAGAATCTCGGGCAGCATGCACAGCAACGTGGTTCCAAGGTCAGTGACGACAATCTGCGTTTTGATTTTGCCAACATGGACGCAGTGTCCGACGAACAATTATCCACGATTGAGACACAGACCAATCAGCGAATCTCCGAAGCGGTACCCATCAAGGCGGAAATCCTCCCGCTTGAATCGGCTCGCGAACTTGGTGCCATGATGTTGTTTGGCGAAAAGTACCCCGATCCGGTTCGAATGGTTTCCATCGGAGATTTCAGCAGGGAGTTGTGTGGCGGGATCCACCTGAAAAACTCCAGTGAGGTCGAGGCATTTGAAATTTTTTCCGAGGAGAACCTGGGTGCGGGAACCCGCCGGATTCAGGCGTTGACGGGACGAAAGGCAAAGGACAATCAACAGAGGATAAGATCTGATGCGGAGACGGTTTCCCGACAGCTGTCCGTTGATTTGCTGGAGATCCCAACCGCGATTTCCGGGTTAAGTCAGCACGTCAAGGACTTGAAAAAGCAATTGAATTCCGGGCGCAAGTCGACTGACAAGGAAGTAAAACCCGCCTCAGCCCAAATGAATTCGAGCCAGTTACCGTCGTATTTTGAGGTCCGCGATGTCATGAGGCAGGCGGCGCTCGGACTTAATGTTCCTGTGCTTCAAGTCGCCGAGCGCGTCGCGGCAATGCTAGCGGAAGTCGAAGAATTGCAGAATCAACTGAAGAAACTGAGCGCCGCTGGCAAGGTTGACATCGACGAATTGATTGCTTTGGCCGTCCCGGTTGGTGATATGCGGGTCATTGCCAAAGTCATCCCGGGAGCGAATCGGGGATTGATGGTCCAATTGGTTGATCAGGTTCGGAAGAAAGCCCCTTCCGTCGCGATTTTGTTTGCGACCGTTCCCGGGGGAAACGAGGTAATGCTGACGGCGGGACTGAGTCGTGAA
>JAHEBQ010000104.1 GCA_024642205.1 Planctomycetaceae bacterium | reverse complement strand
CGCGGTGAGTTCCTGGGCAAAACCGTACAAGTCATCCCGCACATCACCAACGAAATCAAGCGTTGTATTTCCAAGCTCGCCAACGACGATGTCGATGTCGTGATCACCGAGATTGGTGGTACTGTTGGTGACATTGAAAGCCAACCGTTCCTGGAGGCCATTCGGCAGTTTTCGTTGGACGTGGGTAAAGAGAATTGCCTGTATGTTCACCTGACGTTAGTACCCTACCTTAAAGCCGCAGCCGAACTGAAAACGAAACCAACCCAACACTCGGTCGGTCAGTTGCGGCAGATCGGTATCCAGCCAGATATTCTGATCTGCCGAACCGAGCGGGAAATGGCTGCTTCCGACCGAGAAAAGATTGCGCTGTTTTGCAATGTCCCTGTTAACGCGGTCATTGAAGAGCGCGACAAGGATTTTTCGATTTACGAAGTCCCCCTGAGTCTCGTTGAGCACGGTTTGGATGAATTGATCGTCAACAAGCTTGGTCTTCCCAAGAAGACGCTCGATCTGGATAACTGGCGGGAACTGCTCCACCGTTTGCGCAATCCGGAAACCGAAATCAGTATCGCGGTCGTCGGAAAATACGCCGAACACAAAGACGCCTATAAATCGATCTACGAGTCCATCGATCATGCAGGTATCGATAACCATGCCCAAATTCGAATCGGGCGAATACAAAGCGAGGAAATCGAGCGTGAGGGACCGGAGCGATTGTTGAGCGGCTACGACGGGATTCTGGTGCCCGGTGGATTTGGCGAGCGTGGAACCGAAGGAAAAGTCGAAGCGATTCGCTGGGCACGCGAGCGAAAGATTCCGTTCCTCGGAATCTGCCTTGGAATGCAATGTGCCGCAATTGAATTCGCCCGAAACGTCGCCAAACTGGATGGCGCAAATTCAACCGAGTTTGACAAAGACACGCCTTACCCGGTGATCTGCTTGTTGGATGAACAGAACAATATTACGTACAAAGGCGGTACCATGCGGTTGGGTGCCCAGATCTCCGAGGTGAAAGAAGGAACGCGGTCCCTGGAGTGTTATGGCAGAAAACTGATTTCCGAACGGCATCGGCACCGGTACGAATTCAACAACATGTTTCGCAAACAGCTGGAAGCTCACGGCCTGAAGATTGCAGCCACCAGTGAGCAGGACACGCTCGTTGAGATCATTGAAGTCGCCGACCATCCCTGGTTTGTTGCGGTCCAGTTCCATCCCGAGTTCAAGTCAAAGCCAACTGCCTCGCACCCGTTGTTTTCCGGTTTCGTCCAAGCCGCCGTTCGACGTTCCAGTAACGGCTCACTGAAGGAAGTCGAGATCTAGAGTTGTCCCGCCGGATTGTCGCTGTGTCGATCAGTGATTGGAATTGAGGACAGATTATTTTTTGACCTGGACACCATTTGTCAAAGGACTTCAACATGTCTGAAAAAGCAAACCCTTCTGATGAACCAAAGATCATTGTTGATGACGATTGGAAGTCGCAAGTTGAGCGGGAAAAAGAGCAGTTGAAACAGGCGGCAGCGGATGAAAGCCCCTCACCACTGTCGGGTAACGGCGATTCAATGGACGAGCTGCCTCCAGCGTCATTCATGATCTTGATGTCGACGCTCGCGACGCAGGCGATGGCGGCCATGGGGATGTTGCCGGATCCCGTGACCGGTCAGCCATCGGTCAGCTTGCCAATGGCGAAGCACTTTATTGACTTGCTGGCCATGCTTCAGGAGAAAACCAAAGGCAATCTGACGGACGAAGAATCCGATCACCTCCGGGACGGATTGCATCAGCTTCGAATGATTTACATTTCATCGGACAAACCCCAAGCGGCGCAAACCACAGACTCGCCGGCAAAATCGTCGATCGAATTGCCATAGGCCGATGAATTGGTGGAATTCCAGTTGAAAAGTTTGCCCCTCGGCCGATAATCGAACTTGTAATCGGGAAATCAGGTGGCTGTTTGTTTGCCTCTTGAATCCTGAACTGCAAGTCCGATGGAATTCAATAACGCCAGGCAACGGGGCGATTGACGGTCTGGTATAGGAACGGGAATGGGATCTCGAAATCGAACGAAGAAGCGAAAACCCAGCTCAAGCCATTTCGCGGCGCGGACAACCTTTGAGGATGCCGGCGTTCACACGCCTTCGTTTGTCGTCGGTATGGTCCTTTCGTTGCTGACGATTTTGTTGATCTGGAATCATTTTGCGATGTCGGACTCAACGAGGGAACTGCTGGCAGCGGCCGATTCAGGGAAGTCCTCCAAGTCGGCGGTGCCGATTCAACCCAAAACGCGGGACGCGAAACTCGAATCTGCTGACCTGAACGAACTGTGCTCGGACCTGATTGGACTTAATGATGCCGTCAGGAAAAAGCGGGATCCGCGTCAAGCCGAAGCGGATGACCGACTCCGCGTCGACATTTGCAACAAATTGATTAATAAATTTGCATTGGACGAGGAACAGCGGGTGCTGGCCAACAAATCCAAAATTGATGCGTTGGCTTCCCTTTATGGAAGAGATTTTCAACTCAAATGGGATGGTCCCAATGTGGGTGAATCGTTGCGTTCCGCTGCAGAGACATCCCTGAAAGATGCCAACCCGGTGATTGCAAAGTCAGCCCGAATGGCATTGATGAAGTATCACGCGTTTGAACGGTTGAAACGGCCGACTTTTCTGACGGTTGAGCAGCTCGCTGACGAGTTCATTCAAATGTTGAAAGACTATCGTGACGATGAGGTAACGCTGGCTACAATCCGCCTGATCACAGAATATTACGTCAAAACGAATATCAAGGAAGCGATTGTTCTGGTTCAAAAAATCAAAGACGCGTCGCTGGCAATTGAATCACTCAAGCTCAACGAAATGATTCGGGAAGTCGCCGACGAAGCCAAAATGAAATCGCTTGATTATTTGGATGATTTTGAGAATTTCTGGTTGAATGGCGAAGTCGGTGAAAAAGAACTGGTACGAGATTCCGCGACATTGTTGTCAGACCCGCAGTATGGCTATTCGATTATCCATAACGTCGATCGCGTCGCGCATTGGTTTGAACAAGAGGATCAATACGACCGGGCGATTTCTATCTACCGTGAGATGCTGAAATCGTCGGAGTCCAACGAGAGCCTGGAAGTTGCAACCTTGGCGAGGAAAACGGCGGAAAACGGCATGACACGGGCAGGTTTGATCAACCGGAAAATCGATCTTTCGGGCGTTGCCTTCGACGGGACCCCGATCGATCCAGAGTTTTTTGACCAACGTGTGGTAATCGTTTTGTTCTGGTCATCTCAGGACCAGACTTCATTCCAGGGACTGAACCAGATTTACAAGGAGACAAGCTCCCTCCGGAATCGGGGACTCAAGATTCTCGCCGTCTCCGTTGACACAACGATTAACGGGAAACTCAAAACGTTTATGGAATCGAAGCCTGAAATCGTCTTCGCGGTTGGTGATCCGGAGAGCAAGGTTGAAAGCCAGATCTGGAAGCAGTGTCCTTCCAGTATTGTTCCGCGTGTAATGTTGGTCGATCAAAACGGAGTCGTCGTCGATATCAACGTTTCGGTTTCCAATGTGGCGACCGAAGCTGGATTCCTGATGTCGGGCGATTAGGAACAATATTGTCACCCTACAGGATCAGGCCTGGGCTGTCTCGGGTTGGGCGGCGGGTAACGACTTGATGTTGTTCGACACCTCAATGGAGGCGACGAAATCGGAACCCGCAAATTCGGTGATCGCCTTGATAAAGTTCGAAAGCAACTGGCTTTGATAGCGGTACGGGTTCCAGCATATCGCAATCTTGCGAGTCGGCTTGTCGCCGCTCAACGAACGGTACACCAGTTTTCCTCCCAGGTCGTCGGTGGCGGCGATCTTCGGGACAAAGGACAAGCCGTGCCCCAGGGCGATCAGATGCTTGACTGTCGTCAACTGCTCGATCCGCGATGTCGCGAGTGGCTGAAAGTTCTTTCGGTGGCAAAACGACTCGATTGAGTCAACCAGGCAATGGGTCTCCCCAAGCAGGATAAATCGTTCGTTTGAAATGTCTTTGGTGCTGATTCTGGAACGCGAACACAAAGCATGATTGGCTGGCAGCGCCAGCAATAATTCTTCTTCAAACAAGGGTTCAATCGTCAGGTACTTGGCCGTTGCCGGGAGTGCCAGGAGTCCCACGTCGATGTCGCCGCTGGCGCAGCGTTTCAATAGCGGGTCCGTGGTGTCTTCGCTGATCACAAAATTGGCCAGTGGAAATTGACTGACAACCGAAGTCAGGAGAACCGGGAGTAAATAGGGTGCAATGGTGGGAATGGCTGAGACGCAAATCCGTCCCGTTTGCCCATCGTCGGTAATCTGACGTTTCGCATCGTCGACGAGCTGGAGGATTTTTTCGGCGTGAGTATGAAGCACTTGCCCCGCCGGCGTCAACCGAATTGATCGCCCCTGGCGTTCAAAAAGAGGCTGGCCTAGTTCCTTTTCCAACTTGGCGATTTGTTGACTAAGCGCGGGCTGGGAAACGGAACAGTCTTTAGCGGCGCGTGTAAAGCTTCGATGCTCGACGATCTTGCTAAAGTAACGGAGTTGACCAAGGTCCATAGCTACCTGCCGTTTGATCAAATGCTGAAAACGCCCATTATGGTGCTCTTTTCAATTGGATGCAAATTTTCCTTGGCAGTAAAATGACAGTTTTTTCCTTGATGGAGCGCGTCGAGACTGACGTCAGTTTGACCCTTTTCTTCCGCGATTTTTCCCGTCGGGATCCGGCCTGGAAACCGTCGGCGAACCATTGCGATTCGTCGCTTGTCCGAAAACAGAGTTGGATCACGGGAATTTGAAGCGCTTGGTTGATCGCTGGAGAACGACGCTCCGCCGCCCTGATTCCAAGCAAAAAAGGGCGGCTTGGACGTACAAAAAAACCGCTTGAGTTTGCTGTCAAAACCCAAACGGTTCAATTTCGCTGGAGGATGGGCAAACTTCAAATTCGAGATTTGCCTTGGTCTCAGGTGTTCAATTTCGATGATGGCCCCGTAGGCTACAGCGTGGTGAAATTGTCAAAGTTGTAAAGTAGTGCTCGCGGGTAGATGCTGTATAGCGTATTGGTCAGATATTCGTTGACCGCTTCCGACAGTCTTTGAATTGGCTTTTTGGGAACCAACACAATATCGGAATCCCGCAACCAGATTTCGTCTGATGGGTGGGGACGTTTCCCAAGCAATGCTCCGTTCAAATCAAGCATGGTGGCCGTCAGTTGCCAATTCTGGTCACGCCGAAAGACGATAACTTGTCGCATATTGCCGCCTTCCTTGAATCCGTTGGCGAGGGCAATGCCCTGCATCACCGAAGTTGGCCCAACCATTTCGAACCGACCACCTTGGCCTACTTCACCGACGACGTAGATGAATCGGGGAGCCCGTTGGGTTAGGATGGGAGTGACTTCGATGCCACCCTGGCGACCTTGATAGCGAGCGTTGACTTCCCGGCCCAATTCGTCAAGTGTCAGGCCGATCGCCGGGACGCTTCCGAGACCGGGAAGTTGAATCGTTCCGTCGGGAGAAACCGTGGCAGGGCGGCCCTGTCCACCGGCGCCCTGTCGGGCGTCAACCGAGTTGATGATATCCAGGAGCGGCGTTTCGCCTTCGGTAACCTGAACGACCATGGCCGGGTTCTTGACATACTTGGTGTACTTCTGATCCAGCTCCGTTTGGAGGTTTTCAACAGTTTTGCCGGCTGCCAGAACCTGTCCGACCAGCGGAAGCGATATCATTCCATCGGCGCGAATCACCAATCGCTCTTGTCCCAGGCTCGCATCGATCGCGGACGAAATTCTGATTACGTCGCCAACGTACAACCGATAAGGCTCCAATGACTTTTCGCGGGTCCGCAGGTAAACCAGTTCGAGCTGATCGTTGACTCGCAACTGATACTCGGCAACAGCGGGTCTTCGATGAGGGCCAATGTACTCACCGTAAGCCATCGATTCCCAGGGAACCAGCTCGCTGTCCCGCCACTTACCCTCCCGGCCATGGCGACCGGTGGTAAACTGGTCGACGCCCTGAAACGATCGGCCTGGGTTCGTGTCCTGTCCTGCCTGGTAGTGAACGATTGGTTCTTCATAGCCCTGACAAAGTCGAATTTGATCGTCGCGAATCACTTCCGTGGATGTTGATGGGGATCCAAACATCTCTTTGGCTGGCGAGTGGTCGGGGTGCGCCCGGTTTCCTGAGTCGGCCATCCATGCCGCAGTCGCGAAGAAAACCCCGCACACGACGATTTTTAATGGGACTGTAAATCTCATGGCATCCGTGCCCTTTACGCGTTTTATATATCTGACCTGAAATCAATAACGAGAACCCAATGGCAGTCAAAGACCGGTCTCGTTTTTCCTAATGTGGCCGCTTGCTTGTACTAAAACAATTCTTTGAGCCGCGTGCCGAACGATTTGATTTTGGTCTGCACTTTTTCGGATGTCGTTTTCGACGTCTCGGTTGGCTTTTCGGGGCGTGCAGCGATCCGGTCGGCGGCGCGGAATTCCATCGGCGGCTTCGCGTTGAATTTCGAGACTGGCAACCAGCGAATCGCTGCATTCGAGTTCGTGATTGGAGTTTGTGAAAGCAGCGCAAACTCTTCGTCCGCCAGATGGGCGAGGTCCAGTTGTCCCAGTCGCCGGTGAGTCTTGGCCAGGTTTTCCCAGGCTTGAGGGGTGGGCTGGGCAATCAGGCTTTGTCTGAACAACTCCGTCGCCTGTTCAAGTTGACCCGACTGAACCATTAACACTCCCAGTTCATTGGCGCTTCGAAAGTTGTTCTTGTCGCTCAACAACGCAGCTTGATGGTAAGCGACCGCTCTCGCGACATCGACTCGATCCGGAACGATCTTTGACTTGGAAACCGCAGTGTGCAGTTTTCCGAGGCAAAACAGGACTTCTGCGGATACGGGATTTCTGCCGCTGGCTTGATCAAGTTTCTCCTGCGCGTATGCGAAATATCGTTCCATCGCTTGAGCCGGTGAAGTCGTGACTGCCAGCGTTTGGTCGATGATCCTGGAACGATGTGTCTCGGTGATTGAGAGAACTTCCAATAACATCTCGGCCTCGGTATTGATTTGTACAAAATCCTCCGCTTCCTTCATCGCCAGGATTGCCTGTGACAGCGCCTTGGTATAGTCATGGGTACACGTGGCGGCGTCATTCGATTCGGCAATAATTCGCAATGCCGAGTAGAATTCCTGCCGAGCGGCGAAAGCAGCTCCGCGGCGAGAAAGTGATTTTCCGTATTCAATGTGATGAACAGCCTGTTGAGCGGCTGTTTCCGAAAGAGGTATCGTCGCAGCGACAACCTCGACGACATTTTCAAGTTGGTCGACGGCGGGAGCAAGTGCCGGTGTTTTCGCCGGTTCTTGAACTGGTTGGGCCGGATCGCTTTTCACACTTTTCTCTGTTTCCGTTTCCAGTTGGGTCGGTGCCGAAGGGTCCACCGAATCAGACATTGCTGCGAGATCGTGGTCTGAATTTTCCGAAACCGGTTCAACGATAATCGAGTCGTTGGTTACGGCGGCAAGCTCGCGTACTTTAGCAATTGGGTGGTCCACGTCCGGTGCTTTCGCTTGACTGGTGGTCGCGGGATTGGACGATGGGTTCGAATACCATTGCGAGTTGGATTGATCCAGGTGGCTGTCAGCCTTTTGACCGGAATCGTAGGACCGTTCGGCCGTTACGAATGCAGATTCCGTGGCCAATTGTCTCGTCGTTGGGTCAGCCAGCACTGCCTCGTGTTCGCCGGTATCTTCCCGTGGCATACTACCAAGTTCGATGATATCATCGTCGACGAACGCGGGAACCGTAAAATCATTGTTGTCTTCTGATTGTGTCGTACCGGTATCAAACGTGACCTGTTGTGCGCCGCCCTCACTCTCAATGGCGAGTTGCAACGTCGAAATCTTGTTTTGCTGGGGAACCAATTCGGGTTCGGACGATACGATCCTGGGTACGTCCCCAATCACGTATTCGAAACTTGACAATGGCTTGAATTCACCAGAATGAGTGTCGAAAGCGACGGGCGTATTGGGAGATGTCGATTTGTGCATCGCGTAGCCGGTAAAGACTGCAAACCCCAAACCAATCGCAACATAGTGCTTTACTTTGAACGACATTTGTACCTCAAGCATCTTTTTGAATTTGGAGATCGCGGCTAGCACCAATTCTGAATCCGTTGCATGGGAATTGGCCGTTACTCCAAGACATCGACAAGATCGGTTCTGACTCTTGCTCGTGTTGTGAAGATTGGAGCAGTTTATTAAGTTACACAGCCCATTTGTTCCTCATACTTGGTACAGATTAACGCGGCGTTCAATGCAACCGGAGAATCTTGCCTAAATGTCAAAGCTTGCCAGCTACGTAAATGCCAGCAAGGTCTCTCCAAGCCACCTCTTGCCATGAAAGCAGAATTATTTGAATCCTGGGTCAAGGACCCAATGCTTCAACTTTCGATGGAAGGACCGCTGAAGGCAAAGAAACAATGCGAAGCCCCGTGGCAACATGGAATGCTGCTTTCACCATGTTTTGGTGCTCTCAAATGGGCCACTCGCGAACTGCCATCGACCAACCCATTTGAATGGAAACAGGTTGGTGATCCAGGATTTTCTTGCATGGAAGGCGCTGATTTGTCGTCACGGAGTCGTCAAGAGCTGCTTCCTCGTAAGATCTCCCCTGCTTTGTTTGATCAGTTCCGGTCAAAACTCGACAAAAGGTCGGCAGAATTGAGCCCTATGATAATCTGGGCTGATCTGCAATAATGTCATGGACCAGAAATCATTCTTCGCCCCGGCCCATCTTTCTGACCCATCTGAAGTGTGAGCCCGCTTTTTCGTAGGTGCGCCAATCGGCGCAAGCGAATCAAGACGTTTTGAAGGCCCTGTTTGCAAGAGCAGATATCGGTAAAAACTGGGTAAAAAATGCTGTGTCGCCAGTGCAGTGTCGCATCGAAATGCATGCGTTGAAATTTGACGGGACAAAATCTACGCTTTGTCTAAACGCGTAATCAACCAAGGAGAGATATCGAAGTGTATAAAATATTAAATAGCGGCGGACTGGGCGTTGCCGGAAAACAAAACGAACTGATCGAACTCGCGTTGACTCATGGATTCAATGGCGTTGAAGTCGATATGGTTGACCTGGTTGGTCGTCACGACACCCTCGGCAAACAATTTGCATGCCAGTTCCTTCAAAGTGCAAACATTGATTTGGGGACTTTCAAATTGCCGATCAAGTTGGGCGCTTCCGACGAAGCCTATGCGGCCTCGATTGCCAAGCTCGATACGATTATTGATCTTGCCACAACGCTTAACGCGAGATGCTGCTATGTCGAAGTCGGTTCGAGCAATAGCCTGTTTTCATTTCAGGAATGTTTTGAGAAACACCAACAGAGATTACAGGAACTTGGCGAGAAGTTTTCGGGCACGCCAATCAAGATCGGTTTGTGGTTGCGTGGATCCGATGGTGCGCCCGCCGATGGTGCGTTCAAATTCATCCAAACCGCTGACGAGTTGATGACCCTGGTCAAAGCCGTCGGACAACCCAACGTCGGTATTTGCCTGGACGCCTGGCAATGGGCGATTGGTGGTGGCACCGTCGAACAATTGACGAATGCCGGAATTGAGAAAGTCGTCACCGAGATTCGACTTGCCGATGTGGCCGAAGGTGTTGATCCGGAAAAGATCAAGGAAACCGATCGGACCGAATTGCCGGGTGATTCACTCGACTCGTTTTCCGTACAGTTGTGCCAGGCAGTAATTTCCAGTTCGGCAGAGGTTCCGATTTCGGTTGCTACTGATTTGGGTACATTCGAAAACGGGCCGCGGGAAGCGATCGTGGGTCGAATCAGCAAGCAACTTGACTTGCTGATCGCCGGCGAACACCCCGCCGAAATCAAGGCAGCCCAGGAGCAGGCCATCCAGGACGCGGAAGCGGCTGCAGAATCCGACGAAACGGAAATCGCTGCTACAACTTGATTTGAGTCAAACCCGCTGACCGGATTAAACACTCGATTTCACGTCAATCGACGACTCGAATAATCATGCCTCAAGGCGCGTTGCGAATTGAGGCTTTTTGTTTGTCTGGACCGAATGTCCTGGCCTCGCCCTGACAGCGACACTCTGGAAGATTATTTCAAGCAGAATGATCTCAAGCAGATTGAAAAGCCTCCGTCATTTGAGATGCTGTTGATGAAGTTCGTGCCTCTTTCAACCCTGGATCAAGAATGTCCAACCAGCTTAACAAGTACAGCAGCCGTATTACCCAGCCCAAGGTTCAGGGTGCATCTCAGGCGATGCTTTACGGAACCGGTTTGACTCCCGACGACATGGACAAGCCGCAGATTGGAATCGCCAGCGTCTGGTACGAAGGCAATACCTGCAACATGCATCTGGATAAACTGGCTGCTGAAGTCAAGCAGGGAGTTGTCAAATCCGGAATGGTTGGCATGCGGTTCAATACGATTGGTGTCAGCGATGGCATTTCGATGGGTACCGAAGGGATGAGCTATTCGCTTCAATCGCGTGATCTGATTGCCGATTCGATCGAAACGATCATGTGTGGACAGTGGTACGATGCCTGCATCGCCCTGCCCGGGTGCGACAAGAACATGCCCGGCTGTTTGATCGCGATGGGACGCCTGAACCGTCCCGCGCTGATGGTTTACGGCGGAACGATTCGCGCCGGAAAACTGGGAAGCAGAAAACTCGATATTGTCTCCGCGTTTCAGTGCTTTGGTGAATTTGTTGCCGGGACCATTGACGACGAAACACGTCAACAGATTGTTCGAAAGTCCTGTCCGGGAGCGGGCGCCTGTGGTGGGATGTACACCGCCAATACCATGGCCAGTGCCATTGAGGCTTTGGGGATGTCGCTTCCGTTCAGTGCATCGATTCCTGCGGAAGATCCTGACAAGATCGAGGAATGCCACCGCGCCGGGGCCGCAATCTTGAACCTGCTTGAACGGGACCTCAAACCCCGCGATATCATGACGCGCGAGGCATTTGAAAACGCCATGGTCGTCACGATGGCACTTGGCGGTTCTACCAACGCGGTGCTTCACCTGATTGCCATGGCACGCTCAGTCGACGTTCCGCTGTCGATCGATGACTTTCAGTTGGTCAGCGATCGGATCCCGTTTCTGGCGGACTTGAAACCAAGCGGTCGATTCGTCCAGGAGGACTTGCATGCCATCGGTGGCACGCCCGCGGTGATGAAATTCCTGCTTGCCGAAGGACTGCTCAACGGTGACTGCTTGACGGTGACGGGTAAGTCGCTTGCAGAAAATGTTGCCGACTTACCGGGATTGTCGGCCGGACAGGAAGTGATCCGGCCGATGCGGAATCCGATCAAACCGACGGGGCACATTCAGATTTTGCGCGGCAACCTCGCTCCCGACGGGGCTGTTGCCAAGATCACGGGCAAAGAGGGGAATGTATTTACTGGAACCGCCAATGTGTTTGATTCGGAAGAGGAAATGGTTGCGGCACTGGAACAGAAACGGATCAAAAAAGGGGACGTGGTGATAATCCGCTACGAGGGCCCTAAAGGTGGCCCCGGCATGCCCGAAATGCTGACGCCAACTTCTGCGATCATGGGAGCCGGCCTTGGTCAGCATGTTGCGCTGTTGACAGACGGAAGGTTTTCCGGAGGCTCTCACGGATTCATCGTTGGTCACATCACGCCAGAGGCACAGGAGGGTGGCCCGATCGGGCTGGTCCAGGACGGTGACACAATTATTATCAATTCAGACAAAAATCGTCTTGATGTTCAGATCAGCGATGCAGAGTTGGCGGCCCGTCGATCCAATTGGCATGCACCGCCGCTCAAGGCAACCCGCGGAACGCTGTTCAAGTACATCAAGAACGTGAAGTCCGCTTCTGAAGGCTGCGTCACGGACGAGTAGTCAGGCAATTGCGGGCGGTTTGTGGCCTTTTGTCGGTTTGGTCGTATGGAAGCCGAATGATGAAATTGGATCGCTCGCAGGCCCAGATTTTCTATCCTGTAAATCCTGTCGGAAACACGCTTCCGAACCGGCTCCAGAAGTGTCCACCAGGTACGTTTCCGCGTTGGATTGGACATTCCCTGCCAGGAGTTGTTATTTGATCGGTTGATTCGATTTGAATTGTCAAAACCTGGGGATCGTGTTATTCTTTAGGTGAACCTTTGTTCGGCATGGTGTCCTTGGCAAACAGCGGCGAATCCGCAGGATGCCATTTGAACCAGGTGAACTGTAGCTTCAGGGGGCGAATTGGATTCGACCGGATTGCTTGAAGTTATGTTGGCGTGTCGTAGCTGGTCAGAGGGCTACGTAAAAATCTGACCAAAACTTTATTTGCAGAAGATAACTCTTTCGCAATGGCCGCGTAGTAATACGTTGCCCCGGCTGACAGGTTTGGCTGGAGAGCCTGGAAAGCTGGTCACCAAATCCAGATCGCAACGAGTCATGTCTGGCACGCTCGTTGTTAAAACAAGTTTCAGACTAGTCTGATGTTCAGGGTGTCGCTGCCCGGTTGATCAGTCGAAATTCAAATCAACGACTACACACGTAGAGGACATAGCGGATTCATCGCGGGACGCGGGTTCGATCCCCGCCGCCTCCATACAGAGTTGACGTAAAACTCGGCTCGACCAAAAACAGGCCCGGAAGTTCATTCTTCCGGGCCTCGTTTTTTGCGCAACGTATCGTGGGTTTTTAGCGCGTTCCAAAAATAGGCCGGCGAAGTTCGCAGGACGCACCCCACCGAAAATCGACACCAAAAAGGCTCAAACCGCCCCAAAGGCTCAAAGTCACGGGATACACCCCCAATGCGTCCTGTGAAAGAAAATGCCGAAAAAACAGGGGCGAAATGAGTTGGGCAAAAAATGCGGTTTTATGTCGAAACGCCAGTAGCAACATTGCGAAAAACCCGTGTCCTGTTCCGCGATGACGACTTTCGTAACCGGTCGCCGAAGATATCCCCTCAATACGGCTGCAGTCAAATCGGGGCCGGATCATTTGAATGACAACACGACCGCTAGTCGACTGGTGGGATACCATACATTTATTTCAATTCGATATCCACACATTTAATCTCCCCGCCAAACGAGTAAGGGGCATCGTGGGATTCAGAAACCCTCAACCCGACATCGGAACCGATATCAATCATTTCTGTAGCCGAAAACGACCCCGTCGCGAATGAGCTGTTCTAATCGAATTGCCTGTGAAAAATGGAAAGGCGCCCTCTGCGAGTGGGAGA